>JACOWZ010000004.1 GCA_016176525.1 Candidatus Colwelliibacteriota bacterium | reverse complement strand
AACAGTGTAGTGGGTTCTTGTCAGTTCCCCTAAAGCTTCAGGATAACTCTGCGCCTTCTTCTTTTTCCGTTCAATATTGCCTTCTGGAACAGCGGGACTATAAACAACCCGGTCTGCGTTTTCAGGAACGCAAGAAATATCCGGCTTTCCTATGCGGACTGCAATGCCCATTGACTTCAATTGGTCGGTGATTTCAGAGCTTGCTAAGTCGCACCCCGAAACTTCCCAGCCTTTCTTGAGATAGTATTTTGCGAGAGCCGAAACCCCTATTCCTCCTATGCCAATAAAGTGTATTTTCACGAATTTTCAATTTACAATTTACAATTTTCAATGACACTGTACTCCGCACCACTTCTTCTAAGTTTACTTTCCATAATATCGACGGAGCTTACCGGGATTTCAATGTCGATTTGTTCGTTGATTTCGGGGCGTTCTTCTAGATCAATACGAGAAAATTCAAATTCTTTTAGGCGCCCAAGCGTAATATGAAGACTAAAATCCTGTTCCGTTTCCAACTTGGGGACCGAGTCCCCAAGTAGGGATTTTGATAAATCTTTTTGTAGCATAAGCAACTCTTTCGACTCCGGGCCAATCGCCCATATCATTTTAGGATTTTTTCCAGTGGGGCCATACACAATTTTTGAAAGCTTGAGCGAAAACGGCTTGTGTTTCCCCGCGATTGCTTTTGCGTTCTGTTTTATCTCTTCAAGTTCTTGGTCTGAAGCGTTTCCATGGAACACCAGGGTGAGGTGCAGGTTTTCTTGCTTTGCCCATTTTGCAGGAAGTTCAGGCCACCTCCCTTTCGCAGAAGCAAGTTCTTGTCGTACCGATTCCGGCAGATTGATGGCTATGAAAACTCGGTGCATCATGAGTTGAATGTTACCATTTTTTAAGCTAAAATCAAACTATTATGGGTAAGAATAAGAAGCTCATATCCCTTTTGAATGAGATAGCTGATTTTCTGGATATCCAGGGGGTTGCGTTCAAGCCCGCGGCATACAGGCGGGCTGCTCAAAGTTTGGAAGCATTGGGAACAAGTACCTCCCGCATGTACAAAAAGGAGGGATTAAAAGGCATTCGAAGGGTTAAAGGCATTGGCCAGAGCATTGCTTTAAAGATAGAAGAATACATCAAGACAAAGAAGATCAAATACCACAAAGAGCTGCGCGAGAAAACAGTGATACGCCAGGTAGTCACGCATTTTTTTGAAACCAAGGGCGTCTCACTTGAACAGCTCAAAAGAAGCGCGAGAAAGAAGAATATTGTGTATGGCCGTTTTGCTAAGTCGGCCAGAGAGTTGCTCGATCTGACAGGGTCTGTGCAAAGGGCAAAGGATGCCATAACCAAAGTGAGCGAGTGGGCTCGCACGAGAGACCTCGATTATTCACTCGAGACAGTGCTGAAAAAATGGCTTGAACTCGATACCTTGAAACCCAAGCCCGTGAAGAAAAAGGCATTTTATAGGAATAAGCCTATGGTGTGGTCTGAACAAAAGAAAAAATGGGAGTTCGCAGACAAAGAATCGATGATTGAGTGGAGAATCGTGAAATGAATGTTGTATTTTTTGGTCGTGAGTTTGGTCAAATCCTCAGAGAAAAGCTGGAAGGAGCAGGTTTTCACATTGTTGGTCCCGAGAGTAGCGAGGTGGATTTGATAGTGGTTGGATTTTATGGCAAAATTATTCCAAAAAAAATTCTTGAAATTCCAAAATATGGGGCTTTGAATATTCATCCATCTTTGCTTCCAAAGTATAGAGGTCCTTCGCCCGTACAAGGGACGATCCTTAACGGAGAAACTAAAACAGGGGTTACTATTATTTGTATGGACGAAAAAGTAGATCACGGACCAATTATAGCAACAGAGAACTTTGAAATCGGAGATAAGCGATTCACCACTCCTGAATTGACAAAGAAACTTTGGGAATTAGGCGGCGATTTATTGGTAAAAACTATCCCCCACTGGGTTGAAGGAAGTATAAAGCCAATACCGCAAGATCATTCGCAGGCAACCTACACAAAACGATTCTCAAAAGTGGATGGAAAGATTGATTGGGGAAAATCCGCAAAAGATATTGAAAGACAAATACGCGCATTCGATCCCTGGCCAGGAACGTTTAC
>JACOWZ010000001.1 GCA_016176525.1 Candidatus Colwelliibacteriota bacterium | reverse complement strand
GTTTTTGATTTTCCTGATGAACGACTAGAAAAAGAAGGCGCGTGGATACGTGTCAGGCACGAGGGCGACAGGGTTACTTTAAGCTACAAAAAATTATTAGATCGCTCGCTTCACGGCACTAAAGAAATTACCGTGGAGGTAAGTAATTTTGATGAAACCTGTAACTTGCTTTTGGCTTTAAGTTTTAAACAAGATTCGTTTCAAGAAACTAAGCGCGAGAAATGGGAAATGGATAATTGTGAAATAACCATAGACACTTGGCCATGGATTCCAACTTTTGTGGAATTAGAAGCGCCAGATGAGCCAATGATAAGATCATTGGCCGAAAAACTGGGCTTGGATTGGAATGGGGCTTTGCATGGCAGTGTGGAGATTGCTTATCAAAAATATTATGATGTGACCGAAGAAGAAATAGACGGTTGGGAACAAATAACATTTGTGCCAATCCCCGATTGGTTAGAAATAAAAAGAAAATGAAGCGTGATTACGGAATTTTTCATGTGGGTTTAAAAGTGTTGATGCAAAAAGGCGATAAATTTTAAATAATCGCTCGGGAGGTCAAAGAAGAACTTGGTCCAGATGTAAAATACAAACTTGGCTCGCCTATTTTTCAATTCCGCCGGTATTTTAAAAGCCGAGACATTTGGATATTCCAAACATATTACTTGGCCAAATATATTTCTGGGAAAATAAAATTGTCGCACGAGCATACTGTTTACGAATGGGTTACGCCGGAAAAAATTAAAAGTTTTAAAACGAGCGAATTTTATAGTCCCGAAGAGAAAAAGATTTTTCTAGATTATTTTAAATCTATTGATTTTTATACGGAAATACGCTAGAAAAGGTAGGTCATGATAACTATTAGCAAAAAGCTGATTATTACGGTTTTGGGCATAATCGTGGTGATTTTTGGCATTATTGCGGTCCTAAGGTTTCGGCTTCAACCCGCTATTGCCCCGTCAATTACAGATACTGTCCAAGGCCAAGAAACAGCGCCCAATGCTAAGACCGTTTCAAGCCCGGCCGTGGAATCGCTCAAGATATTTTTATCGGAAAATTTGGGAATCAGTGAGGGCGAGATAGAGATTATAAATGTTACCGCCAAGGACTGGCCTGATGCCTGTTTGGGTTTAGCAAAACCGGGGCAGTTTTGCGCTCAAGTTATAACCGCGGGTTACGAAATCAATGTCCGCGTCAATAATCAAGAACTTAAATACCGCGCCAATGCCAGCGGTTCTGCCATCCGGCAGGATACCGGCGGAAACGATAACTTTTTAAAAGGATAAACGCGGGAACGCCGGCTCCTTTCTCCGGCGTTTTTTTGGCTGTTCCTTTTACGGTTCAAGCCCCTTTTGGCAACTGGCAAGATTTGAAGCAAGAAGACGGCTGCGAAGAAGCAAGTTCGCTTATGCTAATGCGCTGGGTAGCAGGCCGCTCTTTAACACCCGCAGAAGCCGAACGGGAAATTATCGCCATCTCCGATTATGAACAAAAACACTACGGCGATTTTCGCGAGACCTCTATACAGGATACTGCCGAAAGAATCCTGGGGGGTTATTTTAAATTTGATAATTTTAAAGTTAGGCGCGGCATCGGCGCGGCCGACATAAAGACCGAATTGTTTAAGGGCCGCGCCGTGATTGTGGCGGTAAATGGCCAAAAATTATTTAATCCCTTTTATACTCCGCCCGGGCCGCGCGATCATATGATTGTTATCAAGGGCTACGACAATGCCACAGGCGAATTCATTACCAACGATCCTGGAACCAAACGGGGAGAAAATTTCCGCTACCCCGAACTGACGCTTCAAAATGCCCTTCAGGACTACCCTACCGGCAACCACGAGCCGATTACGGAAACAGTCGGCGCCATGATTTCAGTTAAGCTGGAGTTATAACACCCTCTTTCTAATTTTTTGGGCAAGATTATATAAACGGTATATTAAAGGCCGCACGGGTATATCCATATTGCCGATGTATTCAAACTCTTCTCCGCCGAAGCGTTTTTTAAAAACCGTAAGCGAAGGCCATAGTTTTTCGTCAATTCCGCCCAGGTCATAATATTTAAAGCCCATCTTTTTCGATTCTGTCAGGCCGCGCCAATGCAGATAAGTTGTTACCTTAGAAGGCAATTTTTTGGTATAAGAGGCGCCAAAAAGATAGGTGGCAGTGCCGCCGAAAAAAATGACCAAATTTATGGCGGCCGGTTGGCCTTCGTGCATTCCGCAAAAAAAGCGCCACGACATTTCGCCAGTTTGGGTTTGGCTTAACGGCGGCAGCACCTTTGTAATGGTTTCAAAGTATTCCCTTGGAGGGTATATGTTTTTGCCATTGTTTCTTAAGACCGTTTCTTGGGCCATTTTAAAAAAATGATTCCAGTCGCTAGTTGTTAAATTTTCTTTAATTTCCGCCGTAACACCCTTTCTTTCCGCTTTTTTTACATTAGACCTTGTGGAAGAATGAAATTGGCTGAATATTTCTTTTTCCGATTGATTTAAGTTAATGGCTAAATTACGGCGGGGCTGGATATAGTAATCCGGGTAGATCAGTTGGCGGCTGATAATAGATTGGGACGGTTCTAGCGGCGGTTCCAGCCGGAAGAATATAAATCGGCGGAAATTATTTTTTATCCAACGCGCCAAAAAATCAAAAAAATTTTTGATTTTTTCCGGATTATCAAAAAAACCCCTGTCTAGCGCCGGACCCCGAGGCACATAGCCATAAACAAAGCCAGACGGCAGGCGGCAATAAACCGCCGTAAAAACCGATATGATCTCGCCTTCGGCGGTTGCCAGATATCTTTCAATTTTTCGCCCCAAGGCCATTTGAAATTCGCCCCACTCCCAAGAAGCCATAAATCCGCCAATGGGCGGATAATTGTTTTTTACAAAATTGTTCCAAGCATCTTTTTGGCCATGTTCAGCCGGCGATATTTTAATCATGGTCTAAAAAATAACTAACGGGGTCGCCTGTTTTTATATTATTAAAGTCGGCAAAGCCGGCGTTGACCTCCAAAACCCTGCTTACCGGCTGGGGCGGAGTGTAAAATTTCGGATTTTTTGAGTCAAACCGATTGGAAACATTTTTGTGAATGCCAGCTATGGTGTTTTGGCTTAGCCAAATAATGTCTATGGGAAAATTCATGTCTGGCATCCAGAAGCGGTAGTAATCGGGTTTAGAAAAAATAAAAAGCATCCCCTTTTCCGCCTCCAGCGATGCCAGGCCCGAAAGTCCTTTTTGAACCTCGGCTTCGGTTTGGGCTAGATCCACCGGAATTTTAATATCGTTGATTTGAACATAAGGCGGAGCCGGCTTGATTATTTCTACAGCCGCGGTGCCGGAAACATCGGGTATCTGATTCTTGTCGCCAAATCCCCAAACGGCAGTCCCCAATCCAGCCAAAATTAAAACCAATAAAAGATACTTTTTCATGTTTTAGAAACGGCTCAACCCTCCTTCGTTAAAACTACGGAAGGGCTCAACGGCGTTGAGCCGATTAATACAT
>JACOWZ010000002.1 GCA_016176525.1 Candidatus Colwelliibacteriota bacterium | reverse complement strand
AACCGCTTTATTTCCAGTCAGGCAAAAATCATTGACCCGATTCATACCGGCACTTGCGCCAAGCACGAGCGCCGGCTCGCACGTGCCGTGAAGCGCGCCAGGTTTATGGGTTTGCTGCCCTATGTAAGGCGTTAATTTCAGGACATCCGATGACCCCAAATAACTACAGATTACGAATGAGGTACGAATATACGAATTCGTATATTAGTAATAGATTCGTAATTCGTAGCCCTAAGGCATGGATCAACAAGTTTTTCTTTGGCTCTATAATCTAGCCAATAAAAACCAACTTCTCGATTGGTTTTCCGTTTTTTTAGCGGATTATCTATTCTATGTCCTGATAATAGTTTTCTTGTGGGTCGTTTTCAAAGAGAAAGATTGGCGCCGCCGGTTTTATCTCATCGCTCTTACCGGAATTGCCATTATTCTTTCCCGCGGTATTGCTACACCTATTATTCGTTATTTCTATGACCGGCCCCGTCCCTTTATAGCCGATAATATCGAACCACTAATTAATCATATCGCCACCCACTCTTTTCCCTCAGGGCATTTAGCTATTTTTACACCGATCTTTCTAATTCTTTTTTTGATAAACCGCCGGCTTGGCTTCTGGTTTTTCATTGGAGCCATTTTGATTGGGATCGGGCGCGTTGCCACCGGTGTTCATTGGCCAAGTGATATTTTAGGAGGGATTTTAATCGGCGCCGTTAGTTTTTTCACCACCTTTATACAACTCTGCTCGAACATTTTTTGAACGGAACTGACCGCCTCCGCTTCGCTCCGGCGGAACGCTCGGGCGCGGCGGAATTCCCCCCACACCCCCCCTCCGCCACGCCCTCGCTTGGACGGACGGGATTTTTGGCGGCGATTCTATCAAAAAGGAATATCTTCCGGCCCTTCTTCAACAACCTTTTTTGATTTTCGTTTCGATTCCTCTTCTAATTCCACTTCTGGATTATCCTCATCGGTAGTTCCAGCCTCAAGGGTCGGTATAGTTTGCATTGAGGATCCAATCATGCCCTGTAAATCGCCGTACATACCAGCTGTATTAAGGAGTACTGATTGAAGCTGCTTCTCGCGTTTAGTCCAAGAACGCTCGTATGACCGCTTTTCTTTATCAAGTTCGGTCTTCATATCTGAAAAAGCCTCGATTATCGTCTCGACTCTTTGCCGAAATTCTGGACCGGTGAGATAATGGAAAAGAATATCTGCTTTTTTATCCTTGCTCGTGGCCATTGCCTTTGTGAAAGCAAGCTCGGTTAATTTTTGCCTCAAAGCAAGAGCAAGGCCAGGGAAACTAGCATAGTTAGTTACCCAAACGCCATCAATAAATCCAAAATTTCTTATATCTTTAGGTAATACTTCAGTTACAATGACAGCAACGTCTGCCTTGGCAGTACGCTGGTCATCTTTTAGTTTAGAAATCCAACCATCACCCCAGTTTTTTGTGCGTTTCGACTCCCATATGATTGCGCCGCAACGACTGCCGCTATTTGTTAATACCTCTTGAATAACATCGGCTCCCTGCATACCTTTTGGAACCGGCTGAACATTATCCACTGGGAAAAGCTGTGAGATCTCTTTCTCTAACTCCAGCTCTTGCACTTCCCCTTGCGCCTGTTGAGACCCTTGCTCGGCACGTCTTTTCAAATCCTCAATTTGTCTTCGCATATCGCCTATCTGCTTGTTCTTTTCGGCGTCTTTCATTCGGTGTTCATCTAAAAATCTTTTAGCAATTTCGTCTTCAACCTTTTTCCTTTCCTGATCAATTTTCCGTGCGACCTCAAGCTCGACATCTTTTGCCCGCGTCTCTAGTTCGCGCTCTCTTTTCCGTAATTGAAGTTCAGTTTTCTTGGCTTCTTCCAGTTTGGCATCTTTAGTCCTTAAGTCCTCGCGTAAATCTTTCATTTCAAGCGCGAGTTCGTCTTGCGCTTCCTTCTTGGCTTTTTCAGATAAAATTTTCTTTTGCGCCTCAAGTTCAACCTTGAGATTTTGCTGAACCCTTTCATCTATGTTCTTCTCTTTCTCCTCAAGAATTTTCTCTTTTTTCGCCAACTCTTTCTGCTGTTCAAAAAGTGAGCGTTTCTGCTCTGCCATCTTTTCTTCGTACTCTTTACGGACGGATTCCGTAAGTTGATGCTGTAGGGTTTCCGTGATGGGAATTAGAGCATTACATTCCGGGCATTTTATTTTGTCGGTTTGATTGCTGTTAGCCATATAATTTATCTGGGGTTTATTTCTATGTCCGGCCCACTAGGAATTGCATCGGAATCATTACAGGTCGGCTCGTAGAAATCGTATAGAGCTTTTTCTGCTCCATTTCGGTCGCTCTGCGTGCTTACTTCGGTGAACGAAAACTCGGCATGGTATTTACGAAGCCGCTCCACGAGACACTCATTTTTCTCATTTTCGAAATCAAGATGTTCTTTCAAACGCCGGTCGAGATCGTTCGCTTGTCCGATATAACGGACTGCGAGCTTCCCATTTTGTTGCTTAATCCCTATCTTATAGACCCCAGCTCCTGTCGGTGCGTACTTCTGAACGTTGCTTTCGGTGTACTCGAAGTATCCTTTCCAATCCAATTTTATTGATCGTTTGTTCATAATCTTTTATTTATGTTGTTCGTTGTGTTCCGGCTGCTCCTTCTTAATAATTGACTTCTCAATCTGATGGGCACGGACTTTCGTCTTTACCTGTGCGTACTGAAACCGCGTGCCTTCCGGGATTTTCTCTTTCTTCATGTCCTTATGTTCTACGAGCCGCTCTTGGGACCTCACGCGCCCTGCTATTCCAGTGTATAGGTTCTCTCCCTCACGATTTTTGATCTTGTAGACAATCGCCTTGTCTTGGGGGACTTTAGTGATGTTTGCCTTCGTAAATTTTTGCGTTCTGCTAAATTTGGGCATATACGTAATTGCTATGTGGATAAATTGACCTTGATTTTCTATTTTTATTCTAGTATACTCCCGATATAGAGTAAGTCAAGCCCATGCTAACCAAACGGCCAAAAGAAGTCTTCGACTTCATTAAAGGATATGTCGCCAAGAAGGGATACGCCCCCTCTTTGGATGAGATTAGACGACATTTCAGATTTGCCTCCGTGTCCACGGCACACTTTCACGTATCAAGACTTCAGGAGGGCGGTTATTTGGAAAAGGTTGAAAATAAAGCGCGGGCAATCAGCGTTCCGCGCCGAGAATTTTTCGTAAAGGTTCCACTTTTGGGCACTATTGCCGCTGGGGAACCCATTGAAGCGATTCCGAGAAAAGAGTTTATTGCCGTATCAAAAACAAAACTTCCTCGAAGCGGAGATGTATACGCTTTGCGCGTGGTGGGCAACAGCATGGTTGACGAGAACATAAACGACGGCGATGTTGTGCTCGTAAAACATCAAGAAGTTGCCGAAAATGGACAAAGAGTTGTTGCCCTAATTGATAACCACGAAGCAACACTAAAAAAATTCTATCGGGAACGAGATTACATTAGATTACAGCCTGCGAACAAAACACTTGGACCGATCATTATACGGAAAGATAAAGACATAAAAATTCAAGGTATTGTTGTTGATGTTATTACAGAGACACCGGAAGCGATTCCCCAAACCCTATTCGGAGATTATGAGCCGCTAAAGAAAAGACGAACTGGATATTCTATTTATAATGAGGACGCTAAAAAACGGACAAAACAAAACACCTTGTCGGATTTCTATCCGAAGTTACCAAATAAAACATTTGACATAATTTATGCTGATCCGCCATGGGATTACAATGGAAAGTTACAATTCGACAAAAGCAGTAAAGATGCGGAACGCATTGATTTATCTAAAAAGATATTCATTAGTTCGGCATCGTTTAAATATCCAACATTAAAGACGAGCGAATTGATGAAACTCCCTGTTAAGAAAATCGCAAAAGATGATTGTCTTTTGTTTATATGGACATCAAATCCGCATTTAGCCCAAGCCGTAGAGCTAGGTGAAGCGTGGGGATTTAAGTATAAAACAGTCGCATTTGTTTGGGACAAAATGAACCATAATCCTGGACAATATACTCTTTCAAATTGCGAGTTATGTTTGGTGTTCAAGCGAGGCAGAATACCAAGACCAAGAGGCGCGAGAAATATACAACAATTAGTACGAAGTCCAAGAAAGGAACATAGCGAGAAGCCAGTAGAAGTTATTCAAGCAATAGAAAAAATGTTTCCAAATCAGGAACGCATTGAACTATTTGCAAGAAGAAAAACTAAAGGTTGGTCAGCGTGGGGATTGGATGTTCTTAACTTAAGTTAGCAGATGTTTTAGTTTCTTATTAAAATGATTGACTAGGGGTTTGCCATCTGCTGAATTATGCCACAAAAAGAAGTGAGCAGGGTATCCAGTATACCAGCAGTGTATTTCTCTTACACGTTTTGGGTCACGAGCAATATCGCCTTGAAAGACAACCCAAAATGGTAGAGCTTTATTTCCAATTTTCCCGTGCTCCCTTAGGATTTTTAGTAGCCCCGGTGTAAAGAATTTGCATGATCTCTCGTGCGCATTTCCTCTGCCAGCCTTACGAGGTTTTCCTTCTACCCATCCATCCTGTCTTTTAACTTCTACGTAGAGCGTTTTCTTGGTTTTAATGTTATCTATTGCGAAGTCGGGAATGACTCCATGTATCCATGTTTCATCCGGGTTATAAATATTTGCTAAAATTTCACTGCTTAGCTTTATCTTAGAGTAGATATTTTTAAACTCTTTTGGCCTTGGGCGTACTCTAAAATCCGAACCCTTAAACTTTTTGGAGAATACTGCGTAAAAACTTTTTTCTGCGATTCCTGCTTTTCCACCGCTGGAATCTTGCCAAACATCTCTTTTTCTTAATTCATTCGTTCCCATATTATTTCAAAAGTAATCAACTGGCTTTTTGTAAATCCGGGCAAATTCTTTTAACGCGACATTGTGGGCAGGGTGGCATGGCTCGGGTAATTTGTATTTATAACGCTAAAGGGGGAACCGGAAAAACGACAACAGCAGTGAGTGTCGGTGCATATCTCGCCGCCTTTGGCCGCCGGGTGTTGCTTGTGGATTTTGACCCTCAAGCTAACGCCACCTCTGGCTTGACCTATGAACGTAATTTTAGCAAACACATTTACCACGGCATTTTAGGCCAAACTCATTATGAGGAATTAGTTAGACCAACTGCAATTTTAAACTATCATTTTATTCCTTCCTCGCCTCATCTCGCGGGAATACTTGTTGAACTGGTCAATCTGCCTGAACGCGAATATTATTTGAGAAAATTCATCAATCAACTTCGCCACCATTACGATTACATTCTAATTGATCTCCCGCCCTCGTTGAGCTTGCTTACCATTAATGGTCTTGTCGCTGCCG
>JACOWZ010000003.1 GCA_016176525.1 Candidatus Colwelliibacteriota bacterium | reverse complement strand
CTCCATGTGGGCGGGAATATCAGAGCCGACAGTGGATTTTGCCTTAATAGCAATACAAATTGCATAACAAGCTCGTCTATTTCTTGCCCGGCAGGCCAGGCTCTGCGCGGATTTAACCTTGCTAATGGAACAGGAACTTGCTCATCGGTTTCTTCTGGCCCTAACTCCTCTAATTTCCAAACCGCAACACTTTGGCTGCCTAGTTTTATAAAAAACGCATTTGCTAACAATTCAAGTTCTACAAGAGAGCAAGAATTGCTCGAAATAATAAGAGAACAGCAGAAAGAGATAGGGGAATTGAAGGCTCTTATTAAATGAAAAGTATATTAGTAGTTGGATTTGCGCTTGTTGTAGTGTCGCTATTTGGCATTACTCCTCTTTTTGCATACGATGGCCAGTGGCATACCCCTCCGCTTAACCCTCCAAACTCCATGTGGGCGGGAATATCAGAGCCGACAGTGGATTTTGCCTTAATAGCAATACAAATTGCATAACAAGCTCGTCTATTTCTTGCCCGGCAGGCCAGATAATGCGCTCGTTTAGTTTATCTAACGGCACTGCAGATTGCTTTGTACCGTACGCAGAAGGTTATTACTACGGCCAAGGTTACTACTATGGGCAAGGCTACTACTACGGCCAAGGTTATTACTATGGGCAAGGAGACTATTATTCGCAGGGGGGTTATGGCTACGGCCAAGGTTATTATCAAGGCGGCTATGGTGGCCCGGGGTGTATCGGCGGGTCTGGCTCCGAGAAGGGCAGAATGTATCAGCACGCAAACCAAAGTGGAGCATGGGTATGCTTTACAAGCGACCAGCCTGACTTTACCAGACTTTCCCAATGTACGGGTTGGGATAGTAGCCCATCTAACACTTGCAATGACACCGCCTCTTCAATAACAGTTGCGTCCGGGAACACGATGACTTTGTTTAAAGACACAAATTATACCGGAGTATCACAAACATTTGGCGCAGGCAATCACAATTTAGATTCTGTTATGAATAACCAACCATCATCTGTAAGGTTTAATTACACTCCGCCGGTAGCTTGCAACGATGGCACTGACAACGATGGCGATGGCCTTGTAGATCACCCAAATGATCCAGGCTGTTCATCGGCAACCGACACAGACGAATATAACCCGCCGGCATGTTCTGCAACAGGCAATCTTATTCTTTACGAAGATAGAGATTTTCAAGGTGCTTGTGTTGGGTTTAACACAGATATTAACAATCTAGGCTCTTTTAACGACAGAGCGTCTTCGCTCAAGCTCGCACCAGGATATTCTGCCACTCTTTTTAAACATGGATATTATGACAGCAGTACAAGTGATTTTATTACGGATTTAACTTACTCGGGGAATAGCTCTAGTTTAGGTTCGTTAAATGAGCAAGCTTCTTCTGCGGTTGTAACAAAAAATTCTGGGACGGACAGAATTGAAATACACACCGCAGATGTTACGTGGGCTGGCACAGACAATCAAGTTTGCTTTGAGTGGTATAACAACGATCCATCTGTTGGGTATACAGAGGGCAATAATTGCCAGGTTCTAGATTCTGATGCAAATGATTTTGAGAGAAACAACACACATACTTACAGTGTAAATATACCGCCGCAAGCAAGATATTTTAGGATACACAAAACCTTATATGGCAACAGTTCAGCCGGAGATTGGGCGCTTCACTGGTGGAAGGTGTGGGACAACGACAATTTAGTTGTTAATAAGAACTATGGTGGCGCTTATTGGATAGGAAGCGATGGCACTTCTACCGGAGAGTGGCGGCCATAAATTACTTGACAAAATCTCTAAATTTGGTGTATAATTCAAAAGAATAAGGACCAGTTCCTTAAGAAACCAAAAGAGGTGAGATAACTGCAAAACAAGTTTTCCGTAGGAGGAGCCGTAGTTACGGTGTATGTGTTGGGCATTACGGCGCTCGGCGGGGCGCTGTTTGCAGAAGACATTTGGCCTAGAGAACAGTGGCAGCCAGGACCAGAACCCGCTCCCGAAGCGCCTGTATATACATACAGGTACATAAAGGAGCGTTCTGTTGCGGACAGGCCGGATGATGTGCTTGGGGAAAAGCAGATACACGCCGTGTATGTGCTTCCCTCAGACGGCGAGGACAAAGGCTACGACACATCTGGCGCAATTGCCGTTTCTATGGAATCCGGAGAGCGCTGGTTAGAAAACCAGACCGACGGCAGGCGTCTGCGCCTGGACACATGGAATGGTATGCTGGATGTCAGCTTCTACAGGTTCTCGCGAACAGAAGCCGAGCTCGAAAAAACTCCAGGTCTAATGTACGAGGAGCTTAGGTTGGCTGGCTTCAACACTACCAACAAGCTTTACGCTGTGCATTATGGCGCCTCTGGTCCGTTCTGCGGGATTAGTGAAAGTGTCTCGTGGGCAATCGTATATTTGTACAACTGCGGTGATCCTCGGGATCCCTTTGCCCCGCAACTGGAATCTTTCCGTGAGGAGCGGACAACTGGAATCTTCCATGAGATTTTCCACTCTCTTGGAGCAGTGCCTAGTTGCGCTCCGCATAAGTCTGGAGAGAGCCATGTTTCGGACTCGCCACAAGATCTAATGTACAATTACCGATTGCCTGGTCCCTTGCCAGATCCAGAGGATCCAATCGTTCTGGACTTCGGACGCGACGACTACTACGGTCATGGCCGCGACGATTGCCCAGATGTAGCCAAAAGCCCGTTCTGGCAAGACGGCACTGCCTAAAACAGAACCAACACACGCAATCTCTACCCATTTACTCCGACATCTTGTCGGAGTCTTTTTTTGACAATTTTTATAAATATTGGTAGTTTTTTAAATAGTATAAGGACTCGTTCCTTACCAAACAGAGGTGAACTAGTTGCAAAACAAAAAAAACCAAAACCAAAGCTTCGTGGCAGCAGTCATCGTTCTGGTCTCCACAGTGGCCTTTAGCGGGTGTGTCGCCGGCACGTTTTCTGGAACAAGCACTTATGTGCATGAAGGAGACTTGGTTGACTTTATATCTAGGCCAGCCAACTCTTCGGTTTACCAGAAGGTGGGCTTTGCCGCACAACTGAAAGACCATCCGGAGAATAAAGGCTTTGAGCTCTCTCACTGGGGATGGCAATTCGGTGATGAGGAGCGCATACGCCAAGAGTTCCAGCGCGCAATGGAGGTCTGCTACGAGGAAGGGAATTGTAGCGAAGACTGCGGCTACTACGACGGAAACTGCACTGCCTACTTCTCTTATGCTGGCAAATATGAGCCATGCTTAAGGGATCAGATAAATAATGGGCAACCGCGGTATGGGCCTAAGGTTCCCACTAACCAAGGGAATTGGACCAAGAACCCAACCACCCATTTTTACTGCGAGGCGGGCGAGTACGAAGTTGTGGCAACTATTTGGTCCATCGACGGCCATACCCGTTTTATGCACAAAAGCATAACGGTCTCTGCCGCTTAGGGGTTGACAATTTGTCAGCCCCTTTTATAATTTTTATTCTAATGCAGTTAAAACCTTTATCAAACCATATATTCCTTGAGCCCTCTCCGGAGGAGAAGACAACAAAGTCGGGAATTGTAATTCCTGACACCGCAGACAAAGAGCGGCCGATACGCGGCAAAGTTGTAGCCGCAGGCCCCGGCAAGTTTAGCGATAAGGGTGAAAGAATACAGATGTCTGTTAAAGTAGGGGACGAAGTGCTTTTTAAAAAATATGGAATGGACGAAATAGAGGTAAGCGGCAAAAAATACTTGGTCGGAGACGAAGATGATATACTTGCGATTATCGGTCAATAATCGCTATAAATTATAAGCCCTAAGTCTTAATTTCTAATCAAGATCTAATCAATTAAGACTTAAGTAAATAGAACTTCAATAGAAATTAGAAATTAATACTTAGAAATTAATAGAAATATGGCAAAACAAATATTATTTAACGATGAAGCGCGTAAAGCCCTAAAAAAAGGGATTGATAAGCTCTCTGAAGCAGTGCGGATGACGCTTGGTCCCAGAGGTCGCGCGGTTGTGGTTGAAAAGAGCTATGGAGCGCCGCAAGTGACTTTTGATGGCGTAACGGTTGCCAAAGAAATTGAGCTCCAGGATAAGTTTGAAGGCTTGGGAGCGGACTTGATAAAGCAGGCGGCTGACAAAACAAATGATAATGTTGGAGACGGTACTACAACTTCTGTGGTGCTCGCGCATGCGATCATCAGCGAGGGGGATAAAGCCATACAAGAAAAGGGATTTAACGTAATTCAACTGGTAAGAAAACTTGAAGCCGCTATTCCAGAAGTGATAAAAGGCTTGGAAAATCAGCGCGAAGTTATAAACGACAACGCTAAAATTAAAGAAGTGGCGTCGCTTTCTGCCAAAGACCAGGAAATTGGAAAATTAATTGCTGAAGTTATGGGTAAAGTGGGCAAAGAGGGAGTTGTTACTATTGAGGATTCAAACACAGTCGCGAATAGCTACGAAATAGTTGAGGGTATGCAGTTTGATCGTGGCTACATCTCTCCCTATATGATTACAAACGCCGATCGCATGGAAACAGCGCTTGAGGATCCATATATTTTGATAACCGACAAGAAAATTTCTTCAATAAAAGAAATTTTGCCAGTGCTCGAGAAAATTATGGAGTCTGGGAAAAAGGAACTCGTTATTATCGCCGATGACTTGGAAGGTGAGGCTTTGGCGACCTTAATTGTAAACAAACTTCGCGGCATCTTGAATATTCTAGCGGTCAAAGCCCCTGGTTTTGGCGACAGAAGAAAAGAGATGCTTGAAGACATTGCGGCGGTAACCGGTGGAAGTTTTATTACTGAAGAGCTTGCGAGGAAACTTGAGTCTGCTGATTTGAATTCCCTTGGGCATGCCGCCAAAGTCATAGCTACAAAAGACAATACTGTTATTGTGGGCGGCAGAGGCAAGAAGACCGACATCGATGCCCGTGTTAACCAAATCAAATCTCAACTTAAAAAGACCGATTCTGACTTTGACAAAGAAAAACTCCAAGAGCGATTAGGTAAACTTGCCGGCGGTGTAGCTGTTATTAAAGTCGGCGCTCCGACCGAATCAGCTCAAAAAGAAATGAAGCAGAGAGTTGAAGACGCAGTCTCTGCTACTCGCGCTGCAATGGAAGAGGGTATTGTGCCGGGCGGAGGTATGGCGCTTTTGAATGTCAGCTTGAGCATAAAGAAATTATCCGAAGGCGATGAAATACAAAAAGTTGCCGGCAAAATTGTGCGCACCGCTCTTGAGTCTCCAATTAGGGCGATACTTGAAAACAGCGGCGAGAGTGTAGATACAACGCTTGGAGAATTAATTAGAAAAAAAGAATCAGTGAGTGATATGAACGAAAGGTACTGGAAAGGGTTTAACGCCGACACGAATAAAATCGCCGACTTGAAGTCAGCAGGAATCATCGACCCCTTAAAAGTTACAAAGCAAGCTTTTATAAACGCGATGTCTGTTGCTTCAAATTATTTGATGACTGGTGCAGCCGTTACCGAAATTCCGGAGAAAAATCCGCCGGCTGGTGGAATGCCGCCGATGGGCGGCATGGGTATGGGAATGTAAGAGCTGTGTTATAATAAACACATGATTTACTTATATATAGCACTCGGCGTTATAGTTGTTTGGTTTATATGGACCTACAACCGCTTGGTAGTTTTGCGCAACCGTAAAAACGAAGCACTCTCTGATATAGATGTGCAAGCAAAAAGGCGCTACGACCTTATACCTAATCTAATAGAAACTGTTAAGGGCTATGTTAAGCAAGAGAAAACCGTACTTGAAAATGTTACGAAGGCTCGCACAGCCGCAATGAGCGCCGGCGGGGACCAACTACAGAAAGCTAACCAAGAAAACATATTATCGAGCACTCTAAAAACCCTTTTTGCAGTATCAGAAAACTATCCCGACCTAAAATCTAACGCGAACTTTTTAGAACTCCAAAGAGAGCTCTCCGACACGGAAAATAAGATGCAAGCCGCGCGCAGATTCTATAACTCTACTGTCAACGACTTAAATAACAAAATTCAATCTTTCCCTGTAAATACGGTTGCGGGTATGTTTGGGTTTAAAGAAGAAAAATTCTTTGAGCTTGAAAACGCTGCAGAGAGAGAACCCATACAAGTTAAGTTCTAAATGGCGTCGTTATATACTCATCGAGATTCCAATATAAGGAAGACTTATTTCCTGTTTATTGTTTTTCTCTCTGTTGTAATCAGTATCGGTTGGATATTCAGCTATATTTACGACAGCTCCATAATTTTGTGGATAGCTGTGATATTTAGCTCTGTTATGGCGATTATTAGCTATTGGTATTCAGACAAAATTGTTCTAAAAATGCACCATGCCGAGCCGGTTAGTATGCAAAACGCCCCGGAGCTTTATCGCATTGTGGAAAATTTAGCTATCACTGCAGGGTTGCCGCTGCCGAAAATATATATAGTCCACGAACCAGCGCCAAATGCTTTCGCAACAGGCAGAGACCCGAAACACGCTGTGGTAGCCGTAACAGATGGGCTGTTACAAAAACTTAATCGCACAGAGCTAGAGGGCGTTATTGCGCACGAGCTCTCGCATATAGGGAACCGTGATATGCTTGTAGGCACTGTTGCGGTTATTTTAGTCGGCTTTATTTCAATTCTTGCAGACATTTTTTTGCGTTCGCTCTTTTATGGCGGAATGCGCAGCCGCAGTAGGGGGCAGGGGCAAGCAGTAGTTATGCTTTTGGGGATAGTTTTTGCAATTTTAGCGCCAATAGCGGCCACACTTATGCGTTTGGCTATTTCTCGCCGCAGAGAATCTTTGGCAGATGCATCCGGAGCGCTTTTAACCCGTTACCCAGAAGGGCTTGCATCTGCACTTATAAAAATTTCCTCTGACACGACCCCTATGCGCTTTGCCTCGAACACGACTGCACACCTTTGGTTGGAAGATCCGTTCAAAGGCAAAAACCGCACATCTTTTTTCCACAAAATGTTTTTGACTCACCCTCCAACAGAGGATAGGGTTAAAGCACTTCGGGGTATGAAAGTTTAGTTGCGGAGGAGGTGGGATTCGAACCCACGTCACCCGTAGGTGGCCATCTTTCCAAGATGGTGCACTAGGCCTCTATGCGACTCCTCCTTCGAGTACCAATATAACCTAGAATGTTATAATTGTTAAGATGGATTTCGAGTTTTTAACTGTTGAATTTATCTCTAAAGCCATGGCAGTGTGGTTTTTGGTTGTGATGGCGATTTTCGGCATTCTTACAGGTATTATGAATTTCCACTGGAAGCAATATGGAGTAAGCGAAAAAAGCTTTAAAAAGTTGAAGACGATTTATTACAACACCTCTATAACCCTCTTCGGCATAATGATAGTCACAATACTCGTCTATTATTTAATTTAAATTTTTTATCAAATGTTGGAACTTCACGAAGACGAGAAAATTTTATACGAAGCGCGCAAGCACTGGTTTGTAATATCAAAAGCCGGTACGTTTGTGGGTGTTCTTATGCTCGCTCCGATAATTTTGGTGATTTTATTATTTAGTTTTTTTCCCGAGCTTTTAGCTATCTTTAGCGAGCCAAAATTCATTGCCGCATCCTCGTTTTTCGCGGCTTCCTGGCTCGTTATTCTATGGGTTATATTTTTTGTTGCTTGGACTGATTATTATTTGGATGTTTTAATAATTACAGATAGGCGCCTTATTGATGTTGAGCAGATTGGTTTGTTTAGAAGAGACATAGCGTCTATGCCTCTTTCAAATATTCAAGACATAACAGTGGAAGTTGCTGGAGTTACAAGAACATTGCTTAAATTCGGCGATATTCAAGTCCAAACCGCCGGTCAGACAAAAGAGCTACTTGTACACGACGTAGCAAATCCAGAGGAAGTAAAACAGCTTATTATGTCAGCGTACTCCGCCGATAAAGCAAGAATGTACCCCGGCCTCAAACCTTAGTGTATTTCTTCTTTTTCGCTTTTTATAAAACTGCGGAAGTTTTCTATAAACAAAACCACTAGTTGGAAGGGAAGCTCAATAACTATATTAAATAGCACTACTAAAATATTAAGTTTGCTAAGTGCCGTTAATCCCCAGCGCCCTACGGTTATAAATGGAAGCGCGAATATATCCATTACAAATCCGCCGAATTTTGCCTTTTTTTCTTCCAAGCTTATCTCTTTGGAGCGGTTGGATATTTTAATTCCAGCGGCGGCTACAAGAGATGTAAAGAAAGCAAAAATAACTATGTTTGTTGCGCTAAATCCAATTTCTAAGAGCGCAATACTTAAGGCATAAAACATTCCAAAGAAAAGCGCCAAGTATATTGTCCTTATTATCAATCTTGTAAAGATTTTTGGTTTTTTAGGGATTATAAGTTGGTATCCGCCATTGCCGTTGCCATAAACTGCTTTTTTTGCCTCTTTTACCACTAAGTCTTCGTTGGCTTCAGTCGGCATCTTAATAGAGAGCACTATTATAAGCATCAAAAAGGCGGGGAACACTATGTTTATAGAAGTGTTCAATACTGAATATTCGCCTAATATGTACCTGTCTATTGGTATTTCAATAGCGAGGGCCACCAGCACTTTAGACAAGAATATAGAAAGAACGCTTAAAAATGCCATTTTATTCAACCGCGAACGCTCTTTGTCGTATCTTTTTTGATAATTTGCACTTATTTCACGTTCTAGCAGATTTTCGTCTTCAAATATCTGTTTCAACTCTTCTGGGGATTTATGCTTTTCTACTAAATCTCCCAATAGATAAAAAATTGTGTTGTAGTGGTTGCAGAGTTTAAAGAAATATTTTCTCTGGGGATGTCTAAGGTGCCGCTCTATAGCCGCATATACCGCGGGTAAATCTCTAGCAATTAATGCCTTGTTGCCGGCTGCCGGATTGTTCCACTCCGGGTAAATAAACTTTAAGAGCCTATATTGCAGTTGCGCTTCATCAACGCGTAAAAGCGCTCTTTGTATTCCTATAAAAAGTTGCAAACTTGTTTCTTCTTCTCCAATTTGTGCCCCACTTACAGCGAGTTTTTTCTTAATAGTCCAAAACATAGCCTCTGCTACTATCTCGTCCTTTATTGGAGGAAACAGCGCTTCTTCAATGGCGCTTATAGTTACTGTTGTTAGCCAGTTTATTATTTCATCTGAATTCTTTTGTCTTAATTTTTTAAAGTTTTCTATTAATATATGGGAGTTATCAATAATCGCTTCAACCTCTTTTATTTTGGATTCGGGCACATAGTCGTTTGGCAGTCTGCCTCCGCGTATTATTTCTTTAATTAGGGGTTCTGCAACATCTTCATTGATGTCTTTTAGGAACATTCTTCGGCGAAAAACTCGGTCTATAAAATTCTTGCGCAGTAAATGCTCTTCTCGGTAGTCAATAACGCTTCTTATCTTTTCATAAAAAGAAGCTACTTTGGTGGCTATTTCATCGACGTGTATTTTAGGCGCCTCCTCCAGAGGATCTTTTTTCTTTAAATAGTCCGCGTACCGCGCAAGCAAGTCCTGTATTGGCTGTTGTATCATTAAGCTTATTATAGCAATAAAAAATGGGCATTTGGCCCTATTTGTCGAAATACTAGCATTTTTAGTACAATTAGTCCAACATGGCGGACCAACCCAAAGTTAAATCTACGCCTCAAGACTTCTTCCTGCATTTGCTCCTTGTAGTTACGCTCTATGCCTCTGCGGGCGCCTTTATAGCGCTTTTATACCAATATATAAACATATTGTTGCCAGACGTTCTGGAGGGCAGGTACTATTACGGCTCCGGCACAATAAGGTTCTCGGTGGCGACTCTTCTTATAGTTTTCCCTATATATATTTTTATTTCAGTTTTTCTTAATAAATTATATAAGCGCGAGCCAGAGAGAAAAACAGTTAAAGTGCGTAAATGGCTTATTGGGTTAACCCTTTTTATCGCTTCACTTGTAATTATCGGCGACCTAGTCGCTCTTATAAACAACTTCTTGTCCGGCGAGCTTACACTTCGTTTTTTGCTTAAGGTCTTTGTAATTCTATTTGTCGCTGGTTCAATATTTGGTTATTACGCCCTAGATTTGCGTAAGACTCCCAATGGAACTCTAAAGTACGAACGCCAATTTACATATGCAATAATTGCAGTTGTCGCTGTTGCAGTGCTTTCTAGTTTTTTCTTTATAGGCAGCCCGGGCAGCGAACGGACTCGCCGTTTGGATGACCAAAGAGTAAGTGATCTATCGCAGATTCAATGGCAAGTTCGCGACCACTTTATTAAACAGGGTTCTTTGCCCACGGCACTTAACGAAATTCGCGACGAGTTCGGCGGCAATGTTTTTATCCCGGTTGATCCTGAAACAGTGGAGCCCTATGTTTACGAGGTAGTGGACAATAAATCTTTTAGACTTTGTGCTACTTTTAAGACTGCAACTGTAACTGAAGAGACCATAAATACACCAAAGCCAGCTTCTCGTGAATTTGAGTTTTCCGATTCAAACTGGAGCCACAGTGCAGGATATACTTGTTTTCTACGCACCATAGACACAAGCGCATTAGAACTTAGAAATTAGAACTTAAAACTTAAATAATAATGCAGCAACCCTCTGAGCAAATAAAAAGCAAGCTGGATATTGTAGACGTCTTAAAAGACTATATTGAGCTGCGTGCCGCGGGCAGGAATTTTAAGGCAAATTGCCCCTTTCATCAGGAGAAAACCCCCTCTTTTATAATCTCGCGCGATCGGCAGATTTGGCATTGTTTCGGTTGCGGCCAAGGAGGCGATATTTTTAAATTTGTAATGGAATATGAGAATATTGAGTTCTATGAGGCGCTAAAAATTTTAGCAGAGAAAGCTGGTGTGGAACTAAAGAGTTTAAGTTACGAAAACCATCGGCAGTTTGGGGTTTTGTACGAAATAAACGAAGCGGCCAAGAATTTTTATATTGATAGTTTGCGTAGAAGTGATCCGGCCAAAAACTATCTAAAGAGCAGAAAGTTAACCGGCGAAGTTGCAGCGGAGTTTGAGCTTGGCTTTTCACCCGATATGTTTGACGGTACTACCGCCCACTTGTTGAAGAAGGGATTTAGTAAAGACGACATTGTGCGCGCTGGCATTGCATATAAGACTGATGGGGGCAGAGTAGGCGACAGGTTTAAAGGCCGCATAATGTTCCCGATACACAACCATTTCGGCAAAATTGTCGGTTTTACCGGCAGGGTTTTGCCGCAGAACGACACCGGAGAAATGGGTAAGTATGTTAACTCTCCAGAAAGTCCGATATTCAATAAATCAAAAGTTTTATATGGTTTTTGGAAAAGTAAGCGCGATATTCGCGAAAATGGCGTCGCAATTTTGGTTGAAGGGCAGATGGATTTTTTGTCGCTTTGGTCCGCTGGGGTAAAAAACGCTGGAGCTGCTTCTGGCACGGCGCTAACCCCTGAGCATCTTAAGGCTCTTAGGCCTATTGCAAATAAAGTTATATTAAATTTTGATAACGACGAAGCAGGCCGTACTGCCTCCGAGCGCGCGCTGGACTTGTTGGGTGAGCATGATTTTAGCGCCCTTGTTTTTGACCTAAAAGATTACAAAGATCCTGCAGAGGCAGCCGAGGTAGATCCGCAAGCTGTTATACCAAACAAGAATAATACAAGAACTGCAATGCAGTTTTACTTTGATAAATATCTAAAAGTAATAGATAACGAAGTAACAAATAACAAAGGTAACATTAGAACTATTCTTACGAAAATTCAAAATTTATATAGTGCCATTGAGCGCGCACATTGGCTAAAAGAACTCTCGCATATAGTTGGTGTAAGAGAAGACGATTTACGCGAAGAGATGGAAAAAATAAAGAATAACGACGTAGCAATAGGTAACGAAATAATAAAGAACGAAAAAACCAAAACAGTTTTAAGCCGCTTAGATCTTATTTCGATACGACTATTACAGTTGTTATATATTGATAAAAATTTACAAGAGAAGATAGAGCGCGTGCTCCATTTTATGCCGTCTGATTGCCGGTTGGCATATAGTTGCATAGTAAAACCAGGGAGTAGTGATGCTAAAGTTGAACATATTTTAGACATGATTTCTCTGCGGCAAGAAGACAAGTACGAAGAAGAGGAGTTTAGGCAATTGCTGCGCGAGCTTGAAGTCGAGTATTTGCGTATGCAGATGGGCTCAATAAAAAGGCACATAGCCCTAATTGAGGCGGCAGGTAGAGAAGAAGAATTAGCCGCTAAACTTAAGGAATTTGACGAGCTGACTAAGAAATTGCAAGATATTAGGCAGTCTTAATTCTATTTAGCCCTATGCTTTCTAAATCCCACAAAAAAGGCAATTTAAAAGTTGCCCGAAAATCTAAGTCTACTAAACAAAAATCTGCTCCACGTAAGAAGAAAGCTTCTGCTAAGCTTGCAGAGGTTGAACAAAAGAACCAAGAACAGCTGGCGGAGCTTATTGAACGCGGCAGACCGAAGGGGTTTGTTACAGATTTAGAGATTTTAGATTATTTCCCGAATATAGAAGAAAGTGTGGGCTTTTTGGATGTTGTCTACGACAAACTTGCGGCAGAAAATATTCGTGTTGTTGAAGTTGAGTCTCTAATAGAATCGCCGACAGATGAAGTCAGCGAAAAAGAATTAAAGGATGCTACAAAAGTTGAAGGCCCATTACCCGACAATGTGCAGATGTACTTAAAAGAAATCGGTCGCACTCCGCTTTTAACAAAGGCTGAAGAGCGCGAACTTGCAAAGCGCATATTAAAAGGCGACGAGGCGGCGCGCGAGCGGCTTATAAAGTCTAACCTGCGCTTGGTTGTATCTTTTGCAAAGCGCTACATTAACCGCGGGCCTTTGAGCATCTCGGACCTTATCCAAGAGGGGAATATTGGGCTCTTTAAGGCAGTAGATAAGTTTGATTACACAAAAGGTTTCAAGTTTTCTACATATGCTACGTGGTGGATACGGCAGGCGATTACCCGTGCGCTTGCAGACCAGAGCCGCACAATCCGCATACCGGTGCATATGGTGGAAACAATATCAAAATTTACGCAGGTTAAGCGTAAGCTTGCCCAAGAGCTTGGCCGCGAGCCTTTGGCAGAAGAAATTGCCGTACAGATGAATCTGCCGGTAGAAAAAGTGCGCCATATACAAAAAATATCGCAAGAAGTGATTTCTTTAGAGTCTCCAGTAGGCGACCAAGACGACAAGTCAACACTGGCGGAATTTATAAGAGACGAAAAAACTATTAGCCCCTCACACTTTACATCCCACGAGCTTTTGCGTGACCAGATAAAAGAAATTTTGGGCGACCTTACAGAGCGCGAGCGGGTGATTCTGGAGATGCGCTTTGGACTAAAAGATGGCGTTGTGCACACGCTGGAGGAAGTTGGTAAAGTATTTAGTGTAACCCGCGAGCGCATAAGGCAAATTGAATCCAAGGCCCTAGAGCGCATCAAACTCCACGAGCGCTCTACAAAGTTGACGGATTATTAAATTTGTAGTATCTTGGCGTCAGTTCTCCAAAATGGAGGTATGAAATATGCCAGTTGTTGAGGTCTACACCCAAGAGCAGGTAGATGATGAAACTCGAAAGAGTCTTTCGGTCATTTTGCCGAAAGTCGTTGCGAATGCCCTGAACTGCAAGGAAGGAGGCGGGCTCACCGAGGATGAAATATGCGTTCGACACCGTCGCGGGGACTTTAATCTGGATCGAGGAGGTCCTCCTATTCAGATCATGGTCTTTGCTCACGACTACGCCGAGCGAAAAGTGAACCTCGACGAGCGTTGCGAGGAGATCATGACAAAATTGAAAGAGCAGCTCGGAGAGCTGGAGCCTTACCTCGAGTACAAGGCTTTCATCTGGATCATCCTTGCGCCAACCGCGTTTGGCAACTGCGTTCTCTTCCCTTCGCTCTTGAGCCCACCTTAGTTTCTAACTAAAGTGCGGCTTTTTTTGTTTTTACTAGTTAACGATTACTAGTACTACTTAAATATCTCACCGGTTTCGTTGGACCAAAAGAGTAAGTCTAAGTGAGCTATAGGTATGCCAACTTTGCGTGAGAAATCTATAAATTTATTCTCTATCTCAAAATAGCGCTTTACAGATATTGTTTTCGGTATGCCATGAATAACCCCAAAACGCTGTAGGTTTTTTAAAATATGCACGTCTAATATGGTGTGCTTATCATACACACCAATATTCCGCATAAATTGACCGGCAAGCTTGTACCCCATTCCCTTTACGTTTTTTACGAGCCACTCTCTAAGTTCGTGCGGATCGCTAAGGTTTTTTATAGCAAACTTTATATTAGAGAAGTTCTTGCGCGCGTTCGTAATCCAGTCTGCCTTATTATTGTGAAATCTCACGCCTCGCTTCAAAAGTACATTGCTTATGCTGTTTTTCTTTCCTCTGTAGAGCTCGCCGCTGTTCGCAAGCTCGGTTATGGCCGCCCAACTTTTTTTGGCGGAAGTTTGCGGTACACATAAGCAAAAGGCGAGCTCCGCAAATATTGCCTTATCTTCGCGCCCGCGCATTTTTCTGAATTCTCGCAGGCGCTTTTCTATCACTTTCTTCTTCGCCACATGAGCCTTTTTTAACTTTTCTATAGTCATATTTATGTATTTATATTATCCGCAGGTTGGTAATAAGACAAAAAAGAACCCCATTCTAGGTTATTCACTGTGGAATAATTGCTAGATGGGGTTTAGGGGAGGAGAGTTAGCCTTTTTGGGGCGGTAGTAGGGCCAGCGCGATCGTAACTGTTTCTCCATCTTCAGTGAAGAAACAGAAATCGAATGGATAAGACGTGACGGCCAAAGGCCACCACTCTCCATTCGTCACGAACTCTTTGTCGCCGCCACCTTCCATGACTGCGTCATACGCCATTCCCACTCCATTCTCGCCGGTGTTCACATACCATTCTGCTTGATATGGCGAGTATAGCTGGTTTGTGTCCCCGAAACATCTTTCGGGCCCAACCTCCAGAGTGAAGTATCGTACTCCATCTGGCGGCAACGCAAAGCTGGTTTGTGTTGCTTGCTCGTTTGTCTCCGCACCCTGGTCTGGAACCTTGGCGTTCTGCTCACCCTGCGTGACTACGATCGTCGCCACGGTGGCGAGTTGACCAATCACGATCAAGGCGAGTAAGCCCGCGATCACTGCGTATTGCTTGGTTTCCATTTCTTTTTCCTCCTTTTTACTTCAATTTAAAGAGCTATTTCGGCCCCGCACCGCGGGGCAGATTTCGCCCCTCACGATCGAAGCTTACCATGTAATTATATCACTATTCGCACTATTTGTCAATAGTGCTCTTGACAAGAACATGCTGATACGTTATAGTTAATTTCCTAAGGAATGAAGGGTTAGCGGTGCTAGTCTGGACCTTAACAACAAGTTGGAGGACCAAAAAAATGCAATGGATAACGGCAGTTCTGATATCACTTGCCGCGGCATCTGCTGTCTCTTTGGGCGGCTGGGGTATAACGCGCATGGTGATGGCTGAAAACTACGACAACGAGATCGGTGATCACCTCGAGCGCGCCGGCACGGCAAATACTGTTGAGCTTGCATTGCCGGAGCTTCAGATCGCGATCGCGAACATTGAGGCGCGGGGACTTACACACGGAGATTCAACTCTCATTGGTAAGGGTTCTGTGCAAGATGACGTCGGCTTCTGGTATGCCAATTTGAAAGCAGTGCAGGGCGATCTTGAGCGTTTGAGCGCCGATTCAACTCCGCACGAGAAGAATTTGGTTCTCGTTAAGCTAAAGATGACCTTGCAAACTGTACATCCCGGCGGCATCAGTATCTACCCGCACAACGTCGGGGTTGCTTGGTGGGCCTGGGGTTCAGTCGCTGGAGTGTTCGGCTTTCTCCTATTGGCAATATTTGCTGATGAGTGGGTGAAAGCACATGCGAGGCGACCTTATATCATCGCAGACTAGATTCGTTGACGCGGGGAGATGTTGTAAAAACATCCATGAACCGCGTCCTTTTTCTTTTATATGAATAATTGATAAAATCTTATTATGATTCAATCCAGAGAGATCCGCAAAAAGTTTTTAGATTTTTTTGAGAAACGCGGGCACAAGGTTGTGCCTTCTTCGTCTTTAGTGCCGGATGACCCGTCTGTGCTTTTAACAACTGCAGGTATGCAGCAGTTTAAACCATACTTTTTAGGCGAAGCCGACCCGATGAAAGATTTTGGCGCTCGCCGCGCAACTTCGGTTCAAAAATCATTTAGAACTTCAGACATTGATGAAGTCGGGGATGAGCGCCACCTCACATTCTTTGAAATGCTAGGCCACTTTTCCTTCGGCGATTACTTTAAAAAAGAAACCATTAAATGGACATACGAATTATTGACTGATATTTTCGGCATCAAGAAAGACCGAATTTCTGCAACAGTCTTTGCAGGTGACGATAAAATTCCTTTTGACGAGGAATCATATAATACTTGGGTTAAGTTTTTACCGGAATCAAAGATAAAAAAAGGTCCGCGTGCGGACAATGTGTGGGGCCCTCCAGGACCAGAAGGCCCATGTGGAGCGGCAAATGAGGTGTATGTTGACGGTATGGAAGTGGCAACACTTGTTTTTATGGAATATTTCTGTGCAAAAGACGGGGGACTAACCCCGCTTTCTCAAAAGGGTGTGGATGTTGGTTGGGGGCTTGAGAGAATGGCGATGATCATTGACGGAAAAGCAAACGTTTTTGAGACAGATTTACTTCAGCCAATTATAGATTTGCTTCCAAAAGATTTAAATTCGCGCAAAAAAAGGATAATCGCTGACCATTCCCGCGCAATTGCATTTCTAATTTCCGACGGCGTGCGGCCATCAAATAAAGAGGCAGGCTATATTTTACGCCGGCTTATGCGTAGGTTGATAACGCATTTAGTGGATATAAATTCAAAAGAGTTGTTTTCGCGAGTTATTAATTTGTATAACGAAACATATCCAAGTCTAAATTTAGAAGCAATTTTATCGGTTTTTAGTAAGGAGAAAGAAAAGTTTGATAAAACCTTAAAAGCCGGCATTAAAGAATTAAAAGGAGCAGATAGAATAGACCCCAAACTTGCATTTAAGTTGTATGAGTCTTTTGGTCTTCCATACGAAGTTATAAAAGATGTTGCCAGCGAGAAAGCCCGCGCATTAAAACGCGAAGACTTTGACAAAGAATTTGAAAAGCATCAAAAAATTTCTCGCGCTGGCAGAGAGAAAAAATTCGGCGGGCATGGGCTTATATTAGACACAGGCGAGCTTAAGGCCGCAAACGAAGAAGAACTAAGAAAAGTTACGAGACTGCATACCGCAACACACTTACTACAAGCCGCTTTGCGCAAAGTGCTAGGTAACGAGGTAGAACAAAGAGGGTCTGATATCACGGCAGAGCGCGCAAGGTTTGATTTTGCTTTCCCGCGCAAGGTAACTGGAGAAGAGCTAAAAAAAGCAGAGGCTTTAGTTAACGAGGCTGTTAAAAAGGCTCTACCTATGCAAAAAAAGACAATGCCCTTTGAAGAAGCTAAAAAAACCGGCGCATTGTATTTCTTTAAAGGTAAGTATCCAGCGAAGGTAAACGTCTATTATGCAGGCGAAACACTGGATAGTGCCTTCTCTAAAGAACTCTGTGGCGGGCCGCATGTGCAAAATACTAAGGAAGTTGGGGAGTTTAAGATCTTAAAAGAAGAATCTGCCTCCGCAGGTATTCGGCGTATTCGCGCAAATGTTCTATAATTTAGTTTAACCGGATGAAAGAAAAGATTTATATAGAAAAAAGCGATTCGGTTTCTTCTATTGTTAAAAAAACTGCAAATGCAGAAGCAAGCGCTGTTGTAATATATATCCCTCGTTTTTCCAAGATTTCTTCCGAGCCTAAAGACTTCAAGCTATTAAAACGCGAAATAGAAAATCTTGGAAAAAGCTTTGAAATTGAATCTGTTGATGACGATGTTCTTCGTCTTGCAAAGTCTGTAGGTATAAAAAGTAGTAATCCCTTTTTCCGTAAAAATAAAAAAACTGTTTCCGACATTTTCTCCCCGCGAGAGGGCGGAATTACAAAAGATGTTCCAGTAGAGGTTGGTCCGGAAGATATTGAAGAAGTTAAACCGGCAAAATCACATACAAAAAAGAAGCATCACACTGCAAAGAGAAGCATTATAAATTACATTCTAATTGCTTTGGTAATATTTGTTTTCTTGGGCGGGTTTTATATTTTGCCCAAAGCCGATATTACGCTAACCATGGAAAAATTTAGTTGGGATTTTAGCGGCACAATGCTTGTTTCACCAACGGAGAATACCCAGATTGCAAATTCGCAAATAGTTATAAAAGGCGAATTATTCCAGCAAAAAGCAACACATGGAGAGTTATATCCGGCTAGCGCTCAAAAAGAGGTGGAAAAGCATGCATCCGGCACCTTAACTATATTTAATGCATACAGCTCCGAGCCACAACCCCTTGTTGCAACTACCCGTTTTTCTGCGCCGGACGGAAAAATTTATAGAATATCAAAAGGTGTTACTGTTCCCGGTGCAAAAATTGTAAACAACGAGATAGTGCCTTCAACGATTAATGTAGAAGTTGTAGCCGATAAGCCCGGCGAAGAGTACAATATCGCAGCTACAAAATTTAGAATTCCGGGTTTTCAAGGCACAGCGCGCTACGAAGGTTTCTATGCGGAATCATATGCTCCAATGACAGGGGGTATTGTAGGCACAATCCAGGTGCCGACTAATGAAGATTTGGTTAAGGCAAAAGAAAGTTTAAGGCGCAAACTAGAATCCGGGCTTAGGGCAAAGATGCGCATTGATATTCCAGAAGACATTATTGTTATAGACGGTGCTAGCGATTTTATTATTACGGACGAGAATGTGGAAGAGAATGTTAACTCCGCTGGCAATTTTAGGCTTACCTCTTCGGCAACAATCAGGTTTTTTGGATTTAGTAAAACCGATCTAATAGATGCTATAAGCCGGCATTTAGGCTCTAATACAGGGCTTGTTGCTATAGAAGAGAACTTTGTTTACGGCGAACCGGAGTTGGATTTTAAAGAAGGTGAGATGACTTTACGGTTTAGCGCAAACTCGACTTGGCGTAGAGACCTTGATTTAAATGCATTAAAAGAAGCAATTAAAGGTAAAAAAGGCAATGACTTGGGGCTGCAGATTGGCCGGGACTCCGGGATAAACGCAGTGCGCGTTGAACTATGGCCTTTTTGGGTAAGAAGCGTGCCTAAAAACCCCGATAAGATCACTATTGACCTCCAATAACCTTTTATGCTAGTATCTACGGCACTTGTGTCAAAAGTTAATTTCCCAAAATCCCTGGGTAAGCGCAATCCAGCTCGTATGATTAAGCTCTAAATTGATGGACCGCTCGCCTAATAACAAAGGGACATCCGTTGAAACCGGAGTGGTGGTAGAGGCCTTAAAAGGCGCAGCCTTTAGGGTTAAGCTAGACGGCGATGAGAGAGAAATACTCGCCTACATTTCTGGCAAGATGCGGATGTATAGAATAAGAATACTGCCCGGAGATAGGGTAAGTGTGGAAGTTAGCCAGTATGACAAGAGTAAAGGCAGGATAACAAGAAGATTTTAAATAAATGAAAGTTAGGTCGTCAGTTAAAAAAGTTTGTAAAAATTGTAAAGTAGTTCGCCGCAAAGGCCGGGTTTATATTGTGTGTTCAAACCCAAAACATAAACAAAGACAAGGATAACAAACATGCGATTAGTAGGAGTTAACATACCAGATAATAAAAAAGTTAAGATATCCCTAACTTATATTTACGGCATAGGGTATACTTCGGCTGGCAATATTCTGCGCTCTGTAAAGATTGACGAAAACAAACTGGCAAAAGATCTAACGCCGGAGGAATTAAACAAAATAAAAGAAATTCTAGAGAAGAATCATAAGATAGAGGGCGAGCTTCGCCAAATTGTGCGCCAAAACATAGAAAGATTAAAAGATATTAAATCTTACCGTGGCGTAAGGCATATGAGACGCCTTCCGGTTAGAGGGCAGAGAACAAAAACAAATTCCAGAACTATTAGGGGTAATATTCGCAAAACCGCCGGTAGCGGAAAGAGAAAGGTAGACTTAAAATAATGGGTAAAAATAAAGTTGTAGAAAAAAAGGCAGATATTTCTAAAGGCGCCGAAACCGCAAAAGTTTCTGCGCTCGCTAAAAAATCTGGTCGCAAAGTAGAAGAAGGCAGAGTTTATGTACTCGCTTCTTACAACAACACGTCTGTAACTATAACCGACAATAAAGGCAATGTTTTAACATGGGCAACTGCGGGTTCTCTTGGTTTCTCCGGACCCAAAAAGGCAACGCCGTTTGCCGCTTCTAAAATTGTTGCAGCTGTTTCAGAAAAAACAGAGAAAACAGGTCCTCGCAAGGTAGAAGTGTATGTTTCTGGGGTTGGTTCTGGCAGAGATTCTGCTGTAAGGTCGCTTTTAAACCACGGCTTTGAGCTCGCCTTAATTAAAGATGTTACGCCTATTCCACATAACGGGCCGAAGCCTCCGAAAGTTAGAAGAGTATAACAATGCAAAGAATATTAGAGAAAAGAGAAAGAAGTTTAGGCGTAAAACTCTCAATAAAAGGGGAGCGCTGCAATTCTCCAAAATGTGCGCTAATTAGAAAGCCACATGGGCCGGGTATGCATGGAGGAAAACACAACAAGAAAAAAGAATTCGGCTTGCAGATGCAAGAGAAGCAAAAAATAAGGTTTACATATGGGCTTACAGACAAACAGTTAGAAGCGCTTATAGCAAGAGCTGACAAAGCAAAAGAACCAACTCCTATGGTTGTAATGTCTATTTTAGAAAGACGCTTGGATAATATTGTCTATCGACTTGGGTTTACTCCATCCCGTTCCGTCGCACGCAAGATGGTTAGCCACGGCCACTTTACTGTAAACAGCAGAAAGGTTACAATTCCGTCTTACCTTGTAACCATGGGCGAGACAATAGCGATAAGAGAGGGGTCTAAAGATATTCCTACTCTTAAGAATTTGCAAGAAAAATTAAAGAATTATGAGGTAGAGCCGTGGTTAACACTAGATAAAGCAAAGCTTGAAGGGCAGTTAAAATCTATCCCAAAAGAGGTAGAAACACCCTTCGATATTAACAAGGTCGTAGATTATTATTCAAGATAAAAAATATAAAAAATTATGGAACAAGCAGGATACGCGTATTTAAGTGATAGCGTAAAAATTCTAAGAGTAGTAGAGAACGAAACTCATGGTACGTTTGAGTTAGAGGGTTTGTACCGCGGCTATGGTGTAACAATCGGCAATGCGTTGCGCAGAGTAATGCTTTCTTCTTTGCCCGGAGCTGCAATAACAAGGTTTAAAATAAAGGGCGTAGGCCACGAATTTACAGCCGTTTCCGGTGTTATAGAGGATGTTGTAGAAATTGGCCTTAATCTAAAGGCTGTGCGCTTTACATTTAATGCAAAAGAGCCGCAGGTTTTAACCCTTAAAGTAAAGGGAGAGAAAGAAGTAAAAGCGGGCGACATTAAAGGAAATGCAGATGTTATTGTTAAGAACCCCGATCAGCACATTGCAACATTAACAGGCAAGAACGCCGAGTTAGATATGGAATTAACGATTGAAAAAGGTTTGGGCTATGTGCCAGTGCTCGCGCAGAAAACCGGTAAGTTGCCGGTTGGCACAATGGCACTTGATGCAATTTTCTCGCCAGTAAGGAATGTTAGTTTCTCTGTATCTAATATGCGTGTTGGAGAGCGCATTGACTACAACAAAATTACGTTAAACATAGAAACAGACGGCACACTTTCTCCGTCACGCGCGCTTCACAAGGCATCAAAGATATTGCTAGACCACTTTAAGATAATATCGGATTTAGATGTAAAAGATGCTGAAGAAGCAGCGCCTCTAACCGCAGAAGAGGGTAAAAAAGCAAAGAAGACAAGAAAAGCTTTAGAGTAAACGACTAAGATGAGGCATCTAAACAAAGGCAGAAAATTCGGAAGAATTCGCGGAAGGCGCAAAAGTTTTGTTGCCTCACTTATGCATAATTTGATTATCAAAGAACGCATACAGACAACAGACTCCAGAGCAAAAGAGATTAAACCGAAGGTTGAAAAGCTTGTAACTATAGGTAAAAAAGGCAATGTTGCGGCTTTGAGGCTTTTAACATCTAGGCTCCCTAAAAAGTCCGCTACAAAACTGTATTACCAGATATCGCCTAAATACAAAAATAGGAGTGGGGGATATTTGCGCATAACAAAACTCGCAAAGGGCAGAATGAGAGACGCGGCCCCACAAGTAATAATTGAATTCGTATAATGGAACACATTATTGATGCTAAAAATGAAACTCTTGGCAGACTCGCAAGTAAGATTGCGGTGCTTTTGCAAGGCAAAGAAAAACCAACTTATGACCCAAAAGATGCAGGCGATGTTAAAGTTATCGTAAAAAATATTAAACTTATTAAAGTTTCGGGTCGTAAAGCAAAGGGAGATGGCAAGGTTTACTACAGGCACACAGGTTATATGGGGCACATAAAAGAAGAAACATATGAAGAATTGTTTAAAAGGCAGCCTGCAGAGGTTTTAAGGAGAGCAGTGTATAATATGCTACCTAAGAACCGCCTGCGCCAGAAGAGAATGAATATGCTAAAAATAGGAGAATAATTATGGTAAAAGAAACCACAAATAAATATTTAGAAGCTGTTGGTCGCCGCAAGACTGCGGTTGCACGCGTGCGTCTTTATCCGGCAGTTAATAAATCTGTGAGTATTGTTGTAAACGGTAAGCCTTACGATAAATATTTTACAGTGCAAAGATATAAAGAAAATGTACTTGCTCCGTTTAAGGTTCTAGAATTAGGAGGCAAGGCAGAAGCAAAAGTTAGCGGGGGTGGAATTTCTGCCCAATCAGAAGCAGTTCGTTTGGGTTTATCTCGCGCTTTGGTAAAATTCGAGGCGGACCACAAGAAAAATCTTAGAAAAGAAGGCTTTCTTACACGCGATGCTCGTAAGGTAGAAAGAAAGAAATATGGGCTTAGCAAAGCCAGGCGCGCCCATCAATGGAGAAAGAGATAATATGACATATTTTTTAACCGAAGAGAGGTTAACAGAGCTAAAAACAGAGCTTGAAAAGCTCGCTACAGAGAAGCGCATAGAAGTTTCTAAGCGGCTTAAACGCGCCAAGGAACTCGGCGATTTGTCTGAAAACGCGGAATACACCGAGGCTCGCAACGAACAAGAACGCGTTGAGAATAGAATATCGGAACTTAAAGAAATTATAGAAAATGCAGAAATAATAAAAAAAGGCGGCGGGAGCGGCCTTGTAAATATAGGTTCGACGGTTGAGGTAGAAAAAAACGGTAAGCGTTTAACTTTTTCAATAGTCGGCTCTAACGAGGCGAGACCCGACAAGGGTTATATATCCAACGAATCTCCTCTAGGCTCAAAACTTATCAATCGCAGGATTGGTGAAGTAGTTTCTGTTGATACTCCAGACGGCAGAAAAATAGAATATAAAATTGTAAAGATTTCGTAGTATACTTATTGTATGCTAGACGTAAATCTAATCCGCAAAGAGAAGGATTTGGTTAAGGAGGGTGTTAAGAGAAAAAACATTTCACCCAAAATTGTTGATGATTTTTTGGCTTTAGATGAGCGCTGGAAAACTCTAACTGCGCAGTTAGATAACTTGCGTAGAGATAGAAGCTTTATTAAAGAAGGGCCGTCTCTCGACGCTAAAAATTTAAAGAGCCAGATTAAGCAACTTGATGCAGAGATAAAAGAAGTTTCGGAAAAGAGAAATAAAACCCTAGTTTTAATCCCTAATATTCCAGCTAATGTTGCGCCTGTTGGCAAAGACGAAAGCGGCAATGTTGTGCTTCGTGAAGTAGGCGAAAAGCCGAACTTTAAATTCAAACCAAAAGATTATATGGCCCTCGCAGGGAATATGATAAATATGGAGTCAGCGGGCCAGGTTTCTGGCAGCCGATTTGGTTATATTTTAGGCGATTTAGTTTTACTAGAGTTTTCCTTAGTTCAACTTGCGATGGATAAGCTTGTAGAAAAAGGATTTATCCCAGTTGTGCCTCCAGTTATGGTGAAGCCCGAAATTATGAAGGCCATGGGGAAGGTAAAGTTTATTGAAGGCGATGATGCGTTTCATGTAGCAAAAGATAATTTATATTTAGTTGGCTCATCGGAGCATTCTATTGGGCCGCTTCATATGGATTCGGTACTCGACGGCAAGAGTCTCCCTCGTCGCTATGCCGGTTTTTCAACTTGTTTCAGACGAGAGGCGGGTTCATATGGCAAAGACACAAAAGGCATTTTGCGCGTTCACCAGTTTGATAAAGTAGAAATGTTTTCGTTTACCAAGCCGGAAGATTCAGAGAAAGAACATCAATTTTTGCTCGGTATTCAAGAAGAATTGATGCAGGTGCTTAAATTGCCATATCAGGTTATTGCAAACTGCACTGGTGATATGGGCTTCGGTGATTATAAGCAGTTTGATATTGAGGTTTACTTGCCGGGGCAGGGGAAATATAGGGAGCTTTGTTCCACATCGAATACCACCGACTATCAGGCAAGAGGACTGAATATTAAATATCGGGAAGGTGAAAAGAAAGATTTTGTTCATACGTTGAACGCTACGGCTTTTGCAATAGGGCGCACTCTTATAGCAATACTTGAAAACTATCAAAACGAAGACGGCGGTGTAACTATACCTAAAGCCTTACAGGGTTATGTTAAGAAAAAGAAAATCTCGGGTTTGGCTTTGGATTAATCTCTTTGCAGTATTACCGCTTTTTATAGCAGGCGCCATATATTTAGTGTGGTACTCCGGAGTTTTTAATATTACGGCAGTTAACCTAGAAGGTGATGCCGAGCCGTTATCTTCAAATCCTATTGGTAAAAATATACTTTTTTGGACGGCGTCGAGTGAAGCGCCGGATATAAAGTTCTCGCGCCTCGTTGTACGCAAAGATTATATAAGGCGTGAACTTACAGTGTTTGCAGAAGAGAGGAGTAAAGAAATAATTTGGTGTTTTGGAAGTATTAATGTCTGTTATTGGGTAGACAAAGATGGTATTCTTTTTTCCGAAGCCCCGGAAGTAAGCGGTGCCCTTATAAAATCAGTTAAAGATTTTAGGGGCGACACGCCACCGCGTTTAGGCGAAAATGTGTTAGACAATATTCAATACGCACGCGTAATTCAGATTTTTGATATTTTAGAGACTCTTAATCTTAGTGTTGCGGAGGCAAGAATTAGAGATTTAAATCTTCGCGAACTAGAAGTAGATTTAAGCGATGGTACTCTTATTATTTTTAGCACAAATGTTGCAACAACTTTTGTAGAAACTGCGCTTCGCAAACTTATGGGAGATATGGCAGATTGGGCGCGCATAAAATCCATAAACCTTACCGTCCCCGGCCGAGCATACCCCAGCTATTGAATTTTATATATCCAAATATTTCCAACTTTTGCTGTTGGGTTTTCCCAGTTTAATAGCCATAAATATTGATTCTCCGGGTCACGGGCTTGCCCTGAGCTTGTAGAACGGGCTTCATATAAGTTCCTAAAAGATACGCCAAACCACTCAATATCTTTCTCTTTTGGGCTTCTATAACTTGATTGCCATTCTACATATTTTTCGCCTAAGTGCTTTTCTGGAGAATCTTCACCGAAATAGTCCAAAGCTATTTTAGAAATATTGTTTTCTTCAACATATTGCGAAAACCGCTTTAAGTCTTGGCCCAAGTCATATTGTGCGGTTATTTTTTGTTCCAAATGCGGCGCAGCCGCAATTATCTCGTTTATATAGACGCTGAAGTTGGGGTAAGCAAGCCCCATACTTGCGCCATGCCACAAAAGAAAAGCTGCTAGTCCAATAACCTTTGTTCGCGAATCTGCGATAAAATCTTTTATTCCTAGAGATGCAAGAATATATACAAGCGGCAGCATTAGTAAAAAGTACGAATATGTTGTTAGAGACTCGCTAACTATAAAAAGTTTGTATAGTGCTAGCATTACAAGCATAACTGTTTCTTCTAGGTGGAGTTTTACTCCTTCTTTTAGTATGCGGCATATTAGCCAAATTATTCCAAATGCCGTGAGTATCATTATTGGGATCGACTCTTTTAGAAGATAGTTTCTCCAGAACTCAATATCGTTTGCTAAAAAATCTGCAAACCCGTTTGTTCTTTGCCATTCTAGAGTTACTAGAGCTGCGATTGACGCAAAAATAGCAATCCAGGCAATGTATTGAACTGGTTTTATTCGCTTTGGTATTCTGCGATAGGTGATGGCCGGAGCAAGCCGCAGAATTACAAAAACAGCTATCAAGAAAATTAAAGCGCCGAATATATCAACAGTAAAATAACGCGCGTATGTTAAAAACGCCGGAGAGGATGCGATGAGTACAGCGGGCAACAACGCCCACCATCTACCTAAATTTATTCTGGAAACAAAATAAGTTAGGGCTATCAAAACAAGTCCGGCAATAATTGGTATTATGCGCACATCGTAGAATTCACCTATAACTACAGAATCGTGTCCAGCCGAAGTTATAAGTACAGCACCAGAAGTTGCGACTAGAATTGCGAGTACTATAAATGGAAGAATATATTTGCTTACAAACATATGGTTTAATTATATTACAAAAATGCAGATTAACTGGACATCTCACGCAAAATTCAAAATGAAATATTATCGCTTATCCGAACAGCGGGTTAAGCGGGTTTTGCGTTCGCCATTGCGTGTGGAAGAGGGAATAGCGCCGGATACTGTTGCTATGCTACAAGCCGTTACAACTGCTAAACGTCCATACGAAATATGGGCGATGGTTAATAAACCTAAAGCTCAAAACCTGAGAGTTATTTCTGCGTGGCGCTATCCGGGACGCACCAAAGCAGGCGAACCCCTACCGAAAGAAATTATAAAAGAGATAAGAGAAATTATATAGATTTATTAATAAGGTTAGGTGTTATGATCAATCATAACACCAACACAAGCAGCAGCAGAATCATGAAAGGATTACTAAACAAGAAGTTTTTTGAGCGGGGAACTGTGGCGGTTGCAAAAGATCTACTGGGTAAATATTTAGTTAAACGTGCTGGTAAACGAGAACTAGCTTTTATGATTACAGAAGTAGAGGCATATGACGGCCATAAAGACAAAGCGGCGCATGGCTCGCGTGGCAAAACTGCGCGGAATGCGCCGATGTTTGGTGAGGCAGGTAAGTGGTACGTGTATTTTACATACGGTATGCACTGGATGCTTAATATCGTCACTGGTCCCAAAGATTATCCTGCGGCGGTTTTGATTCGTGGTGTGGAGGGTATAAACGGTCCGGGACGTGTAACAAACTATTTAAGAATAGACAAAAGTTTTAATAATAAACCCGCCAGGCGTGTGGCGGGGTTATGGATTGAAGATAAGGGAGTGAAAATCAAACCGCGAGACATTAAATCTTCTGCTCGTATAGGCATAGACTTCGCAGGCAAGTATTGGTCTAGCCGAAAATATAGGTTTTATATTGACTAATAGAGTTTTTATTGATACTTTTTAGGCTAGTTCTTATGGTAAAAACTACTAAGTCAAAAACCAAGAAACCGCCGCAGTTTACTCAGTGGGGTGATCCGGTACTCTCAAAGCCCACAAAGAAGGTCTCGGCGACTGAACTCAAGAGTCCAAAGTTCAGGTCAACTCTGCGCCGGATGTTCAAGTGGGCAGATATAACTGGTGCCTTTGGGATTGCAGCAAATCAAGTCGGGATACCGAAAAGATTCGCGATCCTTGTCATCAAGCCGAAGCCAGAACTCCCTTTACTACCACCTCTTGAGCCGACGGTCATCATCAATCCGAATATCGTTGGTCGCTCTAAGGCTAAGCAGTATGGTGTTATGGTTAGCAAAACCCACCGATATTGGGAAGGGTGTCTCAGCAACCCACCCGGCTCAATAAGGTACATGACCGAGCGTTCGTTATGGGTTGATGTTGTTTACACCGACATCAATGGCCGCCGCGTAAAGCAACGTGTGAATGGTTTTCACGCGATACTTTTTCAACACGAAATTGATCATCTAGATGGAAAGGTCTGCGCGGAGAGCATTGTCGTTCGAAATGGCAAAGTTCTGCCGGGTGCTATCATCACACACGAGTGGTACGCCAAAACCAAAGGTGCTTTGCCGAAAGATCTAAAGAAATAGTTTGAACACGAGTCCGCCACGCGGACTCTTTTTGTGCTATCCTTGTATGGAGCAGTTCGCGAGACTGCTTATAGGTGACCTGATATGGTTGGAATCGTTGGAATGGTAATGGCAGTGTCGGAAGACACGAGTGTAGAGGTTCGTAAAAGAACAAAAGAATTCCAGCTCTTTGTATACAAGTTCTTGTATATGCAGGGTGCCAAGTTTGCTGGTCGGTTAACGAATGGGCTCAAATCCAAAATTCGCGAACTCGAGAAAGAGCTTGGGGATTTAGAAAATGCTTCGCCGAAACACCCGCGTAAGCCCAAAAGGCAATAACCTAGTGGGCTCTTTTTTTTGACTTACAAAATTGAAAAGAATAAACTGACTTTGTATTACCCCTATGGCTAAAGCATGGGGAGTTTTGTATTTGAAAATTAAAACATTAAAAATTCAATGAAAATTGAAAATTCAAAATTTAAAATTGTAAGCCCTAATAAGCCTGCGGGTGATCAGCCGAAAGCGATAAAGTCGCTTGTTTTGGGGTTGGAGAAAAATAAAAAACACCAAACACTTTTGGGTGTTACTGGTTCTGGCAAAACTTTTACCATCGCGAATGTTATTGAGAAGGTACAAAAGCCCACACTTGTAATTGCGCACAACAAAACTCTTGCCGCACAACTTTGCAACGAGTTTCGCGACCTTTTTCCGCACAATGCCGTGCATTATTTTGTTTCTTACTACGACTACTACCAGCCAGAGGCCTATATGCCCACAACCGACACCTACATCGGCAAAGAGGCGATGATAAACGACGAGATAGATAAACTCCGCCATGCGGCTACATCAGCGCTCCTAACACGCAAAGATGTAATCATAGTTGCGTCTGTTTCTTGCATCTATGGCTTGGGCGCACCGGAGACATATAGCGAACATATTATCCACTTTAAGGTAGGGGATAAAGTTGATAGAAAATCACTTACAACAAAGCTTATTAAAATGCAGTTTAACCGCACGAGCGCGGATTTAAAGCGCGGCACATTTCGTCTGCGTGGCGATAACTGGGAAATTATGCCGCCGGGCGAACAAAAGATTTATAATCTTGTTCTCAAAAAGGGGATAATCGCCGAAATATATGAGATTGACCCTGTAAAAGGATTTATACATGGCAAGACGCCTAAAGTGGAAGAAGTATTTATTTCTCCCGCGCGCCATTTTATTACAGAAGACCATGCACGCGATAGTGCAATTAAGAATATTCAAGAAGAACTCAAAGAACGGCTCAAATATTTTGAAGATAACAAATTATATTTGGAAGCCGAGCGGATTGAACGGCGCACAAAAGCAGATTTGGCAATGATGCGCGAAATCGGCTATTGCAACGGCATAGAGAATTACTCGCGCCATCTATCTGGGCGCAGAGAAGGCGAGCCGCCAGACACGCTTTTAGATTACTACCCAGACGATTTTTTGATGGTTATAGATGAGTCGCACGTTACAGTACCACAGCTAAATGGAATGTATGCCGGCGATGCCTCGCGCAAGAAAACGCTTGTTGAATACGGATTTCGGCTTCCATCAGCCGCAGATAACCGTCCATTAAAGTTCAGCGAGTTTGAAGCGCGTATGCCAAACGTTATTTATACATCAGCAACGCCGGGCCCGTATGAATTAAAAAAGAGCGAAAAAGACGGAATAGTTGAGCAAATAATTCGCCCAACGGGCCTTGTGGATCCAAAAGTTAGAATCCAACCTGCTCGCGGACAAATAGAAAACTTGATTCCACGCATTAAAGAACGGATAGAAAAGAAAGAGCGCGTGCTTGTTACCACGCTAACTAAACGCATGGCAGAAGATTTATCAAGTTATCTCGAGGACTTAAAAATCAAAGTTAATTATCTGCATAGTGACGTAAAAACGTTGGATCGTATCAGAGTTCTAACTGGGCTTCGCAAGGGAACGTATGATGTAATTGTCGGCGTAAACCTTCTTCGTGAAGGCTTGGACTTGCCAGAAGTGTCATTAATTGCAATTTTAGATGCAGACAAAGAAGGCTTTTTGCGGAGCGAAACCAGCTTAGTCCAAACCATTGGCCGTGCGGCGCGTAACGTTAACGGCGAGGTGCTTATATATGCAGACAACATCACCGGCTCTATAAAACGCGCGGTTGGGGAGACGGAAAGGCGGCGTGAGATACAGATTGCGTATAACAAAAAACACGGCATTACTCCAAAGACAATTATTAAAGAAGTAAAAGACATTTTACCCGCAGAAGAAATCTTAAAGTTAGAAACTATGCCTTTGCCCAAAACTGATAAGGCATTAAAATCGCTTATTAAAGAAAAAGAACGCGAGATGAAAGAAGCCGCTGAATCTCTGGACTTTGAACTCGCAGCACTCATCCGCGATGAGATAAAAGCCTTATCTAAGAAAACAAAAATATAAATTGACTTCCGGTTTCTAGACGCGTAAGCTTGTTGTATACCCGGTGTAAAAGCAAAACCCGGGCAAATTTTCGTATATGCAAGACAAAATTAAGGTTAAGGGAGCCAGAGAGCACAACCTAAAAAATATAAATCTAGAGATTCCTCGCAATAAGATGGTAGTTTTTACCGGTCTTTCTGGGTCAGGCAAGTCTTCGCTTGCGTACGACACCATTTTTGCCGAGGGGCAGAGACGATATATTGAATCGCTATCTGCCTACGCGCGGCAGTTTTTAGGCAAGCTTGATAAGCCGGATGTTGACGAAATTGAAGGACTCTCTCCTGCGATATCTATTGACCAAAAAGCGCACTCTGCAAATCCGCGCTCAACCGTTGCAACAATAACAGAAATCTACGATTACCTTCGCGTGCTTTTTGCCCGCGCTGGCAAACCGCATTGCCCGGAATGTGGAACGCAAATTCGCAAAATGACGCCCTCCGAAATTGTGGATGCGATTATAGAACTCTATAAACAAGACAAAACAAATAAAAATCTAGTTGTGCTCTCTCCCGCAGTGCGCGGCCGCAAAGGTGAGTATTACCAAATGCTTTATGATTTTTTAAACGCAGGTTTCAGCGAAGCGCGCATAGATGGAGAGCTTCGTAATTTACGCCAAAGAATAAATTTAGAAAGATATAAAGCCCACACAATAGAAATTGTTGTTGACCGAATTCCAGGTGGGTTGGATTTTAGCCAAAAAGACAATCGTCTACGTCTCGCCGAAGCGGTAGAGAGTGCCATAAAATACGGCAATGATGTTGTAACCGTGATTGTCGGTGATAAAGAAACCTCTCTTTCTGCGAAGTTTACATGCCCGCGTGACGGATTTTCTTTTCCAGAGATTGAACCGCGGCTCTTCTCGTTCAACAGCCCATACGGCGCTTGCGAAGAGTGCCACGGCATAGGTGATGTAAGCTTGCATTGGGAGCACGAAGAAGCCGCAGGTTGGCAAAGAGTTGGCGATATTTGCCCAAAGTGCGAAGGCAAACGTCTAAAGCGAGAGGCACTTTCTGTTATGCTAGACAATAAAAGTATTGTTACTGTAACAGGCTCCTCAATTGCGGATGCTTACAAGTTCTTCGGCTCTTTAGAAAAAAAACTTTCGGCAAAAGAAAGCGAGGTTGCAGAAGTGCCGCTTCGTGAAATTAGAAGCCGACTTAAATTTATGATAGATGTGGGTTTGCAATATTTAACGCTTGATAGGCGCGCTGGCACTCTCTCTGGCGGCGAGTCGCAAAGAATCCGGCTTGCTAGCCAAATTGGTTCTCGGCTCGTCGGCGCCCTATATGTTTTGGACGAACCTACTATAGGTCTGCACCAGCGCGACAACGCAAAGCTTATTAAAACCCTTCACGACTTGCGAAACTTGGGCAACAGCATAATTGTAGTGGAGCACGACGAAGAAACAATAAGAGAATCAGATTATTTGGTAGATTTTGGACCTGGCGCGGGAGTGCACGGCGGCAAAGTAATAGCACAAGGCGAGATACCCCAGATTATAAAAGATAAAAAACAAAGCACATCTACATTGCGCTATTTGCGCGGCGAACAGTTTATTCCGGTTCCCCAGAAACGCAAAAAAGTTGATAAAACCATTCCGCATATTAAAATCCGCGGCGCTAAAGAAAACAACCTAAAAAATATAAACATTGATATTCCGTTGGGGCGGTTTACGGCAGTCACTGGCGTTTCCGGCTCCGGCAAAAGCACGCTTGTGTACGAGGTGCTCTACAAACATCTTGCTAATAAGTTGAACCGCGCCAATAACAAAGTCGGTGCGCATAAATCAATTCTCGGCCTTGAATACCTAAATAGGGTTATAAGCATAGACCAGTCTCCGATTGGCCGCACTCCGCGCTCTAACCCGGCGACATACATCGGCGCGTGGACGCACATTCGAGATTTGTTTGCGGCAACAGAAGGCGCCCGCGTGCGCGGATGGAAGCCGGGAAGATTTAGCTTTAACGTAAAGGGCGGCAGGTGTGAAAACTGCGAAGGCCACGGTTACATCGGCATAGAAATGCATTTTTTGCCGACTGTTTATGTCGCCTGCGATGTTTGCAAGGGTAAGCGTTTTGACCGCGAAACCTTAGAGGTAAATTATCAAGGCAAAAATATTCACGATGTTCTAAAAATGACAGTTGAAGAGGCGCGTGATTTCTTTAAAGACATTCCTTGGCTAAATGACAAACTCTCTATAATAGACGAGGTAGGCTTGGGTTATTTAGAACTTGGCCAGTCTGCAACAACTTTATCCGGCGGCGAGGCACAGAGAGTAAAGCTCGCCTCCGAACTCGGTAAGCGCGACACAAGGCAAACAATTTATATATTAGACGAGCCCACAACGGGGCTGCATTTTGCCGATGTCCATAAACTGCTTGATGTGTTAAACAGGCTTGTTGAACGGGGGAATACGGTTGTAGTTATTGAGCACAATTTAGATGTAATTAAAACCGCAGACTGGGTAATTGACCTAGGTCCTGATGGTGGCGACAGTGGCGGGGAGGTTGTATCCCACGGCACTCCGGAACAAATTGCCCGCGCAAAAGGCAGCGCCACCGGGGAGTATTTACGTAAGGTATTGAAGTAACCAAACCCACAGTATCTCGAGTCACCGGCGTAAAATTCTTACTGAATTTTCGCCTTTTTCTCGCCTCGTCAGGCTCCGAAGATGACTCTCGACACAATGGGTTTGGTTCGCAAACATTTGACATAATTAATTTGTTGTGCTAACATGTGCGCAGATCCTCTAAGAAGAGGAGGTGAAAGGATGGAAGCACAGAAAGCAGTGATGGAAGGAAACTGGGTCCGCCTTGTAGCGGACGACTGGGAGCTTACCGAGCGCGTTGGCTCCAAGTCTGACTGAGCGCATCTCTTCCCGTAGAAATGAAGGCCTCGATGCATATCGAGGCCTAATCTATTGTAGTAGTATATTTAGAGTAATGGAGAATAAATTATACAAAAATCTACCAGACACGCCGGGTGTTTATCTGATGAAGAGCCCGCGCGACAAGATTCTTTATGTTGGAAAAGCAGGCAATTTACGCCGCAGAGTTTCTAGTTACTTTCTAAGGCCGCATGATTCCCGTATTGAAAAGTTGGTTAGCGAAATCAAAAAAATTGACTATAAAAAAACCGACTCTGCACTTGAGGCGCTTATTTTAGAAGCAGAGCTAATCAAAAAATATCAGCCGCCATACAATATTAAAGAAAAAGACGACAAAAGTTTCTTATATGTAGAAATTACACTCGAGAAGTTCCCGCGTGTACTTCTAGTTCGTGGTAAAACTCTAAAAACTATCTATGGTCCTTTTACTTCAGCTTCGCAAATCAGGGAAGCTCTACGAATAATCCGCAAAATATTCCCATTTTCTGTTCATCCCGAAAAAGGAGTGGGCTTGCCCCGCACCCTTTCTGATAGGAAACAGGTGCGTGGGTGCTTTGATTATCAAATCGGGCTTTGCCCCGGCACTTGCATCGGTGGGATAAATCGCGCTGATTATCTAAAAAATATCCGCAATATTAAGCTCCTGTTCCAAGGCAAAAAAGCTCGAATTATCAAAAACCTTGAGCGCGAGATGAAAGCGGCAGCTAGGGCGCAAGAGTTTGAAATAGCCGCAAAGCTCCGCGGCAAGATTTTCGCATTAAAACACATTCAAGACACCGCGCTGATCAGCGATTCTACTCTACCAACTACTCACTACAAACTACAAACTAGAATAGAGGGTTACGATATCTCAAACATCTCGGGTGACTATGCAGTTGGTTCAATGGTTGTGTTTTTGGGCGACAAACCCGCGCGGAATCAATATAAAAAATTTAAAATTAAAACTATCCATCAATCAGACGATGTTGGTATGATAAAAGAAGTTCTCCGCCGCCGGATGAGTCATAGAGAGTGGGGGACGCCGGACATAATTTTAATTGATGGCGGCAAAGGACAGGTAAATGGCGCAAAAGCCATTTTAGAAGAATTCGGCATAAAAATTCCGGTTATTGGCATTGCCAAAGGCGCAAAGCGTAAGAAGAATGAATTTATCAGCGTTGTGCCGACCAGTGTTGATAAAAAAACACTGATCCGTGTTCGTGACGAAGCGCACAGGTTTGCTGTCGGTTACCACAAAGCATTGCGAAGCAGGGGATTTATAAAATAAAAAAATAAGCAGTTTTTGAAGTCATGCTTAGGACTTTTTGGGATGAGTTGGGCTTATAGAGGTGCTAGTTCGCGGCTTTTATCGCAGATCACAGTTATGTTGCCTTTTCGGGTGCGGCTGTGATAATAACCTTCGAATTCGTGTGCTGGCCCACCGTCTTGTATCTCGAGGCGGCTATCGAAACGGCCCTTTATGAGCCAGCTTTCGTGAGATCCATCTTCCGTCTCGAGCCCCTGGAGCCATACTTCTGCCGTTATCTCTACGCCCTGAGAGACCAACTCTTTCGGAAAGGAGGGGCCGTATAGAGGTGGTGGCGTATATTTGCGGCCGCCTAGACTCTTCAGAGTGAAGCGAACTCGCTTGCCTTTCTCTCCGAGTGCCACGATTAGGTCCCATTTGCTCGGTCCTTCGACGATCTCTAGTTTTTCTTTGGTTGCCATAACGACATACCTCTTTTTCATTTTCCCGCCAAACCATAACGATAAGGCGAGTTCTCTGGTTCCCATTAGAATCAGGGAACTCGCCTTATTTCTAAATTTTAAATGAACATCTAATTTTAACATAGAATAATATATTTGTCAATAGCACTATCAATAGTGTGCTTTTTATAAAATAAAAAAAATAAGCAGTTTTTGTTGTACGAGTGATGCTTAGCACTCGTTGTGTAGTCTTATCTAGGTAACGATTTTCGTTTTGCTTTCTCCTACCAGATGCCCTGTTGGGCACTTGAAGAGGCGCTCAGGTGCAAATTTTTGGAACAACCATCCCCGCTGTTCAGGTGGCTCCGCCTTTTTATCGGTCGGTTGTACTCGTCGGCCATGTTCAACACATTGCCTTCCTTTGCCAGCAAACTTGCCGGCCTGTCCGATCTCGATCTGTTGTATTTGCTTCTGCACTTTCCTTTCCTCCAAAAAGTTCGAAAAGAACTATGTTTAAATAATACTACATTTAGTATATTTGTCAATAAAACTATTGATAGTGTAATATCTTTATTCTATGAAACTAAGTATCGGCATAGTTGGTATGCCAAACGTGGGTAAGTCCACGCTTTTTAAGGCACTTACTAATATCCCTATAACTATCGCAAATTATCCGTTTGCGACTATTGACCCAAATATTGGTATTGTGCCTGTACCGGACGAGCGGCTAAGTAAACTTGCAGAGATGAATAAATCAGCAAAAGTGATTCCTGCGGTTGTGGAGTTTTATGATATCGCCGGGCTCGTGAAAGGAGCAAACAAAGGCGAGGGGCTCGGCAACCAATTCTTAAGTCATATCCGCGAAACTCAGGCCATTGTCCAGGTTGTGCGCGTTTTTAAGTCAGATGAGATTATTCATGTTGATGCAAGCGTTAACCCAATGCGCGATATTGAAACCATAAATTCAGAGCTCCAGCTTAAAGACTTAGAAACCATAGAAAAGCGTTTAAGCAAGTTAGAAGGGGAGGCTCGAACTGGCGATAAACAGAAAATTAAAGACCTAGAAATTGTAAATAAAATTAAAAGCGAGCTTGAAGCCGGCAAACTGCTTTTTACGTTGCCGCAAGAACTTCTTGGCGCCGAAATTTTACACGAGCTAAACCTTTTGACCGCGAAAAAACAAATTTATTTACTAAACGGCGAACCAACAGATGTAAGTGAGGAACTTAAAAATAAAATAAAAGAACTTGGCGCAGATTATTTGGTTGTTAATCTTGCAAGTAATGCCGGCGTTTATGAACTTGTTAAAAAAGCATATGAGGTTTTAGGGCTTATAAGTTTTTTTACGACGGGGGAAGACGAAACTCGCGCTTGGACTATTGCTCGCGGGACATATGCCCCACAAGCTGCTGGGGTAATACATACTGATTTTGAAAAGAAATTTATTCGCGCTGAGGTTATCCAATCAGATAAATTGCTGGAAGCTGGCGGCTGGGCAAAAGCCAAACAAAAAGGCTGGCTGCGTTTAGAAGGGAAGGAGTATATTTTTCAAGATGGTGATGTAACAGAAATTCGACATGGATAATAAAAAAGAGCAGCCGAGTGGCTGCTTGGGACTAGGGTTGTTCTCCTAGTGGATTGCTGGATTTGAGAGATGAAGCTTCTATCACCATAGATGTTGGAGTTTTCCAATTATCTAGGGCAACCCTCTCTTTGCGCAGGATGTGGTCAATTCGCGGGAACTGGCGGCGAAGAATCTCAAAAGCCTTTTTGGGATTATTGCGCATTGATTTCTCTAATTTGGCGAGCGCGGCGTCCGCTTGATCTCGCGCTCTAAGCATTGCATTCCACTCTTTTCCTAGGGGCGAATTTTTGCGTGTCATATGTCTCCCTTATGTACTGACGGGAGAGTAGCATTTATTTATTCATGCGTCAATTTTTCTAGAGTTTTCTCTTATTGCCTTTTTCGATACAATACATTGAATGACATCGCAAAAATTTAAGGAATCATATAATTCACTTAATTCCGAGCAAAGAGAGGCGGTTGATACGATTGAGGGGCCAATTATGGTAATTGCCGGCCCCGGCACAGGCAAAACCACCGTGCTCACACTGCGTATTGCAAACATTTTGCGTAAAACCGACACTGCTCCGCAAAATATTTTGGCACTCACCTTTACAGAGGTCGCGGCATACGAAATGCGCAAAAGACTTTTAGAGATTATCGGCAGCGCTGCCTACCGTGTAAAAATATTTACATTCCATGGCTTTTGCAACGATATAATTAGGCGTTTTCCAGAGGAGTTCCCGCAAATTATAGGCGGTGCGAATTTAAGCGAAGCAGATGCAATAAAAATTCTTAAAAATGCCATTGATTCTACAGAGCTTTCGCGCCTAAAACCATATGGCGACAAGTTTTATTACCTGCGTCCAATATTGGCTAGTATAAGCGCACTTAAGCGCGAAAATGTTGGTGTAGAAGATTTTACGAGATTGTTACGCAATTTTGAGATGGAGTTGAAACACAAGAAAAAGACTTTTTCCGAAGGCGAAAAACTGGCGGCAGAAAAAGAGATAAGTAAAAATAAAGATTTATTAAAGCTCTACAAAATATACGAGAGCGAACTTAGTAAAAACCGTCTTTATGATTATGACGATATGATTATAGAAACCGTCCGTGCGCTCACGCTCCACAAAAAACTGCTTTTAAGCCTACAAGAAGAAAATCAATACATTTTGGTTGACGAACACCAAGATACAAACAACGCGCAAAACAAAGTTCTGGAACTTTTAGCAAGCTTTCACTCCAACCCTAACGTGTTTATGGTAGGTGACGAAAAGCAGGCTATATTTAGGTTTCAGGGAGCATCACTAAACAACTTTCTATATTTTACTAAGCTTTACAAAAGAGCGAAGGTAATTCGTTTGGCAAATAGTTATAGGTCTACGCAAACGGTTTTAGATGCTGCTGATTCTCTCTTAAAAAGCGGGCTTAAAGCAAACAAGAAGGGTGGCGAAAGCATAAACCTCTACGCGTTTACCGAGCCGGAAGCGGAATATTTTTTTATCACAGAAGATATTGCAGCAAAATTAAAGAATGGAGTCGCGCCATCGGAGATTGCAGTATTCTACAGAGATAACAAAGATGCTTTTCCGCTTGCGCGTTATTTAGGCAAGTACAATATTCCATTTGAAGTAGAGTCCGAAGAAAATATTTTAGAAGATATAGATATTTCAAAGTTAATAACTATTTTTAGAACCATAGAAAATTTTGGTGAAGATGAACACTTGCTTAATTTTCTACATTTAGACTTTTTAGGCGTTAAGAGCGCAGATATTTATATGCTCTTGAAAGCAAGAAAAAGGTCAGGCGGTTTACTGGAGTTATTAGGCAATTCAAAGTCTGCACAAATTGCAAAACTTTATAACCAACTATCCCGCTGGCATAGCCGCAGCAAAAACATAGGCCTTATAGATTTATTTGAAGATGTTGTTAACACATCTGGATTTCTTGATTACATTATCAACACCCCAGATTCAATTTCTAAACTGGATAAATTAAATGTGCTGTTTAACGAAGTTAAAACCTTGGTAGAAAACCACCGCGATGCAGGCCTTAAAACATTCTTAGACTACATAGACTTGATGCAAAACCACAATATAGCAATAAAACGCAGTTTTCCTGTTGCATCTGTTTTTTCTGAGAAAGTCCGCATTATGACCGCGCATCGCTCCAAAGGCAGAGAGTTTGATTATGTATATATTACCCACGCCTACGACGGCCATTTTGGCAACCGTAGAGCGCCTGTTGCAATTAAACTGCCTGCGGCACTCGGCAGCGCAACCGGCACAAATGACGACGAGCGTAGGCTCTTCTATGTTGCGCTAACTAGGGCAAAAAAGTCTATTAGTATAACTTATTCATCAAAAAGCACGGACGGTTCGCATCGCCTGCCAAGCCAGTTTATAGAAGAAATCAGTAAGCATCTTATTAAGGCGCACGACACGCGCTCTTACGAAGAGAAGTTTCGTAAAGAAAGGCATAAAATCTGGAAACCAGTAAAGAGCAAAAAACCTGGGGTGAAAGATAAAGAATATTTAAACAACTTGTTTAAAGAGTATGGTTTATCTGTTACTGCGCTTAATAATTACCTTGAATGCCCGTGGAAATATTTTTATAACAACCTGTTGCGTGTGCCTACTGCACTGCAAAAAACGCAAATGTATGGCATTGCGGTGCATGCTGCGTTAAAGGATTTTTTTGAGGCATGCAAGAAGGGGAAGAAAGCCGACAAAAAGTTTTTACTTAGCGCTTTACGTAAAAATCTGGAGCACGAGCCATTAAATTCGCAGGATTTTAAAGAGTCTATGCAAAAAGGCGAGCGGGCGCTTCGCGGCTGGCACGACGCGTATAAAAAGTCTTTTCCAGAGAAGTTCTTAAACGAATTTAAAGTAGAGGGCGTAAGTTTAGATGGAATAAAGTTAACCGGTAAGCTAGACAGAGTTGATGTGTTAAACTCCAAAAATGAGGTTGCGGTTGTTGACTACAAAACTGCCCAGCCAAAATCGCGCAATTCTATAGAGGGTAAAACTAGACTGTCAGAAGGTAATTACAAACGTCAGCTTGTGTTTTATAATCTGCTTTTAAATTTGTACGGCAAATACAAAATGAAAGTTGGCGTTATAGATTTTATTGAGCCGGATAAAAAAGGGAGATATAAGAAAGAGAAATTTGAGATTGGAGATGACGAAATTTGGGATTTACAAAAACTGATAAAAAGAGTTGCTGATGAGATTTTTGGCTTGAAATTCTGGAACAAAAATTGTGGTGATAAGAAATGTGAATTTTGCAGATTAAGGGGTATGAATAAAAAAAGCGCCTAAATTAAGCGCTTTTGGATGTCTTCTCGTTTGGGCATCCATACATTTCGCACAAGGCGCAGCCATTTTAGCAGGCGGATTACATAGCCGTTTAGATCAAACTGCCACCAGCGCATTCCATGGTATGCGGCTTTCGGGAAAGCGTGATGGTTGTTGTGCCATCCTTCGCCAAGGCCCAAAATACCGATTATCCACTCGTTGCGGCTTCGGTCGTTGGAACGGAACACTCGCCGGCCGAATGTGTGGCAGACTGAATTTACGGACCACGTAATGTGGTGCACAAGGAAAATGCGCACCAATCCGCCCCAGAGCACCCCGCTCCAGAAACCGGAGCCAATCCACAGGGTTAAAAGTCCCGGCAGGATAAAGCCAAGCACTGCCCAAAAGGCGAATGTTTTGTCCGCTATTCGCGCTGTCCGGTCATTCTCGTATGGCTTTGCCCAGACTCCGCTTCTTATAAAGCGGTCTCGGAATAGCCAGCCAAGGTGTGCATGCCAGAATCCTTCCAGTGGGCTGTGTGGGTCGCCTTCTTTGTCGCTTTTTGCATGGTGTTTGTTGTGTGTTGCTGCCCATTCTATTGCCGGACCTTCCAGAGCCATACTGCCAAACGCCAGAAATAAAAACCTTACTGGCGCGGGAGCTTCAAAGCTCTTGTGTGTGAGCATGCGGTGAAAACCGATGCCCACGCCGGTGGCTGTTAGCACGTAGAAGAGAAAGAGCGCGAAAAGATCGGCCCAATCCACATGCTTATTCCAGAGCAAAACGATTGCCCATACTGTTGCGGCAAGAGGCGTGATTACCGCAAGAAGGAGGAAGAGTTTTCTTACGTTCAGGCGTGCTTTTTTTGTGTTCATCAAACCTCACCTTTATCTTTCCTATAAAGGTACCGTTTAGATTATATTATTTTTTGTGATAAACAGAAAATCTGTATCCTTCGCGCGGTTCTTCACTCTCTAACTGCCACTTATTCCAATCAACTTCCGGGAAATATGCGTCGCCTTCAATATTGCGTTCCACATGCGTAATATATAGCTTTTCGGCTTCTTCTATCGTCTGCTTATAAATACTACCGCCGCCTATTACAATAAGCTCTTTGTCTTTAAAATCTTCAAGCACTTTATCAAGCGAATTATAAAGCAAAACTTCTTTTGCAACTTTATAGTCCGGATTTGTTGAAACAACTACGTTTTGCCGGCCAGGCAGGGGTTTGCCTAGTTTATCTATTATTGATTCATAAGTTTTACTGCCCATCAAAACCGGTTTGCCTAAAGTTAGCGCTTTAAAGCGCTTAAGATCCTCTGGTATATGCCACGGCAGTGCATTGTTTTTACCAATTACTCCATTTTTTGCCACCGCTGCAAGGATACTTATCATGGTTATAGTATACTAAAAGTTACACAATATGTTGGCAGATGAGATTAGAAAAGTAATAAAAGGCGAGGTAGAAAATAGCGAAGAGACTCTCCAAAAATACAGCCGGGACGCCAGTTTGTTTGAAGTTAAACCTGAGGTAGTTGTTTACCCCAAAGATAGCGCGGATATTCAGGCATTAGTAAAATATGTAAATAAAAACAAACGGAATTATTTTGAATTGTCTTTAACTCCGCGTTCGGGTGGCACAGATATGACAGGGGGTCCACTTAATGACTCCATAATTATTGATATGACGCGCCACTTTAAGAAGATTGGGCGAATTGGCAAAGATTCAGCCACCACACAGCCGGGTGTGTATTACAGAGATTTTGATAAGAAAACTTTAGAGTATGGGCTTATTATGCCGTCGTACCCCGCCTCGCGCGAAATTTGCACTGTTGGCGGCATGGTGGCAAACAATGCCGGTGGAGAAAAAACTCTTCTGTATGGCAAAACAGAAGATTTTGTTATGGAACTAAAGTGCGTTTTATCCGACGGCAAGGAATATACTTTTAAACCCCTTACACGCGCGGAGTTTCTAAAAAAGATCAAACAAAGAAATCTTGAAGGCAAAATTTACCGTGAAATTTCACGCCTTATAGATAAGAATTATGATTTGCTTAAAAAAGCCAAGCCGAATGTTTCTAAAAACTCAGCAGGATATTACTTATGGAATGTTTGGGATCCTAAAACAAAAAAGTTTGATTTAACCAAATTAATCGTCGGCTCGCAGGGCACGCTGGGCATTGTTACGGAGATAAAATTTCGCCTTGTGCCGGTTAAAAAACACGACCGACTTATAGCAATATTTTTACGCAAGCGCGATATTCCGCGTTTGCCCGAAATTGTAAACACTGTGCTAAAACACAAACCGGATGAGTTTGAATCCTACGATGATCAAACATTAAAACTCGCAATAAAATACTTCCCGGACATTGCGCGCATAATGAAGGCAAAAAATGCTCTAAAGCTTGTGCTGCAATTTTGGCCGGAGTTTATTATGGGCATTCGCAGTCTAGGCCTGCCAAAGCTGGTGCTCTTAGTAAACTTCGCCGGCGATGAAGCAGTGCCGATAAATCAGAAACTAGATTCACTTTCCGTAGAACTAAAAAATATGCGTCTTATTCACCGTGTTACGAAGGATGTTGAAGAGCAAAAATATTGGACAATCCGGCGCGAGAGTTTTAACTTGCTTCGCCACCATTTACACGGCCTCCGCACAGCGCCGTTTATAGACGATTTTGTTGTGCGTCCGGAATATTTGCCGGAGTTTTTGCCTAAGTTAAATGCTATTCTAAAAAAATACCCGATTTTCTATACAATTGCTGGGCACATGGGCGATGGGAATTTCCATATAATTCCGCTTATGAATATGGATGATATAAAATCAAAGGAGATTATTTTTAGGCTTTTAGACGAAGTTACAGAGCTGATTATTCAATACAAGGGATCAATAACCGGGGAGCATAACGATGGGCTAATACGCACATCATACTTGCCTAAGATGTATGGAGAAGAGGTTTATAAACTTTTCAAAAGAGTCAAGGAGATTTTTGACCCGCAGAATATTTTTAATCCCCGCAAGAAAGTTAACGGCGATATGGAGTATGTAAAAAACCATATAATTCGCAAGAATTAATAATGAAACAGACTTCTTGGGGAAAATTTGCGTCTTGGTATGATGATCTTTTAGGCGGTGAGGATACTTATCAAAAGGCCGTGATTCTGCCGAATTTGATGAGGGCTATGGGCATTGCGCAGCGCGACGTTGTGCTAGACTTGGCCTGCGGCCAAGGTTTTTTTGCACAGGAGTTTAATAAGGCCGGGGCAACGGTTGTTGGGGCGGATATTTCAAGCGAGCTTATTAGCCTAGCAAGGGAAAAATCATCTAAAGATATAGAATTCCATGTTGCGCCGGCAGACAATCTTAAATTCTTAAAAAACCAAAGTATAGACAAGGTTGCCATTATCCTTGCGATTCAAAACATTGAGAACATTGCCGGTATGTTGAAAGAGTGTGCGAGGGTTTTGGGGCCGGAGGGGTCCATTTTTATAGTGATGAACCATCCTGCATTCAGAATCCCAAAGAAGAGCTCGTGGGGGTGGGATAATGAGAATAATATTCAGTATCGCCGCATTGATGAGTATATGACGGATAGTAAGGTGAAAATGCAAATGCATCCGGGAGAGCGCCCGAAGGAAACAACGATTTCATTCCACCGCTCGCTTCAGGTTTATTTTAAGGCGATTAGGAATGCCGGTTTTATGGTCGCCGAGCTTGAAGAATGGATTTCGCACAAAGTAAGCGAGCCAGGCCCGCGTTCCAAAGCAGAGGACAGAGCCCGCAAGGAGTTCCCAATATTTATGATGATTAAGGCCATTAAATTGTCACAATGAAACTCCATAGATTTATTATTAACGAAACTCTCGAGTCTGGAAAATTATTAAGAGTATCCGACGAGGATGTTGTAAAACAGATTCGAAACGTATTGCGCCTTCGCATAGGTGATAAGCTGGTTTTGGGAGACGGCGCATCTTGCGAGGCCGTAGCTGAAATTCAGGATTTTGGCAACGGTTTTATTATGTTTAAAGTTCTCGAAATTTCCCAAAATAAATCAGAGTCGGAGGCGGATATCACTCTTTATTGCTCGGTTTTAAAAAGAGATAATTTCGAGTTAGTTGTGCAAAAAACAACAGAAGTCGGCATAAAAGAAATTGTTCCGATTGTTGCAAAGCGCACGGTTAAACTAAACCTTAATCTGGAGCGCTTGCGAATCATTGCTAAAGAGGCGGCCGAGCAGTCTGGCCGCGCGGTTGTCCCTAAGATTCACGAAGTGATCTCTTTTAATGAGGCTGTAAAAAACGCAGGTGGTGTTATGATTAATCATAACACCCTTTTTGATATATCTGGCGAGCCCATAAATGACTTAAAACTAAAAACTAAAAACTTAAAACTTAATCTCTGGGTTGGCCCAGAAGGCGGTTGGGACGAATCGGAGCTCACAGCCGCGAAAGAAGCAGGGTTTAAGATTGTGAGTTTAGGCAAACTAACTTTGCGCGCCGAAACAGCAGCAATAATTGCAACATACGTTGCAATTAGTGATTAGTGTATAGTAGGTAGTGTGTAGATTTTGTGTTCACTACTAACTACCAACTAAAAACTATAAACTATTACTATGGGACTTTTTTATACCGGCAAGGGTGATAGTGGAAAAAGCGTTATTGGTAAGAAGAAGATAGACAAAACTTGTGTGGAAATTGCGGCGCTCGGCGACCTAGACGAGCTAAACTCGCTTATAGGCGTTGCAAAAGCGCGCAAGCTGTCTGCGGTGACAAAAAAGATTTTACACACCGTGCAAGAAAATTTGTTTATAATCCAAGCAAATGTTGCAAATATTATGCTAGGCGGCAAATACAAGTCGCCGGCGTTCCCAAAAACTAAAATAACGGAAATTGAGCGTATTATTGACGAATGTGAGCGCAAGTTAAAACCCGAACGCGGATTTATCATATCCGGCGTAAACGAAACGTCTGCACTTTTGGATTATGTAAGGGCAGTTTCGCGCCGCGCGGAACGCAGTGCACTTGTTTTTTATAAGAATTATAAAAGTAAAAAACAAGGCGTTATGATTAATCATAACACCTTGTTGCCAGACTCAGCGATAATGGCATATTTAAACCGCCTTTCCAGTCTATTTTTTGCCCTCGGGCGCATGGAAGCCAAAAAGTCACATAAAAGAGAAAAACACCCCAAATATAAATAGAGAATGCGGTGTTATGATTAATCATAACACCGTGGATAAGCCATGTTTAATCACATAATAAAAATAATTTTAGTATTTCTTGCATTGGTAGTTACAGTAGGTGTGTTAACGGTGTTCCGTTCTGATATCGCGAGCTTATGGTCAAGGCTGCCTGCAGTAGACGAAATTTTGAGTGACATTGTTTCTCGCGTTGAGGTTTTGCCCAGCGCAGACCGTGTGCTCACACCCGGCCCCTTAAAATCACGCACATCTCTGCCCGGCAAAGAGCTTACAAGCGCGGGCATAATAAGTTGGACAAACAAACATCGTGCGGAACAGGGTTTACCGCCCCTCTCTGAAAACTTAAAACTTAAAAATGCCGCCATCGCTAAGGTTAAAGATATGTTCGCGCTTGAATATTTTGAACACGTTTCGCCCAATGGCACGGGTCCTGCGGATCTGGCAGCGGGCGCAAACTATCAATTTATTTTGATAGGCGAAAACTTGGCGCTGGGCAACTGGGCGGGGGACGAAATGGTTGTAGATGGTTGGATGAATAGCCCAGGCCACAGAGCAAATATTCTTAACCAGAGGTTTACGGAAATTGGCGTGTATGCAGAAAAAGGTGAGTTTAATGGCCAAAGTGTTTGGCTTGCCGCGCAAGAATTTGGCTTGCCTCTCTCTTATTGCCCGCCTGTAGCAGAGTATTTGGCCGCGGAGATTGAATCAAATGAGGCGCAACTAGAAATTTGGGCGGCGGAGCTAGAAGAGCGGAAAGTTGATTTGGAACAAACCAGGCCCAAGAGCGGGCCGGAGTATAACCAAAAGATAGATGAATACAACGCGCTTGCCGAGCAATATAATGCCCTACTTGAAGAGGTTAAAGAAGACATTGCAACATATAACCAAAGTGTTAAAGATTTCAACACCTGCGCCGCTATATAAGATGTTATAATTACGAGAATGGTTATAAGAGTGTTAAATCGGGCGCTTGTGCTTCTCTTTGTGAGCATAATTGGCGCTACTGTTGTTTTTGCACAACCAACTCAACAACCGCCTGGCGGTGGAGGTTCGGCTATAACGGTTTCAGACACTACGGTGGGAATTACCGGCGGCAGGCGTATTCAGATAAGCGGCGGCAACCCGACGGATGGCACAGTTCTTACTGCCACAAACACTGATGGTTTAGCAGAATGGAGAGAGATTGAAGGTCTGTTACCATCGGTAATACAAGGCGCAACTATTTATGGAGGCACGAATGCACTGGGCGCGCCCGCTTGGGTGTCAACGACAAACCTTTTTCATAACAACACAAATGTCGGTATTGGCGATGATTTCGTTGATAACGTTCGCGAACCGGCAGCCAAACTAGAGATTAAAGGTATAAACCCGCACCTCCGCTTGCGAAGTGCCGCAACCGACGCAGCCACCGCCATACCATACATAGAGTATGGTTTTTCACCAACCGTTGGGGGCTGGACTAGCCTTGCAAAATTGGGTTTTCCGAATGCTAACACTTTTGATTTCCATATTAAAAATGAACAGCCGGGGGGAGGAGATATCATCCTTGAACCATCCGGAACCGGAGGGGTTGGCATTGGCACGGCAACAGCAGGTTCAAAACTTCAAGTCAATGGCAACGCGGCAATAGGGTATTCCGCAAGCACTGCTGCGCCAGCAAATAGTTTGGTTGTTAGCGGCAACGTCGGCATCGGGACGACAAGTCCTCAAAGACAATTGCATGTGAATGGTGCAGGAACCGATTCTCAGATCAAGATAAGCAACGCTAACACGGGGTCTGCGTCCGGTGACGGATTTGATGTCCAAGTGGATTCAAACCAGGATGTCTACCTGTGGCAACGCGAGAACCATCACATCTATTTGGGAACCAATGCGACAACGGCCATGACAATTCTCAACTCCGGCAACGTCGGCATAGGTACAGTCACGCCGGGTTCAAAGCTCGATGTTAACGGCGACATAACTCTGAACGCAAACGCACAGTATTACAGAGCCAAGAATTCCGCAGGAGCATCAACAAGAATCCTTGGGATAAATGGTGTTAATGATGTATATATCGGATCGGTTGATGCAGATATAAGTGCTTTGCATATCCAGGATAATGGAGTTGACAGAGTTACTATAGATTCAACAGGTAATGTTGGTATCGGTATTACTACTCCGGGAACTTATAAGCTGAACGTCGCAGGCAACACAAACATAACTGGTAATTTAGACGTATCTGGCACAATTACTGGCAATGTAGAAACCACAAGTGAACTTGTCGCAGCGCAAGTTAGTGGAGGCACTTTTGGCTCTGCATATCCTAGCTCTTCTGTAAACTATACATTTAGAAAGACTGGGCTCACAACTGGCTGGGCTATTATTGACGGAGCTAATGAGCGGGTAGGTATAGGGACGACGAGCCCTGGAACGAAATTGCATATACAAGATGGTGTAAATACAGCTTTCAGATTCAATGGTTCAACGTCAACATCAGGATACACAACAGACTTCGTAATGGACAATACAGGTCTTTCAATAGGGCACAATTCTGGTTCAAGGGATTTTAGATTTAGGACAAACTCATTGGACAGGCTGACAATAGCCGCAGGCGGCAACGTCGGCATCGGGACGACATCTCCGGGTAACCCGTTGACGGTCAAGGGTATGTCAAGGATTGAGCCCACCGGAACAACCAACCCCATCGATTACCGGTGGACCGTCACCGGGCCGACTGCTGACTATGACACACTTTACTTAGTCGGCGAGTCGAGTACTGGCGGCGAGAATTTCGGGGTAGGCAATGGCGACGGCAACCAGATAGTGTCTTTTAAGGCGAAAGGCGAAAACGAGGTGGGAATTGGTTATGACGCAGGAGTAACGTCCCACACGGCCAAGCTTTCCGTGAACGGCAACGTTGGTATTGGGACGACGGCGCCGGGATCTAAATTGTCCTTTGGAACGTTCTATGATACTGGGGGTACAAATCCCACTGCACATATTCGACTTTATGAATCTGGTACCACCGTTTACGGTTTCGGTGTTCAGAGTGGAGAATTGAATATCAACGCTAATCAATCAGGGGGAGATATTATATTCAACGCAGGTTCAACAAACGACGCTCCATCGGAAAGAATGAGAATAGATGGAAGCGGCAATATCGGCATAGGTACGGCTAGCCCAGGTGCTAATTTAGAAGTTGCAGATAGAGGAATAAGTGATGATGCTCAACCCAAACTTAAAGTTGGTAACGGAGCAGCTGGAAATGCAACTGTGAATATTATAGTCAATGATAGTACAAATGCCTTTCAAGTATTTGATGATAATAATTTAACGACACCTAGATTTCTGATTCAAAGATCTGGCAACGTTGGAATAGGGACGGCCTCGCCAACAACAAAACTTGAGGTTATTGGAAACGTTAATATTCCAATAAATGCCATTCAATTCAACGCGGGAACAAACAGCGGCACAGCGGGTATTGGGTCTACAGACGACGGATTAATCTATGGAGAGCATAATCTGAATACAGAGGACTCTAGATTAGTCATACAAGTAAGAGATAACACAAATGATGCTATAGTTCTTAGAACTTCGGCTAGCGCTACTGGTGCTAATGTAGATATGATTAGTGTAGCTAATAACGTTCTTCTTGTTCCGACATTCGGCAGTGTCGGTATTGCCACCACAACGCCCGGTGTATACAAACTAAACGTAAACGGTAACACAAACATCACCGGCGATTTGGATGTATCCGGCACCATTACGGGCAATGTAGAAACCACAAGTGCAATTGCGGCTGGGCAAATTACGCCGGGCACGTTTGGTTCTACCACTACAAAAGGCAGCTATCGTTTTGACGCGGCGGCGAGTACTTCACCGGTTTTATACGTTGACGCAACTAATCAGCGTGTAGGTGTAGGCACGGTGAGCCCAAGTTACCCCCTTGATGTTATAGGAGACATTCGTGGAAGCGGTAATCTACGCCTTATAGGCAGTAACCCGCTATTGTTTGAAACATATGGTGGTGGATGGTATATGTCAGACACTACATGGATTCGAAGTTATGGCTCTAAGAATATCTACCACAATGCTGGAATAATGCGCACTGACGGCACATTAGAGGTGGGATCGGGTGGAGCTACCTTGAGTGTTGCAAGCGGAGGCAACTTTGCCTACCGCACTAACGTACTTTTTGCCAACACCAGTGGTAACGTCGGCATAGGGACTACGAGTCCAGGGTCCAAATTAGATGTTAGCGGAAGGATGCGTCTGTTGCAGGGCTCCGCAGGACTAGCTTACAACCAAGCGCCCCTAGAGGTTATACAGGATTGGAACGCCGGCGCGGGCGACGCCCCAAGAATATCTTTCCACTACTCCGGCGCGGTTGCGTCCCAGTTCGGTTATGTGGATGGCGACAACAGCGGGGATCTCGCGGTTATAGACAACCCAGGAACCGGATACGAGACCCTTAGGGTGAGAGACCTTAAAGTCGGCACCACACAATTTATAGATTCATCAAGAAATATAGTGAATGGAGGATCGGGAACATTCTCCGGTAATCTGACTATCGGCACCGATATCAACAGCACAAACGATAAAATCGGATTCCATAGCGCGCGAGCAGACGACACCACTTACGAGTGGCTAGGGTTTTATTCTGGAGCAACACGCCAGGGTATTATGTTGTATGACGGGGCATGGACTAGTTGTACAAACGTTACAGACGAATTTTGTATAAAAGCGGAAAATGGTAACCATCTTTCTTTATATTCTGCCGGGGGAGTGGGTGATCATATTCGGCTAATGCCAGGCAGCGGGAATGTTGGCATCGGAACGGCGAGTCCTGCCGTAAAACTTCATGTTGCAGGCGAAGGGCGTTTTGACGGCAACTTAAACATGAATAACAACAACATTCTTGGCGTAAACAAAATTACAGTTGCCACGATCGACCCGGTGTACAACATTGGCGGCGAAGACTACGCAACCTATGCGCCATTTATGGCGGGTTCCACAAAAGAAGAAGTGGTAGACACTGCGCACCTAGCCGGGAATGAATATATTATTGATTTTGATAACCTTAAGCGAGGCAGTAATCTTTGGGTTTTCTACCAAATAACAAACTTTGGTGCGGATATGGAGGGTCTGCAGGTGTTTTTAACCCCGGGGTTTGATGGCCGCGTTTGGTACACCAAAGACACAATCGCAAATACCCTTACAATCCACGGCAGCGGCGAAGGAGAGGTAAGCTACAGGTTGGTAGCGGATAGAGCAATAACAGATGATGAAGTTGGAGAGCACATAAAAGAAGGCGCGATTAACATAAACGAAAAATTATAAGTGATATAATAAAACTATGAGTGTTAAGGCACAGTTAATATGGGGTATGGCACTGGTTGCCGCAGTTGCTGTTATTATTATTTTATTTTTACAACTTAAACCTGCGCCTACACAAGAACCGCAATTGTTAACCGATGAAGGCGTGGTAGTTTTGGGTGAAGACAGATTCAGACCAAACGACCCAGATGCATTAGAAACCGTAGAGGGCGGTACAAGAAAAGAAATAACAGAGACAGTAGCTACCCCCGAAGTGGGGAGTTCAGCCAATCAAGATGTTGCTGTACCAACAAAAGTTACACAAGTCGGCACAGTTGAGCGCCGCGAGTTTGATATAAGCGGGGAGAATCAAAAATATGTGCCGAGTACAATCGTTGTAAACACCGGTGATATTGTAAAGATTAATTTTACAGCGGTTGACGGCAACTACGATATCTTTTTCTCGGACCTGGGAGTTTATAAAGAAATAATTGAGGGCACAACAGAAACTATACAATTCCAGGTTTCTGGCCATGGCGAATACGAATTTTACTGCCAAAATTCATGCAGGAACGAAGTAACGGGCAAACTAATAGTAAACGAATAGCGTTTGGCGCGCTTGTTGTTTTGCTTTTAGCAAGCGCCATACTTCTAGCGTGGATTTATACGGATGGTAAAACGAGCGAGGCGCCGGAGGACGCACGCGACGCAAGCTTTACAGATATATTTTCTAGCGCGACATGGATTAATATGGCAGAAACAACTATGCGGCATGACCCCGAGGCAATGGCCTTTATCTCGCCCGGCCAGCTTGTCTCTGCAAACCTCAACACCTACGGTGGCGAGGTGCGATCTGCCTCAATAGATAATCTGGATTTTACCGGTGGCGATAGCGATATTACTCTGGAACTTTCTAACGACGGCGCAACTTGGCATAGTGTGAAAGTTGGAGAAAGAGTTGTTTTTCCAAATACTAAAGGCAGGGCAATGCTCTGGCGCATAATTGTAGAGCCGTCTGGGGATGCATCTGCCTTGCCAATTCTCCACAGCATCGCTGTGCTTTATAATGTTATAATTAATTAATGGCTAAAAAAGGCAGTCAACAAGATTATCTAGCTCTCTTTGCGCTTGCAATTGCCATATTTTTTGTATTTATAACTTTATTTCCTTTTAGCGAAGAGCAGGTAGTGAATAGTGATAAATTTGTGCCGAGCCCGTCGGAAAGGGGCGAGGTGTTTACTGTTTCTAGCGGCGAGAGGGGTCCAAGAATAGTAAGCGGCTTTATTGACCCGTTTGATATTAAGCGCGGCGAGGAGCAGATGTTTAGCGTGCATGTTACAAATTTTAGGCCCGTAAAATCGGTCACAGTGACTATAAAAACCGAAACACAGGAATATCCGTATCAACTAGAGCTCTTAAACGGCAGAAGCAGAGATGGCTTTTGGCAGGGCAAGTGGGCTGCAAATTATGATAGTGTTACAGGCTACAACGCGGTTATCTCGGCATATGATGCCACGAGCGATTCAATAATAGAGCTAACATTATGATTAAAAAAACTATCAGCATATTAGCTTTTATCGCATTTTTCTTTGTGCTTTTAAACGGCGAGCCCGCCTTTGCTGCTGATTGTTCCAGGGATGCCTCGGGCAACACCACTGTGTCTTCATCGTGTCAGTTCCCCAGCGGCACCGATGGTATTGAGCAAGGCAACTTAACTGTCAGTTCGGGAACTACTCTTACTGTTAACACAGGGCAAACAATCGTTTGGAACTCGGGCTATTCAATTAATATTCAGGGTTCAATAGTGCTTATTGGAGATGCGCAACTGCGTAAAACATACCTTTGGATGCAAGATGCAGATGGCAACGGCAGGCCGGACAATGATGTGCAGGTTGCATCAGACACAAGCCCGGGTGTCGGTTGGTTTAGGAGGTACACTTTAAATACGATAAATAGCATACCGATTACGGCGATTCTTTCTACTCCTGGCACATTAATTAATGATTCAACCCCAACTTTTGGATATGGTTGCGACACAACTACCTGTGAATTCGCTTGGCAAGTTGACGGCGGAGTATATTCCGCATGGTCAGCCTTGCTTTCAGCAACTACTGGAGCCTTATCTGATGGTGCACACACATTTTATGTAAAAGCGCGAGATAGCGCTGGCACAGAAGATACAACGCCGGCTAGCTTTAGCTTTACGGTTGATGCAACGGGTCCGGCAACATCTATTACTTCAAACCCGCTCACAGTTTCAACCGACACTACACCCAGCTTTGCATATAGCTGTACAGATGCGCATACCCCATGCCAATATAGCTGGAAAATTGACAGTGGCACATACTCCGCATGGTCAACTACCGCATCGGTGACTACAGGTGCCCTACTTGATGGCGGGCATACATTTTATGTAAAAGCGAGGGATGCAGTAACGAACGTACCAAACGAAGACCTTACACCAGCCTCATATAGCTTTACTATTGATACCACAGCGCCTAACACAGTAATTACAAGCAATCCCGGAGCCAGCACATCAGATTCCACTCCCACATTCGGTTATGGTGGGTCTGGGTCTGATTGCGGTGGCGCAAACTCGCCATGCACATTTAGCTGGCAGGTTAGCCAAGACTCCGGAACACCAGAAACACCGCTTCAGGCAACCGGCATAGCAACACCAAGTTCAACTACTGGCGACTATAATATGGGCTATAAATTTTCTGCGTCTATTGACGGCCAGATAACTAAATTAGGGTCTAGATGTGCTTCAGCCACAAGAACCGTTAGACTTTATAGAGTAAGCGACAGCGCATTACTTGCGAGCGCAACAGTAAACACAACAGGTACAACTAATTGGGTCTATACAAACATAACTCCGGTTTCTATTACAGCAAACACTGATTATTTTGTGGCTGTAAGGGACGGGGGTTACTGCTATACAACATTTACCACCCCTGTAACTTCCGGTAGCGTGAATATAAAAAATTCTGGGTATTTGTATCAAAGTAATAGTATGCCTACGAATACTGTTACAAACTATATGTACGGCCAGGCGGATGTTGAATTTGTACCGGGCGGTGGAGGAGGTGGGGGAGGATCTTCCACTTTAACAGATAGTCTTATATCTTACTGGAAATTTGATGAGGGCTCTGGCACATCATTTTCTGATAGCCATGGCACGAGCAATGGATCTTTATTTAATAACACTACATGGGCAACGGGCAAAATAGGCTCTGCGTTAAGCTTTGATGGCGCCGATGATTATGCGCGAGTGAGCAGCCCTACCTTCCCATCAGGCGACTTTAGTTATGCCGCTTGGATATTTATAGATGGTTGGGTTGGAGGAGAGTCCTTCACAATTATTGATATACCCACATCAAGTGAATCAACGGCTTTCAGAAGTTATGTATTGAGCTCTAGCGGCAATGTAAGAACACTAGTACAAGAATCGTGGACAAGTCTGGGGGATACCGGCGCGCTTTCTGCAGGCCAGTGGTATCATATCGCTACCACTAAGTCTGGAACCACATTTAAGACTTATATTAATGGTGCGTTAAGCGCTACATTTAGCCCACCTACTACAACTCCAATTTTTACATCCGGCTGTCCGATTAACATTGGTCTTTATAGGTTTATGTATCAATCTACCTGCACGAACGCTCCGTTTTACGGAGACTCCGACGGTAAAATTGACGAACTTGCAATTTGGAACCGTACTTTATCTGCTGCAGAGATCTCAGAGCTATATAACGGCGGATCAGGGAAGCAATATTCATTCACGGGCGGCAGTAGTAGTTGGTCATCGTGGTCAACTCCAACTTCGGTTACTTTACCGACTCAGTCAGTCGGAAGCCATACATTTGAGGTTAAAGCCAGAGACGCGGTGTTAAATGAAGATACAACACCAGCGGAGTTTGCTTTTAGCGTCACACCTTACGCAGAAGGATACTACTACAGCCAAGGAGCTTACTACTCAGAAGGCTACTACTACGGCCAAGGATATTATCAAGGATATTACCAAAGTTATTACTACGGCCAAGGATATTACTACGGTCAAGGATACTATCAAGGCTATTATCAAGGATATTACTACGGCCAAGGCTACTATCAAGGCTATTACCAAGGCTACTATCAAGGCTACTACTATGCGCAGGGATCCTATGCGTCATATACACTTAATGTTAACTCAAGTGGATTATCTGGCGTCTCTATTACCGGCAGCCCATCGACATATGGAGGCACTACAAACTATTCAAAACCAAGCATAAGTGGCGGCACCTACATTGAACTTACATCTACAGGAGAACTGAGTGGTAAGATTATAGAAGATTTTACAGGCTGTGATGACCAGGTGTGGAGTTACAGCGGAACTCCTACGAGCACAACTCTTGATTGGGTTAGGTGTAAACTTACCGTAAACTCCAGCCGCACAGCAACAGTAGTATATAACTATCCTATAGCGCTGTATCAAGATTCGTGGTATGGAGGCAGCACCACAGGATTTAGTTGCTGTTCAGCTATCTCAAATTTGCACAGTTATGGCTGGGGTGATTTCGCTTCATCGGCAAAGGTAGGTACAACATATAGAGTGGCTTTGTATCAAGATATAGATTATGGCGGTTCTGTGCATGTTTTTGAAGATGGAACTTATCCTGATTTTCCAAGCTTTGGCATCAATGACTGGGCGTCATCTTTGGAGTTTGAAAATGAATCTGGAATTAGCCGCCACGCCCGTAAACTTAATTCCACAGGCGCTAATGGCACCACAGGTACACTAGCAACCTTCCATGGTGTTAGCGATACCTCTTCCCCGGTAGCAATTTCTTACAAATATTGTTATTACGCCAATAGTAATGGGTCTACAGCATACATCAGAACTTATTTTGACGGCTCTTTGGTGGACACGTTCTCTTTTACAACTCCATACACAGGCGCCGGCACGTGCACCGAGAGTAACACCGGAACTTATGCCACCCGCACATTTAACGTATTTTCAACTGTGAGCAATACAATACGGTTTGATTTCCAGAATGGCGATTATCAGCTTAGGGTATCAAATATCACAATTGACTTCTAAGGTAGTTTGGTGTAGTATATACACTGTAAGTAGGTAGTTCTCGAGGTTAGGACGACATAAGTTCGTTACACTCGCAGAAGTAAAGTCGTCCTACAGAGTAAATTAAACATTAACTTGGCTAAGAGATTGTATATTGGCGGTTTGCCATATTCCACCACAGATGATGCTTTAAAGAGCGCTTTTGCCCAAGCCGGCACTGTTGAGACAGTAAACATAATTATTGACAGGATGTCTGGTAGGAGCAAGGGTTTCGGTTTTGTAGAAATGTCTACAGACGAAGAAGCTCAAAAGGCGATTGATATGTGGAACGGAAAGGATTTTGAAGGCAGAAATTTAACCGTCAACATTGCCAAACCAATGGAAGAGCGTGCGCCGAGAGGCAACGGTGGCTTTGGCCGCCCACGCAGACCCATGCAGTAAGGTTTGTACACAAAAACACCCCCGCTTCAGCGGGGGTGTTTTCTTGTATTGACAATAATTCCTGGTTTAGTATACTTACCTTAATTCCGCAGAAATTGGGCAACCAATAAGCCCCAACGAGGATGGTGAGTTTAGTCGAACCATTATCGCTGCGAAAACGCAGTATTTTTTATGGCAAAAACTAGAGCACAAAAAGCAGAAGCGTTAAAAGAGGCAGAGACTCTTGCAAAAGAGTCTAAATTCCTTATTTTTACTGATTTTACAGGTGTTCCAACAAAAGACTTAAATGCATTTAGGCGCACAGTAAGAAACGAAGCAGAAGGCAAATATACGGTTGTAAAAAAGAGACTTCTGACTCTTATGTTAAAAAGTCTTGGTGTTCCGCACGACGTTAAAAAAGAATATGGCGCCCAAGTTGGCACTATATTTTCTAAAAGCGATATATCAAACGCCGCTGGCATTGCATACAGATTTGGCAAAGGTAAAGATACTTTTAAGCTTTTGGGTGGGTTGGATGTTGCAGGCAAAAAAGTTATCTCTGGCGAAGAAGTGATAGCGATAGGCAAATTGCCACCGAGACCAATTCTACTCGGGCAGCTTTTGGGAGCGATTACCGGACCTGTTAGAAAACTTATGTATGTACTTCAAGAGAGGAGTAAAAAGGTCGCAACGACTTAGAACCATATGGACAAAACAAAATTAATAGAAGAAGTAGAAAAATTAACAGTTGTAGAGATTTCCGAATTAGTTAAAGCGATGGAAGAGAAGTGGGGAATCTCCGCCGCAATGCCCGCCGCAGGTGGAGGGGCCGCAGGCGCTGCAGAAGCCGAAGAGAAAACGTCGTTTAATGTGCTTCTTAAAGCAGTAGGCGACCAAAAGATTAACGTCATCAAAGCGGTCAAAGAAGCCACTGGTTTGGGTTTAGCAGAATCTAAGGGCATTGTAGACGGCGCGCCTAAGATGGTTAAAGAAGGCTTAAAGAAAGAAGAGGCAGAAGAGCTAAAGAAAAAACTAGAAACTGTCGGTGCGACAGTAGAACTACAATAACAAAAAGCCCCGCAATGCGGGGTTTTGTTATAATTTCTATATGAACGGCGAAGAGAAAATGTATTATTGGCTACGCGATATCCGTGAGCCCCTAATTAGGCCTATAGTTAAAGTCTTGGCATTTTTTAGGGTTCACCCATCAGCATTGAGTTTTGCGGGCGTTTTTTTGATGCTTGGGTTTATATATTTTGTTGGCACAAATCCGCTTATGTCTTTTTATTTTTTACTTGCTGCCCTTGCAATGGATGCGTTTGATGGTGGGTTGGCGAGATATTTAAAAGTAGATTCAGATAAAGGTAAGTTTACAGACGTTTTAGTAGATAACTTGAATTTTACTTTGTTTATTATCGGTCTTACGGCCGTCTCTTTAGTCTCTGGAGCCGCCGGGGCAGCCTATGTTTATTTTATGCTGCTTGCAAGGGTTCTTATGGTAGTGCGCAAGAATCTGGGGCGTGTCAGTGATTGGCTTATCCGCCCTATGGCAGGCGCATTCCCCAATGTTTTGGCATACCTTTCTTATGCGATTTTTACGGTTTATGTTTTTACAGGTGCGGATTACCTAAACATAACATCTATGCTTTTTGCCGCTTTTTTAGCAACTAAAGCTCTTATAGATTTTCTTCTCTTAGGCCGGTTGCATACCCAATCAAGTTGAGTATAAAGTGCAACGTGCCTAGCACAAAAATGCCTACCACTATTATGGAGAGGTTTAATGTAACCCAAAAACTCGCCGCGATAAGTGACCCTACAATCCAGTCAATTTGGTCAAATGGAATCCATGGTTTGCCCGGTGCGATGTTCAACCTTCTTTTTAAAAAACTCTTTGCGGTATCTCCCAGAAGAGCAGAGGCAGAAAGCGCAAAACCGAATATAAATATATTTATCTGCGAGTAATCTACTATTGAATAAGCTTCCATTATTGGGTAAAGAGCTTTTTGCGCTTGTGCTGTTAATATTCCGCCCAAGATCCCTACTAGGAAACCCCTGTAAGTTTTGTGGCGCCCTAAGATTGGCTTACCGTTAAAGGTTTTACCAAAATCAACCGGGTAATTTAATATAGGCAAAAAGCGGAAAATTACGGGGCAAATATTTGCGACAGCCGCCGGCAATAAAAGCCAAATTACTTGTATTACTATTTCCATAACCTATACCAGATTTTTAACCACCATTCGTGTATAACCGTTAATATACTTCTTATAGTTTGTATTACGGTTGCATCTCTTTTGCCTACTACTTTCATGCTTTTATTGCTTATTATTGAATCAAACACGCTGCTTTTTTCTTCAACCTCTGTGCACATTCCTATATCCCACGGATGATGCGCATCACTTCCGGTGGTTAGGAATTTTATATTCTTGGGATAGAATTCCTGCGGTAGGTTTTCGTTGTCTTTTATTCTATTTAAGGTTTTCTTACTAATTATAATATTTTTTAGCTTGGATAGAGCTGTGTAAGACGCCTCAACTGCTCCAAGTTGGCTTATAGCAAGTTTTGCAAAGTCCGCTCCTTTTTTATCTACAATACTTGTTTGTCCTAAGGTAAGGGGGTGTGTTACATAACCGAATATATCTGTATTTTGCTTAAGGTATGCGAGCACTTCTTCATAAGTCCACTTAAATGGCACAAATTCGTGTTGATATATCTTTTCGGTTTCTGCAAATATGCATATATCAATATTTTCTTTTGTTACATATTCTAGCCCGGGGAATATAGAAATGTTTGCAGGTTTTTGCTCCAACATCATCTGCCACGCGCGCCGGTAGTTTTTGTAAACGTGTTCGGTTATAATAACGCAACGAATACCCGCATCTTGGAGTTTAGAATATATTTTAGCAACTTTACGCCGCGCGCGTTTGTCGCTCTTCGGAAGATTCGGGTGAAAATGATAATCAACTTTCATATCTTCATTTATAACAATAAAAACCCCGCTTAGACTTTATTCTAGCGGGGTTGCCGGTTTTTTACCAGCAGTTTGCTTCTCGCAGGGGCTTTTCCAAGAACTTGGCAAATGCCTCTTGTTGGGGATCGCCTAAATCCAGAGTCCAGGTCGTATCGCGGTTTGCTGCCCACGATGCGAGTTGGATAATTTCGTTGTCCTTAAGGATTTCGGCCATTGTGAACGCCGGTTTTTCAACTCCCACGGACGCGGCGAACGCATTCCATACCCATTTCATCATTCCGTCAGGCGGAGGACCTTCAAAAAGAATGTCTACCGTGCCGTCAGGGTTGATGCGAGCGGAGAAGTGCCCTCCGGGTGCGCCGTAAGTTTGTTCAACATACGCAGTACCATCGGAGCACTCAATCTTCGCGACGCGAGCCTCCAAGTTTTGGAAATTCGCGCCGTATGCGGCAGTAACAGATGCCGGTGTGCGCGGTTCTCCGCGCTTTGTGGATGCCTCTGCAACTGCGTGCTTAAGGTTTGGCGTAAACCAACCCTCAATTTCGCGCAGGTCTTCGGGCTTTGCGCCAAGATGCGAAGAAACATGGCGCACGGTTACTCCGCTTGCACTCCATGCTACGTTAGCATGCGCGTCGTTAAAACCTTGCAGATTTTTTGCTTCACCTTCGCCTGGCACAAACCGCCCGTCTTTGGCGATGTACGATTTTATGCCGTTCGGCGAGATGATCTCCAACATTTGGAAATCTGCTTTAACTACGCGCGCGTATCTTATGTCTCCGTGCGACGCGGCAATAACCATTGCTGCGTGCATCGGGTCATGCGCCTTGTCTGCCCAAGCTCCGCTGTTGTGGCGGATAACCAAGCGTTTTGTCTTTACGCTCTTTTCTTGTGTGGAAGACAGGCGGAATGTCTTGATGCTCGTAACTTTTCGCGAGTGCTGCGCAATGTCCTTAATCGTTGCGCTCTTTGCTGGAGTAAACGACTCAACGTAGTCAGTGGTTAGCGCGATCTTTCGCTTGCGCATAACCATAACAAGTCTTTTTAGCCGTTCGCCATCCAGAGATGTCGGTTTTTCAACCGCATATGTCCGGAACCAGTCTCTGCCGCTCCACGAAGTGCCGCGGAAGCCGTTTTGCACTACCGCCTCCATGTTTGCTGTGTGGTTTTCCACGCCGTCACTTACGGTGTTTGAACAGTCAAACACAACCGTGATGCCTTTCATATCAAAAGGAGCATCTCTAATTGTGCCGACGATGCGCTTTGTGTCTGGGAAGATGTCTGCGAGCCTTTTGCCCGGCACGATTTCTTCCTCAAACTTAGCGGGGTTGGGATCAAACACTGCGGTTAGATCCACTTTGTGGCCGTCTTCTCGAAGGTTCACGAGCTTTTGTACTACTCGCTTGCCTTGCTGGCCTAGGCCAAATAGCACTGCAGCTCCGTAGAGCTGTTTTGTTTCTGCGTTCTGGTTTTCAAGGTTCTGTCCGTGTTGCATTTCTGCACCGCCTCGCTTCGCGAGGTACCAGCTTTATATAATAAAGCAACACTATTGTCAACTCTCTGGGTTTGGAGAGCTCTACTTGTACACATAGTCTATATGTTGCTTTTGTGGGTGATTTAACGTTATAATGTATGAAAAGTGGGGAATTGTGGATAAGTATGTGGAAAACCCCTCTTTTCTGTGGATAACTATAATAACTATGAGCTTTCTAGGCGAATACCAACACAATATAGACCAGAAAGGACGAGTAGCGATACCCGCCAAATTTAGGGGTAAGCTCGTGGGCGGAGCAATTATTACAAGAGGCATAGACCATTGCCTCTTTGTTTTTACAAGCAAAGATTGGGAGGCACTTGCGCAAAAGCTTGTTGCCTTGCCTTTGTCGCAAGCAAATTCACGCGCATTTGTGCGGCTTATGCTCTCTGGCGCGGCAGATGTGGAGCTGGACTCGCAGGGGAGAATTTTAATTCCGGATTATTTGCGCAAATATTCAGGGCTAAAGAAAAACACAAAAATTACCGGCGTTTACAACAGAATGGAAATTTGGGATGCAGAAGAATGGGAGCGCTACAAGTCAAAATCTGAAGGCAGTTCGGAAGAAATAGCAGAGAAGCTTGGAGAACTCGGAATTTGATGCATATTCCTGTTCTTTTAAATGAGGTTTTGAAATGTCTTGTGCCGAAGCCGGGAGAATTTATGATAGACGCCACTGTTAACGGTGGTGGCCACGCAGAGGCGATTCTTGAAAAAATAGGGAGTAGTGGAAAGTTTCTAGGAATTGATTGGGATGAAAGCATGATCACAAAACTAAAAACTAAAAACTATAAACTACAAACTATTTTCGCCCACGGAAATTACGCAGATTTACCAGAAATCTTGGAAAGAGAAAAGTTAGGTAAGGCAGACGGGTTACTGCTAGATCTAGGGTTTTCTTCGGGGCAGCTTGAGGCGGGCAGAGGTTTTAGCTATAAAAACGACGCGGAACCGCTTGATATGAGATATTCCAAAACCGAAGGAATTAAAACCGCTGCAGAAATTATAAACAGCCTGCGCGAGGATGAGCTTGCCGATATCTTATGGAATTTAGGCGAAGAGAGATTCTCGCGACAAATTGCAGCCGAAATTGTAAGGGAGCGTAAGAAAGAAAGAATACTTACTGCTGGCCAACTGAAAGAAGTGATTAAAGGGGCAATACCTAAATTTTTTAAAAAAGGGGAGGCAGGTGTTGTGGCAAGAGTTTTCCAGGCGCTTCGCATATATGTAAACAGCGAACTGGATAATTTAGAGCGGATTCTCACGAACTTGGAGAAAATTATGGCCGTTGGCGGAAGAGTTGTGATTATAACGTTCCATTCTCTAGAAGACAGGTTGGTAAAGGATGCATTTATAGAGATGGAAGAGAACGCCAAAGCTAAGCTACTTACCAAAAAACCAGTTATTCCAGAAGAAAAAGAAATTACGGCAAACCTACGCAGTCGTTCTGCGAAGCTACGCGCCATCAAAATTATCTAAACTAAAACATGACAGTTATACAACCAAATAAAAATAAAAATAGCCTAAAAGGGATACTATACCTGTTTGCTTTGATATTTGTAGGATTTTTAGTCGCCGAAATTTGGGTTTATTCAGAAACCACAAGTTTGGCGCATGAGATAGCTATGCAAGGCGAAGAGATAGAAGAAGCGAAATTAGATATTGCCGAAGCGCAAAATGCGCTATCATATATATTAAGCCAAGAAAATATGGAACGCCTTGCAATAGATAACGGTTTTATAAAAGATAAGAATCCAACATGGGTTTTCGCATCGGAGCGCTGATTGCTGTTTTTAGCGTTGCCTTCGCGGCTTTGGGTATTAATGTTTATAAACTTCAAATTAAAGAGGGGGACTATTACGGCGCGCGCGCCGCATCTCTCTCGCCTGAAAATATTTTGCCGCCCCGTGGCATAATTTACCTTGCGGATAAAAACGGCAATTACCTGCCAGCGGCAATGAACAGAGATTATCCGCTTATTTATTCTGATAATCGAAAAATTGATGATGTAAAAGAAACCGCTACAGCTTTGTCTTTAATTACCGGGATTTCTGCAGAAGACTTAGGAGAAAAACTTAAGGATTCAAGCGACCCATTTGAACCTATATTAAAAAGAGTTAATGAGGACCAATTATCAGCTCTTTCTTTACAAGAATTAAAAGGAATAAGCGTAGCTTACGAAACATATAGATTTTATCCATTTGGAACCTCTGCTTCGCACCTGCTTGGCTTTGTTTCTATTGATAATGAGAACCCCGGCGGAGCGTATGGAGTAGAAGCGCGCTATAACGAAACGCTAACGGGCGATAATATTAGGCTTACTGTAGATAAAGACATACAAGCCCAAGCAGAAGCTGTTTTGGGCGGTTTAATTCAAAAATTTAGCGCAGAGGGAGGCACGGTAATAGTGCAAGACCCTAAGACCGGTGCGATTCTTGCGCTTGCAAGCGCACCCGGCTTTAACCCGAACAAATATGGCGAGTATCCATTAAAAAACTTTTTAAACCCTGCCGTTCAGTCGGTTTACGAGCCAGGCTCCGCTTTTAAGGTTATAACTATGGCTGCTGGCATTGATTCCGGAAAAATTACACCAGAGACTGCCTTTGTTGATACGGGTGAATTAACATTAAACGGACGGACGATAAAAAACTGGGACAATAAAGCCCACGACAGGGTTACTATGATAGAAGTTCTAGGCAAATCTCTAAACACAGGCACCGCGTTTGCGGAGCGCACTATGGGGCATGAAATTTTTTATGAATATCTCACTAAATTCCGTTTTAACAAAGAAACTGGTATAGACTTGCCGGGCGAGGTTGCAGGCAGTATAAGAAATTTAGAATCAAATACTAGAGACATAAACTTTGCAACCGCATCTTTCGGGCAGGGCATATCGGTTACGCCCATATCTTTAATCACTGCCGTATCTGCAATAGCAAATAAAGGAGTAATGATGAAGCCATATGTTAATACAGACTTAAAACCAGAGCGCGTGGAGAGAGTCATATCTTTACAAACAAGCCTTAAAGTCGCAGATATGATGGTTAAAGCCGTTGACGGCGCGCAGGTTGCCAAAATTTCTGGCTACACTGTTGCAGGCAAAACTGGCACCGCGCAAATTCCAGGCAAAGGCGGATATTCAGATGATGTTATAAACAGCTTTGTTGGTTTTGCGCCGGCTTACGACCCGCGTTTTACTATCCTTATAAAACTAGATAAGCCAGCTGGAGCGCCGCTTGCAGGATTAAGCGTTGTGCCCGCATTCCGCGACCTCGCGCAATTTATACTAAACTACTACAACGTGCCGCCAGATAGAATAGATAATTAGCGCTCCCATCGGGATTTGAACCCGAGTTTCTGCCGTGAGAGGGCAGCGTCCTAGGCCTCTAGACGATAGGAGCTAGAAGTTTTATTTTATTGCCAGCTTTGATATTATTCAAGTTGTGATGCCTATCATAAAGGATCCGGTTATTGTTTCTGCGGCGCTTGTAAGCATTGCCTTTTGGCTTATAGCTCTTTTTATAGGCCTTGGAGGCCTAACAGCTCGTGGCGGAGACTTTATAATAAATTACACTTCCGAGGGCTTGCCTGTAACTCATAGCATCTATGCAATAAAGTCTGTTCTGTGGATAACATCGGCGATTATTTTTATTAATCTTGTTTTAACTTACGAGTTTTTTTATAGGAAGAAATTTTTGTCTTATGCAATTGCATTCTTTACGGTTCTATTAGCATTAATTGTTGCAATTTCAATGTCTATGGTTTTATATTTAAACTAATGCCTGGCCACGTACCGGAGATTGTAAGAATTGATAACCTAGAAAAATTACGGGAAAGAGCGACTGCCGCTCTTTCTCAATTTTTAAAAGAAAGTAAAGATATCCCGGTTTTGCTTATGCTTTCCGGCGGCTCAGCTATGGAACTCTTAGACGACATTAGCCTAGAGTATATTGGTAAAAATACTACAATAACAATGCTTGACGACAGATTTTCTAGGGAACTGGACGTCAACAACTTCGCACAATTTTCAGAAACTATGTTTTGCAAGGTAGCTATTGCGCGCGGCACAAAGTTTATAAGTACAGTGCCGAAAGAGAGCGAAACCCTGCAGGGTTTTTCTACGCGCCTTGATTCCGAGCTTAAGTCTTGGGTAAAACTGCATCCGGCTGGCAAAATTATTGCAGTTATAGGTGTTGGCCCAGATGCTCATACGGCGGGTATAATGCCGTACTCGGAGGCCCTTCTCTCCAAAAGTTGGGTGGTTGGTTACGATGCGGGCGAAAAAAATGTTTATCCACAAAGGGCGACGGTTAGTGCTACTTTTATGCGCGATAAAATAGATGGAGGGGTAGTCTATGTGCGCGGGGCCACCAAGAAAGATGCGCTTAATAAACTAATTTCAGAAGGTTCCTTAAACGAAGCGCCCGCTAGGATTATGCGCGAGATGAAAAATGTAAAGGTGTTTACTGATATTCCGCAATGAAGCGATGAAAAACATCCCAACAACTTTAGTGCTTTTCGGCGCAACCGGCAATTTGGTAGCGAGAAAAATACTCCCGGCCCTTTTTGAGCTTTACGACAGGGAGCTTTTGCCAGATAAGTTTAGGGTAGTCGGTTTTTCAAGAACCGATATGGATTTGGAACAGTTTAGAAACCACGTAGCTAAGATGCACGAAGAGCACAGCTCCTCGCTTATGATAAGCGATAAATGGCCTTCGTTTATAAGGCTTTTTTCTTACCAAAAAGGCAATTTTGAAAATAAAAAAGATTATAAAGCCTTAATTTCTGTACTCAAAGAAATAGATAAAGGATTTCAGGAAGATTCAAACAAGCTTTTTTATTTGGCTGTGCCCCCATTGCACTACGAAGATATTCTTTTAAATTTGTCGTCTTCTTACACGCATTTAAGAACACACAAAGGCTCGGCAAAGACAAAGATATTGGTAGAAAAGCCATTTGGCAGAAACCTTAAAACATCCAGGAAATTAGACCGGCTTCTTGCGCGGCTTTTTTCAGATGAGCAAATATACAGAATAGACCACTATCTGGCGAAAGAAATGGTTCAAAGTGTGTTGAGCTTTAGGTTCTCAAACAGCATATTTGAGTCAAATTGGAACAGAAACCATATCGAGTCTGTCTACATAAGGGCATTGGAGGATGTTGGTGTAGAAAAGCGAGGCGGGTTTTATGACGACACAGGCGCCTTAAGAGATTTTGGCCAAAATCATTTGCTGCAAATGCTTGCTCTTGTTGCTATGGAACATCCGCAAAAAATGGATGCGCGCGCAATACGCAACAATAGACGCAAGATATTAAGCTCTATAGTAGCGCCGGATGCCGAATATATTCGCAAAAATACTTTTAGGGCGCAGTACGAAGGGTATAAGCAAATCCTCGGCGTGCGGCCGGACTCTACAAGAGAAACATATTTTAAGATAAAAACCTATATTAAATCTCCTAAGTTTAAAGGTGTGCCGTTTTATTTAGAGTCGGGCAAGCGGCTCGGCAAAGACACTAAAGACATAACGGTTAATTTTAAGCATCCTAGCGAATGTTTGTGTGCAGGCAGAGCCCCGCATAGAAATAGCATTGTATTTTCTCTTGCCCCCAAAGAAGAAATAAATATACATATGGGTATAAAGAAAATTGGCTATAAATTTGAGCTAGAAGATAAGAGTATTAAGCTTGCTTTGCGCGAAAACGGCAACGGCACCGTCAGTGAATACGAAAAACTGCTTTTAGATTGCATTTATGGAGACCAAACTCTTTTTACTTCAACAGAAGAAGTGCGGGCTATGTGGAGGTTTATTGACCCAATAATAGCCGCTTGGGAGGCAAACGCGGTGCCACTTAAGTTTTACAAGCCAGATTCGGCCGACATTCTTGACGAGGCAAAGGTGATAGAGTAGTATTTAGCCCATGTTTGCAGTAATTGAATCTGGGAGCAAGCAATATTTGGTTTCTCCCGGGGATAAAATAAAAGTTGAAAAACTAGCCGGTGAGGGCGCTATTAAGTTTGATAAAGTTTTACTTGTTGCGCCAGACGAAGGCAAACCTAAATTAGGTATGCCGTATTTGGATGGCGTTAAAGTGGAGGGTAAAATTTTGCGGCAGGGGAGATCCAGAAAGGTTATAGTTTTTAAATACCACTCCAAAACCCGCTATCGCAAAAAGAAAGGCCACCGCCAAGCATTTACAGAAGTAGAAATCACAAAAATCTCCGCCTAACGCGGAGATTTTGCCCTCCGACCAGAATCGGCGCGAGGCTTTTTATTTTCTACAAGTTATTATTAACCACAGGTGTTATGATTGATCATAACACCTGACTAATTCTTAATTCTATAGCAAGGAAATTAGTGGGGTAGAATTTGGAGTAGAATTTAGTGCTAGGGTATACTTACAATTACCATGTATATCTACAACACTCTCTCTCGGAAAAAAGAAGAGCTAAAAAAGACTAGAAAAACCTTAAAGCTATTTGTTTGCGGACCCACGGTCTACGACAGCCCGCACATAGGCCATGCGCGTGTGTATATTACGTTTGATGTTATAGCCCGATATCTTCGCTCTAAGGGGTACAAGCTTTATTATTTACAGAACATAACAGACATTGACGACAAAATAATAAAGCGTGCCTCGGAGCTTGGTGTGCAGCCGCAAAAGTTAGCGCAAAAATATACCAGAGAGTATTTGTCTGCTATGCAAAAACTAGGTGTAATAGAGGTTGATAAATACGCTCCGGCTACAAAATATATTTCGGCTATTGTAAAACAAGTTAAAACCCTTATTAAAAAAGGCTATGCGTACAAAGCTAAAGATGGCTATTATTTTGATATCGCCAAGTTTAAAGACTACGGCAAGCTTTCTGGTAGAACCGCGGAACAGGCAGAAGATTCTGTTTCGCGCATTGATGAGAGTGTAAACAAACACAACAAGGGCGACTTCGCATTATGGAAATTTTCTAAAGAAGGCGAACCGTCTTGGAAAACAGAGCTAGGCGAAGGCCGCCCCGGGTGGCACATAGAAGACACTGCGATAACAAATAAGGTTTTTGGCCCTCAATACGATTTGCACGGCGGGGGACTAGACTTAAAATTCCCGCACCACGAGGCAGAAATCGCCCAAGCGGAAGCCGCAAGCGACAAAAAGCCATTTGTAAAAGTTTGGATGCATTCTGGCCTGCTAAATATCAATAGCAAGAAGATGTCTAAAAGTTTGGGTAATTTTATTTCTATTACAGAGTTTTTATCTAAATATCCGCCAGAAGTTTTGAGGTGGCTCTTTTTGGGCGCGCACTATCGCCAACCGATTGATTTTACGGATGCGCTTATTGCCCAATCTAGTGCGGGCCTAGAAACTCTCCGCGAGTTTGTACGCAAGGCGCGGTTTGTGGCAGAAAAAAACAAGGCGAGTGCTTCTAGCGCCGAGTTTAGGGTGTTATTGGAGAAAGCAGAAAGCGATTTTATAAGCGCAATGGAAGATGATTTTAACACTCCTGGCGCTGTTAGTGCGCTTTTCTCATTTGTAGCCGGCTTACAAAACGTAATTTGGCAGATTTCCAAAAAAGATGCAAAACGCGCGGCTAAATTTATAGAAAACAAGCTAGAACTCTATGGCATAGAGGGTCTGGGATTTAGAAAAATTAGTTCAAAAGCTGCAAAAATGGCACTGCAGAGAGATAAGCTAAGGGATAATAAACAGTTTATTCAGGCCGACGCTTTGCGGAAGCAAATAGAAGGGTTAGGATATATGGTAGAAGATACTCCACTAGGCACATGGCTAAACAAAAAGACGTAAAAACACCCCCGCACGATCTAGAAGCCGAGCAGTCGGTGCTTGGTGCATTGATGATAGATAAAGACGCTATCTACGCGGTGGGCGACCTGTTGCAGTCGGATGACTTTTATAAAAGATCAAACGAAATAATATACGAAAGCATTCAGCGCCTTTGGAATAGGCACGAGCCGATTGATGTTTTAAGCGTTACATCGGAGCTAAAGAAGATGAACAAACTAACCGAAGCAGGCGGTTCTAGTTATCTAACAGAAACTATTAACTCTGTGCCAACCGCATCCCATGTTTCGCACTATGCAAAAGTTGTAAAAGAAAAAAGAATTTTGCGCGAGCTTATTAGAGCCTCAGCGGAAGTTACAGACCACGCTTTTTCCGAAGAAGACTTAGAAAACATATTGGACTCTGTTGAAAAAAGAATTTTTGCAATTTCGCAAAGGTCAATAGCCAAAAATTTTATTCCACTTCGCGAAGAGTTAAAAGATGCCTACGCTCGCATAGAAAAACTGCATCAAGGCGAGGGCGAAAGGTTGCGCGGCCTTTCAACCAATTTTACGCAGTTAGACAATATCTTGTCCGGTTTCCAAAGGTCAGATCTTATAATTATTGGCGCTCGGCCATCTTACGGCAAAACAACTTTTGCGCTCGACATTGCGCGCAATGTTGCAATAAAAAATGGGGCTGTTGTTGGAATTTTTTCTTTGGAGATGTCTGGCGAACAGGTTATAGACAGGTTTATTGCCGCCGAGGCGAAAGTTGACCTTTGGAAACTCCGCACAGGCAGGTTAAGAAACGAAAATGAGTTTGGCATGATACAAGAGGCCTTAAACAAGCTAAGCGAGGCTAAGATTTTTATAGACGACACGCCGTCTCCAAATATTGTGCAAATGCGCTCTATGGCAAGGCGCCTGCAGGCAGAGCAAGGTAGGTTGGACTTGCTTGTAGTGGATTACTTGCAGCTTATCCAGCCACGCGGCAATTTTGACAGCACGGTTCAGCAGATTACAGAAATTTCGCGCGGGTTAAAGGGTTTGGCACGCGAACTAGATGTGCCACTTATTGCAATTTCGCAGTTATCGCGTGGTGTTGAGCAAAGAGACAATAAACTGCCTCGGCTCTCCGACCTTCGCGAGTCTGGCTCTATAGAGCAGGATGCAGATGTTGTTATATTTATTCACCCTAAGAATCGCGACAGATCTGATGTATCGGCCGAAGAGCAGGATATTGTCGATATTATAGTTGCAAAGCACAGAAACGGCCCGCTCGGGGTTGTAAAACTGCGTTTCAACAAAGAGAAAGTAAGTTTCCAAGAAGTAGATACAGTCCATGAAGAACAATACGCCGGAGTCTCTTAAAAAATTTGCAGAAGTTTTTGCAACTCTGCCCGGCATAGGCCCGCGCCAAGCGATAAGGCTTGCATTTTACCTTGCCTCGCGTGGAGAAGGAGTTATCAAAGAAGCTGCAACTGCGGTTGAGGGGCTCTCGCGTGCGAAAACCTGCAAAAATTGTTTTTTTGTAACGGAGAGCGATTCCGGCATTTGCGAAATATGCTCCGACAAAAAAAGAGATGCCAAAACCGTGGCCTTAATAGAAAAAGAAACAGACCTTATAACATTGGAGGAATCCCAAAAATTTAAAGGCAAATATTTTATATTAGGGGATTTGCGCAAGAAATCTGGGCTAGAAGCATTCCAAAAAGCAAGATTAGAGAATTTTATAAGCCGGATAAAAAAGGAGGGTGGCAAATTGAGCGAAATAATAATAGCAGTTAACCCAAACTCGGTTGCTAGCTTAAACGCCGCCCAAGCGGCCGATATGTTAAAGCCCTATACAGAGAAAATCTCGCGCATTGGCATTGGCATACCATCCGGCGGCGAGATAGAATTTGCAGACCAAGAAACTCTCGGCCAAGCACTAGAGCGAAGAACATAGTTACTTCGCCACCCACCCATACTCTACAAGTCACCGGCGTAATCCGCCGGCTGGCGGATTCGCCTTTTTCTCGCGCCGTCGCGCTCCGAAGATGACTTTACGAGCATGGCTGGGTGGCTCATTAACTTTTCACTAACCAAACCCATTGTGAAGTTACATAATTTGACATGCTGGAGCTGCTTCATTATTCTATTCGTATTGATGTCAGAAAACGTTGAAAATAAGAAAGACGACACTTTAGAAAAAATTAAGGCCGAGCGTGACGAGTATTTAAACGGCTGGAAACGCGCAAAAGCCGACCTTATAAATTACCAAAAAGAAGAAGCCGCGCGGCTTGAGCAAGTGGCTAAGTTTGGCGCACTTGATATTGTGTTGGAAGTGCTAGGAATCTTGCATGGCATTGAGCTCGGTATTAAAACTGCGAAAGAAGCCGGCAAGGAACCGAGCGAAGGGCTTTTAATGCTTAAAAAGCGCATGGAAGACTTGATCGCCAAACGTGGAATTGCTAAAATAAGCGTTGTATTGGGAGAAGAGTTTAACCCGGAAATACATGAAGCTGTTGCAGTAGTAGAGGCCACAGAAAAATTAAAATCAGGCACAATAGCAGAAGTGCTTGAACCGGGGTATACCATGCACAGCAGGGTAGTTAAAGCGTCTAAAGTAAAAGTAGTTAAATAATATGCCAAAAATTATAGGAATAGATTTGGGTACAACTTATTCTGCCGTTGCCGTGGTAGACAAAGGCACGCCCAAAATATTAGAAAATTCGGAGGGGCAAAGAACAACGCCTTCTGTAGTTTCTTTATCTAAAGGCGGCGAACGCCTCGTTGGCGTGCTTGCAAAGCGGCAAGCCGTTACAAACCCTAAAAACACTATTTTCTCTGTTAAGCGCCTTATAGGCCGCAAGTTTTCCGACCCAGCAACTCAAAAAGATAAATCTCTTCTATCTTACGAAATATTAGAGTCTAAAGACGGCGGCGTGGAGATTAAAATGGGTGACAAATCTTATAAGCCGGAGCAAATATCCGCGATGGTACTTGCAAAACTAAAGAGCGATACAGAGTCCAGGCTCGGAGAGAAAATTCAGGATGCGGTTATAACAGTGCCGGCATATTTTGACGACTCGCAAAGGCAGGCAACAAAAAACGCTGGCGAAATTGCCGGCTTTAATGTACGCAGAATTATTAACGAGCCTACTGCTGCGGCGTTGGCCTATGGTTTGGAGAAACAAAAAGACGAACAAATAGTTGTTTACGACTTCGGCGGGGGCACTTTTGATATTTCGGTTTTAGAAAAGAGCGGGGATACAATAGAAGTGAAAGCCACAGGAGGGGACACGCACTTGGGCGGAGACGATTTTGATAAAAGAATTATTGAATACTTAATTCAAGAGTATAAAAAGAGCGAAGGAATAGATATATCTAAAGACCCGCTTGCCGTACAGCGCTTAAAAGAAGCTGCAGAAAGAGTAAAGCATGAACTTTCGGCTTCCGTTGAAGCAGAGGTTAATTTGCCCTACATAACTTCAACAGCAGAAGGTCCCAAACACTTGCTTATAAAGCTCACCCGCGCAAAGCTGGAAAGTTTAGTTGAAGATTACATACAAAAATCTATTGAACTTGTGCTGGAGACTGTTACGGCCAAACAGCCAAAAGGCGCAGGCCTAAAATTATCGGATATTGATGAAATAGTGCTTGTTGGAGGTCAAACAAGGATGCCTGCTATTCAAGAAGCCGTTAAAAAGCTTTTTGGCAAAGAGCCGCACAAAGGCATAAACCCGGACGAGGTTGTGGCAGTTGGGGCGGCAATACAAGCAGAAATACTAGCTGCAAAAGAGGAAGGTAGGCGTCCGGAGGGTGAGGTTAAAGATATGCTGTTGCTGGACGTCACACCGCTCTCGTTTGGCATAGAAACCTTAGGTGGAGTGTTTACACGGCTGATAGACAAAAATACGACAATCCCAACCTCCAAGAAACAAGTGTTTTCAACTGCGGCGGACAGCCAGACCTCTGTAGAAATTCATGTTTTGCAGGGCGAGCGCGAAATGGCGGTAGACAATAAAACTCTTGCAAAGTTTATATTAGACGGAATTCCGCCTGCTCCGCGCGGCCTGCCGCAAGTAGAGGTAGAGTTTGATATAGACGCAAACGGCATATTAAACGTAAAAGCTATTGATAAGGCTACAAATAAAGAGCAATCTGTGCGCATAGAGGCATCTACTTCAATAAGCAAAGAAGAAGTGGAGAAACTTAAGCGCGAGGCTGCAGAGCACGCAGCAGAGGACAAAAAGAAAAGAGAACTTATTGAAGTTAGGAATAAAGCGGAAAACCTTATATACTCTTCAGAGAAGGCGCTAAAAGATGCTGGGGACAAAGCGCCGGCAAATATTAGAGAAGAAATAAGCGGCAAAATCAAAGCTTTAAGGGATGCTTTGTCTCATAATAACGCAGGGGCGATAGAATCTGCTGCAGAAGACCTTACTAAAACCGTGCAGAAGATAGGTGAGGCGATGTATAAAAATGGAAAACCAAACGTTTAGGGTTTCTGAACCTAAAGAACGCCGTAATGAGTGGATTAAGCCTGGTTTAATTGTAATCCTAGTCGCTGCTTCCGCCTCTATAGCAGGCGTTTTCGTTATTCAAGGCACGTTTTTTCAAACTTTAATTGCTCTTTTTATTTTTTGGTCTCTCTTTACGATTCAAGTTTTAGCATTAAGAGATCTCCGAGTTGCTTTAATCGCTGTATTTGCCGATGCATTTTTTATGGCATTGCCGATTGCACTTGTTTTTAGAGAATTTTTGTCTTTGTACTTATTCGCTGCCTGGGCAGTGTTTCTGGCATTCTTAACTTATACAATATTCCGGTCTTGGAAAGTATTGGAAGGTTCGGTCAAGATTCCTTTCAGGCGTGTTATTAAGGGGATTGTTATAAACGCAGTTGCCGGCACCCTAATATTTCTCTCCGTTACATATTTTGCTGCAGGAAAGATTGGCGAAGCTGCACCGCTTTTAACAGGTCTTGGCACAGATGTTACTCCGCGCAATATAATAGAAGGCGCAATTATAAAAAATATACCGGAGGAAGAGCGTGCAGGTTTTGATATAAACTCTGCGGTTTCACAGGTGAAAGAAAACCTAGAAGGTTATTTTGGAGAGTTCAATTTGGATATGCCGATATGGGAAGTGATTGTAGAGCGGATGTCTTCGTGGTTTGAAGCGTTTGAACTTGCGGGCAAAACATTGGGTTTTATTCTAATACTTTTGGTTTTATGGTTGGTATTTCGAGGAATAGGATATTTGTTCTACATACCGCTTTCGCTTATAGTATTTCTAATATATGAAGTTTTAATTGTTTCTAACTTTTTAGTTATAAAGTTTGAGTCAAGGAGTGTAGAAAGAATAGTATTAAAATAATGGATTACTACAAAATATTAGGAGTAGAAAAAAGCGCTACTCAAGAAGAAATAAAAAAAGCATATCACAAGCTTGCGCATAAATACCACCCAGACAAAAGTGGGGGAGACGAAAAGAAATTTAAAGAGGTTAACGAGGCATATCAGGTGCTCTCAAATACTGAAAAAAGGAAGCAATACGATGCGTTTGGCCGCGTAGGTGCAGACCAATTTGCAGGCGGAGGCGGTCCTTTTAATTGGGGCGATATGAATTTCGGTAGAGCTGAAGATATAGGCGACCTTAAGGATATATTTGATATGTTTTTTGAGGGTTTTGGCGGCGCCGGCGCTCGCAGGCGCACATACAGGCGCGGCGGGGATTTAGAGTTAAACATTACGCTAACGTTAGAAGAAGTTAAAAGCGGAAAGAAGGTAAAAACCACTTTTAATACTTTTACTGCATGTGAAAAGTGCAGTGGAATAGGGCATAACCCAGATAAAGGATTTGCTAAATGTGCTCGGTGTGCAGGTAAGGGTGAGGTAAAAGAAGAGCGTTCGACATTTTTTGGCAAGTTTGCGCAAGTTGCGGTCTGCGCTGCATGCCGGGGCTCGGGAGAAATTCCGAACGAAGAATGTTTGCGTTGCGGCGGTTCCGGAAGAACAAAAGGAGTTAGAAATGTTGAATTTGAAGTGCGCCCTGGCGTTGAAGATGGCCAGATAATAAAAATTTCTAAGCTCGGTGAGGCCGGAGAGCACAAAACAGAATCTGGAGATTTGTATATAAGAGTTCACGTAAAACCCCACTCAACATTCACTCGCCACGGCATCGACCTTTACACAAAAATGCAGGTTAGTTTAGTTGATATTCTCCTAAAAAGAGACTTAAGCATTAATAATATTGACGGTAAACAGGTTAAATTTAAGATACCTTCTGGCTTTACAGTTGGAGAAGAATTGCGCATTAAAGGCGAAGGGCTTACAGAGCGCGGAGATTTAGTTATAAAGCTTGACGCAAGCGCACCAAAGCATTTAAGCGTTAAAGCCAAAAAGCTTTTGGAAGATTTAGATCAGGAACTGTAATTAAAGGTAAAAAAGTAGCTCCACATCGGTGGAGCTTGTTGTGGAGAAATCTATGTAAGATTTCCCAGAATCCTTGAAAGTTGATAGTGATCAACGGATTCAAGGACGGCTTGGATGAACTTACGCGGCACGGCTGTTGTTTGTGCAAGCTCGCGCATGGTTTTGGAGACTCCTTTTAGATCAATTTGATCTTCATCGAAGAGTCCGACACTCTCAATCGCTGTGGCTAGCTCATCGGGTGTGCTAGGCCGCATTGTGCGAACGATCGCTGCGAGTGCTCCTCCTTTTGCGCCTAGTTCACCGGACGTGCCCTTTGTGTCGATTTCTCGAACAAGAGCTTCGCATTCCGGTCCGTTCAGCACATACATTCCCTGACCTACTTCTATCAAGGTATTTTTTCCCTCCTTATTTTCACCGGTCCCAACCTACCAGGCTGGTTTTTCCGAGTGCTGATTTTAGCTTAGGCACAAACCCTATCTTTGTCAAGTTATGCGCCTGTGGAAAACTTAATTTAGAGCAAACTTCGTTTGTGCCCCCACAAGGAATCGAACCTTGGTCAATTGCTTAAAAGGCAACTGCTCTACCATTGAGCTATGGGGGCGTTATTGCACAATTATTGCGCGTATTTGAGTTTTTTGCAAGGCAAATGTATCATTTTATTTATCGTTTTATGAAAAACCACAGACAAAACATACTACTTCTGATATTTATATTTTCTGTCGCCGTTCTTGCGGCTCTTTTTGTAGTGCCCACTGATTTTGGTAAAAGTTTTTTGCCTTGGCGTTTAGGTCTAGACTTGGCAGGCGGAACTGCCCTTGTTTACGAAATTGATTTGTCTGAAGTTCGCCCAGAAGACCAAGAGAATGCGGTTGCAGGCCTAAGGGATGTTATAGAAAAAAGAGTTAACCTTTTTGGAGTTGCAGAACCAAAAGTTGCTATATTAAAAAAAGCAGATACCTACGAACTACTTGTTGAGCTTGCTGGCATAAGCGAGCTTAAAGATGCCGTTGCCTTAATAGGCGAGACGCCTGTTCTGCAATTTGCCGAGTTTACGGGTGCAGCTGAAGATGTAACAGACCTTAGGCCAACAGAGCTTACTGGCAGGCATATATCCGGCGCTTCAATGGGGTTTGACCAGCTAAACAGGCCTTTAGTTAACTTTTCTCTAAATAAAGAAGGGGGAGAACTTTTTGAAAATATTACCGAGCGTAATGCCGGAAAACCTTTATGTATTTTGGTTGACGGAAACTTTATATTCCCGGAAGACCCATTCGCCAGCTGCCCGAATGTAAACGAAAAGATAACAGGCGGTAGGGCGCAGATTTCTGGAGGCAGTATTACGGTTCAATCCGCCCGGGCACTAATTGAACGGTTCCAAGCCGGCGCGCTTGCGGCACCTATTGAGCTTGTTAACCAAAGAACAATTAGCCCTTCTCTTGCAACAGGCGCCTTAAGTAAAATGCTTTTTGCAGGAGCGATTGGTGCAATTGCGGTACTGCTTTTTATGCCTATTTTCTATGGCTCGTTTGGTGTTATAGCCTCTATTGCTCTTATTGCTTACACTGTCTTCACGTTAACAGTGCTAAAGGTTATACCTGGCTTTACAATGACTTTGGCCGGTATTGCAGGGTTTATACTCTCTATCGGTATGGCGGTTGATGCAAATATCCTTATATTTGAGCGCACAAAAGAAGAAATTAAAAAGGGTTTATCTAAGGCAAGCGCAATAACCGAGGGCTTTAAGCGCGCGTGGCCATCTATTAGAGACTCTAATATCACAACCATTCTAAGCGCTGCAATTTTATACGTATTTACAACAAGCTTTGTAAAGGGTTTTGCTTTAACCCTTGGTGTTGGCGTGCTCGTAAGCATGTTTTCGGCGATAATCATAAGTCGGCTTATGCTAAGAGTATTTATTAAATAACAATGATTGATGTAGTCAGATACAAAAAAATATTTTTGAGTTTATCGGCGATTTTAGTGCTTGCTGCAATTGTAGGCATTCTAGCTTTTGGTTTAAGACCTGGAGTGGACTTTACCGGCGGTTCGCTCTGGCAAATTAAATTTAGCGAGATCGTAAGTAAAACAGATATTAGGGATTTTTTTGAAACTCAAATAAATCTTCCGCCAACAAGCCTTTCTTACGATCAAACAAGCGGAGTTTACTCGCTGGTTCTGCGCGAGATTCCGGATGCAGAAAGACAATCAGCATTCTCTGCAATAAAAGAGAAGTTAGACCCAGAAGCGGAAGAGCAAGATTTTTGGAGTATTAGTCCGTCTGTTTCGCGTGAGATAAAAGATAAGGCAATGCAAGCTATAGTTTTCGTAATTGTAGGAATATCGCTGTTTGTTGCTTATGCATTTAGGCACGCATCAAAAGCGATTAAATCTTGGAAGTATGGAGTTGTAACTCTTATTACACTTGCGCACGACGTGGTTATCCCCATCGGAGCTTTTGCTATTATCGGTTATTATATGGACCTGACAATAGATACAACCTTTGTTGTCGCGCTCCTTTTAATAATGGGTTTCTCGGTACACGACACAATAGTGGTTTTTGACAGAATCCGAGAAAGCATAATAAAAACCAGGCACATAGAGATGGGGACAATCGTAAATAAAAGCATTAACGAGACTCTAAAACGGTCTATAAACACTTCTTTTACGCTCGTTTTGGTGCTTTTGGCGCTGCTTTTTCTGGGGCCGGCTAGCTTAAGGTATTTTATGCTAATAATGCTTATTGGCACCGTTGTAGGTACATATTCATCTATATTCGTCGCAAGCCCGATACTAACCCTATTTAGACGGAGTTGACACATAGGCCAGTCGGTTGTAATATATATAAACTATGGAATTGGCAAGGTTATACAACTTAATACAAAACGAACTCAGCAACCACGACCGCAGGGCGGCAACTATTGTTATGGATAGGTATGGCCTAGAGTCCGAAGACTACAAGACTTTGGCTGAATTAGGTGAGGTATACGACCTGACAAGAGAGCGTGTTAGGCAAATACAGAATTCCACAATGGCTGCTATAAGGTCGGAAATTGGCCGCCACAAAGAAATTGTGCGTTTCCTTAAGTTTGTGCACGATTACCTTGACTCTCAGGGCGGAGTAAGGCCGTCGCATCTCTTGGTTAAAGACTTTATAGAAGCCAATAAGCTTAAAGACAACGAAAAAATATTAAATAACCGCTTGCACTTTATAGCCGAACTAGTCGGCGAACCTAATATCGTCTACGAAGATGATGATTGGCACAGCACTTGGCACAACAACGAGCGCGCCTACGAAAAAGCCCGAGCAGTTGCAAAACACCTTAATTCTTTTGATGATGATAATTTTGATAGATTTATTGAATCAGCTGGCAAAAAGTTTAGTCTGCCTAAAGAGAAAATAATAAACTATTTGCATATTTCAAAGAATTTCGGCATAGGCCCGTATGGAGACCTTGGCGCAAAACACTGGGTGCACATAAACCCGAAAACAACCAAAGACAAAAATTATATTGTGCTTAAGTATGCCGGCAAACCCTTACACTTCCGCGAAATAGCAGAAAGAGTAAACAAACTAAACGGCGTTAAGCCTTCGCACCCAGACACTGTGCATAACGAGCTTATAAAAGATAATCGCTTTAGGCTTGTAGGCAGAGGGTTATACGCGCTAAAATAGACGGTATGGATCTGATAATCAGTTACGCTTCGCTTATATGGCAATTCCTATTAGAGAATTGGGCGGTTTTACTTGTTCTTGGACTGACCTTTTTGTTTATAAGATGGGTTTTTAAGATTGCAATTAAAAATTATCTTATAAGGAAGCAAGACGCAACGATTAAAAAGATAAAGTGGGTTGTCTTGCAGGTTATTTTTCCTAAAGACAACGAAAAATCTCCAAAAGCAATGGAGCAGGTTTTTGCCGGTTTTCATGCTTGGTATTCATATGGCTACAATTGGTATCAGGTTTGGGTCGAAGGAGAGGTTGAGCGGTGGATGTCTTTAGAAATTGTGGGCCATGCCGGCAAAATGGGTTTTTATATCCGAGTTCCGGCTGGTTTCAAAAAAACTGTTATGGACTCTTTCTTCGCGCAATATCCGAATGTAGAAATTACAGAAGTGCCGGATTATTTTGATTCATTGCCGGAAAACCTGCCAAACGAAACATTCAGTACATTCTCTACAGACTTTATGCTTGCAAGAGATAACGCTTACCCGCTCAAGACCTACGACTTTTTTGAGGAGGCGGCAGAAGAAAAACGGCTTGACCCAATTTCTACCTTCGGCGAGGTAATGTCTAACCTTAAAGAAGACGAAATGCTTATCTTGCAGCTTATTATCCGCCCGCATTTTGATGAGTATGGCAAAGAGTGGAAAGACAAAGGCAAAGAGATTGTAGATAAGCTCTACGGTAGGCCATCTAAGAAGCCCGAGAAAAACCCAATTATAGCGTTTTTAGACTTTATAGTTGATTTAATAAGCACAGTAGCGGGAGGAAAGGGTGGCGCAGAAACAGCCAAGAAAGAAGAAAAACTTATGTTTAAATTTGCAACTCCAGGCGAACAAGAGGCGGCGGAGCGAATTGACAGAAAAATGAGTAAAGTTGCCTTTGAGTGCGCATTAAGGTTTACATACATTGATTCGCGCAACGCTTTTACAGGTTCTAATATTACTGCTGGGTTTGCTGGAATTGCGCAGTATGCAACCAGAGACTTAAACTCGTTCAAGCCGAATATGAAAACTTTTATAAAGAAAAATAAGGTTGGCTCGGATTCTAAAAATGTTTTTGTAAAATTTATTCTGGGTGATTATTTCTTCCGTAAAGAAAGGCTGGAGCGCAGGCGCAGGCTAATGTTTCGCGCCGCAAAAGAAAGATATATTCCTCAATATCTCTACACCCTAAGCCCTATGTTCAATCAAAAGTCCAATCCTAAAGTGACAGGCAAATATAGGCGTCTTGGTTCATTACTTGGCAGAAATGTTCCTTTTGGGGCTCTGCAAGTAGAAACTTTTATTTTAGGTATTGACGAGCTTGCAACGCTCTTTCACCCGCCTGTTATTGGCGTTGGCGCGACAAAGATAGAATACCAAGAGGCGCGCAAGGGAAAAGCACCGGTAGATTTGCCTATATTGGAAGAATAACCTACTTGTCTTTATCCTTAAGGGCCTCGCTTAATACCTCGCGTAGTGCAGATTTATCAACCTTCTCGGGCTTAGGTTGTTTTGGAGTTTCTTCTGGTTTTACTAACTCTCTAAGAGAAATTGTATGCGGGTTTTTAGTTCTACCTGCTTGTGGCCTACTATACCGTGTTGGAGTTTGTTTAAGCTGGCGGCGTACGGCTTCTGGCCCCATAATCATGCCGCTCCACTCATTAATTTCTGCTTCAATTTGTTTATTTGGTCTGCAATAAAGTTTTCTTGAGGTTTTTATTATTTCTTCTTTGGTTTTCTCTTTCTCTTCAACCTCTATCGGCGGCAGTGTGTGTGCTGAGAAAGGCCGGGTAGTTACGCCATTTAGCATTAACTTAACATATACGGTATAGTTTGGCAGTTTTACAAGGTCATCTGCGCTAAATTCAGGTGTAAGTTCCTTCTCTAAAAACTCCGCGTCTTCTGCCCCGGCGTGGAATATTACCATTGTGCCAACGTTGCCGAATACGGCATCGCGTACTTTTGTGGAAACATCTGTTACAAGCTGGCCTATGTATTGGTGTGCAAGCACAAGATCTAGCCTATATTTGCGGGCCTCTGATAGAATGTCTGCAAAAGAGTCTGTTGCAAAGTTTTGGAACTCGTCTACATACAAAAAGAAGTCTTTGCGCTCTTCTTCGGGTATACGCACGCGCTCCATGGCAGAAAGCTGTATTTTTGTAATAAACATTGCTCCCAATAACTTTGAGTTGTCTTCGCCGATTCTGCCTTTAGAAACGTTAACTAAAAGTATTTTTCTCGCGTTCATAAGGTTGTATATGTCAAAAGTGCTTTTTTGCTGGCCTACAATGTTGCGAATTATAGATGTGGATAAAAATTGGCCCACTTTGTTCTGAATCGGCGCTATTGCCTCGCTGCGGAATTTTTCTTGCCAGCTTTCGTATTCATGCACCCAAAAGGCTTTTACAACCGGGTCTTTAATATTATCTACAATTTTTTGCCTATAGGTTTTATCAACTAAAATTCTTGGTATGCCAAGCAAGGTTGAGCCCGGTGTGTCTAATAGCGCAAGAATAATGTTATTTAAAATATATTCCATTCTGGCAGACCAGACGTTTGCCCATATTTTAGTGAATATTCCCATCAAGCCGGATGCAATCAGATGCTTATATTTTGGGTCTGGCAGCTCCAGCGGGTTAAACCCAACGTGAAAATCCGAGTCTGCGGGGTTTACATATATAACGTCTTTTATGCGCTCGTTTGGCACTTTTTCTAAAATGGTTTCTACAAATTCTCCGTGGGGATCAACAATACAAACCCCGTCGCCGTTTGCAATATCTTGCAACGCTAAGTTTTGCAAAAGCACAGACTTACCCGTGCCGGTTTTGCCTATTACATACATATGCTGGCGGCGGTCTTTGCGCTTTATGCCAAAAACGCGCTGTTCGTTGCGAAAACTGGTTTTGCCAAAGTAGACTACGTCTTTCTCTTTACCTAATTTAATATCAGCCATAGCAAATTTATTATATACTATGGATATGAGATTTGAAATTAATAAGCCGCGTGAGGGTGTGGTAAGTATTGCACGGAAAATCGGCTATACGCCCCAGCGGGCGGCAGGCCCAAACGAAGTTAGCTTAATACGCCCCCTAGAGAGGGGAGGGTATCCAAGATTTCACCTATATGTAAAAGAATTAGAGAAAGCTCTTTTATTTAACCTGCACTTAGACCAAAAGCGGCCAATTTATGCAGGCACAAGCGCCCACGGTGGAGAATATGAGGGCGAGGTTGTAGAGGCCGAAGCGGCGCGAATTAAAAGCACTTTGACACAATAACTTCTTTATTGTGGGCTTTTTCCACATATTGCAATATAGCATATGTGCTATATGCTTTAAGTATATATGTTGGCATACAACGAACTAAAACCCGGCAAGTTTATAGTCTTAGACGGCGAGCCGTGGGAAATTCTTGATTTTGAGTTTTTGCGAATGCAGCAGAGAAAGCCCGTTTCGCGCACCAAATTAAAGAATCTCTCTACAGGCAAGATTAAAGAACAGACATTCCACCAAAGCGACAAGCTAGAAGAAGCCGAGCTTGTAAAAGACCCTATTAAGTATATTTACAGCCACAGGGAAGAAAACTGGTTTACAGAAATTAATAATCCATCTAAAAGATTTTCTTTTAAAGACGAGTTTATTGGCGAAAAGAAAATATTTCTTAGACCAAATATGGAAGTTACGGCCCTTAAGTTTGAAGATAAAATTCTAGGTATACAATTGCCAATTAAAGCAGAATACAAAGTTATAGAAGCTCCGCCGGCGGTAAAGGGCAACACTGCGCAGGGCGGCACAAAATTAGTAACAATAGAAGGCGGCGCCAAAATTCAAACTCCGCTATTTATTAACGAGGGCGATATTTTGCGGGTAAACATCGAAACGGGTGAGTATGTAGAAAGAGTCTAACATGTGTGGAATTGTAGGATACACAGGCAAAAAGAAACCAATAAATATACTTGTTGATGGGTTAAGGGCGTTGGAATACCGCGGCTACGACTCGGCAGGTGTTGCATTTTGGAGCAATCCATCTATAAAAACCGTAAAACGCGCAGGCAGATTAAATAATTTAGTTTCTGCTCTGCAAGGTATAGAAGACAAACCCGGATATGCAGCAATAGGCCACACGCGGTGGGCAACTCACGGCGCGCCAAACGACTTAAATGCACATCCGCACTCCGACTGCACAGGCAATATTTTTCTGGTGCACAACGGCATTGTAGAAAATTACAAAACCTTAAAAGAAGAGCTGCAAAAAGCGGGCCACAAGTTTTATTCCGAAACAGATACAGAGGTTATCTCTCACCTTATAGAAGAAGAAATAAAAAATAATCCTCTCTATTCCGCAAAGCGCTCCATATTAAATTCTATCAATAAATTACAGGGCGCATTTGCGCTTTTAATTATGGTAAAAAGCGAGCCAGAAAAATTATTTGCCGTACGCAACTTTAGTCCGTTGGTTTTGGGAATAAACGGCAACGACGATGAATATATTGTAGCCTCCGACCCCACGCCGATTGCCAGGCACACGCGGCAGATTATTTATATGAACGATGGCGATATGGCGATTATTTCTCCAAAAGGCTACGAGTTTGTTGATTTTAAGCACAATTCGCTTAAAAAAGATATTGCACAAATTGACTGGGATATAGAAGAGGCACAAAGAGGCGGGCACGCGCACTTTTCGGCGAAAGAGATATTTGAACAGCCGGATGTTATAGAAAACGTGCTCCGCGGCAGGCTAATACCCGAAGAAGGCATGGCAAAACTCGGTGGCTTGGAGACTGTGCGAGAGAAACTCCGCGGAATAAAAAGATTTGTTATAACCGCCTGTGGTACGGCTGGCTTTGCCGCAGAGGTGGGGGAATATATGTTTGAGGAATACGGCGGCGTGCCTGTTGAGGTTGAGCTTGCATCTGAGTTTAGGTATAGAAAGCCGATTCTTGACCCCGAAACAGCAGTTATATTTATTTCGCAATCCGGAGAAACAGCAGACACAATAGCGGCTCTACGAGAGTCTAAAGAAAAAGGCGCTCTTACACTTGGCATTGTAAATGTTGTAGGGTCTTCAATAGCGCGCGAAACCCACGCTGGGGTTTACACGCACGCTGGCCCGGAGATTTCTGTTGCATCTTACAAAGCTTTTACCGCCCAGCTTACAGCCCTTGTGCTATACGCAATGCTTTTGGGCAGGCAAAGACAAATGTCTATGACAATGGGCAAACGCATTGCAGAAGAGTTAAAAAATATTCCGCAACTAATGCGCCAAGTTTTAAAACAATCCGATAAAGTAAAGGAAATTGCGCAAAAATATAAAGATTTTAACAACTTTTTGTACATCGGGCGCAAATACAACTACCCAATAGCATACGAAGGCGCGCTTAAAATGAAAGAAGTCTCTTACGCGCACGCAGAAGGGTATAGCTCTGCAGAGATGAAGCACGGCCCCATTGCAATGATAGACGAAAACTTCCCCACGGTTGCAATAATCCCAAAAGACAGCGTGTACGAAAAGAATTTTTCAAACTTGCAAGAAATAAAAGCCCGCAGCGGCCCGATAATTGCAATTGCCACAGAAGGCGATGAGGATATTAAGTACATTACAGAAGATGTTATTTATATTCCAAAGACTTTAGAGATGCTAACACCACTCCTTACAATTGTGCCTTTGCAGCTTTTTGCCTACCATTCTGGCGTCCTCCGTGGGCGTGATGTTGACCGTCCGAGAAACTTGGCTAAGTCTGTGACTGTAGAATAGCCTATCCCCAGTTTCTTTATAATTACTTTATATAGATTTTTATAAATCTATACTGTGGATTACTTTGAGCGTTTTGTTAAATTTTTATTTCATCGGAAGAAAATATGGCTTGCAAAACTTGGTATTTTTGCAGTTATTCTAATAACTGCTGCAGCGGTGATGGCGTTTTATCACTTTGAAAACCGAAGCAAATACACAGAAATTACTCTTGAGAGACGCGAAACAGTTGCGCAACTTGCAGCCTCAAATCTAGAAGAACGGTTTAACCGGCTAGTTGATATTACAAAATCGCTTTCAACGCGTGTGCAGTTTAGCAAACTAGTGAGTGAAAAAAAGTGGCAAGAGGCGGTTGAAATTATGCAAAATGTTCCGCGGGATTTCCCATTTATTGAACGGGTTTTCTTAACGGATATGGCAGGTATGCTTACTGCCGACACTCCAGCTCTTCCGGGAGTTCGGGGAATGGATTTTTCGTTTCGCGACTGGTTTGTGGGAACAACAAAAACCGACGGACCATATATTTCGCGCATATACAAAAGAACAGCCGAACCCAGGCATAATGTCGTTGCAGTGTCCTCTTTAATTAAATCCAGCGGCGGAGAGAATATTGGAGTTTTGGTTTTGCAAATAAATTTAGATACTATTTTTGAATGGGCAAAAACAGTACAGATTACTGGCTCCGGATACTTAATTTTTACAGACCGTGAGGGCCAAGTGGCCGCGCACCCAAAGATTCCCAGTCAGGGTGACATTGTTAATTTGTCAGAGCTAGATTATATAAGCCAGACCCTTAGCGGAAAAGGTGCAGTTGGTTTGTATCGCGATAAATCTGGTATAGAAAATGTTATTGCAACGGCGCCGGTAAAAAACTATGGTTGGGTGGCAGCGGTTGAAGAAAATTCACAGATATTTTTTAATGAATCCAACAGGCAGTTGCGCGGCGAGGTGTTTGTGCTTGCGGCGCTTTGGTTTTTTATAGCCGGATTTACTTATCTCGTAATAGAAGCTTTTTCAAGAACTTATATCTCCAGAGAAAGAGAAAGACAATTACTGCGTAGCATTGGTGACGGAGTAGTGGCAATGAACCGCAATTGGGACATAATATTTTTAAATAAAGCGGCAGAAACTTTAACTGGTTGGAAAGAAGAAGAGCTTATAGGCAAGTCGTTTCGCGAATATATTAGATTTGTGCGCGAGAAAGATCGCTCTGAAGCTGTGGGTTTTATTAATGATGTATTCTTCAGCGGAAAACCGGCCCAGATGTCTAATAAAACAATCCTTATTAAAAAAGATAAAAGCGAAATTCCCGTAGGCGACAGCGCCTCGCCTATTTTTGATGTAAATGGAAAAGTTCAGGGTGTAATTGTGGTGTTTCGCGATGTTTCAAAAGAGCGCGAGACTATGCAGCTGCGGTCAGATTTTACTTATGCCGCGCATCAGTTTAGAACTCCTGTTAGTAAAGGAATGTGGAGTTTAGAGCTGGCACTTGAAACAAAAGATGATAAAAAGCGCAATGATTTAATTAAAACAGCGATTTTTTCGGCGCGCAGTGTTCAAAAAATGTCCGATCAGCTGCTCTCTATTACTAGAATTGACCAAAGCCGCATAATTGTTGAGAAAAAAACCATAAATTTAGGAGAGCTTACTAAGGGCGTAATTGCCAAAATTAACAAGGAATTCAGTGGAGAGCTTCCGGATATTACAACTAGTATAGGAGAAGATATTAAAATACAAGCCGACGAAAAGCTTTTATCACAGGCTTTATTTGAGATTTTAGACAACGCCGTAAAATATGGGCGCGAAGGCAGCAGTGTAGAGGTGACTGCAGACAAAAACAATGAGGAATGTATTGTCCAAATTAGAGACAGCGGCATCGGTATTTTAGAAGAGGAGCAAGCACTTGTGTTTACAAAGTTTTTCCGAGGACATAATTTTGACACAACTAAAATTCCCGGTGCGGGCTTGGGGCTTTATATTGCAATGGGGTACTTAAAATTAATGGGCGGTAAAGTTTGGTTTACCTCTAAGCCGAGCGAGACAACGTTTTTCATAGCGTTACCTGTTGTTAATCTTTAGAGAATCTTTAAATAATATTTATTTCAACCGAATTATGCTTTTTACAAAGGTCGAAAAAAAATATAAATAAACAAATGAAAAAACTCATTAAGAAGATACTTGAGAGCAAAAAAGTTAGAAACGCAGCAGCATTAAGCGCGTTTGCCCTAACAACAGTGAGTGTCGGATCTCCTTGGTCTTAAAATAGAGCAGTTACTGTGGACATTGTATAATGTCTATGTATGGTAAAACGTTTTATAACTCTTTTTAGGAGACTTGTTTTGCCCGTTTCAAAAAACGAGGATAAAGCTAGGCGTGAGTTTATACTCAATGTTTTATTGCTGTCCATAATCAGCTTATCACTTGTCGCTTTTTTAATGAATCTGATTAAGTGGATTATGGGTTTGTACAACGCAATGTCAGCCGGAGTTGTTTTTATTGTCTTTTCTTTTTTTGTTGTCCTGTATACGTTGTCGCGAAAGGGGTTTTCAACGCTAACATCTACAGTTTTCCTTGGAGTTTTCTTTCTTTTAAATTCGTATACGGCTATTAAGTACGGTGTAGACATTTCCGATGGCTTGCTCGTGTACGCTCTAATAATAGTTATGTCTGGAATTTTGGTTAATACTAGGTTCGCTTTTTTTACGGCTGGGTTTACTGCGTTTTTTATAGTAATTGTTGCTTATTTACAGATTAACTCAATTTTGCCACCAGACTCTTACTGGAGATTGGAATTGTTAAATATGGCAAATGCAATTTTTATAGCAGTTGTTTTATTAATTATCGCCGTTGTTTCTTGGCTCTCTAACCGCGAGATAGAGAAATCTTTAAAAAGGGCAAGAAAATCCGAAGCGGAGCTTAAGCAAGAACGCGATTCGCTGGAGATAACGGTGGAAGAAAGAACCAAAGAGTTAAAAGAAGCACAAGTGGAAAAGATAAGCCAACTTTACAGATTTGCAGAGTTCGGCCGCCTAAGCGCAGGCATATTTCACGACCTTATGAATCCCCTAAATTCTGTTTCGTTAAATACCGAAAAACTAAAAAACACGACAAACAACAAATATGTAGAGAGAGCAACAGGAGCAGCTCGCAAACTGCAGGATTTGGTGATTGCGGTGCGTAAACAACTGGCAAGGCAAGCAAATAAGAAAGTCTTTTCTGTAAACAAAGAAATTAAAGATATTATCAGCATCCTTTCATATAAAGCGTCAAAAGCAAAGATTAAGGTGCATTTTTCGGCACAAGACGAAATTAGTATTTTTGGGGATGCGGTGCGGTTAAACCAAGTTGTTCTAAATTTAATTGCCAACGCCATTGATTCATATTCACATTCCGGTAGTAATGCAAGAAGAGAAATCGCCGTGTATTTATACAAAGAAGACGGAAAACTCGTTCTTAAAGTTGTAGATTATGGCGCGGGAATACCCGCAGAGAACTTAACTAAGATTTTTGAGCCATTTTTTACCACCAAAACAAATGAAGAGGGAATAGGCATAGGCCTTTCAATGACTAAAAGTATTATTGAGAAAGATTTCGGCGGCAGCATTAGTGTTTCTAGCAAAGTTAACGCTGGAGCAACATTTATAGTGGAATTCCCGGTTTCAAATGAATAATCTTCAATCAGCAATTGGCAAAGGGTTAGGCTTTTTAGCCAAAGACCAAGAAAAGAACGGCAGTTTTTTGTGTTTGGTATCCAAGAAATTAGACGACTATTCGCGCGCTAAAACTGTTCCGGCAATAGTGCCGACAAACATAGTACTTTCTTCACTTATCAATATCGGTGGAGATAGATCAAAAAAAATTAAAAAGAAGTCTGCTGATTTTCTGTTGAAAGAAAAGAGTGAATATTGGTCATTTAATTATTGGTTTAGAAAGTCACATTGGTACAAAAAAGAGCCGTATCCAGACGACCTAGACGACACGTTTTGCGCGCTTGCCGCGCTTTATGAATATCACCCGCGTTTGTTCAGCGGCGATGTTATGGCAAAAATTGTAACAATGCTCACCTCGGCCGAAAAAAGCGAGGGCGGCCCGTACGATATGTGGCTTGTCCCCGAAGAGGGAAGAAACGTTTGGAATGACACAGATTTGGTTGTAAACGCGAATATTGCCTATTTTCTTTCCCTTCAAGATATATTTTTGCCCAAGGTCATCGCTTTTATTAAAAAATCTATTGACGAAGAGGATTACGAATTTCCATATAACAAAATTTACCCAGCTGCATATTTTATTTCTAGGTTCTATAAAGGGGAAAAGACCGATCAAATTGTAAAGCTTATTTTGTCTAAACAAGAGCCAAGCGGCGGTTGGGAAAACCCGCTGCGCACTGCGCTTGCAATCTCAACGTTAATAAATCTAACGGGGCTTAAACATAGAGAAAATCTTACCAAAGGCATTGGTTATCTTCTTAAAACCCAGGGTAAAAACGGCGGTTGGAGGCCATTTTCTTTTTATTTTCAGATGAAGACAAAAAAGAAAACGCTTTATGCAGGCTCGGCTTCTACAACAACTGCTTTGTGTTTGGAGGCAATAAATAAATTTTTAAACGAGCCAAAAGAAACCAAAGTTAAGAGCGCAGTGATAAATAGTAGAATGAACGAAAGTAAAATATATGCCAAAATTGTGCGTAGAGTAAGGCGCAGGTTTGCGTTCTCTGGCCCGGATTTGCAAAATCAGGCAGAAAAAATTATACGTAAAACCCTGAAAAACGATAAAGACAGGCAAATCGTACTCTTGCCATATTTATTTAAGGTAGCGCTGGGAAAAACAGCCGAAGGCATTTCAGACGATATGTTAGTTCGGTTCGGCGCGGCCAATCTGTTTGGGTGGATAGCTTACACAATTTACGACGACTTTTTAGACGGCGAAGGCGACCCCGAGACGCTAAGTGTCGCAAATATTTCTTTGCGGGAATCTTCTTCAATATTGGACTCAATCTTGCCGGAAGCGAGCGGGTTTATGGAGTTTTCTCGCGCTACATTTGATGCAATAGATAGCGCCAATACCTGGGAGGTTAAAAACTGCAGAAGCCGGATAACTTTGCCGAAATTCGGCAATTATCTACAGCTTGCAGAAAAATCGTTTGGGCATGCATTGGGGCCGATAGGCATTTTATTTGCCTTGGGTTACCGCGAAAAGTCGCCCGAGGTCCAAAACACAATAAGATTTTTTAAAAACTATATAATTGCCCGCCAGTTAAATGACGATGCCCATGATTGGGAAGATGATTTAAAGAGGGGATATATAAATGCCGTTGGCGCAAGACTGCTTAGGTTAAGTAAATCCACGGAGCCTAAAAACTTGCGAAAGTTATTCTGGGAAAAGACAGTGCCGGGGGTGTGCGAAGAAATAAAAAGGCACACCTATGCCGCGAGATACAATCTTAAAAAAAATAAAATCCTTAAGTATCCGGCAATATTCGAAAAACTTTTGCGCGCGATAGAGGCCTCTGCAGACAAAGCCCTTAAAGAGCGAAAAGAGACTATTAAGTTTATGAGTGTTTATAACAAGTCTATTTTATAACCCCTACCCGGTACGGAGTGGATTATCTTTCTCTTTTTAGGGAGCTCTATTTTCTTTCTTAAGTTTAAAATATGTGTTTCTATAGTGTTTGAAAACGGATCGCTTTCTGAATCCCACACGTGTTCCATTATCATACCCCTTGAAACAACGGTCCCGGCATTGCGCATAAGATACTCCAGCAAGCTGAATTCCTTTCTGGTTAAATATATTTTCTTGTCTCCGCGAGATACGGATTGTTTTTGAACGTTCAACACAAGGTCGTCAATTGTTATTTCATCTTCTTGAAGAATTTTCGGCCTTCTTAAAATTGCTCTAACCCTTGCAAGAAGCTCGCTCATAGAAAACGGCTTTGTTACATAATCGTCAATTCCCTGTTCAAAAAGATTAATTTTGTGGTCTATCTCTGATTTTACAGAAAGCATTAGTATCGGCGTGTGTTTCCCGCTGCTTCTTATATCGTTGCAAACTTCAAATCCGTCTTTTAGGGGCAGAATGTGGTCAAGAATAATTAAATCGTAGTCGTTTAAGCGCGCTAAATAAGCGCCTTTGTCGCCGTCACATGCGGTGTCTACCGCGAAAGATTGCTCTTCTAAGGCAACTTTAAGAAACTCTCTAGTCTCTTCCTCATCTTCAATAACAAGAAGCCGCATTAGATAAATTATATCAAACCCGCGCGAGCTTTGCCTGCCCCTCGGCTTAAAGGGCAGAATTTTGATTTCCAAAGAGGAGATTAATGGCACAATAACATTCTATTGACATTTGAGTCAATATAGTTTATATTGAGCTTCGTTCATTAACAATTATTTTTAGTATAAAAAATAATAAGGCGAGTATTGAGGAGATTATTATAAATCTCTTGAATACTCGCCTTATATAGGCGAAGAACACAGAAGGAGAAACCAAGAATGCAACGCAACACGCGTGAAAACGAAAACGATGAGCATGAACCACGACCTAGCCGTTTCGCGCTGACGAAGCCGGGAAGTTACGGACGAGTACCCAACTTGCCCGGGATCTTACTCTGGGGCGGAATGGCGCTAGTGGGGCTCTTCGTCCTCATTTTCGTCACCTCTGGCCTACTTCACGTGGATGCTACAGAACGAGCAGTGGTCTTCCACGCCAACGGCGATCTAGAGATTAAGGAACCTGGCCGGTTCCAGTGGGTCACCCCCATCTTCAATACGGTGACAAAATACGACGTTCGCTCGGTAGCCTACACCGTAACGGCTGAAGGCATCGCGCTAGACCAACAAGCTGTCTTCACGGAGGTAACAGTTCTCTACCATCCGAACGAGACCAAGATCCAAACTATCCACCAAACCCTCGGGATAAACTACGAGGGAAAGGTGGTGGTTCCGGCGGTACAAGACAGCGTGAAAAGCGCAGTGAACTTCTTCGCAGTTGAAGATCTGCGCGGCGAAAACCGCGAGCTGGTGAAGCAAGATATCATCAGGCGTATTACGGCGGATGTGGAAAGGCAAAATCTCGTGGTGGACAAGGTAAGTCTCACGGATTTTGACTTCACAGGCGAATACAATCTTGCTGTTGAAAAGGCGGCTATCGCTGAACGAGATGTTCAGAAGGAGCTGGCTGTCTTAAAGCAGAAGGAGATTATCGCGAACCAAACCAGGGTTGAGGCCGACGGTCAAGGCTATGCCATCGAGAGGCTTGCTGCCGCTACTAGCGGAGAGAAAGGACAAGCCTATCTCTTCTTGAAGTGGCTGGAGGCATGGATCGCTGGCGGATCCCAAGTCCCCACAACCCTTGTGGGAGACGAGACCCCCTTCGCCATTCCGGTGCCGTGGTCAAACTCGGGGAACACAACCTAGTAGATCTAGGGCACCTCTAGCCGACGAAGCATTCTGCTCGTCGGCTTTTTTATTTTTCAAATCTACAAAACTTAACTCCGACCCAACCTCGGCTTATCACAGCTGTGATAAGTCGAAGTTAATAGATGGCTTTGCCACTAGACTTTATATAACAGTTTCTGCATAACAAAATACAATTCTTGGCTTCATTCTCTATCTTGTTCCAAGCACGGCTCAAATTTCTTGGGTCTAACAAATTTGCCTTTTTGTAGGGTCTTTTTGGATAATAAAAATTAAGGGTTCCAATACTCCCTTTGTATCCGCACCTTTTGCATGTATTAAATTTCTCTGCGAGGCGATCTATTTTTCTGACTCTATTTGTCGCTACATATGCATATGCGCATTTGCCGCAACGAGGGGGACCGTCGGCGCGCTTATAGTGTTTGGTTCGGCCATGCCGTTTACAAAGATTAATCACGGTTTTCTTACGGTTATTCTCAAAACATTATACCACTCCCGGTTTACAACCTGTCCGGCTTATCACAGTTGTGATAAGCCGGAGAGAATAGGAGAAAAATACGAAAATAAAAGAGTCCAGTTTTTATAACTGGACTCGGTTGTTGTCTTGGAGTTGATCTAGGGCTGTGCCGGCGAGGTGCAATCCGGCGGGCTCTGCGAGCAGTCGTTGCAGTTTACGCCCTCCACCTTGTCCGTCGGGACGTGGTGGATGAACTTGCCGAAGTAGGTCTCGCAAAAGGCTGCGTAGTCCTTCGTGTGTAGTATGAAGAAGTGCCACATCTCGTCAACATCCTTGTTGGGTGGCGAGATGGGATCCTTCGTCTTTGCGCATGCCACGAGGAATTTCTTGCATTCCTCAAAGAGAACCTTAGCAGTTTCCATACTTACGCCATACCGTTCGGTATAGCGGCTAACCATGTTTTGGTTCTCGTAGGCTAGAGCCTTTTCTACCAAAATACTCACTTGCATTTGTTTCCACTCCTTGTTTTTAGGGTACATCCCAGTTCTTACTGGGTTAATGCAAGGTAACATACCTAGACCTAGGTGTCAATAATTGTTAGAATTCGTGTAATGAGTTTTAAGGTAATACTCTATTATAAATATGTGCTTGTTGCTGATCCAATAAAAGCGGTTCAAGATCAGCGCGAACTTTGCCTGCGTCTCGGCTTAAAGGGCAGAATTTTGATTTCCAAAGAGGGGATTAATGGCACGCTTGAAGGCACTAAAGACAATATCGCAAAATATGTTGAAGCAATGAATTCCGACGAGTTGTTTTCTGGAATTCACTTTAAATATAGCGATGGAACTGGCGCTTCTTTCCTTAAGTTGAGCATCAAAGCAAGAGAAGAGATTGTAACAAGCGGACTGGGAACCGAAGAAAATGCAGAAAACCGCATAACAGGAAAGTATCTAAAGCCCGAAGAATTGAAAAAATGGATAGAGAGCGGAAAAGAATTTTATATTGTTGATATGCGGAACGACTACGAACAAAAAAGTGGATATTTTGAAGGATCAATCTTGTCCAATGTACCGAATTTTAGAGATATTCCAAAATTTCTGCCCAAAATAAAACACCTAAAAGACAAAGAGATTTTAACAGTTTGCACGGGTGGAGTTAGGTGCGAAAAGGCCTCGGGGTATTTAATGCAAAACGGATTTGAAAATGTTTATCAGCTTGAAGGCGGAATACACTCATATATGGAGAAATATCCAAACGAAGACTTTAAGGGCAAGCTGTATGTTTTTGATAAGAGGATTTTAATAGGTTTTAACACAGAAGATTCTAGACACGAGGTTGTTTCAAGTTGTGAGAGATGCGGAGTAAAGTCAGAAAATTATGTAAATTGTGCATATGACGTGTGCCACAGACACTATATTATATGCGAGGAGTGTTATAAAAAATCCGGCGGTTTTTGCAATCTCAAATGCAGATTTGTAAGTAGATTGGCGAGTTAAGCAGAAAACACGTTTTAAAACTAGTTTTAAAACGTGTTTTCTTGTGTTAGAATTTGCATATGGTAAGAAGGCAACTAAAAAATAAAAATGTGCGAAATATCCAGAAAAACCAGCACACATATTACGTTACCCTCCCAATTGAGCATGTTAAGAATCTAAAATGGCAAGAGCGGCAGAAAGTGGTGGTCACCAAACGCGGCAAATCGCTAATAATCAAAGATTGGGAGAAATAAGATACGCGTTAGTTAGATGGAGTGGCTAAAATCTCTACAGAGATTTTAGCCACTCCATCTTTCATTGTCAACCCCAGAATCGAAATTTGCACAAGTAATATCGCAACAGAGAGTATTAGTATAAATGATTTATTAGGGAATATTCGCATACTTCTTAAGTATATTTTATCACAGAAAAGAGTGTATAATAAGTCTGATTCTTATAAAAAACAGATGAAATTAACAGATAACGAAAAACGAGATATTGTGAAATACTTGGAAGTGGGTAAACCGCTTCCGGAGAAATATCGGTTTTTGTTGTTTGACGATGACAGAGAGGTTGAGCTTCTTTGGAACGGAAAGACAAATGAGGTAACGAATGTTGTCTTGCCTTTTCAAGTTATTGAACAAATAGATGAACCACGACAAGGAGAATTTGGAGATTCCGGCACTCTTTGGGATACAACGGGAAGGCAAATTACCGGCTGGACGAATAAATTGATTTGGGGAGACAATAAGCTGATTCTTTCCTCTCTTAAGAACGGTCCGCTTCGCAAAGAAATAGAGGCGCAGGGCGGTTTGAAATTGATTTATATTGACCCGCCCTTCGATGTCGGCGCGGATTTTTCAATGGACATTAAAATCGGAGATGGCGAGGACGAAGAAAGTTTTACAAAAAAGCCGTCAGTTATAGAAGAAATCGCCTACCGCGACACTTGGGGTAAGGGTGCTGATAGTTTTGTCACGATGATTTATGAACGACTAAGACTAATGCACGGACTCCTTGCTGACAATGGAAGTATCTATGTGCATTGTGATTATAGAGTTAATGCGTATATGAGATTGGTACTAGATGAAATTTTTGGTAAAGATAATCTATTAAATGAAATCACGTGGGGTTATCGTATTCAAGGAGTTGGTAAAAAATTCTATGCACGAAAACACGATACGATCTTCTACTATGCAAAAAATAAAGACGGCTATATTTTCAAAGCTACGAAAGAAAAAATTAAATACGAGAAACCATTCATTGACACAAAATTAAATGAAGCAAAAATTAACGATCTTACAGAAAAAGACATTAAAATAATAGAAGAGTGTATTGCAAGTAGAAAAGCACTTCCGGATAGATTGAAAGATAAACTATTTAATCAGCACTACGCCGAAGTCTATGTAAGAGATGTATGGGACGCAGACGATACGAAACCGCTCATTAGTGGTTCATCCGAGTATCTTGGTTACCCAACACAAAAACCATTCGGATTGTTAAGGAGAATAATTGAGACTTCAACCGAACCAAATGACTTAGTAGCAGATTTTTTCTGTGGCTCCGGGACTACATTAGAGGTAGCAGAGAAACTACAGAGAAGATGGATTGGGTCAGATTTGGGTAAATTCGGCATACATACTTCACGAAAAAGAATGATTGACGTGCAAAGAGAACTAAAAAAAGAGGGGGGGGACTTTAGAGCTTTTGAGATTTTGAATGTTGGAAGATATGAAAGAGAAAATTTCCTCGCGACAAATGATGATTTGCGAGCGGAAGAAAAAGCCAGACAAGCCGAAAGGAAAGAAAAGGAATTTGTAAAACTTATTCTCTCTGCATACAAAGCCGAGCCAGTAGAGTCTTTCGTGAATGTTATCGGCAAGAAAAGAGATCGCCTTGTGGCGGTGGGACCCATCAATACTCCCGTTTCTTCTAAATTCGTGCAGGACATCGTAAAAGAGTGTAAAGAAAAAGGAATCACTAAAGTTGATGTTCTTGGGTTTGATTATGAAATGGGACTTGATTTTACAGAGTACAAAGATCAAGGCATTGATATCGCCTTTAGGATAATTCCGCGAGAAGTTTTTGACAGAAAGGTGGTAGAAAAGGGTCAAGTGAAGTTCTATGATGTCGCGTTTATTGAAGTGAAACCGATTGTGAAAGGACGAGGGAATGACAAAGAAATTTCTATTGAACTGATAAATTTTTCTGTTTTCTACAATCAGGACAATTCAGGCGAAATTGCCGAGGCATTGCGCCCCGGTAGATCTAAAGTTGTGGTAGAAGATGGTCAGGTGGTAAAAATCTCAAAAGATAAGAAAACTGAAGAAATTTCAAAAGAAATTTTGACTAAAAAATGGAGCGACTGGATTGACTATTGGGCAGTTGATTTTGATTTTGCAAGCAGAAAAGAAATCATCAAGGTTGTGGAAGGTGGCGAGGAAAAAGAAGTATGGACGGGCGATTATATTTTTGACAACGAGTGGCAGAGTTTCCGTACCAAAAAGAACAGAAATCTTGACCTCGTTACTTCTCCAAAAGTTGCTACAAAAGGCAAACACAAAATTGCCGTAAAAGTCGTCGATATTTTCGGGAATGACACCACTAGGGTGATAGAGGTCAAAATATAAAAATATGCGCATCAATTTTCACGAGGTTTTCAATGTAAATGCTGATGGTAGTATCGAATCGAAGGAAAAGATTATAAGAATCGGTGGTGTTCAGTTCGGACCTGGAGCTAGATTCAAAAATGTTTCTTTCGGCGGTATAGATTTATCCAAATATATTGGTAGAGATTTAGAGATACGAGAGGAAAATAATGTCCACGTAATAATTGGAATATATTGATATGGAAAAACCCTTAATTACAATTCCAGAAAGAGATGCTCCTGTAACTGGGATGCCTCCGGAAGTAAAGAGTCGATTTGATAAAATTGACAACATTCTTATTGCGGTGGTGGCATCGGTTCTTGTTTCTCTGGTTGCAGTTATTATTTCGGTGATTGGCTTGTTCCTTGATCAAATGAGATATAACAATGCCGCATACAGCGAATATTCTGGGAAAATAGAATCTGTTGAAACAACACAAAAAATAAATGAGGAATTTCTTAGGCAAGTTCAAGAGTTATCAGAACAAAACAAGGAACAATTAGAAATAATAAAAAAACTTTTAGAAGAAAATTATGAAATTATTAATTAATTTTTATGCAAATGTTTCCGAGGGTTCAGTAAATGATCTAATAAAATTTATTACTATTAAGCTTGCTCAACAAAATCCAGAAAAACCTATAAATGAGATAATTCTCCAGATATCAAGTTCGGGTGGATCATCTGATCACGGTCTTTTAGCATACAATTTTCTTAGGCAAATCAATATCTCAAAAACGACAATTGGAATGGGGAACGTTGATAGCGCCGCTGTAATGATGTTCTGCGCCGGTCAAAGAAGAATTGCGGCACCAAGTTGTCGTTTTGTACTTCATGAAGCAATTGCAACACTTAATGGACAATTTAACCCGACTAAACTAAGCGAAATGGCAAAATTGATTCAAAGGATTACTGATGATTATTCCGAGGTAATTTCAAAAGTAACGGGAAAGAAGAAAAGTATCGTAAATAAAGAAGTGCATGGTGGAGCTGTACTATCTTCTGAGGAAGCTGAGAAATTCGGATTGGTCACAGATATTATTGATGGAGCTTATTTAAAAGATACAAAAGATTTAGATATTTTATTAATAAATAATCCAGTGCAGTCAAAATTGCAACAACCAAATTCTCAACCGCAAAAGAGTTCTGAAATATAAATTTTATGGCCCTACACAAGGATTTTCCCAAAGACCCATATGCGATACTTGACCCTCAAATCAGATGGTTTCCTGCTGACGAGGATTTGCGGGAAAAAGGAGCTATTCAAAAACTCCTACCGCCTCTTGTTGCAGGACTCCGTGAAAAAGTAAAAGAATGGCGAGATAAAAATTATGAGGGAGCAAGTGATACTTCTAAGTCGCTTTTGAATTGGTGGTTTAGGGAAAAACATATTTTATATGACCAGCATGGAGCATCAACTCAATTCAAATACTATTTCGCACAGAGGGAGGCGCTAGAAACAGTCGTGTGGCTTTACGAGGTGGCAAAAGTAAAAGATAAATACGATCTTATTCGTTACAACACGACTGGCGTGTTAAGTCCGCAGATGTTTACCGAGGAATGGCTTCGCTTTGTTATTAAGATGGCGACAGGCGCGGGCAAGACTAAAGTGATGAGTTTGGTAATCGCATGGGCATATTTTCATAAAAAATATGAAGAAGATTCAAGTTTGGCAAAGAACTTTCTTTTGATAACTCCGAATGTCATTGTTTTTGAAAGAATCAAGAATGATTTTGAGGGGTTAAAAATCTTCTTTAGCGATCCTGTTTTGCCTGACAACGGATATCATGGGCAAAACTGGCAGGACGATTTTCAAATGACTTTGCATTTGCAGGATGATTTACGCAATGTTTCCGACACAGGAAATATATTTTTGACCAATATCCATAGAGTTTTTGAAAGTGATATAAGAGACGCAAGCGCGGATGATGAGGATACTTCCCGCTATTTCTTAGGCGATAAGCCGGTTACTAAAACGAGCGATTCTAAGGTTGATCTCGGAGTGATTGTAAGAGACATAGACGAGCTTATCGTGCTCAATGACGAAGCCCATCACTTGCACGATGATAAGTCTGCTTGGGTTAAATCAATTACCGACATAGACAATCGACTGAAACAGAAAGGGACTGGATTATCTTTGCAGATTGACCTTACTGCTACCCCAAAAAAGAATGACGGTTCTATTTTTGTGCAGACGATTTCTGATTATCCGCTTGTTGAAGCGATACATCAAAGAGTTGTAAAAAATCCTGTTGCGCCGGACGCGGCGAGCCGAGGAAAATTGAAAGAAAATCAGAGTACGCTATTCAGCGAAAAATACAGAGATTATATAAATCTTGGTATTGAGGAATGGCAGAAAACATACGATGTATTAAAGCCGATGGGTAAAAAGTCCATTCTTTTCATAATGACGGATGATACAAAAAACTGCGATGAAGTGGCGGAATACATTGAGACGAGTTTTAAAAGTTTGAAAGGCGCGGTTTTGACCATTCACACAAATAAGAGTGGTGAAATTTCTGAAAGCGTTTCTGGAAAAAGCAAAGAAGAATTAGATTTACTTAGAAAGCAAGCAAATGAAATTGATAGTTGGGAAAGTCCGTTCAAGGTGATCATTTCCGTGATGATGTTGAAAGAGGGTTGGGATGTAAAAAATGTAACGACTATCGTTGGCTTACGACCTTATGCCGCCGATTCAAAAATTCTCCCAGAACAAACCCTTGGGCGAGGACTACGCAGAATGTTTTTCGGCAGAGATGATGTTGAGGAGTATGTAAGTGTTGTGGGAACACCCGCTTTTATGGACTTTGTTGAGTCAATCAAAGGCGAGGGCGTTATTCTTGAGAAGAAAGCGATGGGGACAGGTGCGAAGCCAATAGCCCCGATGGTTATTGAGGTTGATAAAGATAATCCGAAAAAAGATATTGAGAAACTTGATATTGAGATTCCGGTGATGTCTCCGAGGATTCAGAGAGAGTATAAAAACCTTGCCGAGTTAGATGTTTCAAAATTTGGAAATAAAAAAGTCAAAGTAAAGACTTTCTCTGAAGAAGAAAAGAGAGAAATTGTTTTTAAAGATGTGGTGGATGAGAAAACGCATCACACGACAATACTTTCCGGTGAGATTGAGCCAGATTATCAAAGCGTTGTCGGATTTTTTGCGCAAGCAATAATGCGGGAGCTGCGTCTGTTCGGTTGCTACGACATTTTGTTCGGCAAGGTAAGAGAGTTTGTGCAGAATAATATGTTTGACAGCCCTGTGAATTTGTCAGACCTCAATGTTTTAAGAAACTTGTCAGAGGTTGAGTATATTAGGCTCATAAAAGATTCTTTCAAGAAAGCTATTAACGAGCTTACAGTTGAAGACAAGGGAGATACGGAGATAAAGAATTATATAAAAATCAGCGAGGCGCGTCCCTTTGTCGTGAATGACAAATCATACTTAATACCGAAAAAATCAGTCTTCAATAAGATTGTCGGCGACAGTGATTTTGAGCTGGTATTTTCTGATTTTCTTGAAAATTGTGATGATGTTATTTCTTTTGCAAAGAATTTCCAAAACAAAGAAGCAAACGCGCTTAGAATTGAGTATAAAAATTCAGAGGGATTTATAGCCACCTACTACCCTGATTTCTTTGTGAAGAAAAATGAGAAAACCGTTTACATTATTGAAACAAAAGGACGAGAAGAAGATGACGATAAATTAAAGTTTGAAAGATTACAAAAGTGGTGTGAGGATGTAAACGATCGGCAAAGTCGAGTTGTCTATAAAGCCCTTTATATAAAGCAAGAGGAATGGGAAAGGGATAAACTGAGAAACTTTGACGAAATCGTGAGGGTTTTTGATAAAAAATAACATAGTAAGGCAAACAGAAAATAAAATAACTACCCAATAAAAAAAAATTAGGAGAATAAATTTATGAATTTAGAACAGCAACGCTTTATAGATCTAATAGCGAAAGAAAGAAAAGATGCTATTCGGTTACGTAATGATTTGAATAAAGATTTTAAGGATACTCAGATTAAAATAGCTGAGCAAAAATGGGGATTTTTCAAGCATGTAACGATACTTTCTGGAGCAGTGCTGGGGTTATCGTCGATTATTGATATTCCAAACAATAATTATTTTTTCATAGGGTTAGTTTTGAATATTATAGTAATAATTTTTAATTTGCTAATTGTAAGAGAGAAGTTAGATAACGAATCTAACAACCTACAAAAAATGCAAGATGAATACAATTTAGCCCTAGAAGAAAGACTGAATCTTTTGGACGAATATTTTGGAAGAATAGGAAGAGGAGAGAAATTTGATAACTCTTATGAGGCTACAAAAGAATACTTCCAACGACTAAGTAACTTAGCTAGCACTGATAAGTTGAGGGAAGAAAACAAGAAATTATCCGAAGAAAGAAAATCAAGGTTTAAGAAAGCTATGGATTATTCAGGAGAAATTTCACTGTTTCTTTTTGTTTTAGCGTCCTATTTTATGGTGACTGCTGTTTTTGGTCTACAACCAAGTCAATTATTAAACATTGTCATTATTGTTTTTATTTCTTTGATAACATTATTCTTTGATTCAGCATCAAAATTATCTAGGTTTATATCAGTAATCATTCATTATATTAAAAACATTTAATATCATTACATATATGCAACCAGGAAGATTTTTTAAATCTACTAAACAGTCTCGAAACGCGCTTGAAAAAGCGCGTTTTTGTATAGGGTGATATAATAAATTTATGCTAGATAATTTTTGGTTACAGATATTGAAAGATGTATTAGTGTTATTATGGAAACTTTGGCCGATTTGGATAATTTTATTAATTGTAATTGCCTCCCGCATCTTTATATACAGTGTTTTGCCTAATTTATTAAAGCAAGGAAGATTTGCGAAAAACGAGAAATGGCTTTCAGGTAAGGACTATATCAATAAGATCCGTAGATACTCACCTAAGGAATTTGAAGATTATATTGCTTGGATGTTTAGAGAAATGGGATTTAGAACCGAATCAGTCGGAGGCCCTTATGATGGAGGAATAGATGTTATAGCAGAAAAAGACGGGATTAAGCACTATATACAGTGCAAGAAATTTATTATTCAAGAGGTTGGGGTTGGAGCCATGAGAGATTTTTATGGCGCGATTGCTGGTAAGATTACAAACGGAAAAGGATACTTTATTACTACTAACAAATTCACTCTAGAGGCAGAAAGGTTTTCAGAAGATAAGCCGATTGAACTTGTTGATCAATACAAATTAATCAAGTGGCGAGAAGAAATAGCAAAAAAGTCCGCATGAAGAATAATAAAGTATCAATAAGACGCGTAAAAGAAGGTGACTTAAATTTGTTAGCAAAGTTATATTGTGAGGTCTATGACCCAAAAAGACATGATGTTGGCGAGAAGTGGACTGAAAAATCAGCACACAAATTATTAAAATACTGGTTTGATAGAAAGAATAAATTAGATTTTCTAGCTGAAGATGATGGCAAAATAGTTGGAGCATTTTTTACAGCAGTAAAACCGTGGTGGAACGGTAATTGTCTGTACGATGGCGAAATATTTGTAGCGCCTGATTATCAGGGTAAGGGAGTAGGAGTGCAGTTATCCAAGACGCTATATCAAGAGGCTATAGATAAATATGATGCAAAATATTTCGAAGCAACAACCTTTAAGGATTCTTATTCACTAAATTGGTACAAGAAGCTGGGATTTAAAGAACCTGACAATCTTGTTTTTATATCTGGCAATTTGAAAACTATTTTAGAAAAGTTAGAAAAAGAGAATAAAAAAAGACCGCTAGGGTGCGGTCAGGTATTGTATCGTTGCAGAGTTACTACCTTCTTTTCCAAGTACGCTGCCGAAGTTAGGCAGTAATGCGCTACAGTAGCTTCGGCTTTTGCCGCGAGGGCTCGGCAGAATTCCTTATGATTGTGAGGACGCCCGTTTTTGAGCCATTGCAGAACAGTTTCTCGTACATGCGGTTCTGCTATTACGAGCCGCCTGCCTTTTGCGGCAGAGCGCAGAAGGGTTGGTCCGCCGATGTCAGTCAATTCTTGCACTTCTTCGGCAGATTTGCCTTCTTTGATCGCGGCCTCTAGCGGATAGAGATCAACGCAAACTAGGTCAATGCGCGGCACGCCTATTCGGTCAAGTTCTGCCTGATCTTCTGGGGTATCTCGCGCAAGAAGCGCCGCATGAATCTCTCGCGATAGAGTGACAACGCGGTGGCCGAGTATCGGCTTGCCAACTAGTGTTGCTACATCTTCTACTGGTATTCCTGCGTTTTCAAGGTGCTTTGCTGTGCCTCCAGAGGCAAGGATTTCCCAGTCGCCAATTTTCAAGAGGCGTCTTGCAAACTCCACAATGCCGTCTTTATGGTATACGGAGATTAGCGCTGTTTTCATTAGGAACTCTCCTGGCTACAAGTTAGCCCAAACATAGCAGAAAATCAATACGGCCTTTCGAAATAGTGTATAATATAAACATGAAAAAAATACTTATTTCGGTTTTGGTCGGTTTGGCCCTGGTCGGGGGCGCATCTGCGGTTTACGCACAAGAAGCCGACTTAGAATTGCCGGCTGCTGGGCTAACACCGGAGAGCCTGTTTTATTTCTTAGATAAGTGGGCCGAATCAGTTAGAGAGTTTTTTACATTCGGCGCCGAAGGCAAGGCAAAGCTGCAAATTAAGTTTGCTGCCGAACGCGTGGCCGAGGTAAAGCTGATGATAGAGACCAAGGGTGCAAATGCCAAAGGGTTAGACCAAGCAAAAGAGCGCTTCGAAGTTCACCTAAAGCGCGCTGCAGATATTGTTGAAAAAGAGAAGCAAAAAGGCAAAGATGTTAGCGAGTTTGCAAATGAGATTAACCAAGAGTTTCACCAAAAAAGAGAAGAAGCAAAGGCTGTATTTGAAACCGCACTTGATGAGTTCCACATCCAAAAAGACGAGTTAAAAGAGCAAATTAAAGCCGCGAAAGAGGCAGGAGATGCCGAACTTATAGAAACACTTAAAGCAGAATTAGAAGCAATTGAAGCAGAAAAAGATGCCGCCGAAGAGTTAAAAGATAAAACAATAGATGCGCTTGAAGCCGAAAAAGATAAGCTGGAGGATGATCTTGATGATGATGATTTAGAAGAAGACATGGAGATGGACGAGGAAGACGCAAGGAGTGACGCAGAAGAAGAGATTAGCGAGGCTCAAGATGAAAAGCAGGAGTTGATTGAAGAAGCAAAAGCCGAAGGCGTTGAGCTTGCAGCAGATTCATTTATGGAATTCGATAGTTTAATAGCCCAGGCCAAAACTGCCTTTAATGCCGGCGATTTTGAAGAAGCCGAACGTTTGGCAAAAGAAGCAGATGATTCGTTCGAGAAGGTTAAGAATATTATTGACGAAGCAGAAGATGAAGACGACGAAGATAAGGATGATGAAGATAAGGACGATGAGGATGAGGATGACGAAGATGAAAATGAGGAAGAAAGTGACGACGACGAGGACGACGAGTGAAAAGCTTTTTTGAGAGGTATCAAATATTAATCGGCATTGTTATTGTAGGGCTCTTAATCAGTGTGGCTATTGTTATCTCCGGCAATGCTAATTTACAAATTTACCTTGGCGGTGAGACTGATAAAGAAGCAATAAACGAAATCAGTAGTGAAGCGGTTGTGACCAAAGTTATAGACGGCGACACTGTTGTTATAGAGAGTGGCAACTCGGTGCGCCTGCTTGGCATTGATGCAGACGAGCGCGGGCATATATGCTACGATGCGGCAAAAACTAGACTAGAAGAATTGGTTTTAATGAAGCAAGTGCACTTGGAAAGCGATATTGAAGACAGCGACCAATATGGCAGGTTTTTGCGCTACATTTTTGTGGGGGATGCGAATATTAACCTAAAACTTGTCGAGGAAGGCATGGCTATAGCCCTATTCTACCAACCAAACACAAAATATAGGCAAGAAATTGCCCTAGCAGAACAGCAAGCAAAACAAAATAGAACAGGTTGCAAATGGGTGCGCTAAATATTAGGATAGCGCTATGAAGAAGAAAGTGTTTGTAGGGCTCTCGGGAGGAGTGGATTCTTCCGTGGCCGCATATTTATTGAAGAAACAAAACTACGATGTCGTGGGCGTGCATTTGCGTTGCTGGAATGTAAACGGATGTGACGAAAAAGAGGCAGAAATGGCCCGCCGCGCGGCAGAGCACTTAGATATTCCTTTTTATGTACTGAATTTGGAGAAAGAATATAAGAAAGCTGTTGTTGACTATATGATAGACGGATACAAGAAGGGTATTACCCCAAACCCGGATGTTATGTGCAATAAAGAAATAAAATTCGGGATATTTTTAAAAAAAGCACTGGAGTTAGGAGCAGATTATGTAGCAACTGGACATTACGTCCGCTTGCAGCGGAATTTAAAATTTAAAATTTCAAATTTAAAATTGCTTTCTGCGCGAGACACGCAGAAAGATCAATCTTATTTCTTATGGACTCTTATGCAAGATCAGCTAAAACATTCTCTCTTCCCGATAGGCGACTATACAAAGAAACAGGTTCGCGCAATCGCTAAGAAAGTAGGTCTACCTAATTTTGATAAGAAAGATTCACAAGGCATCTGCTTTATAGGCCAAGTGACCTTAAAAGACTTTTTGGGTGAATATTTACCAAAACATGAAGGAACGGTGTTGAACACCGAGGGCGTTTCTATTGGCCGCCACGACGGCGCATATTTCTACACCATTGGCCAAAGACATGGTTTGGGTATAGGTGGATTTAAAAGCCCAACATATGTAGCAGAGCGCGATGTTAAAGCAAACACTATAGTCATTGCCGAAGGTGAAAATAACGAAGCTTTGTATCGCAAAGAAGTTGAATTAACAAATGTGAATCTCGTATCTCCAGTATCAAATCTCAAATCTCCAATATCTGTTCTTGCACGCGTTCGCTATCGCCAGCCGGTTGTCAAAGCAACAATCTACAAACTACCAACTACAAACTATAAACTAGAATTTGATAAACCTATCAAATTCATTGCTCCTGGCCAGTCTGCAGTTTTCTACAGTAAAAACGGTGAGCTTCTTGGCGGTGGCATAATTATTTAGTTGATAAGAGTGCTTAAATAGCCTATAATTTTCTGCAGAGGTGGCTAAGTGTTTGGCAGAGAACTATTTGGAGCGATTTTTGTCGCAGTTACTGTAACACTTGTTGGGTTTGTAACCTTCGTCAACGAAGGAACGAATTACGAACAAGATGCCGCCATTATCGTTAGCAGAACTTACGATAAGGGCAATGATTTCACAGAAGGCACTCCCGACGATAGCATCTACCTTAAACTCGACACAAAACAAAACGGTGTCGGCAACTACACGATTCTCGCTAACCCAGAAGAGAATCTGCAGGACCTTTACAAAAAAATCATGCCGCAGGGGAGTATGCTTTTCTGGTATTATCCAGAAACACACCAGATTGTACGAATCAGTATTCTTAAGGAGCCGCAGTTATAACGACCGCGGTTTTTATTTTACGTTTATCATAAACTCGTATATTATTACCAATTATGCGGCGAGTTTATGTTTCAGATATAAAAGACTATATTGGGAAAAAGGTAAAAGTAGACGGTTTTGCCCAGATTATCCGCGACCAGGGTAATATTAAATTTATTGTTCTTCGCGATATAACTGGAATTATCCAGATTGTAGTCCACAAAAAGAATAAGGAGGCTATGGCGGTTGCCGATGGGCTTACACACGAGTCAGTTGTTGAAATAGAGGGCCTGGCGAAAGAAGAAAAGCAAGCGCCGGGCGGATTTGAGGTATCAGCCGAGAAGATAAAGATACTTTCTTTATCAAACGCCGAATTGCCTATCCCGATAATAGAGAAGGGTAAGCAAGAAGAGGCAGAAGCGCCCAAAAGGCTTGACTATCGCTGGTTAGATCTTCGTAAGCCGGAAAAGGCAAAAATCTTTAGGGTTTGGACAGAATTTGAGAAGGGCATAAGAGATTATTTTTTAAAAAACAATTTTATTCAAATATATACGCCGTCTTTAATGAACACCGCAAGCGAAAGCGGGGCCGAAGTTTTTGAAGTAAAGTATTTTGACCGCAAGGCATATCTTGCCCAATCGCCGCAGTTCTATAAGCAAATGGCTATGGCAGCAGGCCTTGAAAGAGTTTTTATGATTGGGCCTGTATTCCGCGCAGAACCGTCTTTTACCACCAGGCATATGACAGAATTTACCGGTTGGGATTTTGAGATGGCCTACATAGATTCGCACCACGACCTTATGGATGCCGAAGAAGGTATGATAATAGAAGGGTTTAAGGCTGTTGCAAAAGAATTCCCGGAATTAAATCTTGGAATACCTGCCAAACCGTTTCCAAGAATTGCAATGGTTGATGCAAAGAAAATTCTTGCTAAGGAGAATATGCCATCGGGAGAGGAGCACGATTTGTCTCCTGAAGAAGAGAAAAAAATATCTGAATATGTTAGCCGAGAACATAATCACGATTTTGTATTTATTACCGATTATCACAAATCTAAAAGCGCTTTCTACCATATGAGACACGAAGATGATAAAGATAGATCAAAACGCGCCGACCTTATTTATAAAGGACTGGAAGTTACAACACTTGCTCAAAGGGAACACCGCATTGAAATCTTGGAAAAACAAGCCAAAGAAAAGGGCATGAATTTGAATTCTTTAAAGAATTATTTAAACTTTTTCAGGTGGGGATGCCCTCCGCACGGCGGAGCAGGTATTGGCCCGGGTAGATTTATTATGAAAATATTAGATTTGCCGAATGTTAGAGAAGCCACATACTTGCCGAGAGATGTTAAAAGACTGGAACCATAAATATGACAAAGCCAAATAAAAAAGAAAGAACACTTGTAATAATTAAGCCAGATGGCGTGCAGAGGTCTCTTATAGGAGAGATAATTAAACGCTACGAAAAAAGCGGACTAAAGTTGGTTGGTTTAAAGTTTATTGTTGCAGACGAAGAATTAGTTTCTAAACACTATTTGTCTAATCCGGATTGGATAAAAAACGTTGGCCAAAAAGCAATAGACGCTTATGCAAAAGTAGGTAAGAAGCATCCTGCAAAAAATGCGCTTGAGGCTGGAAACAAGGTTTACCAAAGCTTAAAAAAGTACATTACATCCGGCCCTGTAGTTGTAATGGTCTGGCAGGGGATGAATGCGGTTAAGATTGTACGCAAAATAACCGGAGGCACAGAGCCGCTTACCTCCGATGTCGGCACAATACGGGGTGATTTGACGATTGATTCCTATGAAATTGCGGATGTTGATAGTAGGGCTGTAAGAAACCTAATCCACGCCTCAGGCAGCGTGGAAGAAGCCGAGGAAGAAATAAAGATTTGGTTTAAGAAAGGCGAACTTATTAACTACCGCTTGGTGCAAGAGGCAATACTTTACGACGTTAATCTAGACGGAATCTTGGAATAATTCAGGGTTTATTCACATTCTTGTGTGAATAAGTGGAGGCACAGTGTTCTGTACCTTGGGCTAATGAACAAAACTCGGTGAGTGGGAGGACTTTGGAGGCATTTTCGGAGCGCGACGGCGTGAGAAGAAGGCGAAAATTCAGTAAGAATTTTACGCCGGTGCCTACAAAGGCCTGCCCGAGCTAAGAGTTTTGTGTGAACGGGCGGCGAATTTACGCTACTCTTGATTTTTTAATTCAGGGGTAGATAATAAATATGATCCCGCCATTATATGATTCCGGATCAAGCATATAAGGGAGGGTAAAAGCACTTTGGCCTTCGGGTCAAGGTTGAGCCCGCCCAAACTGGCTAACTAGCCGGGAAATCAATAAAAGATGGCGGGATTTGAGGTTTTATGAGAGCTTTAATTGTTATAATAACTTTTACGTTTGCAGCAACACTCGGTGCCGCCTTAGTTTACAACGCCGAAGAACATAAAAATGTAACTGAAATTGCCAAAGATAGACAAGAACTAACAGAACTTATAGAAAAAATTGGGGTTGCCGAGGTTATGAACCGCCTTGTTCTTGAATCAGGCGGGGGCAGCGAGTTTGATTGCCACCAAGACGCGCATGATGTTGGCAGAATAGGCTATACTCTGCACAAAGAAAAAACATTTGAAAGTTGTGATGCGAACTGCCACTCCGGATGCTACCACGGCACTATGGAAGAATTTTTAGCTGATGTAGGCACCGCAAATCTCGCAGAAGAGATAGACGGCATATGCAGTAAATTTGAAACAAGTTTTGGGCTTTTTGAATGTTTACACGGAGTGGGGCATGGCCTTTTGGCTTATTTAAACTATGATTTGCCCGCCACTATTGCCGAATGCGACAGGTTAAAAGACAGATTTAGCGCAATTTCTTGCTACGGCGGCATGTTTATGGAAAACATAGTAACCGGCCAAGGCATTGGAGCAAGCAAATCTGTGCACGCTACAGAATGGTTAAGCGATGATCCGCACTTTCCCTGTAACGAAATAGGTAAAACAAAAGATTTGCTTACACAGTGCTACCAAATGCAAACCAGCTGGATGCTCTACTTAAATGGCTATGATTTTGGCAAAGTTGCTATAGAGTGCACTAAGGTACCCACGGATATGGTTGCCATTTGCTTTAAAAGCTATGGCAGAGATGCAGCGGGCACAACCCTTAGAGATCCGTACAAAATAATTGAATTATGCGAGGGGGTTCCAGATACAAACCCCGAATATTATAAAGAATGTTTAAATGGCGGATTGAATGTGGTTGTAGACTTTTGGGGCCCAAACCTTGAAGGCCAGGCAGTAGAGGTATGCAAGCTAACGCAAAAAGCAAAAGAACAATGTTATGCCACTCTTGCGTGGCGTATAGAGGGGCTTACAGAATCTTCGGATAAGATTAAAGAGTGGTGTGAACAATTTGAAGTTGATTACAAAAAGCTTTGCGGTATAATTTAGACACTATGAATAATAAACTTATTTTAATACTCTTGGGGGCAGCACTTGTAGGTTTTGGCGCTTGGGCGATTATTAATAAAGATGGTTCGCAAGAAGAAATGCAGTCGCAAGAAATTATAGAGGGTGATATGGTGGTTGAGATGAGCGATGCTGGTTTTAATCCAGAAGAAATTACAATAAGCAGAGGCACAACCGTAACGTTTAATAACGTTGGCACCTCGCAACACTGGCCTGCATCTAACATACACCCGACGCACCGCGTATATCCTGGTTCTGATATAGAAAAGTGCGGCACCCCAGAAGAAACTAATATCTTTGATGCATGTAAACCTTTAGCTCCTGGTACAAGCTGGTCTTTTACTTTTGATGAAGTCGGGCGCTGGGTATACCACGACCATCTACGAAGCGGACTTGGTGGCGTGATAACCGTTGAGTAATAGTCCTAAATGCGGCTGACCGAGTTTGAAGGTAAAGAACTATTTAATAAATACAGCATTCCGATTCCCAAAGGAATACTTATTAATAATTCTTCCGATAAAATTACTCTTAGTGCGCCGTTTGTATTAAAAGCCCAAGTTCTTTCAGGCGATCGGAAGTATGCCGGCGGTATAATCTTTGTAAACACAAAGCGGGCTGCAAAGTCGGCTTTAAAAAAACTGTTTCATCTAAAAATAAAAGGTGAGGTTGTTAAACGCGTGCTTGCAGAAGAAAAACTAAATACAAGCAAGGAGTTTTATGTAAGTTTTAGCTACGATACTTCTACAAAAATGCCGGTGCTTGCCTTGTCTACTGCCGGCGGTACAGGAGCAAAAAAAGCCAAAATTTTCCCCATAGATATTGTAAAGGGTCTGCCACAGTTTGTAATTCGTGGGTATCTAAAGGATGCAAAGTTTAAAAGTGAAGACATATCTAAACTCGCCGGCATAATAAGCAACTTATGGCACTTATTTATTAAAGAATACGCGCTTTTAGCAGAGATTAACCCGCTTATAAAAACTAAAGAAGGCGAGTTTATAGCAGGGGATTCAAAAATTATTATAGACGACGCCAAAGTTCGCGCGGGAGAACGCAGATTAATTGACTTAGGCGGCGATATAGCAATACTTGCATCTGGCGGAGGCGCTTCAATGCTAAATATTGACGCGCTTGCCTCATATGGCGGTAGACCGGCAAACTATACGGAATATTCGGGCAACCCGCCAGCGAATGTTGTGCGCGACCTAACTTATAAAGTGCTCTCGCGCAGGGGTCTAAAGGGATGTTGGGTTGTGGGCGGCACGGCAAACTTTACAGATATCTACGAAACTATAAAAGGGTTTGCAGAAGGCTTAAAGATGTTAAAACCTAAACCTAAATACCCTATTGTTATAAGGCGCGACGGGCCGCGGCAAAAAGAGGCAAAGAAAATGATATTAAAACTTGCAGAACGCGAAGGATACCAGATTTATTTTTTTGATTCAGAAACTCCAATGGCAGAAACAGCTAAATTAATAGTTAAATTAGCATATGGCAATTCTAATAAATAAAAGCACTAGGGTTTTAATTCAGGGCATTACAGGCAAAGAAGGCTCGCGGGCAGCGGGAGAAATGCTAAAGTATGGCACTAAAGTTGTGGCAGGCGTTACCCCCGGCAAGGGCGGGCAAAAAATTCTTAAAATTCCGGTTTACGACACGGTGCATGAGGCGATTAAGAAACACAAGAATATTAATGCAACACTAATAACCGTGCCAGGACCGTTTGTGCGCGATGCCGCGCTGGAGGCAATCCATGCAGGAATTCCGCTTATAAATATTTTAACCGAGAATGTAACAACACAGGATTCTGCAATAATTGTTCAAGCGGCCAGAGACAAAAATATTAGAATTGTAGGGCCGTCTTCTGTAGGCATTATGTCTCCCGGCGAGGCAAAAATTGGCAGTATTGGCAGCTCTGATATGCAAAAGATATTTACACGCGGGGTTGTCGGTGTTATATCAAAAAGCGGCGGAATGAGCGCGGAAATTTCGGTTATTTTAAGCCGTGCAGGCATAGGCCAAAGTACTGTTGTCGGAATCGGCGGCGACCAAATAATAGGCAGCGATTTTAAAGATTTATTGGAACTTTTCCAAAAAGATAAACGCACTAAAGCAGTTGTAATTTTCGGCGAAATAGGCGGCACGTACGAAGAAGAAGCGGCAGATTTTATTAAAAAGAGTGGGTTTACTAAGCCGGTTGTAGCCGTTATTGCCGGTAAATTCTCTGAAACTCTTGATGAGGGCTCTACACTTGGCCACGCCGGCGCAATTGTTTCTAAGGGGCGTGGGAGCTATACTTCTAAGGTAAATACACTGCGTCGCGCAGGAGTATATGTGGCGCGCACTCTAGAAGATATAGTGCCTGCATTAAAGCATGGAATGAGCAAAGATATCGCAAGAAAGATATTCAAAAAATAACATGCGTTGGAAAACATCTATAAGCAAAGTTAAGGAGGGCGAAGTTTATGTGCGCGGAAAAAAACTTCTTGAGCTAGTCGGCAAAGTGTCTTTTACAGAAGCGCTTTATTTAGTTATAAAAGGCGAAACTCCCAAGAAAGAACAAGTGCATCTTTTAGACGCGGTTCTTGTTTCTGCCATAAACCATGGACTAGAGGCGCCTACTGGCTATGTTCCGCGCATAGCCGCATCGGTTGGCAATTCTGTTAGCTCTGCGCTTGCCGCCGGAGTTTTAATGGTAGGCGACTACCACGGCGGCGCAGTTGAGGGTGCGATGCGCAAATTTTATTCAAATAAGCCTGCAGAAGAAATTGTAAAAGAAGTAGTTGCTAAAAAAGAAAGAATGCCGGGTTACGGCCATAAGCTATACAAGAGTACTGATCCTCGCGCGCAAAAAATATTAGAGCTTATACCAGAGAGTAAATACACAAAGCTAGCAGTTGAAATCCAAAAAGAATTAAAGAAACAAACTGGTAAAGATTTGCCGCTAAATATTGATGGTGCAATGGCCGCAGCACTCTGCGAACTGGGGTTTGACTCTATTCAAGGCAAGGCGTTTTTTGCGCTAGCGCGCCTGCCTTCTATGATGGCAAATATTGAAGAAGAACTTAAAAACGAAAAGCCGTACAGGCGACTTGACAACGAGGATATAGAGTATTCTAATTAAACTAGACCCTTAAGAAAGGGAGGTATGGACTTGGAAGGAAACTGTGAAAAATGCGGTTCTACATCTAGAGTTCTTGAAAGAACCATTGTTAACGAAGCGAAACGAATATCGCTAATGCTTTGCAGAATGTGCGCAAAGCTATCTACAAGGCCTCCTGTTCTTGTAACAAGCATCAAAGAAGAGCTGCCGCCGGACACAAAACCGCCCTGGTGGTGGCCGGAAGCATTTAGCGCCGACTAATCCTCGGGGCTTTTTTTATAATTTGACTTATCTCCGGCTTGCTATTTAAATAAGCCGAGCACCTTGGAGGTGTTCTATGAGTAAAACAGTACCCTTAAAAGCAATCGCAGATGCAAGCTTCCGGGAGTTTGTAAAAACGTTACAGAAGCACTTACCGGAGCCCCAGAAAATTGAGTCTGTGAAGAAGAACCTGACATCAGTTCAGATCCAGACGCTCAAAAAAATCGGTGAACTGATTGAAACAGACGAGCGCGAAAACGGTGCGCTCCAAGCGGAGGAAATCTCTCAAAAGGATCCAAAATGGATCCTCCGCGTCCGGATTCGCAACATTCTTCGCCAAGCCATGGAAGAGGGTCTTATCCATCTCGGCTTTGTGCAACGCTATGGAGCTAGATATGGCGCCATTCCGGATCCCACAAGTAATTGGAAATACATTAAGCTTCCTAACGGATTCTGGGCATGCTGGACGTGCGGCACCGATGTTATGGGAGCAGAGATCCGTCGTCCTGTACATTTCCGCGAAATGCCCGGCGCAGGTAGTGGAGAGGTTCGGACAGAGACTGTTCCGTACTGCCCGCAATGCGAAGAGAAACCCTCTGAACACGGGCCGCCCATCGTAGAAGGCCTAGCCGACGGCTACTACCGCGACGTAGAAGAAGCACGAGTGCTTGCAAGAAACTTATAAGTAGACAACGCATGCCCTGGTTTAAAAAACCGGGGCTTTTTTTATTTAGTAAACCTGCCTGCAACAGTATTCCAATCTATTGCCTTAAAGAATGCCTCAATATAGTCTGTTTTTTTAAGGCCGTAATCCAGTGTGTAGGCATGTTCAAAGACATCTAATACTAATAATGGTTTGCATCCGGCCAAGTGGCCCATATCATGTTCGTTTACCCAAACATTAAATAATCTATTTGCAACTGGGTCGTGGTATAAAATAACCCAGCCAATACCGCGCATCGCGCCCATTGCAGTAAAATCCTTTCGAAATAAGTCGTGAGAACCCCACTCACTCAAAATTCTATCCGCTAATTGCCCTTCGTTCGGAAAATTTGAACTCTTTTTTGCCATATTTTCAAAATAAAGCTCATGAAGCCGCATGCCATTAAATTCCCATCCAAATCGGCGATTCAGTTCGTTGAATTCGGGTGTGCCAAACTTGCCCTCTTTTTCCATAGCCATAAGGGTTTGATCAAGCTTATTAAAATTAGTTACATACCCTTCGTAAAGTGTAAAATGATTTTTTAAGATCGTTTCGCTGAATCCAGGCGTGCCAATAAGATTATCAAACTTTTTTGGAGTATAAATCATCGCACAAACATTATAGCATACTTATAAATTTTGTTGGTCGGGCCGCTGGGACTTGAACCCAGTTCACATGACCCCCAGCCATGCATAATACCCATATACGACGGCCCGAGTAACCTGGTTATTATACAGCTACAGACTTCTTAGAAAAAGTTCTAATACAACGCGCACAAGCCCAGATTTTTTTGCCCTCTGGAGTTATAGCGCTTTGGATATTTAGTTGTTTGCGGCTCTTATTCGTCGGGTTGTAGTGGCCCCTAAGTTTAATCCTGTGGCCAACCATCATTCCACCTCGCCCGCAATTTTCACATTGTTTCATTTTGTGGTGTAGGGAAATATTAAGTTATGCTATCATTTAAGTCAAACGATGGCGGATCCGATTCAATTTATATTTGCGATTGCTGTTTTAATTTTCTCGGTGGTTGTGCACGAAGTATCCCACGGCGTTATGGCACTGCGTTTGGGCGACCAAACCGCAAAACGCCTTGGCAGACTTACTCTTAACCCAATACCGCATCTTGATCTTGTTGGCTCTTTTATTCTGCCAGTGCTCTTATATGCGTTAAATGCACCTATACTATTGGGCTGGGCAAAGCCGGTGCCGTATAATCCTGTATTTTTTAAAGACCAAAAATACGGCTCGCTAAAAGTTGCACTGGTCGGGCCACTATCCAACTTGGGTCTTGCGGTAGTATTTGGCCTTATAATACAGGGTCTTGGCGGACTGCTTACAACGCAAATGGTTGAATTTTTGTCATATATTGTGCTTATAAACTCACTGCTTTTTATATTCAATATAATGCCTGTACCGCCGCTAGACGGCTCTAAAGTGCTAGCGGCTTTTTTGCCGCCTCGCCTGGCCTATAGAATGGAACACGTTGGGCTTGAGGGGTTGTTTCTAATACTTATATTTCTATACTTTTTCTCCGACTTTATATTCGGCTCCGCCTTTGGTTTATTCAGATTCTTAACAGGTACTTAGGGTATAGGCTTTACAAATTACAAATTACCTATTACCATATCCTAACTGTAAAATTAATATGCCTACAATTAACCAGCTTATAAAAAAGGGCAGATCTAGCAGGTTGAAAAAAGATAAAACCCCAGCACTTGGGTTTTACTTTAACGTAATTCAAAACAGGCCCGTTAACTCCGCATCGCCGTTTAAACGCGGAGTCTGCCTAAAAGTTTTTACAACTACGCCTAAAAAACCAAACTCAGCTTTGCGAAAAGTTGCCAGAGTCCGCCTTACAAACGGCCAAGAAGTAACAGCTTATATCCCGGGTGAAGGCCACAATTTACAAGAACACTCTGTTGTAATGATTCGTGGGGGTAAAGTTAGAGACTTGCCTGGCGTGCGGTATCATATAGTTCGCGGCAGATTAGACGCCCAAGGGGTAGACGGGAGAAAACAGCAGAGAAGCAAATACGGAGCAAAGAAACAAAAAGAGAAAAAATAGATGAGAAAAAAGAGACAATATAAAAGAAGCCATAAGCCGGATTCTATATATAAAGACATCGCTATAGAGCGTTTTACAAATTATGTTATGGAAAAAGGCAAAAAAAGCATTGCCGAACGCGTGGTTTACGATGCTTTAGAAAAAGTTGCTTCAGTTATAAAAAAAGATGCGCCAGAAGTTTTTCATAAAGCTATTGAAAATGCTTCGCCTGTAGTTGAGGTTGTGTCTCGCAGGGTTGGCGGAGCAAACTACCAAATTCCGGAAGAGGTGTCTCCAACCCGCAGATTTATACTTGCAACGCGATGGATAATAGAGGCTGCTCGCGGTAAAAAAGGCAAAAATATTAGCGACAGACTTGCCGAGGAAATAATTGCAGCATATAAAAACGAGGGAGCGGCCATAAAGAAAAAGCAAGACGTACACAGAATGGCAGAAGCAAACCGCGCCTTTGCGCATTTTGCCCGCAAACGGTCATAAAACCACTATGCCCAGACAGTACCCCATAGAAAGAGTGCGTGATATTGGCGTTATTGCACACATAGACGCAGGCAAGACAACGGTTTCCGAACGTATACTTTTTTATACAGGAGTTAGCCATAAAATCGGCGAAGTGCACGAAGGCGATACCATAATGGACTGGATGGACCAGGAACGCGAGCGCGGAATAACAATAACCTCCGCCGCAACAACTTGTTTTTGGGTGCCTACATACAAATCTGGCGACAAAAATTTTGAGCACAGAATAAACCTTATAGACACACCGGGGCACATAGACTTTACGGTAGAGGTTAAGCGTTCGCTCCGAGTATTAGACGGAGCTGTCGTCGTATTCGACGGAGTAAGCGGAGTAGAACCGCAATCCGAGACAAACTGGCACTATGCAGACGACTACAAAGTGCCGAGAATCTGTTTTATTAATAAACTAGACAGAACCGGCGCTAGCTTTGAAGACAGTCTGCGCTCAATTCGCGAACGATTAAATCCAAATGCAATTGAAATTCAGCTGCCGATAGGCCTCGAGGCAGAATTTAAAGGCATAATAGATCTATTAAATCTAAAAGCATACAGCTTCGAAGGCGAAAAAGGCGAAAAAATTGTTGAGATTCCTATTCCAGAAAATCTTAAGGCCGATGCCGAATCTCGCAGACACAAACTAATAGAAAAAATAGCCGAAACTGACGAGGGGTTAACAACTAAATATCTTGAAGGCAAAGAAATTTCTACAGAAGAGCTAAAAAAAGCGCTTCGTAAAGCAGCACTAGATGTAAGGCTAATTCCTGTACTTTGCGGAACTGCATTAAAAAACAAAGGCGTACAGTTTGTCTTAGATGCAGTTGTGGACTATTTGCCTGCGCCAACAGATTTACCAGCTGTAAAAGGCCAAAACCCTTCGACCGGCGAAGAAATATTTAGACATGCCGACGACAACGAGCCATTCGCGGCACTTGCTTTTAAAATAGCTGCAGACCCATATGTCGGTTCTCTAACTTTCTTCCGCATTTATTCCGGCTCGCTTAAAAAAGGCAGTTATATATTAAATGTTACAAAAAACAACCAAGAGAGGGTTGGTAGAATTCTGCGAATGCATGCAAACAAAAGGGAAGAAATAGAAGAAATATACGCAGGCGACATTGGCGCATTAGTCGCTCTAAAAGACACGTCTACCGGAGATTCTTTGTCAGACCCTGAACGCCCAATAGTTTTGGAAAAAATAGAGTTTCCAGAACCGGTTATAAGCCAAAAGATAACCCCAGCTACCCGCGCAGACCAAGAAAAAATGGGTAATGCTTTGCGCCGTTTGGCGGAAGAAGACCCAACATTCAGAGTTTCTGGAGATGCAGAGACAGGGGAGACTATTATTTCTGGAATGGGAGAACTTCACTTAGAAGTGCTTGTAGAGAGAATGAAAAGGGAATTCGGCGTAGGCACGACCGTTGGCAGGCCGCAAGTTGCTTACCGCGAAACAATAACTAAAGAATCAAGTGCGGAAGGCAAATATATTCGCCAAAGTGGAGGAAGAGGCCAATACGGCCACGTTAAGATCCGGGTCAAACCGCTGGTGCGCGGTGAAGGCTTTGTGTTTATTAATGCGATTAAAGGCGGAACTGTGCCGCAAGAGTTTATTCCTCCAATTGAAAAAGGAGTTAAAGAAGCTCTTGAACGCGGAACTGTCGCCGGATATAGACTTACAGACATTGAGGTAACTTTGTACGATGGTTCGTACCACGAGGTTGACTCATCGGAAGCTGCATTTAAAATTGCCGGCTCTATGGCTGTGCAAGAAGCGGCGAAACTAGCAACTCCAGTTATTTTGGAGCCGATTATGAAAGTGCAAACAATAGTGCCAGTTGATTTTTTTGGAGACATTACCGGAGATATCGCTTCAAAACGCGGAACAATTATGGAGATTACAGACAGAGAATTGGTTAAGGTAGTAAATTCAGAAGTGCCGCTCTCTGAGATGTTTGGCTATGCCACAAAACTGCGTTCAATGACACAGGGCCGCGGCAGCTTTACAATGGAGTTTGCAAAGTACGATCCGGTTCCAAAGAGCATAGAAAAAGATATAGTAGAAGGCAAAAAGTAATTCACAGTAGGGGATATTCACCGCACTTGACTTACAAAAATATTGTTCATATAATCCTAAAACCATAAAGTCGCATTAATTATTAAATAATAAAGAATATAAATGGCAGAAAAAGCAAAATTTGAACGTTCAAAGCCGCACGTTAATGTGGGCACTATCGGCCACGTTGACCACGGCAAATCCAGCCTTACCGCCGCTATAACCCATATATTAAAAATGAAGGGGTTGGCCTCAAAGGAGGTTTCGGTTGATGAGTTGGATAAAAGTCCTGAGGAAAAAGCAAGAGGCATTACCATTGCCTTACACCACTCGGAGTATGAATCAGAAAAGAGGCACTACGCGCACATAGACGCGCCTGGCCACGCAGACTACATTAAAAACATGATTACCGGTGCGGCGCAAATGGATGGCGCGATACTGGTCGTTTCCGCAGCAGACGGCCCAATGCCGCAAACCCGCGAGCACATTCTTCTGGCCCGCCAGGTTGGAGTGCCGGCAATAGTTGTGTTTTTAAACAAGACAGACATGGTTGACGACAAAGAGCTTATCGGCCTTGTCGAGTCCGAAGTTCGCGAACTTCTTAAGAAATATGATTTCCCGGGAGACGAAATTCCAATAATAAAGGGTTCTGCCGTAAAAGCGCTAGAAACTAAATCGGCAGACGACGAAGCCGCAAAACCTATATTGGAGTTGATAAAATATTTAGACGAATATATTCCAACCCCGAAGAGGGAATTAGACAAGCCATTCTTGATGCCGGTTGAAGACATCTTCTCAATTGAAGGCAGAGGCACTGTTGTTACCGGTAAAATTGAGCGCGGAGTCGCTAAGGTAAACGAAGAAATAGAAATAATAGGATTAAGGCCAACGCAAAAAACAATTGTTACCGGCATAGAAATGTTTAACAAGTTGCTTGACGAAGGCCAAGCTGGAGACAATGTTGGCATACTTCTACGCGGCCTTAAAAAGGAAGACGTGGAGAGAGGGCAAGTACTTGCAAAACCCGGCAGTGTAACACCACACACCGATTTTGAAGCAGAGGTATACGTGCTCTCCAAAGAGGAAGGCGGCAGACACACACCAATCTTCCCCGGCTACAAACCACAGTTCTACATTAGAACTACTGACGTTACCGGCGAAATTACATTACCGCAAGGCACAGAAATGGTTATGCCTGGAGACACAATCAAAATCTCAATCAAGCTTATAATGCCCGTGGCATTGGAAGAAAAGCAGAGATTTGCTATAAGAGAAGGCGGCAAGACTGTAGGAGCAGGAGTTGTTACAAAAATAACCAAATAACACCCGAGTATCTCTGTTCTTTATAAACTCTATAAGGCATGGCTAAGAAAAAACAAGAAGTTCAACCAGAAAGATTAAGACTGCGAGTAAAGTCGTACGACCACAGATTGCTGGATAATTCCTGCAAGCAAATTGTTGATACCCTAACTCGCCTTGATGCGACAATCTCTGGGCCAACGCCATTGCCAACGGAGTTTAAAAGATACACCGTAAACCGCTCAACTTTTGTCCACAAAGAATCGCGCGAGCAGTTTGAAATGCGCATTCATAAGCGGCTAATAGATATTCTTAATCCTTCACCGAAACTGATTGATTCGCTAAAGGATTTAAACTTACCCGCCGGAGTGGATATCGAGATAAAAATGGCCTAGCAAAAAACCCCGCTTTACGCGGGGTTTTTTGAATGTTATTCTTCGTTCAGAACCTTAAGGTGAAGGTATGTTTGGCCGAAAGAAGCAGCACATCGAACTAAAAAAGATAAGCGACCCGATGATGGTGCACTTCCAGGATGAGCATGTTATAAAAATAGAGAATGTCGGCTATGCCGTTAACAGAGACAGAAAATGCACGGCTTGCAAAGGCGAGATTGTCCAACCGGTCACACAACGCCTAGATAATAAAGGCGAGTTTGTGGAGTGGATCGCTCGTTCTGTAAGTAAGATAGAACCCGCTTACATCTGCAGTAAATGTGGAATTCTTTATTACTTCCTTCCACCAAAGCCAGTTTTGACTAAAAAAGAGAGTAAGAAGGTTTAATATCCACAGCGCCGAAAGAAATAGCGGCGCTCTTTATTTGACTCAAAAAGCAGACTAGTATACAATGAGCCCACTTGAGAAAAACCCTTCGGAAGTGGGCAAAACCCCCTTACGGGGTTTTTTATGTAAATAATCAAGTTCAAACCAAGCATGGCAAGCTATATTAAAGCCAAAAAATTGAATATGACCCAGACTTTTAAGGAAGATAGAGTCTTTCCTGTTACAGCTGTTGAGGTTTTAGAAAAATCGGACGGATTCGAATTAAAAGAAGGGGATATTGTTAAGGTTACAGGCACATCAAAAGGCAAGGGCTTTCAGGGTGTAGTTAAGCGCCATGGATTCCACGGCGGCCCGCAAACCCACGGACAGAAAAACCGCCTCCGCGCGCCAGGCTCAATAGGCAATACATCTCCACAGAGAGTTCTGCCGGGCAGACGAATGGCCGGCCATATGGGCAATGTTACCGTAACGGTAAGAGGCTTAAAGGTTATAGAAATTAACGAAAACGGAAAATTTTTAAAGATAAAAGGAGCAATTCCGGGCTGGAAAAACAAAATAGTAAAAATAATAAAACAATAATGGTAGCTGATTTATACAATATAAAAGCCGAAAAAGTTGGAACCGTTGATTTGCCGGATAGAATTTTTGCACGCAAATGGGCGCCGAGCCTTGTACACCAAGCCTTAACCACGCAGGTTGCAAACGCACGCGAAAGAATTGCAGAGTCAAGAGGAAGAGGTGAAGTAAGGGGCGGAGGCAGAAAACCATGGCAACAAAAAGGCACTGGCCGAGCAAGGCATGGCTCAATACGCTCACCGATATGGAAAGGCGGTGGAGTTTCGCATGGCCCAAAAGCAGAAAGGAATTATGCAAAAAAGATAAACAAGAAAATGGCTCAAGCCGCACTTTTTAGTACACTCTCAAAGCGGATGGAGTCCGGAGAAATTAAAATAATAGACAAAATCGCTATTGGCTCGCCAAAAACTAGAGAATTATCAAATATCCTAAAGAATTTTTATAAAAACACCATAGGGAGCACGCTTATAGTGCCAGAACAAAAAGATAAGAATATATATGTCTCTAGTCGTAATTTGCCAAAAATAAAAGCCCTAGATGCAAAATCTTTAAATATCTACGACCTGTTAAAATATAAAACAATATTAATAGCAAAAAATGCGATAGAAGTAATCAATAAACACTATGCAGTATCTAAATAGAGTTAAAAGGCCTTGGATTAGCGAAAAAGCCACAGATTTAGCAAGTTCTAATAAATATGTTTTTCTTGTGGAACCGAAATCTAAATCGCACCAAATCAAAGAAGAAATTGAGCGCATTTACAAGGTAAATGTTGTAAAGCTTAATATTATAAATATCAAAAAAGACGGCGAGAAAAGAAAAAAGGCAATAGCAACGCTAAAAACAGGGCAAAGTATTGATGTAACACCACACTAATATGAAACACTATAAACCAACAACACCGCAAAGAAGGCATTTAACCGTAGTTGATTATTCGGTTTTAAGCAGGGTTAAGCCTTTAAAGAAATTAACCCAAAAATTAAAAGCCCATTCGGGTAGGAATTCCCAAGGGCGGATAACAACACGCCACCAAGGCGGCGGAGTAAAAAAGCTATACAGAAAAATCGACTTTAAACAAAACAAAATGGATGTTCCCGGCCGCGTAGAAACCCTAGAATACGATCCATATAGAACTTGTTTTATAATGCGTGTTGTCTTTGGTGACGGCGAAAGGCGATATATGATTGCTCCGCACGGAATAAAAGCTGGAGACACTGTTTTAACATCTTATTCTGCCCCATTAGAGCCTGGCAACCGCGTGCCGCTAAAAAATATTCCCTTGGGCTTCAACGCCCACAATATAGAACTAAATCCTGGCAGAGGCGGCCAAATTGTAAGAAGTGCGGGCAGTTCGGCAGAAATTTTAGCGCACGAACAGGGCTTCACTCACATTAAAATGCCATCAGGAGAAATAAGAAAAGTTCTCTCGGGTAATTTTGCCTCCATTGGCCAAGTTTCTAACCCTGACAATAATTTGGTTGTAATAGGCAAGGCCGGTAGATCGCGACAGATGGGCATAAGGCCAACCGTGCGCGGTACAGCAATGAACCCCGTTGACCACCCATACGGCGGTGGAGAAGGCAGACAACCCAGAGGAACAAGAAAACCGAAAACAATGTGGGGTAAAATTACAGGAGGCCACAAGACTAGAAATCGAAAAAAGTGGTCTAATAAGCTGATAATCTCAAGAAGAATAAATAAAAAGAAGAAATAATATGTCTAGAAGCTTAAAGAAAGGTCCATACGTTGACCAAAGATTAATTAAAAAAATTACAGGTAAAAAACCGGATGGAAAAACGGCTATTAAAACATGGTCTAGGAAATCCGAAATTGCCCCAGAAATGGTTGGTTTTACATTTTCCGTACACAACGGCAAAGAATTTATAAGCGTTGCTATTACAGAAGAGATGGTTGGGCATAAACTTGGCGAGTTTTCACCAACCAGAAAATTCGTAAGACATGGCGGAAAAATCCAGAAAGAATTAGAACAAAAAGCTAAAGAAGCGGAAATGGCGGCAAAAACGGAGGCTAAAACCCCAAGCAAATAACAATGGCAGAGGCAAAAGCACAACTTAAAAATCTTTCTATAGCGCCGCGAAAAGTGCGCTTTCTTGTGAACACCTTAAAAAATAAGAGTGTTCCAAGCGCTTTAGCAGAAGTGCGCTTGTCGCCGCTGCGAGCCGCAAAACCGCTAGAAAAGCTTATAGAGTCTGCAGTAGCAAACGCACGTGTGCTAAAAATGGACGAAAATAAGCTTTTTATAAAATCAATTATTGTAAATGGGGGAGCAATGCTAAAAAGATATTTGCCAAGAGCTCGGGGTATGGCAACGCCGATTCAAAAAAAATTAAGCCATGTAAACCTTGTCCTTGCAGAAAAAGATATGGCAATAACCACTAAATATATAATTCCTAAAGCAATCAAGAAAATTAAGAAAGAACTACCGACAAAAGAAAAGCAGAAAGCAAAGAAACCGCAAGAAGAAAAAGCTAAAGCAGCACAGAAAAAGCCAGGCTTCTTCCAAAAGATGTTTAGAAGAAAATCAATATAAAATAAAATGGCTAGAAAAATAAATCCAAACCTATATAGATTAGGAATAAACAAGAACTGGGATTCCAGATGGTTTGCCCCTAAGCGCGGAATTGGAAAGTGGCTTAAAGAAGATGTTAGAATCCGCAAGGTTATAGCCTCTAAAACAGCAGGCGCGGGAATAGCAAGCGTAGAGATAGAACGAGCCGGCGACAAGCTTAAAATCTTAATCAAGGCTAGCAAACCCGGATTAATAATAGGCCGCGGCGGTAAAGGAGTAGAAATGCTTATTAGAAGCATTGAACAGGTGCTAGACCAAAAAGTAGCCGTAAGCCTTAACGTAGAAGAAGTTAAAAGAACAGAGGTTCATGCCGCAGTAGTTGCGCAGAATATTGCCTCTGATCTTATAAGGCGCATGAAATACAGAAGAACAATAAAAAAGCATCTAGAATATATAATGCAAAACCGAGAAGTAAAGGGAGCAAAAATTATGCTATCTGGCAGACTAGACGGCAATGAAATTGCAAGGACAGAATGGCTCGCAAAAGGCAAACTGCCTCTTTCAACTTTACGTTCAAATATTGACTATGGCACATCGCCTGCAGTGTGCAGCTATGGTACTGTGGGGGTTAAGGTCTGGCTATACAAAGGCGAGATTTTTACTAAATAAAAAATATGTTAATTCCAAAGAAAGTAAAACATAGAAAATGGCAAAAGGGACGCTCGCGCAAGCGCATGATAGAAACTCGCGGATTAAGCCTTGCTTATGGCAGTTTTGGCCTGCAAGCTCTTCAAGCTGCAAGGTTAAATTCGCGCCAAATAGAAGCCGGCCGAAGAACCATAACTAATTTTACAAAGCGCGGAGGCAAGGTGTGGATTAGAGTGTTCCCAGATAAACCCGTTACAAAAAGGCCGCCAGAAGTAACAATGGGCGGCGGTAAAGGCATGGTAGACCACTATGTTTTCCCAGTAAAACCGGGCAGAGTAATTTACGAAGTAGACGGACTATCCGAGAGCGCTGCTAAAGAAGCACTAAGGCTAGCCGGGCACAAAATGCCGTTTAAAACGAGGTTAGTGAAAAAATAATGAAAACTAAAGACATACAAAAGTTAAAAGATAAGAATATTGCAGAGTTGCAGAAAACCCTTAAAGAAGCTCGCGAGGAGCTCCGCGCCTTAAAATTTGACTTAGTAGCCGGAAAAGTTAAGAATATAAAACTTATTCAAGAAACCAAAAAGAAAATAGCAAGAATTTTAACCTTTATAAAAGGTAACGAAGCAACAAAATAACAATGGAAAACAATAATACAATCCAAAAGAGGCAACTGGAAGGTGTAGTTGTCTCGGATAAGATGCAAAAAACCGCGGTTGTAGCCGTAACTAGAATTAAGATGCATAAAAAATATGAAAAAAGGATTTTGGTTACGAAAAGATTTAAAGCAGAGAACCCTGATAATCAATATAAAACCGGAGATAAAGTTGTAATAGAAGCAACTAGGCCGCTATCCAAAGAAAAAAAATGGAAAATAGTAAATAAAGTATAACCATGATACAAGAAAGATCCATATTAAAAGTTGCTGACAACTCCGGAGCAAAAACAATAAGATGTTTTAGAGTGCCTGGCGGCAGCCGTAAAAGATATGCGCGTTTAGGAGAAATAATTATAGCCTCTGTACAAACTGCAGAGCCGCGCAAAGCAATTAAGAAAAAAGACATAGTAAAAGCTGTGATAGTGCGCAGCCGCGCGCCAAAAAGAAGAAGCGATGGCAGCTATGTGCGCTTTGACGAAAATGCAGCAGTAATAATAGACGAGAAAAAAGAACCAAAGAGTACCAGAATTTTCGGCCCAATACCGAGAGAAATAAAAGAAGCTGGCTACGACGCAATAATTGGAATGGCAGAAGAAATAGTATAAAAACATGAGAATACTAAAAGGAGACAAAGTAATGGTTATGACAGGCAAAGAAAAAGGTAAAACTGCCAAGGTTTTATCAGTTCAAATGAAAGCTGAAAAGCTTATATTAGAGGGTTTAAACTTGTATAAAAAATCTGTTCGGCCCAAGAAACAAGGAGAAAAAGGGCAAATAGTATCTATGCCGAAAGCAATGCCCGCATCGAATGTGCAGATTATATGCGGTTCGTGCAATAAACCGGTAAAGATTGGCATAAAAATTGGAGATAAGAATAAGATTAGATATTGTAAAAAATGCAACGCAACACTTTAGAAAAAATAGTAGTTTCGGTGGGTGTAGGTAAATTGAGGCAAATGCCAGCATTTGAAGAAAAAATACTGCCCGAAATTATAAAAGATTTGAGTGCGCTTACAGGCCAATATCCCGCAAAACGCGGCGCTAAAAAATCAATTGCTAATTTTAAAACAAGGCAGGGAGATGTAATAGGTGCAGTAGTAACCCTGCGCGGCAAAAAAATGACTAATTTCTTAGAAAGGCTGGTTAACGTTGCTCTGCCTAGAGTAAGAGACTTTAAAGGAATAGACCCGAAACACTTTGATAAAAAAGGCAATCTTTCTATAGGTATGAAAGAGCATACAGTTTTTCCGGAAATAAATCCGGAAAAAGCGCAGTTCCCATTTGGACTACAAATAACGCTCGTCGTAAAAGCGAAAAATAAAGAAGAGGCGGTTAAGTTAATTAAAGACTTGGCAGTGCCGCTTAAAAAATAGTAATATATCTTCCCATGGCCAAAAAATCAGTTATAGCAAGATCGCAGAAAAAACCTAAGTTCTCTACAAGAGTTGTAAGGCGATGTTTTCGCTGCGGCCGAAAAAGGGGATATATTCAAGACTTTGAACTTTGCAGAATCTGTTTTAGAGAAATGGCATCCGCCGGCCAAATACCCGGAGTTAAAAAGGCGAGTTGGTAAATAACTAAACCATGATAAACACACTAACAAAAATAAAAAATGGCCTAGACAGGGAATATGAAAGAGTAAAAATCCCTTATTCAAAACTCAATATGACGCTCGTTGAAACTCTGGTAAAATCCGGTTTTTTGGAGTCCGCTGTTAAAAAAGGCAGGGGAATAAAAAAGATAATAGACATTAGGCTAAAATATAATGCTGGCGATCCGGCAATATCCGGAATTAAGTTTTTAAGCAAACCGTCAAAGAAAACATATATAGGATATAAAGATATTAAAAAATCACACAAAGGCATGGGGCATTATGTGCTCTCAACCTCACATGGGATAATGACAGAGACAGACGCAAAAAAGAACAAAGTCGGAGGCGAATTATTGTTTGAAATCTGGTAAAACATTTAAAAGATTACAATGTCTAAAATAGGAAAAAAACCAATCAAAATACCCGAAGGAGTGCTTGTTGAGATAAAAGACAGTACTATTCAGGTTAAAGGTAAAAATTCAACCAACTCAGTAAACATTTTGCACGGCATAAAGCCAGAGATTAAAGATGGCTTTATAACGCTTGCTCCTATAGGGGATTCTAAGCAAGTGTTGAGCAATTGGGGAACAATGGGTGCGCTAATTACAAACGCAGTACATGGCGCTAAAGAAGACTTTATAAAAGAGTTGTCAGTAGTCGGCGTTGGATACAGGGCCTCCGTTGAAGGAGAAAAGTTGGTTTTAAACATCGGTTTTTCACACCCTGTTAAATTTCAAATACCTAAAGGAATTAAAGTAAAGGTAGAGAAAAATATTATACAAGTGATAGGCCCAGATAAATCTCTAGTTGGAGAAATCACAGCAAAGATAAGAAAAATTAAAAAACCGGAACCGTATCAAGGCAGGGGAATCAGATATAAAAACGAAGTGGTTCGCAAGAAGCAAGGCAAGAAAGCTGCAGCAGCAACTGGCGCCGCTAAATAATAAAAATACTATGAAAAGATTAACACCTAAAAAACGAAGAGCTATAAGAAATAGAGTACGCGTTAGAGGCACTAAAGAAGCGCCACGTTTGTCTGTATTTAGAAGCAATAAATACATTTATGCGCAGCTGATTAACGACGAGGATAATAAAACTGTAGTTTCGGCTTCATCTGTACAATTAGGCAAAAAGAAAGGCACAAAGAAAGAACAAGCTGAAAGCTTGGGCAAATTGCTCGCAAAATCTGCGATAGAAGCTGGAATCAAAAAAGCTCGTTTTGATAGAGGAGCGTATAAATACCACGGTAGAGTAATGGCGCTCGCTGAAGGCGCACGAAAAGAAGGGTTAAAAATATAAAATAATGAGAACACCAAGAGCAAGATTCACTAAAAATAGAGAAGAATTTAAGAACGAGGTGCTAGACCTGCGTCGAGTTACAAGAGTTACTAAGGGCGGAAAAAGAATGAGTTTTAGAGCCACCGTTGTAATAGGCGACGAAAAAGGTTCGGTTGGTATTGGCGTTGCAAAAGGAGCCGACGTTATAGGAGCTATAGACAAAGCCAAACGTGCAGCAAAAAAGAATATGACGAAAATAAAAACACAAGACGGCACTATCCCGCACTCCGTAGAATCTAAATTCGGAGCAGCTAGAGTTATAATTAAACCAGCTGTTAAAGGGCACGGCCTTATGGCCGGCGGCGCACCGCGTGTTGTGCTGCGTCTTCTAGGGATAAACGATATAACTGCAAAATGCCTTAGCAGAACTAAGAACAAACTAACAAATGCGCTAGCTACAATGGAAGCGCTTAAAAAAATAAAGTAATTCATAGTTTATGTTGCTACACGAAATAAAACCAAAATATCCGAATAAAAAGAAAAAGAGAATAGCCCGAGGCGGCAAGCGCGGCACAACATCCGGCCGCGGCCAAAAGGGACAAAAATCTCGCTCTGGCAGAAGAATTCGCCCTGCTTCTCGCGACTATACACAGCGTTTGCCAAAACTGCGCGGATTTGGAAACAAAGCTGCGAGATTTAGAAAGAAAAATAGAAAGAAAAATGGCAGGTAAAATATCTCGCATATTCAAAATTTCGGAGTTAAGGCAGAGAATCTTTATTATAGCCTTAATACTCGTTATCTTTAGATTGTTTGCCGCAATCCCTATACCTGGAGTAGATGTTGCCGCACTCGAACAATTTTTTGGCAACAACCAGCTTTTAGGATTCTTAAATATATTCTCGGGAGGCGCACTAGCAAATCTATCAATAGTTATGTTGGGTTTGGGGCCTTATATTACGGCAACAATTATAATGCAGCTTATGACTATGATTTTCCCGCAGCTGAAGGCGCTTTATTACGAAGAAGGTGCGCAAGGCCGGGCTAAATTCAATAGGTTTTCACGTTACTTAACTATTCCACTCTCTGCAATACAAGGTTTTGGATTTTTAAAACTCTTATCTTCGCAGGGTGTTCTGCCGGATGTTGGTTTAACTGCCACAATAGTAAATGTTGTAACAATAACTGCAGGTTCTATGATATTAGTATGGCTTGGCGAGTTAATCACTGAGCAAAAGCTTGGCAACGGCGTATCACTATTAATTTTTGCAGGAATCGTAAGCGGTTTGCCGAGCTTAATGGTAAATGCTTATATATCTTACACTCCAGAACTTCTTACAACATACATAGCATTTGTGCTGTTGGCTCTTACTGTTATAGCCGGCATTGTTATGGTAAACGAAGGCGAGCGCAAGGTGCCTATATCTTACGCAAAGAGAATTAGGGGCAACCGCGTATATGGCGGCGCATCTAGCTACCTGCCGCTAAAAGTCAACCAAGCAGGCGTAATCCCTATAATATTTGCAATATCAATACTCCTTTTTCCGCAATTCTTCGGGCAAATAATATCTGCCTTCTCCGAAAATATAGGCACTATAGTTACAGACTGGGTTACGAGAATATTCAACAATCAGCTAATATACGGAATAATATATTTTGTCCTAGTATTTGCTTTTACCTATTTTTATATATCGGTTACATTTGACCCAAGAGAAATATCTAAGAATCTGCAAAGAAGCGGAGGATTCGTGCCAGGTATAAGGCCTGGAGAACCCACTGCCGGATTTTTAAAGAACATTATCTCCAGAATCACTGTATTCGGCGCATCTTTCCTGGGGCTAATCGCAATATTGCCTATAATAGTGCAATTCTTAACCAATACTCCGGCACTAACGCTCGGTGGAACAGCAATTCTAATTGTAGTGTCTGTGGCGCTTGAAACATCAAAACAGCTGGACTCACAGCTTACAGTAAGAGAATACGAAGGCATACGCTAACAACGCTCACGCAATATTGCAACATTTAAATGTTTAAATATAGTAAGATTATTACTATGAAAGTAATAATCTTATTTGGTGCTCCAGGAAGCGGCAAAGGTACGCAGGCCGAAAAATTGAGCGAGTTCACGGGGCTAGCCCACTTAGAAACATCTAAAATTATAGAAGAAGGCTTTGCAAAAGCCGACCCGAACGACAAAAAGATTCTAGAAGAAAAAAAACGGAAAGCCCGCGGAGAACTGACAAGCCCCAAAATGTTTGCCGGCTGGTTTAATAAAAAAGTTGATGAGGTAAAAGCCATAAGCAAGGGGATTGTAACATCTGGGTCTATGCGCACAGTTGAAGAAACCGAAATTATACTCCCAAAACTAGAGGCTTTATATGGACGCGATAATATTAAAATGGTTCTTATAAATATAAGTGAAGAAGAATCAGTTAAACGAAACACCCACAGGCGCGTTTGCAAACTTAATAAACACAACATACCAAGTGCAGACTATAACCCTGATTTCGCAAACATTACCCACTGTAAATACGACGGTTCACCTTTTATCTATAGAGAAGACGACAAACCGGAAATTATTAGAAAACGCTATGGCGTCTATACCAAAGAAACAATGCCGGTTTTTGGCTACTTAAAAGACAGGGGATACAATATTATTAAAGTAAACGGCGAACAAAGAATCAGCAAAGTTTTTGAAAATATATGCAAACATTTAACATGATTACGAACCAAACTGTCTGCGATGCTGTAGTTTGGTGAGTTATATAAAGCAATATGATAAAAACAGAAAAACAAATAGAGAAAATCGAAAAATCCGGCAAAATTCTCTCTGCTGTACTAAAAAGTCTTAAGAATGCCGCAAAAGAAGGTATAGATCTGATTAGTCTGGATAACATGGCACATAAGCAGATAAAAGAGTTGGGTGCAAAGCCAGCTTTTTTAGGCTATAGGCCGTACGGAGCTAAAGTTCCATTTCCAGCAAGTATTTGTGCATCCGTAAACGAGGTTGTAGTGCACGGCGTGCCTAAAAAATATTTCTTAAAATCCGGCGATGTCTTAAAAATAGACATAGGTGTAGATTGGCAGGGTGGCATAACAGACGCTGCAGTAACCGTGCCTATAGGCAAAGTTACGGCAAAAAACCTAGACCTTATAAGCACAACAAAAAGAGCGCTTGTGGAAGCGATACGTGCCGCAAAGCCGGGCAAAACCTTGGGTGATATAGGCTTTGCAATAGAACGCACAATATCTAATAAAGGATTCCACATAATAGAAGGCTTAACGGGCCACGGCGTGGGCATAGAAATTCACGAAGAGCCTGTAATTTACAACTTTGGCAAGCCCGGCGCAGGCATTAAGTTAAGACCCGGAATGGTGCTTGCCATAGAACCGATGACATCTATTAGCACCGGCAGAATTGTCCAACTGCCGGACGACAGCTTCGCAACAGCCGACAACAGCCCCTCCGCTCATTTTGAGCACACAATATTGATTACAGAAAAAGGCAGCAGAGTGGTTACGGAATAAAGCGAACCGAACCCATTGTGTCGAGAGTCATCTTCGGAGCACGACGGTGCGAGAAAAAGGCGAAAATTCAGTAAGAATTTTACGCCGGTGACTCGAGATACTGTGGGTTTGGGGAGCCTCAAACAACCAAATTATGTTAAATATAGCACATATGCTATAATTCGCGTACTATGGCTGACATTAAAAAACTAGGGCATTTTATAGCCGGACTGCGCGCCAGCCGCGGAATGACCCAAGACGAACTCGCGCGCGCGCTACACACAACACAAAGCGCAGTTGCCCGAATTGAAGCCGGCAAACAAAACTTAAGTGCGGAGACACTCGTAAAAATAAGCGGCATATTCAACCGTGAACTTATCGCCACCCCAAAATCTATAAATTTTAAGATAGAGGGCCCAACTACGCTCTCCGGCTCGGTTACCACAAACTCTTCCAAAAACGGCGCCGTTTTTTTGCTCTGCGCATCACTTTTGAACGAAGGCAAAACTACTTTGCACGATGTGCCTAAAATTGAAGAAGTAAACCGAATAATAGAAGTTTTAATAAGTATCGGTGCAAAAATAAAATGGATAGCTCCGCGGAGTGTAGAAATCGTTCCACCTAAAAAAATCGACTTAAAAAACCTTAATGTTGAATCAGCAATTAAAACCCGCAGCGCCATTCTTTTAATAGCGCCGCTAATACATAAACTAAAGAGTTTTAAACTGCCGCATGCCGGCGGGTGCAGGCTTGGCAAACGTACTGTGCGCCCGCATTTTTATGCCCTGCAAAATCTTGGCGTAGATATAGAAACAGACAGTAAAAACTACAAAATTACAGTTAAAAATAAACTAACTCCCGCAAATATAGTAATGTACGAAACCGGAGATACCGCAACCGGGAGCGCCATTATGGCCGCAGCGCGCATAAATGGAACAACAGCTATAACCTTTGCCTCATCTAACTATCAAGTGCAAGAACTTTGCTGGTTTTTGGAAAAATGCGGTGTAAGAATAGAGGGGATAGGAACACATAATTTAACGATACATGGCAACCCTGAAATAAAGAAAAATATTGAGTATTACATAAGCGAAGACCCCATTGACTCTATGCTATACATTACTGCGGCTGTGCTAACCAGCTCGTCAATTGAAATTAAAAGATGCCCTATAGACTTTTTAGGCGTGGAGCTTTTAAAACTGGAAAAAATGGGCTTTAAATTTAAGGTCTCTAAAACCTATAAAGCTAAAAACGGATATACTAATTTAGTAGATATTAAAACATACCCGTCTAAACTCCGTGCGCCGGATGATAAAATTCACCCCTTGCCATATCCGGGCCTAAACATAGACAACCTGCCCTTTTTTGTGCCAATTGCATGTATTGCAGAAGGGACAACTCTAATACACGATTGGATATACGAAAACAGAGCTATACACTATACTGAACTCTCTAAACTGCGTGCAGAAATAAATCTTATAGACCCGCATAGAGTGCAAATAATCGGGCCGACTAAATTTAAGCCCGCAGAAATAGTTGCCCCGCCTGCGCTTCGTCCTGCAGCGATAATACTTTTGGCAATGCTCGCCGCACCGGGTACTTCAATTCTACGCGACGTATATTCAATAAACCGCGGGTACGAAGACATACACAAAAAACTCAATTCTCTAGGAGCAAAAATCAAATTATTCTAGATAGTTTAGTTTTGACACCCGCCCTTAAACCAGATATTCTAGAATTACTTAAATGTTAACGCGAAGAATCGGCATAGATTTAGGCACCACAAATACTGTAGTTTTTGTACCCGGCAAGGGTTTTGTTATAAACGAGCCCACCATTGTAGCTCTAAATATTCCCGACAACTCGGTGCTCGCCGTCGGACGCGAGGCGAAAGAAATGATAGGGAGAACTCCGGGCGACATTGCCGCATACAAGCCCCTTAAAGATGGCGTTGTAGCAGACTACTACATAACACGCGCAATGTTGCGCTATTTTATAGGAAAAGCTGTCGGAAAGTTTAATTTATTCAGGCCAGAGGTTGTAATATCCGTGCCTGCCGGAATTACTGCAACAGAACGCAGAGCAGTGATAAATGCGGCAATGGAAGCAGGCGCAAAAAATGCATATGTTGTCCGCGAACCGCTTATGGCAGCGCTAGGCGCCGGCATAACGATAAACTCTTCTTCCGGAAATATGATAATCAATATTGGTGGCGGCACATCTGAAGTCGCAGTAATTTCTCTCGGTGGAATAGTAAAATGGGCGAGCTTAAGAGTTGCTGGAAATAAGTTTGACGAGGCTATAATGAACTATGTAAAGAAAAAATACGGAATTTCTATCGGAGAACAAACCGCAGAAGCAATAAAAATAGGCGCCGGCTCGGCACTGCCCTTAAAAAGCAAAATTGAATTTAAATTCAGAGGCAGAGACATAGCCTCCGGCCTTCCAAGAGATTTAAGCGTTACATCCAACGAAATAGCAGAAGCCCTAAACCCCCTCTTATCTGAAATAATAAGCTCTATACAAGCGGTTTTTAACGAAACTCCGCCGGAACTTGTGGCAGACGTAATGGAAAAGGGGATAATAGTCTCTGGCGGTTCCGCGCAGCTCCGCAACATTGAAGAATTCTTCAAACGGCTGCTTGGCGTGCAGTCTTATATAGCGGAAGATCCAATCTTATGCGTTGCCAAGGGCTCGGGAATAATATTAGATCACCTAGGAGTATATAAGAGGGCACTTTTGAACAAAAATTAATGATTATAGGCCATAAAAATATAGAAAAAATATTTAAGAAACTCGCGAAAGAGAACAAACTCTCGCATGCCTACATTTTCTTTGGAGAACCGCAAGTAGGCAAATACACTTTTGCTTCGGCTCTTGCAAGTCTTTTGGAAAATAATAAATTTGAAACCCCTACAAGACAGCTAAGAGAGTGTTTAATCTTAAAACCGGTAAACGACTCAATAGGCATAGAAGAAATCCGCGATCTAAAAATCGCTCTTTATCAAAAGCCTATAAGTTCCAGATATAGAATGGCTATAATAGACAATGCGGATGCCCTAACATATCAGGCCCAAAACGCAATATTAAAAATAGCCGAAGAGCCGCCGGAACATGGGCTTTTGGTGCTTATATCTTCAAACACAGAGAACCTCTTGCCTACACTAAACTCAAGGTTCCAAAAGATCTACTTTCCAACAGTTACAGAGTCAGAAATATCTATATTGCTTAAAGAAAACTACAGTCTGAACGCCGAAGAAGCCGATAAAATCTCCAAAACGTCTTTCGGTCGGCCGGGGAGAGCTATTGCGCTTCTTACAGATAAATCATTAAAAGAATCTGAATCTCTGGCAAAGTCTTATTTAAAAAACCAGACTAACCGCGCAAAAGTTGTTGCCGAACTATCAAGTGCAGAAAACAAAGAAAAAATTCTGCCGTTTTTATATAGTTTAGTTACAATAATGAGTGCGAATGTTAGAGAAAATTATAAACAAATCGGTAAAATTCTAAGACGAATAAGCCTGATTAAAGAATATAATACAAACAAGCGGATGCAATTAGAAGCAGCACTAAATTAGAATAATAAATTATGAATAGCGAATATATAAAAGAACTAAAACAGAAACTGGAGCAAGCCGTATCTTCTCTAAAAGAGGAGCTACTAAAGATACGCACAAATAGGCCTACAGCAGCCCCAATAGAGAATATTAAAGTAGACTATATGGGCACCCAGCTTGTTATAAAACAATTAGCATCCCTTAGTGTGGAACCGCCGCGGGATATAATAGTTTCGCCATGGGACAAAGCCTCTCTACAAACCATCCAAAAAGCATTGGAAGAGGCAAAACTAGGATACTCCATATCAAACCAAGGCAACTCAATAAGACTGAAAATGCCGGAACTTACATCTGAAAGGCAAGAAGAACTTATTAAAACCGCAAAATCAATGACAGAGAATATACGCATAAGAATAAGAACAACAAGAGACGACATCAAAAAGAAAGCAGAAACAGGCACAAAAGACAAAGACGAAAAATTCAGAATAAAAGAAAACATCCAGAAAGAAATAGATTCCGTAAACGAGCAAATTGACAGTATGGTTGAGAGCAAAATTAAAGAAATACAAAACTAATGCTGATACTCACATTTATAGGATTAATAGGACTACTTATTATCGGCCACGAATTCGGCCATTTTATTGCGGCGAAGCTATTCAAGCTTAAGGTAGAGGAATTTGGGATTGGTTTCCCACCAAGGGTTTTTTCTAAAAAAATAGGCGAAACAAAATATAGTATAAATGCAGTCCCTTTCGGCGGATTTGTAAAAATATTTGGCGAAAATAAAGAACAGGCAGAAACCCCAGAAGATGAAAAGCGCAGTTTTGCCGCTCAGCCGATATGGAAAAAAACAGTAATTTTAGTAGCAGGCGTGGCAATGAACTTTCTTATTGGCTGGCTAGCGCTTAGCGCTGTGTTTGCGATAGGTACAGAACCAAAAGGCATAAAAATAATTTCAGTTTTAGAAGATAGCCCAGCTATGCAAGCGGGCCTTAAGCCCGGTGAAATTATAACAGGCTTTGAATCACTGGAGAGCTTTCAAACATATCTTGCGCAAAACGAGGGTAAAGCAATAACCTTAAACAGCAAAGAGGTTACACCTAGAACAGAATTTACAGAAAGCGAAGGAAGAATTGGCGTAACAATTTCAGAAACTATGTATGGCCGCGGGGTACTTCACGGGTTAAAGCTAGGTTTTACAACATCGGTATATATAATAGGCGCAATATTCCAAGCTCTTGGAGGAATAGTAATTAGCTTATTTAACGGCGGTGAGGTATTGGATAGCGTTGCCGGGCCAGTTGGAATATTCGGTATTGTTAAGTCCACTTCCGAGATGGGAACAATATTTTTAGTGCAGCTGGCCGGAATCCTTTCGCTTAACTTAGCCGTGTTTAATATTTTGCCTATACCGGCATTAGACGGCGGCAGGCTTTCTTTTGTGGTCGCAGAAAAAATACTTGGCCGGCGCCTAAACCAGAAAACCGAGTACCTTGCAAACGCAGTTGGGTTCGGTCTTCTTATACTACTTGCGATAATTGTCACCATAAGCGACATTGCCAAACTCTTAACATAAGACACTAGTAATATGCGGCAATCAGAATTATTTATAAAGACATCTCACAAAGCACCTTCCGATGAAGAAACAGAAGGCGCAAAACTGCTTGTACGCGGCGGGTTTATAAATAAAGAGGCGGCCGGCATATATTCGTATCTTCCGTTGGGCCTTAGGGTTTTAGAAAATATTACTGCTATTATTCGCGAAGAAATGAACTCTTTGGGCGCAAACGAGCTTTTAATGCCTGTTTTGCATCCAAAAGAGAACTGGCAAACTACAGGTAGGTGGGAGACTCTTGATATTCTATACAAAGTAGAGGGCCACGGCGGCAAGTGGTTTGCTTTGGGCCCTACCCACGAGGAAATTATTGCTCCCATCGCAAAAAAACAAATAAGCTCATATAGAGACTTGCCTGCATATTTTTACCAAATACAAACGAAATTCCGTAACGAACCGCGGGCAAAATCCGGTATTTTGCGTGGCAGAGAATTTTTAATGAAAGATCTCTACAGTTTCCATACGGACGAAAAAGATTTAGAGAAATTTTATGCAAAAGCGTTAAACGCCTACAAACGCATATTTAAACGGCTTGGCATAAAAGCCCTATTAACCGAGGCTAGCGGCGGCACATTCTCTAAATACTCGCATGAGTTCCAAGCTCTCTCCGATATTGGTGAAGACGAAATATTTTACTGCAAAGCGTGTGGATTTTCGCAGAACAAAGAAATTGCAAAAATTAGAGAAGGCGCTTGCCCCAAATGCGGCAAAGGCGAAATACAAAAATCAAATAGCATTGAAGTTGGCAATATATTTAAGCTGGGCACAAAATATTCAAGCCCTTTTGCAGTAAAATACAAAACAAAATCCGGCGAGGAACTGGAGGCTGTAATGGGCTGCTACGGTATAGGCATCAGCCGTATTATGGGCACGCTTGCAGAAATTAATAGAGATAATCGCGGTTTACTCTGGCCGGAGAAAGTCGCCCCATTTAAACTACACCTAATAGAACTTAAGAAAGGACTAGCAACTAAGGCTTATAAGAGTTTACAGGACAAGAAGGATAATATACTCTATGATGACCGCGATACAACAGCTGGCGAGAAATTCGCAGATTCAGATTTGCTCGGTATTCCTTACAGGGCGGTAATAAGCCAAAAAACTAAGGGGAAAATTGAACTAAAGCAAAGAAACAGCAGTAAAACAAAACTAGTATCAATAAATAATGTTAAGAAACTTTTATAAAAACGTTGGGGTAGATTTAGGCACCGCAAACACTCTGCTTTATTTGAGCGGACAGGGAATAGTTATAAACGAACCCACAATGGTTGCGGTAAACCAAAGGACAAACCAGATATTAAACATCGGCGCGGAGTCCAAAAAAATGCTGGACCGCACGCCGGAGCATATTAAGCTTATTAAACCGCTAATCCACGGCGTGGTTTCTGATTTTGAAATGACTGAAGAAATATTAAAATACTTTCTGCGGAAAGCCGGGAAAGGCGGTTTTTTCTCGCGCTTTAATGCAGCGGCAATAAGCGTGCCTACAAATCTTACAGAGGTAGAGCGGAAATCTGTAGAAGACGCGGTGGTCTCCGCCGGAGCAGGCAGAGTATTTTTGGTAGAAGCGCCGCTTGCAGCTGCAATTGGGGCAAGGCTACCCATAGAAGAACCCACCTCCAATATGATTATAGACATGGGTGGGGGAACAACAGAGATATCCATAATATCGGTTGGTGGAACTGTAAAATCAAAAAGCCTTAAGATAGCCGGAGAAAAGTTCAACGAAGAAATTATCAAGGGCATAAAAGACGAATTTGGCGTGCTTATAGGCGAACCTACAGCCGAAGAAATAAAAGTGAATATTGGCTCTGCCATACCTCTGCAGGAAAAATTGGAAATTACAATACGCGGCAGAAACGTTAGTACCGGTCTTCCAAAAGAAATAACCCTGCGCGACACTCAAGTTAGAGCTATGCTCCAAAAATCGCTAAAAGGCATAACAGAAGCGATAAAAACTCTTATAGAAGAATCTCCTCCGGAGCTTGTGGGAGATATTCTAAAAAGAGGAATTTATTTAACCGGCGGTACAAGCAAACTAAGGGGTTTGGATAAATACATTGCATCTGAAATAACTGTTGCAACCGCAGTTGTTGAAGATCCATTAACCTGCACGGTAAGAGGGTTGGGGATTATAATAGAAGATATGCCAACATATAAAAATATACTGCTAAATCAACAGCAACCTAGAGTAGTAAATATATAGACACTTTATGCGTTTTTGGAGTTATACAATAGCAATAATTGCGCTCACGGGCATATTTATATGGGGAACGCCCACCGGCCTAAAATTAAAAGCAGCTTCTCTTATATTCCCAAATAGCGAAAATAATTTACAGTCAGAGATTGAACAACTTAAGATACAAATTGAAAGCCTTAAAACCGAAATATTCAACGATGAGATTACACAACCAGACTCATTTAAAGTTTATGGCAGCCATCCTTTGCGGGGATTACAAGAAATAGCAATAGAAGCGGGCTCTTCAAACCTAGAGGTAGCAGCTGCAATAGTTTCAAACCGTAATTTATTTGTTGGAGTAGTCAAAAAAGTTTTCTCGACTTACAGCGTAGTGTCAACAATATTTGATCCCTCTATAGAACTTGCTGTTAGGATAGGCACTGAGCAGAGAGACGGCTTTTTAAAGGGCGGATCAAGCCCCAGAATAACTATGATTCCAAAAGAAAGTGAAGTAAGAGTCGGCGACATAGTTTTAACTGCAAGCGCCGGCTTGCCTTATGGCCTTAATATCGGCCGTATAATAGAAATACAAGAAGATATTAATATGCCTTTTAAAGAAGCTTTAATCGCGCCGTCTGTAGAGATAAACAAACTAAGGGATGTTCAAGTTAGTCGCTAGCGCGAGCATAATAATTCTCGCTGGCGCCATACAGCCCAATGTTACGCTTGCCCTTGTAATAGCATTGTCGGCCTTATTTAGCGATTGGCCAAGGAGACTAATACTAGTGCTTATTGCCGCAATTTCAGTAAAATTCTATGCCGGGTTAGACCCGCAGGCAATACTTTTTGCCTTCGCAGCCCTTTCCGGCATTGCGGCGCTCCAATACCTGCCATGGAAAAAACCGATCTGCGGCTTTTTTGCAATAATCATAGCAACCGGAATTACACAACTAATTGGTTTTGAATTAATCGCCTTTCTAAAAACCGCAATCTACAACACAGCTTTATTTTTTGCTGTGTTTTATATAATTGATAAATATGCGCAGAAAAGATAGAGGCATAGACTTTGAAGAAGTTGTATCAGACGTAGAAAGAGAGCCAAACCCCGTTGAATTGCCGCTAAAACCCGGACTATTTAAAGCAATTTTTACGGTAACAGTGATAATCTGCTTGCTATTTTTAGCAAACGCGCTTTTTCTTGCAGTTGCAAAAGGCAACTTCTATAAAACAAGGGCAGAACGCAATATGCATAAAGAAATCCCTATTTTGGCACAGCGCGGACTAATAGTGGATAGATTCGGCAAACCCATACTAGAAAACAAGTTTGTTCTAAGCGCATTTCTAAACCCAAGCGTAATGCTTCAAATGGGCGAAAAAGACGAGGCGTTAAAAGCTCTATCAGAAACACTGAATATCCCAGAGATGGAGATTAAGGACAAGCTCTCTAGCGCAAACTTAGAGGAAAATATAAATCTTAAAATAGCCGAAGATATATCCACTTCAGATGCAATAAAACTTAAAGACCTATCACTAAACTCAATTAGTGTTGAGGGCGATTACAAAAGACACTACGTGAGCCCCGCATTTTCGCACGTACTTGGCTATGTTGGCCTTCCTACAAAAGAAGACCTTGAATCTAACGAAAAAATTAATCTTTTAGACTCTATCGGCAAAGCCGGCCTAGAAAAATACTATAACGACATACTTTTAGGGCGCCACGGCGAAAAAATAATATTAAGAGATGCTAGGCTCAACGAGCAAGAAGAAAAATTAATAAAAGAGCCGGAGACTGGCGAAACGCTGCAAACTACATTAGACGGCGAGTTGCAAGAATACTTTTATGAAAGGTTGCTTGCTTATATGAAAACGAAAGGGCAAACAGCCGGCGCAGGAATAGCCATAAATCCAAAAAACGGTGAAGTGCTTTCACTAATAAGCTTGCCAAGCTTTGAACCCGATAATATTTCTAAATATCTAAATGCGAAAAACCAACCGCTCTTTAACCGCGTGGTTTCGGGGCTATACAGCCCCGGTTCTACAATAAAACCACTGCACGCAACTGCGGCTTTGGAAGAGGGCGTAATATCTACAACCGCATCAATAAACTCGCGTGGACAGATAGAAATTCCAAACCCATACTTCCCAGATAATCCCAGTTATTTTGTGGATTGGAAAGCGCACGGTTGGGTTAATTTATACTCCGCCATTGCGCGCTCCTCTAACATTTTTTTCTATACCGTGGGAGGCGGTCTGCCTAAAAACGAAGCCGGTATTGTACAGGGTACAAGCTACCCAATAAATTCGCTCGGCATAACAAGATTAAACAAGTATTGGCTCTTGTTCGGGCTGGGCCGTGAAACCGGCATCGATTTAGGCGTGGAACCCACAAGTTTTCTGCCAACCGCAGAAGAAAAAGAAAAAAGAACAGGTATTCCATGGAGAGTTGGGGATACTTACAACATATCAATCGGCCAGGGAGACCTTAATATAACGCCGCTGCAAATTTTAGATACAATAATTGCCGTTGCAAACGAGGGACTCGTATACCGCCCAAAAATAAATATGAATCGGCCCGAAGAACTTCTTTTTGATGTATCAGATATGGCAAAATCCTTAAAAGAAGTAAAAATCGGCATGCAAGACGCGGTCTCTCGTACTTATGGCACGGCTTATATGCTCTCTGGGCTGCCAATAAAAGTAGCAGCTAAAACTGGCAGTGCCCAAACTGCCCTAAATACAAAAACAAACGCAATGTTTGTTGGTTATGCCCCCGCAGATAATCCGACAATTGCAATACTTATCCTTATAGAAGATGCCGTGGAGGGCAGTTCAAACACTCTGCCAATAGCACGAGATGTATTTGAATGGTACTACCAAAACAGGCTATCGCCTGCAAGTTCTAAGATCTAATTTCTAAGTTCTAATCTAGTGTAGTAAAATATTTATACTTATGCTTCAGAATTCTGAATTAAGACAAGACCCGGTTTCCGGAGACTGGATACTAATATCAACTGCAAGGGGGCAGAGGCCGCACGACTTTGCGGTGGAGAAACCAATAGAGAAAACAAGCGCGAAAACCTGTCCTTTTGAGCACCCGGAGCGTGCCGGGGCAGGGCCGTTAGTCGCAAGCTACCCCAAAAACGACGCCGCAAAAGACAATTGGCTGGTAAAAATAATAAACAATAAATATCCTGCAGTAACGCATACTCACACAAAAGGAAAAATAAAATGCAAAGAATGTGCGGCTGTTAAATTATTTAAAATAGGTCCATACTCCGCAATAAACGGGGTTGGCCACCACGAAGTTGTAATAACAAAAGACCACAACAAAGATATTTGGGATTTATCCCATAACGAAGCAAAAACCTTATTTAAGGCCCTTGCTGACAGATACAAAGCATTTATTAAAGAAGACGGCAGTATATCTTACGTATCCATGTTCCACAATATAGGTCCCTTGGCTGGAGCTTCTGTCTACCATCCGCATTACCAAATAATAACGCTCCCAGTAATCCCGCCAGATGTTGGACACTCTCTTGCAGGTTCCGGAAGATACAAAAAAAGAACGGGTAAATGCGTGCATTGCTATATGATTAAATGGGAAAAAGAACAGGGGTCAAGAATAATATTTGAAAATGAGTTCGCAATAAGCTTCGCGCCGTTTGTCTCGCGATTACCTTTTGAAACGCGTGTATACCCAAAGCGCCACAACCCTTATTTTGAAGATACACCTGCAAACCAAATTGACGACATCATAACCGCAACGCAAGAAACCGTAAGAAAATTGCACAACGCGCTAAAGCCGCAATATAATCTTTTTATTCATACTGCGCCAATTAAAGACAAACATAAACACGAGCACTATCATTGGCATATAGAGATATTGCCCAAAATATCAAAAATAGCCGGTTTTGAACTCGGCACAGGAATAGATATAAACATAATGGATCCGGACGACGCCGCAAAATTTATAAGAGAAGCAAGATGAAAAAATTACTCGTAGCTAATTGGAAGACTAATCCTCTTACTACAAAAGAGGCCGTAAAATTGGCAAAAGCGGAGGATCACAAAGGTGTTGTAATAGCCCCGCCGCACGTGTTTTTAGAGTCTGCGAGCAAGACCCTTAAAAAGGCCAAATTGGCCTCGCAGGACGCATTCTGGGGCGATTTAGGGGCATATACGGGCGAAATATCGTGGCGTCAGCTTAAGGAGTTTGGCGTAGAATATGTAATACTCGGACACTCTGAAAGGCGCAATCCGCCAGTTGGCGGAGGCGAAACTGATGAACTAATAAACAAAAAGCTTCTCTCCGCGCTAGAGGGCGGCCTAAATATAATCCTCTGCGTCGGCGAACCAAAAGAAATCCGCGAAAAGGGGATTGAAACCGCAAAAAACTATGTCCAAAACCAACTAGAAAAAGACCTAAAAGGAGCTGAAAACTTAAAACTGAAAACTGAAAACTTAATCATAGCTTATGAGCCCATCTGGGCAATAGGTACGGGCACGCCCGACACGCCAGAATCCGCCGCCGAAATGTCAATATTTATCAAATCTCTACTCACTACAAACTACTCACTACAAACTAAAGTACTTTACGGCGGCTCCGTAAATGGACGAAATAGCTCGGGGTTCCTATCTCACCCAGAAATAGACGGGGCGCTGGTTGGCGGGGCTTCTCTAAACCCGGAGGAATTTAACAAGTTAATTTGACTTTTAGGGGTGTTTTGATGTATAATGGCCCCCGAGTGAGTATGAGTATAGTCCCTAGGTTTTAACCAACCCGTGGACTGCCCTCCTACATAATATGTGCCTGCCCCCGCCTCGGCGGGGGTTTGGCTTTTTCTGTGATATAATTAACTGAATGATTACACTTTTGCGCGTAAATTTAGATATAAAAAACGGCTATAAAATAGCAAAATCAATCCGCTTCCATAAAGCTGCCGAAGTAATAGCAAAGATAGCTAAAAAAACGAATAAACTTGTAATAATAAGCCACAGAGACCGCCCCAAAGGCAGAGATAGAAAAAAAAGTCTTTTGCCGCTTAAGGTCCTTTTAGAGAAAAGGCTAAAAAGGAAAATTATATTTCTAAGTCACTTTAACTTTCCAAGATTAAAAAACCAAATCACAGAGGCTCCGCACGGTTCTATGTTAATGTTAGAAAACATACGCTTCTTGCCTGGAGAAACTAAAAACGACGCAAAACTTGCAAAAAATCTCGCTAGCCTTGGCGACTTGTTCGTAAACGACGATTTTGCCACAGCGCACCGCAAAAATGCCTCAACCGTTGGCATAACAAAATATATAAAATCCTGCATGGGCCCTACTTTTAAAGCCGAAATTAAGGCTTTATCAAAAGCAATAACTAAACCAACAAAACCGTTTGTTCTAATAATCGGCGGGGCAAAGATCGAAGACAAAATGAGCGTGATAAAAAACCTCTACAACAAAACAACAAATATACTTTTGGGGGGAGGCCCGGCAAACACCGTACTAAAAGCAAGTGGTTTAGATATTGGCTCTTCAATTTTTGAACCACATATGCTAGAGCTCGCAAAGAAACTTGTACAAAAGAAGAAAATAGTTTTGCCGGTAGATTGGCATTGGAACGATTCTAAGATACTGGACATCGGCAAAAAAACTGCAGAAAACTACGTAAAAACAATAAAAAAAGCAAAAACTATAATATGGAGCGGCCCGATGGGAGATATAGACACAAAGCGCTTTAGCGTGGGATCAAACAAAGTTGCAAGGACAATAGCCGCATCTCGCGGGTTTTCAATTGTGGGCGGCGGAGACACAACAGAAGTTGTTATAAGGCTTGGCCTGCAGAAAAGATTTAGTTTTATATCTACCGGCGGTGGAGCTATGCTGGAATTTCTAGCCGGTAAAAGACTGCCAGCAATAGAAACACTTAAATGACAAAAGTAATTATTTATCATAAGAATTGCTACGACGGTTTCGGCGCAGCTTGGGCGGCGTGGAAAAAGTTCGGCAAAAACGCAATCTATATTGCCCAAGAACACCAAAAACCGCCGCCAGCAAACTTAAAAGGCAAAGAAGTATACACACTAGATTTTTGTTTTCCAGAGAAAGAAACAAAGAAAATACTGAAATCTGCAAAGTCTCTTACGATAATAGACCACCATATAAGCGCAAAGCATATTACAGAGAGTGTGCCAAACTATTCTTATGCTCTACACCACTCTGGCGCTGTGCTCGCATGGAAATTTTTCCATCCACGCAAAAAAATACCAAAACTTCTGCGCCATATAGAAGATATTGACTTATGGAAATTTAAGATTAAAAACACAGCAGAAATCGCCTGCGCGTTAGAACTCTACGAGTTTGACTTTAAAGTTTTGGACAAAATTGCCCAAGATCTAGAAAAAAGGAAAAACGGGAAAAAAATTATAGAAAAAGGTAAAATAATACTGGAACACAATAAGGGGCTAGTGAAACGTGCCTCCGATAGGGCGCAACTGGTTGTCTTTGAGGGATATAAGACCCTCGCCGCAAATTCGGCTATCTTTGCAAGCCTAACATCTGCCATAGGGCATGAACTGACGAAAAGAAAACCGCCGATAGGCATAGTTTATGCAGAATCCGGTGGCAGAAAGAGAGTGTCGTTGCGCTCAAACGGCAAAGTGGATGTTTCAAAGCTCGCCGCCAAATACGGAGGGGGGGGGCACAGGGCAGCAGCAGCGTTTGCATTAGACATTAACAAATCTTGGCCCTGGCGAATAATTAAATCTTAAAACTTATAACTTGATTAGAATTTAGAAATTAAAACTTAGAAATTAAATTTTATGGAACATAAAATTATCATCTACACAGATGGCGGGGCAAGAGGCAACCCTGGCCCTGCTTCAATCGGCGTTGTTATAGAAGAAGAAAACACAGATTCGCAAGCTCCAAGAATGCACAAAGAATACAGCGAGTACATCGGCATTGCTACAAACAATGTTGCAGAATACAAGGCTGTTATATTTGCACTAAAAAAGACAAAACAACTTTTAGGCAAAAAACGCGAGAATTCAGAAATAGAGTTGCGCACAGACAGCGAACTTATATACAAACAAATGACGGGACAATATAAAATAAAAGACCAAAACCTTCAGCCGCTTTTTATAGAAGTGTGGAATTTAAAACAAGATTTTCCCAAAGTTGAATTTAAACACGTGCGGCGAGAATTAAACAAAGAAGCAGACAGACTCGTAAACCAAGCACAAGACTTGGGCATATAAAAACCCCGTTATACACGGGGTTTTTATATGCAGGTAATTCATAAGCCGGATTCTGTATTTGGCAACAATTTATCTGGGCCCGAGATTACTCGCGGGCTCTAGCGACTCTCTCCGATGTTTATCGGAGCACGGTCTTGCACCCGGTAAGGATTTAGAAACGTTTCACTTCGGCTTTTTTATCTCTATCACCGAATTGAGCCGACTAGCTTGAGATAGGGCTCCCCCATAAGCTTTCGCCACGGGGCGTCACTGTTCGCACCTCTCGCATTACTGCGGCAGGCCGTTAACCTGTACTTGTTGCTAGGTGTCCGGACTTTCCTCCCTACAAACTCGCCTTTGGAAAGAGCTGTCTTTTCGGTTAAAATTACGGAAGTTTGCAGAGCTATTACCTGAATTACCTGCGCGCTATATTTACCATATTTATGCATTAAACGCAAGCAATGTTAAAATAAAGTCTTATGGCATACAACGGCAATAATCGTTATAAAACTACATTTGATCCAAAATCCACATCTCCATTTAAACTAAGCCGCTCTAAAATAGAACTATTCACCGAATGCCCGCGCTGTTTTTATCTTGATCGCAGGCTCGGTATTTCGCGGCCCTCAATGCCGGCATTTACTCTAAACAACGCTGTGGACACGCTTTTAAAGAAAGAATTTGATATTCACCGCGCAAACGGCTCCAAACACCCGCTTATGGAACACTATGCGATAGACGCCGTACCGTATCCGCACAAGGAGCTGGATGTATGGCGCAACAACTTTAAAGGAATTCAATATCTGCATAAGCCAACCAATCTTCTTATAACCGGGGCAATTGATGATATATGGATAAATCCGAAAGGGGAGTTAATTATAGTAGACTACAAGGCTACTGCTACCGAGCGAGAGATTACTATGGAGGGCAGATGGAAAGAAGGATATAAGCGTCAAATGGAAATATACCAATGGCTCTTTAGGCAAAACGGTTTTAAAGTAGCGGACATCGGCTATTTTGTTTACGTCAACGGCAAAACAGACAGAAAAGCCTTTGATAAAAAACTGGAATTTGACGTGCAAGTATTCCCACACAATTGCAAAGATGCATGGATTCCAGAAACTCTCCAAAGAATTAAAAAGTGCCTTGTGGAAAATTCTTTGCCAAAAGCAGGAGAGCTTTGCGAATATTGCCCATATAGAGAGGCTGCCAAAAAGGCGGGAACCTAGATAAAGTATTTATTTATAGTATAATTTATTTAGCTCATAACAGACCTCAAGTGGGAGCATTGTGTGGTTAAAATCCACATGGCTCCCGTCCCGGGTGCTGCTTGGTGCATGGCTAATTTAGCCCACCACCCACCCTCCACCCAACCTAGCGCTGGGCGGCCCCGGGTACCCTTCATTAGCTCCGAACCCCTCCTCGGAGCTGAACTTTTTCAATACTATTAGAACATGGAAAACATAAAAAACTTTTATGGCTTGGGAATCGCGCCCGCTATTTTGGATATTCTCGCAAAACTTAAATTAACCACCCCAACGCCTATTCAAGAACAGTCAATCCCTATTGGAATTGACGGCAAAGACTTGATGGGCATAGCCCAAACCGGAACCGGCAAAACTCTAGCTTTCGGAATCCCGCTCATCCAATATATTTTGAATAAAAAGGGATTGGGCTTAATTATCGCCCCGACTCGGGAACTTGCCCTCCAAATAAACGAAGCACTCGAGAAAATATGCCAGCCTTTGGGTGTGCGTACCGCTACTTTGATAGGCGGCGAACCGATTTTCCGCCAAAAGAAAGCGATTTATAGAAACCCGAGCATTGTTATCGGAACGCCAGGGAGAATCATCGACCACCTTGAACAAAAAAGCATTTATTTGGATAAAGTAAATGTTCTGGTGCTAGACGAGGCCGACCGCATGCTTGATATGGGCTTTGCGCCACAACTTAGAAAAATTAATTCGGCGCTCCCAAAAGAAAGGCAAACAATGCTTTTTTCGGCAACCATGCCAGAGGCGATTATAAATATGGCAAGGTCGTATATGAAACTCCCGGTTAGAGTAGAGATTGCGCCTCAAGGAACAATCGCGAAAGATGTTACGCAGGAAGTGTTTTTTATCCCGCAAGAAGCAAAACCAAAACTGCTTGAAAAAATATTAAAAGAATACAAGGGCTCGGTTTTAATATTTTTACGCACAAAGCACGGAGTCTCTAGAATTGTTTCTAAAGTACGCTCCATGCGCGAAACGGTCGCCGAAATTCATTCAGATAGATCGCTAAACCAGCGGAAAGAAGCGCTCCAGGGTTTTAAAAACGGCAAATATCGCGTGCTCGTGGCAACAGACATTGCCGCGCGTGGAATTGATGTTACAAACATTGAACTTGTTATAAATTATGATTTGCCGCAAATGGCAGAAGACTATGTGCACAGAATCGGCCGCACTGGGCGCGCCGGCGGCAAAGGACATGCAATTTCATTCGCGCGGCCCGATCAAAAAAGAGATGTAAAAGTTATTGAGCGGCTTATACGGCTTACGCTCCCCGTGGCTAAACTGCCGGATCTGCCAGGTGTTACAGAGGCAATGCTAACTCTACCAAGAAAGCGTATTCCACATGTACGCAGATTCGGACGGCGCCCTCCATGGAAAAGAAGCCACCGATAGGGTATTCTACTTCCCTATGCCTAAGTCAGGAGAGACAATATTAAGGTTTGAAAAGGCGTCCTTCGAATATGGCCACTTGAAACCCATTCTGAATGAGGTAGATTTTTCTATCAAAGACGGCTCAAAAATTGCGCTTATGGGCCAAAACGGCGCCGGCAAAAGCACGATTTTTGAGCTTATAACAGGCGCAAGAAAACCCGAATCTGGGAAAATCCACATTAAAAAAGGCCTTACCATTGCAACAGCAAAACAAGTAATTCCCCGCGGAGAAAGCAATTTAACTGTGCGGGAATATTTTGAAAATCAATTCGCTAAAAAAATTTATGACATTGATCCTAAAATTGAAAAAATATTGGATGTGGTAAATTTAGAAATATCAAAAGATAGAATTGTTAAGAGCTTATCCGGCGGGCAGCAAGCGCGACTGCTTCTTGCCGCGGCCCTTATTCAAAATCCAGACTTATTACTGTTGGACGAACCAACTAACAATCTTGACAAAGAAGGCATTGCCCATCTAACTAACTTTCTAGAAAGCTATAAAGGCACCGTAATAGTTATATCGCACGATGCAAACTTTTTAAACTCTTTTACCGACGGCGTTATTTATTTGGAGATCTTTACCCGTAAAATTGAGCAATATCAGGGAAACTATAACGACGTGGTGCGCATGATTGCCGCAAGAATTGATAAAGAAAACCGAGAAAATGCGCGCCTAGAGAAAGACATCCAACACCGCAAAGAACAAGCTGGCTTTTTTGCGCAAAAGGGAGGCCACATGCGAGACGTGGCCCGTAAAATGAGGGAGAAAATAGAGGAACTAGAAGAAGAGATTGTGGACGTAAGAGTTGAAGACAAAACAATAAGAAAGTTTACTATTCCCTCCCAAGATAAAAGTGAGATTGATCCAAAAGTGCTCACGCTTACATCTGTATCAGTAGTTAAAAACAACAAAAACGTTGAAAAGAAGGTTAATATTATCCTTCGAAAGAAAGACCACTTGCTTCTCACGGGACCAAACGGAATTGGCAAAACAACCCTTTTAGAGCGCCTTGCAACAGGCCATGCGAAAGGCGAGCATGTGGCTTCGGGGATCCGCATCGGCTATTACAGACAAGACTTCTCCACTCTTAACTTTGAAGAAACCGTCTATGATGCGCTCAAAAACGCGGCTGATTTTGCAACAGAACAAGAGTTGCGCTCACACGCATCTGGTTTTTTGCTAAATGCCGAAATATTAAAAACCAAAATCGGCGCCCTATCCGAAGGACAAAAAGGCCTTGTGGCTTTTGCCCAAATTGTGCTCCAACGGCCGGGACTTTTAATATTGGACGAACCAACCAACCACATAAATTTCCGCCACATTCCGGTTATAGCAGACGCCTTAAATCGTTACGATGGCGCGATGATACTGGTAAGTCACGTTCCCGACTTTGTAAGTCAAATTAGAGTCGACCAAATACTAGATTTGAAAGAGCTCTAAAGAAAAGCCGCACCTTAAGTGCGGGTAATCGGGATACTCAATGTGGTTTTAGATAAATGCGTGATGCAACATCAATAGAGGTATGGATAACTCCCATCATTACAAATAACAATGGGAGTCTCCAAAGCATCACATTCGTAACCACTTCATAGTGAGCCCAGTAATAGATAAGTAGCCAGGGAGCTAATAATGCCGCGTAAAAAAGCGTGAATGTCCCTACGTAACTTACAATAAGCGCCAAAGCAAGTATTCTTTGCCCGAACACTTTCCATGTTATTTCAGAGGAGAGTATCACGTCGAAACTCCTTGGAACTAACTGGAGATTACTACGAAAATGGATTTACTTCAAACTATAGTGCAGGCACACTTATTCTTTTCTGTTCCAATTACACTTCAATCTTGATCGGATTCATCTCTTGAAATTCCTCCCTCGAATATATTCCAATTCCTCTAAGTTTCTTATCTGGACGCGTACTGTTGGTAAAGAGCGTTACATGCGGCATAGGCAATTCAAATTCCAAACCAGTCAAATTTTTCAACTCGTCGTAGAATTCTGCTATGCCGTTTGCATCCGCAATTTGAATAATTGATTCTCTCATCTCTTTTATCAACTGCTCTGGATCTTCAGAACTAGCATCGTTATATTCTTTGGTTACATAATAAAACTCTGGCTTAAGATCAACATTCCATTTTACTTTGCGGGCCAAATCTTCAATTTTAAACAAAACAGCCGCTATTTCATCACCACTATGCCCAGCTAAGGATTTAACTATTTTTTCTGCGGTATCACTCCCAATAACCGTTAAATGAAATGTGTTTTTCTCGTTTAGATTTCTCGCAATAGCTTCATCACGTAGAGCTTCAACACCAAGTTTATTCTTATCCACCTCAAGCAAGAGAGTCCCCTTGGTTTTGTCAAAAATAACTTCTTGTTTTGGCTCTTCTCTATTTTCAAAAAATTTCTTCTCCATTTCTTTATTTTTAGCTAGATAACGTTGAAGCTATTTTGATCAAGAATGATTAGTAAGTCCAAGATATCGAAGGATTTTTATAGCAGCTTTGTGCAAAGCGACCCCAGCACTAGATCCAACACATTCTTCAATTACATAAGTATAAAATCCGTAATCGAATGATTCTTGGGCGGTGGCAAATACACAATCATTTATATCAAAACCAGCGACATGAATCTCTTCTATCTTCTTCTTTCTCAGTAAAGCAAGAATATTTTTATTTCCTTTGAATGCGGATCGAGTTTCTTTAATTACTTTTACTATTTTTTTGCCTTTCAAAAGTTTCTTTGTGATTTCGGATATCATTGGTTCATAGGGAAAGGTCCAATGGGTTTGTCTATCCCATAAGGAACCCTTTTCCGCATGAAATGTTGCTTCGATAAAGAGATCGTACTTTTCTTGTTTTAAAAGTTTGTCTAGATTCTTAATTAATTTACTTTTTTGGTTTTTTACAAAACTTTTTTGTATATCAACAAGTATTAGCGCCCGTTTACGATTTGATTTTGGTATTTTTATGTTCGGCATAATTTGTTGCCAGACAGGGATTCGAACCCCGGTTTTCGCTTCCAGAGAGCGACGTCCTACCCCTAGACGATCTGGCAATTTGGGGCATATTATAATAGATTTTTGCCGATTATTCTACTTCTCAGTTTAAGTCTTTATATTTGCCACCTCGGAGAATCTACAGGTGCAAGGCGCTTTATGGCAAACGTGGCAGCCATTTGAAAACATTTTTGAAAGCGTAGAAGCAATATCAATGTGAGCGGAGTTGGCAACACCCATAATGCACGACACAAGATCAGCCATCTCAAACTCAATGTCGCTAAACTGCGCTCCTTTATGCTCTCCCATAAAGTTGTGAACCGCTTCGCTTATTTCACCCACCTCTTCGGCCATATGGATGCCTGCGTGATCCAGTGTTCTTGTGTTAGACGGATAAATATTTTCAAACATCGCCTGGAATTCTGCAACGCTTTTCGGTTTTTGCGATCGTCTGGGTTTAATCTTAATTCTCTTTTTAACTTTCATTACTTTACATACGCAAGTCCGCTCACCGCAATAGGAGCAAAGATTCGGAAAGCGTTCCCAAACTCGAGTCTCAAGATCAACGTATAATCTATTAGCTATTGCCATAAGCCAAGCAAGAGCAATGATTAAATTAAACTCTATTTTTATTTTCTTGCCTTTACGGATACCCTTAATGGCACGCATTGCAAAGCGTTGCTGATGTGTTAAAAGATCCTCTAAGGAATATAGCCGGGCGTCCGGCATCGCATAAACTTTGTGTATAAATCTCTGAAAATCAGCAAGTGAGCCATTCTTGGGAAATTTAGGCATCATTTATAATTGTATTCCTCTTACCTTTTCAATTCAATTCAGATACTAGCATAGTGAAAAGTTTACAAAAACCACAATAGGTGGTAATCTGCGGCCAGTACATCTCCAAATGGAGGGTTAAAATGGAAAAAGAAGTAGAAGTTGTAAAGATGATAAAGTGCCCGGGCTGCCCAAAAGAGCTGCCAGAAAAAGATCTACAAGCTCAAAAACAACACATGGAAGCCGAGCATCCGGAGATCATCTTAGATCGCCTAAGTAGGGCAAAGCTTTTGGATAAGGGGCAATATTCCGAACAAGGCCCAAGGCCATGGACATGTGGTAAATGCGGTACACCGACCAACAACCCCAACCACAAGTGCCCTTAAGCAAGGAGGTAAGCATGCCAGTTGAGTTTCGGATAGTAAAACACAGCATCCGCCCCGTTAACCTTGTAGAGGTAATTCTGGACAGCAAGGTAATAGCAACAATTTGCCCAGATGACGATACCGGCATCAGGGTTATAAGCGCACATATAACCAAAACAATTGAAGATGACGGATCAACGTCTTTTCCGCCAATTCCGCACGTAACAGTCCTTTTCAACCCACACAAGCCCTAACGGGCTTTTTTATATATTGACATATTTTGTATATTACAGTATAACGAGCATACATCACTGTGGAGGTGGTGAAATGGTAAAAATAGTTCTTACAAAAAGAGCTCACGACATACACGCATGCATCGAAGGAGAGCCGGGAAAATGGGCTGCCGGGAAAACAAGCAATGAAGCAATCGGCGATCTCATCCGCTCGCACTCAGTGAGCTTTAACATTGAGTTCGCATGGAGTAGCGATCTTAAGACCCAACGCTACATTAGCGGCAACCCGCTCATCGGACTCACAAGATCCGAACCCAAAGCATAAGCACAAACCCGCCACTAAGGTTACCCTTAGTGGCTTTTTTTTATATAAAAAACGGCATAGATATGCCGTTTTAAGCTCTCTGTGAATTAATCCCAGAGATAATCTTACGTATCCTCCAAGGGCGCAGAAAAGCAATAGAGCCCAAGAAGACGGAATCTGCCCCTGCCTGAAAAACACGCTCCGCATCACGTAGAGACAAGATGCCACCCCCGGCGTTAATCTGCTTTTTTAAGCCAGATTCACGCGCGGCAATAAGCCACTCAAGAAGAAGCGGAAGCAGCGGCTTGCCAGAAAGGCCGCCTCCGCCAAAGCGCTCGAGAGGGGATTTGCCGCCCGGGAAAAGCGTATTCCAATCAATCCTGTCGGGGAATTGTCCCCATGGAATTGTGTTTGAAATACACAATGCATCACAAGCGCGGTGCTCTGCAATATCTGCCGCAGTTTCGGCGGGAAGCATCAGATTAAACTTCGGCACGACGGGGATCTTTAAAGAAAAAGCTATGTCTAGTCCACTCTTAACTTCGTGGACCAGCTCTTCCATATGGAGACCCACATTCGGGCAAGAATAATTAATCTGTAGCCCAACCGGCGCCTTAAAATGCGGCAAATACTTATGGAAAAGCTCAACAAATGCCGCAAGCTCTTCAATTCTTAAAGTCGGGTTCTCCGCAACCGACATAAAAGAAATAAAGAACGGCTCTTTGCGTCTTTGCCAAAGTTGTTGTTCAAAAAGCGCTTTTGCTCCGGGACCACTTAGCCCAACTGCATTCAAGGCTATGCCTTTTAGCGGGCGCACAACAATTGACTCCGGCAAGATTTCGCACGGAGTAAAATTTCTGCGAAGCGGCATATTGCCTTTACGGGGATTAAGCGTAGTCGTTTTAGCGACAAACGTCATTCCGCGGAAATCTAGACCCACGGGTTTTAACACGCGATGGTACCAATACCCCTCGCCGAAAAAGCCTTGAACACCAGATGCGCCGCAGATTGGCCCAAAATCAATTCCTTTTAGAAGCATACATATCTTCTACCTGTAAACGATCTGCATTTAGGGTATTTATATACAAGGGTCGTGTCAACAATTCTGCTACATAGCAGAATTTAGAAAATCACCAAAATAAGAAGAGAATCTAAGTATGACTAAAGATTTAGGAAATAAAACCGCTGTTCACATAGACGTTCCGCTTACGACAAATGTAAGGTCGCTTTGGATAAAGATTAAAAACCGTCTACGAAAACACATGAGATAAGAGTTTAAGAGAGATTACCAGCTTTGTAAAGAATAACGGTTGTGGCATATAATATAGAAGATAACAAGAAACTAACACCGATTTCTCATAATTTGACATTTTAGGTTGGTTTAGTACAATAGAGATGTTAAAGGTCGTATAGGTTAATATTTATCAAAATGAATGAAGACCAAAAGAATAAGATAATAAGAGCTTTAAAGGATAAGGGCATACCGCTTAAAGATATAGCAAAGAGGCTATACATTTCAGAGTACCAATTAAAGATTCTTCTGAGAAATTGGGGAGTTGAGCTACCGAAAAGAAGGTCATACAAGAAAATGCCAATGCCAGATAGAAGTAGCTTGATGGAATTATACAATAAGTATGGTTCTGTAGATAAAGTAGCTAAATACTTCGGAGTCGGTTACAGCACAATTGCAAGATGGATGAAGACATTAGAAATACCATCTAGAAAGTTAACTGGAATGACAGATGAAGAAAAAGCGGGGCTTCTTGAAAAACATATTGGACGCTTAGATAAAATAAATCTGTAGACAATAACTCCGCTTATGCGGAGTTATTAGAGAATTATAAATGTAGGGTGGTGGTCATTAAGGCAGTAAAAGTCGCACCACTCTCCATAACTTTTGAAAACACTTTAATTATATAAAAAGATTAACGAAGTAAAATGTTAATGATTCAGCTCATTAAAGATGGTGTTAAATGGCTCCAAGAGAGAAAAATTTCATTAGGAGCAATAATCACTGCTTTCGTGTTTGGTTTCGTTTTATGCTATTACATCTTTGTTCTTAATAACAATAATCCTGAGATAGATATTGATATTAGTAGCCAAGGAGGTGCATCTTTAAGTCCCGAAAAGAAAGAGCAATTTCTTCAAACCGCTAGTGGTATTAACATAATTCAAGAGGAGTTTGTAGAATCAAAGAGAAAATGGGATACTCGCAGTTATGCCGGACCAGATAACCAAGGCTTTTATTGTGTTAGACAAGGTTCTAATTTTTCATCTCCAGACATGTGGTATAAAGACGTAATCCCAACAAATTTTAAATCTATAAATGTCAAATTTGAGGCAAAAAATGTAAGCAAGGTGGATATTTTGCCGACATTTATATTCTCATTAGGAAAAAATCCTGAAATATTTAGATTCTATATAGCAGAGAAAGATGCTCAAGTTGTTGGTTTTGAGCGAAGCAATTTAACAGCGCCGGAGGATCAGTCGAATCTACTGGAAAGAGACGTGCCTGGCCGCACTATTTCTGCCCCGATAAAACAAAGCATTCCTATAGAATTACAAATTATACCTCACTTAGGCCGAGGTAATTCTGCAAATGTTATATTTAACATTAATTACATATCGTCTATAAATGGGAAAACTCAAGAAGACCAGTTCTCTTATGATTTTCAGTTCCCTTATCCAAACCCCACAGATAGTGCTTATACAGTTAATTTTGGCTTAGGTACTATAAAAGGAGGATGTATAAAACCTATTAGTTATGAAATTCACTATTAGTAATAGTCTATTAAAATAAACCCCAGAAAGGGTGGTAGAATAGTGGGTACTTATGATTCAAGAAAAAGTTAAAATTCCTTCTGGTAAGAATAGGCTAGCGGCAGTTGTAGAGCGTGATGAAAAAGTAAAGTCAGAAAAACTCGCTATTCTTTTACCGGGTTATTTAGACACCAAAGACTATACTCATTTAGTAAAACTTGCCGGAGAATTAGTAAAACAAGGTTATACAACTGTTAGATTTGACCCTACCGGCACATGGGAGAGTGAGGGTAATATTTCGGAGTATACAACTACCCAATATTTGGCAGACATCAAGGCAGTTGTGGAGTTTATGTTAAATCGCGGGAGTTATAAGAAAATTATTATCGGCGGCCACAGCAGGGGCGCAAGACTTGCAGTTATGTATGCCGCCAGAGACACCAAAATATCTGCTGTAATATCAATTATGCCGTCGTTGCAATCTGTTATGGACGAAAAACTAAAAGAGGCAGAAAAAAGTGGTTTTACGATTCATAATCGCGATATTCCAGGCGATTCTGGAACTAAAACTTTCAAAGTTCCATATTCGCATATTTTGGATAATTATAAATATCGCGTGGACGAAGATGTCAAAAGAGTTAAGGTTCCAGTTCTTTTCCTGGCTGGAGAATTAGATAAAATTTGCCCTCCCGAGGACGTAAAGAAAGTTTATAATAACGCAAACGAACCTAAAGAGTACATTGTAATAAAAAATATTGGGCATGATTTCCGACATAATTTTAGTGAAATTGATGCTGTTAACGGAGTTATTATAGATTTTATTAAGAAAAATAATTTATAAATTACGGAGAACACTGGGAGCCATGAAAATTTCTGTTAAAGTAAAACCCTCGGCAAGGGAGGAGAAAATTGAGAAAATCGGCGAGGGTGTTTTTGTGGTGTCTGTAAAAGAGCCACCGAAAGAGGGGAGGGCGAACAGGGCAGTTGTAGATGCACTCGCGGAGTATTTTAGTGTTCCAAAATATTCGGTCAGAATCATCTCTGGCCACACATCAAAACAGAAGATTATTGAGATTCTGCAAGGCGAATAGCGGTGCCGTTTGAGTTTGTGCGGTAAGTATAGTTTTGACTGCCGGCTTTTACTGTAACTTCGTAGCCCGGGGTAATAACTTGGGCACAAAACTCGCCCCCTGCTTCAAGCCCCAAGCATGAATTTGGCCACTCTCTTTCGTATGCAGTGATTACAATTACTTCGCCTTCCGGGACATTGTAAGTTTCTGCCGCAAGCCTGCGTACGGCCGCCACTGCATCCGGCACAGGCAAATTGTGAATACTCCCCGGTGGGGCATTATCAGCAGAAGTCGGTGTTTTTTGATACGAATCTTCTCTAGCAACAAACTGCCAAACGACCACTCCCACAACCACCAAAATCGCTAAAAGTAATATCTTTTTCATACATTTATTATATAATAAACTGGATGAAAATAGCACATCAAGATGGAAATTTTTATACTTTAAACTTTTCTCCAGGAGAAGAGATAATCTCCGGTATATCTAAATTCGCAAAAGAGAAAAATATTAAAGCCGGGCATATTACCGGGCTAGGTGCAACAAGCAAACTTACACTCGGCTTTTATAATTTAAAAGAAATGAAATATAAGAAGGAAGTCTTTACTGAAGATTTAGAAATTCTTTCGCTTGTAGGCAATATTGCGATTGGAGAAGATAAAAATACGATTATTCACCTGCACGGAACATTCGGCAAACAAAACTTTAGCACAATCGGGGGGCACGTTATGGAACTGATAATCTCCGGGGCGGGGGAGATGCACATTAGGGCTTTTTCCGGCGAAATTCGCCGCGCGCACGACAAAAAAACAGGGTTAAACCTAATTATAGAGTAAATTTGCCATAAATTGGGCTTTATGATATAAATTGAATGTGAGCCGTAAAGGGCTCGCTACTGTTTCTACTCCATCGAGAAACGGTAAAAGCACCAAACCAGATGGACTACGTACTACGAGATCGGAGAGAAGACAAGCCGCCTAGCATGGTCTTCTCTGGAATACGCAAAAGTACCGAGTATTGACTCGGGAAAAGGTGTTGGCGGATGCCAACAAAGCTAGAGTTGTTCGCTCATTCGTCCGAGCGACGTAAAATACACTCGGCGACAAGCCGGTGTCGATAGGACGAAGTTCCTTAAGTGGAACAACCCCCTTCGTGCGTGCATGCGATTGTCCAGGTATTGTCTCAAACAAAATGGGAGTTTCTCTGGAAACCCCCTTGGTTAACAACCCAAACAGCAGACAATCAAGTGACAACCATCAAACGAGCCAAACCGGCTTGAACCGCACGAAGGGGTGCACATTAAAACATAACCCAGCTCCAGGGCACACTTACCCCGAAATATCCCTCCCTCCTAAGCGTGCCTGGAGCTCTTTGCGGGCGTAGTCTAGCTTGGCAAGACGCCAGTCTACCGGAGACTGGAACCCGAAGGTTCAAATCCTTCCGCTCGCGTTACAGCTCCGAATTCCAATTCGGAGCTATTTTTTTATATTCTTTATAAAAACGTTGCCTAAAATAAACTTGTGATTTATAATTAAAAATCAAATAAAAACATATGGTCCGCGTAATTAAAAAGGGGATTGGCAAGTCTTTTTGGCTTATTGCAGCACCCGTCTGGCCAATATTTAGGATGTGTATGGGCCGTTGGAGAATACCGTGGCGCGAAAAAGATAAAGACAAAAAACATCTAGGCTGGCTCAAACAAGATAAAACTCCAAAAGAGTTTATTAAACATATGCGCAACCACGGCTTTAAGCGGCATTTTATAGCCTATAAAGACGTAGAAGAGCTTTTTAGCTTGCGCAAAATCCATATGGAGAGATTCCAATACCACATAAGGTTTTACAGAAACAGGCGTATTACAGGCCACTACGAACCAAGGCCCGAAAAACACCCTATTAAACACTTGCGTGAAACAAGCATTGAACTAAGAAAAGAAGACTTTATGGTTTTTATGAGAGACTGGGTGCTGGAAGCTAAAGACTAGTTTACTTCAACGTATTCTTCTACACTAACTTCTACTATTACATCAGCGCGAGACTCATCTTTTGAAGATAGATCTCGCGCTGTATCTGTTGTGGGCCCAATACATGAACAAGGCATAAAGGTAAAAGGGATTAATTAGCTTTATCCCTTAGCCAAAAACCACTGTTCGGATCTCTATCTACGGCAAGCACTGCAGCATCATCTGCGGTTGCAGCTTCAACACTTTTAAGAGTGCCGTCTGAAGCAACATACATATACTTAAACGCAAACCTGTCGCCAACACTGAGTGGGTTTGGATTATGTATTACTCCACTGTGTACAGAGGCATCATTCACCGAGAGTGCTAGCGCATCTTCGGCGCTTTGAGCTTGTATTCTCTTAACATAACCCTCCGTATCAATGTAGTTATAAGCGCCGTTAGTCTGCGCAGCGGCTGTTAAAACCATAAGAGTTGCAAATCCGAAAAGAGCTATAAAACCAGTAAGTTTTTTCATGATTCTCTTGATTTTTATAATTTGTAATAATGCGACCTTTTGTTTAACATGACGAATCAACCCATTGACACTTACATAAAAAAGGAGTGTAGCAAAAGAATCTACAGGGCGTCACCCTTCTCCATCACCTCAATATCCTTAATTACCCTGAATCTCGAAATTCAGGGTGGCGCCAACTTCAATATTGTGCCGTGCTGCCCAGCCAGCGGAGACCTCTAATACATACAAAACCGGCTCTCTAGGATAAAAAGCTTGCGGATAGGTTTCTGGCAGCAGATTTGGCGTTATATCACGCACAATAAAATCTTCGCCGATCCAGATAATATCAATGGCGAAATTCATGTCTTTCATCCAAAAGCCAGGTATATGCTTGTTCTCAAATATAAAAAGCATCCCATGGTCATCTTTTAGTTCCTCGCGGCCGGAAAGTCCAAGCGCGCGTTTTTCATCCGTATCTGCTATCTCTACTATAACCTCTGTATCCCCAAATAAAACCCGCATATCATCCTTTTGAACCACAATAAATATTAGCCCCAACAAAAATATTGTAATTATTGCCTTCCACATACGTATGCTAAAATTATATACATGCTTGGTAATTCAACCAAAACTTCTATAGAACAAACTCTAACAAAGCCCTCTGCAGAAATCTCCATAATAAACATTGTGGAGTCTATAATAGAGTTTGCATATGACTCCCGCGCCTCCGACATCCACCTTAGCCCCACAGAAAATGCCTTTAAGGTGCGCGTGCGCATAGACGGGGTTTTGCAAGATTCTTTTACGGTTCCAGTAGAAATTCATCAAGAAATAATCAGCCGCATCAAAGTGCTCTCGGGACTCCGCACCGACGAACACAACACTCCACAAGACGGCAGGTTTAAATTTATGACAAAAGACAAAAAAACACGGTTTGATATTCGCGTATCCATTATGCCCACGCACTACGGCGAAAACGCAGTGTTGAGGCTCTTAGTAGAACAAGGAGAGACTTTTAATCTGGAGAACATCGGCTTTTCAAAGAGAGACATAAAAGCAATACGCCACGCGATTTCTAAGCCATACGGAATGATTCTGGCAACAGGGCCAACCGGTAGCGGCAAAACCACAACGCTCTACACAATACTTAGAGAACTAAATAATCCCGATGTTTCTATAATAACAATTGAAGACCCTATAGAATATTCTTTGGAGGGTGTAGACCAAATACAAGTTAATTCGCAAACCGGTCTTACGTTTGCAAGGGGCCTGCGCTCTATACTCCGGCAAGACCCAAACATAATAATGGTGGGCGAAATACGCGACAACGAAACCGCAGGCATCGCCGTAAACGCGGCGTTGACCGGCCACCTGCTGCTATCTACACTACATACAAACGATGCCGCCACTACATTGCCGCGCTTGCTAGATATGGAAATAGAACCGTTCTTAATAGCCTCAACAGTAAACATTGCAATAGGCCAGCGCCTGGTCCGCAAACTTTGCAACATATGTAAGCTTAAAAAAGAGCTAACAGAAAAAGAGCTAGAAAGCCTCAAGGAAACATTCCCTATGGAACATCTAGGCAAAAGCAAGATTTTCTACAGTCCGGTTGGCTGTAAAGAATGCAGCAAAACCGGCTACATAAGCAGAATCGGCATACACGAAGTGTTGGAGATGACAGAGGCAATAAGGAATGCCATAGTTGCGCGCGCATCCTCTGCAGAAATACGACGCATAGCCATAAGTGAAGGTATGACCACGATGTTGCAAGACGGCATCAATAAGGCAAAAGAGGGAATAACATCGCTAGAAGAAATTCTGCGCGTGATTCATGAATAAAGGAATGCAGCAAGACATAGTTGTTAAAACAAAGTCAAGCGACGAAAAAGCGGCCGTCCCACCGAGGCAGGGTAGCAAACGCCCCAAAAAACATTTTGAATTTTCTTTTCTTTTACCTACAAAAGTGCCTTTAAACGAACTTCTGCTTTTTTCAAAACATCTGTCTCTAATGTTAAAGTCCGGAATGTCCGAGATAGAGAGCATTAAGATTATTCGCAACCAGATTAAAAGCCGCGGTTTTGGAAAAATTCTAGACAAAGTTGGAATAGATCTAGAAAACGGCCAGTTTCTATCGGAATCCTTATCTAAATATAAGGGTACGTTTGGCGAGCTTTTTGTGGGCGTTATAAAACTTGGCGAGATAAGCGGTACACTGCCCGAAAATTTGGAATATCTTGCAGTAGAAACAAAGAAAAAAAGCGAACTACATGCTAAAGTGCGCTCTGCCTTAATTTACCCGATGGTAATTTTAGTTGCGACCCTTAGCGTCTCCGGCGGCTTGGTTTTCTTTGTGCTCCCAAAAATAATGCCGATATTTACAAGCTTAAAAGTAGAGTTGCCGATAACAACAAAAATATTAATATCCTCGGCTAACTTTATACAGCAATATTACATTTATATAGGAATTGGTTTGGTGGTTTTTATAATAGGTTTTGCACTGCTATTAAGAATAAAAGTAATAAAATATGTATACCACCGCATGATTCTTCTTATACCGATATTCGGCACAATGGCCAAACACTATAATATGGCAAACATTACCCGCACGCTCGGGCTTTTATTAAAAAGTGGAACAAAAATAGTGGAGGCAATATCGGCAACATCGGACACAGTTGCAAATTTAGTTTACAAAGAATCCCTTAAAAAAGCCGCGGAAGAGGTTACACGGGGCGAGGCGCTCTACAAAAGGTTTGATAAGCACCCTTCTCTTTTTCCGCCGACCGTAACGCGCATGGTCCAAATCGGCGAACAGACAGGCAACCTAGACTCCAACCTTGCATATCTCTCCGAGTTCTACGAAAACGAACTGGATGGAACCGTAAAGAATTTATCAAGTGTACTTGAGCCAATTTTAATGGTTGTTATGGGCTTGCTAGTAGGCTTTGTGGCAATATCTATAATAATGCCAATATACGAGGTAACGCAGGGGATTAGGCCCACAACAAGATGAGAAAAGGGTTTACTTTAATAGAAATTGTCATAGCAATTGGGATTTTGGCTGCTCTTGGCGGTATGGGACTGCTCGTAGCAATAGAACAATACCGCACTTATGCGCTGGAAGCTGACTTAGGGACAGCAGTCAGCTTAATCCAGCGGGCACGCACGCGCGCCATGGCAAACATTGGCGAGTCCGAGCATGGATTCTACACAGATGGCATAAATTATGTGCTTTTCAGGGGACCTTCTTATGCGAATAGGGACCCAGACTACGACGAAGAGATTCCTGTAGCCGTGGTGGTGAATATTTCTGGAACCCAAGAATTTGTATTTAGTGAACTTGAGGGCATTGCAACCCCAGCAGGGGACCTGACACTAGACAATAACAAAAGGTCAAGAACTATATCGGTAAATGATGAAGGCAGAATTAGTTGGTAAGAAAGGGCAAGTGTTGGTAGAAATTCTGGTCGCTCTTGCGATTATCGCAATAACAATATCCGCCATAGTAATAGTTGCGGTTGGCAACCAGTCTGTATCAATAGATACACAAAACAGAAACGAGGCACTGCAGCTTGCAAGAGCAGAATTAGAAGGCGTGTTAGCAGACGCAAAAGATGACTTTAGCTCTGTAATAGAAAGAAGCTATAATAGCAGCTTATTTACAATAGAGCGGACAATAGTGGATTTAAGCAGTTTTGAAAAAGAAGTTATTGTAAAAGTTATTTGGGATGTAGACCCAAACCGCCCGGAAGAAGTTGAACTAAGAAGCTTAATAACAGACCCGTTTGAAATAACAAAACTTGGCGGCGACGGCGGGGGAGGCGGTCTAACCGGCGATTGGCAAAATCCAAGAACACTAGGGTCAATTAGTTTAACGCCAAACGGCAACCAAGGGACAGGCTTAGATGCAATAAACGGCATCGTTTATATGACCTCTAAAATTTCTGCAGTTGCGCACGCTGATTTTTGGATAATAGACGCAACAGATGGCGAAAACCCATCTATAGTATCTAGCCTCAATCTAGGTATAAGCGGGGCCAATGCAGTTGACGCAGCCACGGACTACGCATACATAGCAGCGAGCGATGAAGACACACAATTTTTTGTGGTAGATATATCAAACATTAATGCTCCACTGGTGGCATCTTCTCTTAATCTTCCTTTTGGAGAAGGGGAGGAGGAAGAAGGCGGAGTAGAAGCGCTAAGTATTTTCTTCTACGATGATATGGTTTATTTGGGCACAAAGACGGCAAGTAATGGGAACGAATTTTATATTATTGATGTATCAAATCCGCTAACACCCACAATTGCTGGCAGCTACGAAGTGGGTGGGGATGTAAACAATATTCATATGCAAAACGAAATTGCCCATATTGCAATGTCACCCAGCGATAAAGAGCTTGTAATGCTGGACGTTGCAACGCCGGGCTCAATAACCGAAGTCGGGTCATATGATGCCCCCGACGGGTCTGATGGCAAGAGCGTCTTTTTGGCGGGAAATATGGCCTATTTTGGAAGAAACTCTGCCTCTGATGGATTTAGGGTAATAGACGCAACTGTGCCGGCTGCAGTGGACCCAAAAGATTCGGGCAATCCGGGCGGCGACGTAAACGGAATATACACGCGCGACTACCTTTCTTTTATAGGCACAACAAACTCAAACACAGAATTCCAGGTTTGGAGAACTGACGATCCGGACGATATCCAGCTCTGGAGCAGCTTTAACTTCCCACAGAGTATTATGGATATTGATTACGAAAATAACTTGGTCTACACCGCAGTGCGCAGCAACGATGCTCTGCGGATAATAACCTCCAGCCCATAACATGCGTAAGGGGTTTACTCTTATAGAAACAATAATCTACGCGGCGATACTTGCCCTAACCATTGGTTTTGTACTCTCGGCAACTTATCAAATAATATTAGGGAGTGAAGATATAGAGCGCATTGCCGCAGTTGAAGAAGAAGCAAATTTTATATTGGGTAAATTTCGATGGGCAATGGCAAGCGCAAGCGATATTAATAGCCCCGCTTCTGGCGTATCTGGAGACTCACTATCTATAGATAGGTTTAACTACAACGATAACCCCGTTGAGTTTGATTTAAACGGAACCAACATACGCATTCAAAAAAATAATGGCGGGTGGCTTGAATTAAACAGCGAGAGAACAATAATTTCTAATCTGGAGTTTACACACATTGCTTCGGTGGGAGATAGGCCCGCAGGAGTAAGAATTAATCTGGATATTCAGGATTATCTGGAAGAAAACGAGCGTGTTTTTGAAACAACCATTTACCTACATGAATAACAACGGGTATATTGCGCTCACTTCCGTAATCCTTATATCTGCACTCACTATAACAATAGTTCTCGCGGTAAGCTGGCGCGGCTATGTAGGGCAGGGGAATGTGCAAGAGAGTTACTACAAAGAAATTAGCGCGTCTGCCGCAAAGGCGTGCGCAAATACCGCTATCTTGCGGCTCTCCGAAAACCCGCTCTACGCTGGAAACGAAACCATAAATATCGGGCAAGACTCATGCACAATACTGCCTATAGAAGATATTATTGAAATACCGCCTAAAAAAGCCATTAAAGCAACGTCTACTGTATTGGAGGCAGTTACAAACCTATATGTAGTTATAGAAAACATAACATTATCGCTTGTGTCGTGGGAAGAAGTAGAAAGTTTTTAACATTGAGACTAGATAATGCTGTGATATAATTTAAAACAGTTTAAAAGGTCGACAAATACAATTGAATTAATGAACAAAAAAGGTTTTACACTTATTGAGCTTTTGATAGTTATAGGCATCATCGCCGTTTTGGCTGGCGTTGTACTTGTTGCACTAAACCCCGCAAGGCAGTTTGCCCAAGCTAACAACACAACAAGAACCGCAGATGTTAACACCCTTCTTAACGCTATAGGCCAAAGATTAGTTGACCTAAGAGGGGGTGATTTTGAGGCCGCCGGCCAAGGTGGAGTCCCTGCAGTTTGCGACCCAGATGCAGACGCGACAGATGAACCGATACCTGCAGCTGCTATTAATATGAGCAGCACGGTGGGCGACTACGACATTGCAGATTGTCTAGTGCCAACATATATTTCTTCTCTGCCGGTAGACCCGCAGACAGGCACATGGACAGACGCAACTAACTACGACACCCAATATGAGGTATTGCAAGATGCAAACGGCCAAATTACCGTATCAGCTCCTGATGCACAAGATATTGATGGAGTAGCACAGGTAATCCAAGCATCTAGATAGTTTGAGGTTTACCTCCTTCTTTCTGGATTTCTAAAAGTATAAGCTCGCCACTTTCGGCGAGCTTTGCTTTTAGTAGTTTAATACGCTTGCCGTTCTTTATTGTGTAAACACCCGGCTCGGGATTAAGGGCGCGAATTTTATTGTATATTTCTTTTGCGAGCTTTTTATCACCGGCTTCTGCCTTACGCAAAGCCTCGGAATCAATAAACCCATCTTCTGTTTTAAACTTGCGCGTATAAGTTGCTCTAGAATCATCTTGCGGCATGGGTTTTATTTCACCCTTAACAAATTTTGGAAGTGTTTCTACGAGCATTGCTCCAGCAAGTTCTGCTAATTCTTCTTCTAATTTTCGATAATCTACATCTACTATTTCTAATTCTCGCTGGGCGAGAATTGAGCCGCTGTCCATTCCTTCGTCTATTAAATAAAGCGAAATGCCGGTTTTCTCTCCACCAGATAAAATTGCAGACTGTATTGGCGTTGCACCTCTATACTTTGGCAAAAGCGAGGGATGCACACCGATTACGCCAAGGTGCGGAATCTGGAGTAATTTTTTCGGTAAAATCTTTGCATAAGCCGCAACGACATAGAAATCAGCCTTCAGTTTCTTTAGTCTAGTTAGAAACTCGTCGTCCAATTTTTCTGGCTGCAAAATAACAGTTGGTAGTGAGTAGTTAGTAGTGAGTAGTTTTTTGGTGGGTGGCGGAGTAATAACCTTTTTGCGGCCAACCGGCTTGTCGGGGTTGCACACAAGCGCAACTGGCAACATACCAGAATCAATCAGCTTTTTTAAGACAATTTCCGCAAACCGCGGAGTTCCGAAAAAAATATATTTCATAACAAAGATTATATCAGAGTTCGTAAAAGTTAATGAGCCGCCCAGCCATGCTCGTAAAGTCATCTTCGGAGCCTGACAAGGCGAGAAAAAGGCAAAAATTCAGTAAGAATTTTATGCCGGTGACTTGTAGAGTATGGCTGGATGGCGAAGCAGACAAACGTAAGATACTATGAATTTACAACCCTGCGATCAATAAATAATTTGCCATTGAGATGGTCTACCTCGTGCTGGAAGGTGAGCGCGAGCATTCCCCAAGCCTTTATCTTTAATTTCTTGCCATTTTTGTCTTGGCCTTCAAGCGTAAGTTTAGCGGGTGAGTATGTTGGCGCCGTTACTCCAGGCAAACTCAAACACCCCTCGCCTTGCCAAGTGTCTTTTTCCTCCGTTGCTTTAGTGATTGTGGGGTTGAAAACAGCATAAAATTTGCCGTCAACCTGCGCAACGAAAACAGAAGAATTCAGCCCTATTTGGTTTGCTGCAAGCCCTTGGCCGTTAGCACTGAGCATTATAGCCTTCATTTGCGACACTAACTTTGTTATCTCACTCTTAGTGTGTTTTTTAAAGTCAAACTTAGCTGTCTTTTTGCGCAAAAACTTGGCATCCTTTTTATCCCGCGCATTAAGTATTTTTGTATTTATATTCATAATACCGGAAATTGGGTGACATAATTAATGATACCACCCCGTTATTAACATAGTATAGCGGCTCCTTATGAAGTATTCTTCCCATGCGGAGATTTGACAAATAAGCATTTATATGTACAATATTGCCGCAAGCTGAAGACGGTGAAAGGGTAATTCCAAAGCCGTTTGCGGCTTTAGGAATGTCCTTTTAAAATCTGAAAGTTTGCACATAAGGAGAAATGGTAACGTGAAAATGAAAACCAAGGCGGTGAGCATCGCGCTCGCCGTAATCGCAACCGCCCTACTCGCCGGCTGTGCGGATGAACAATCTGGCCCCGTGAAAGCAAACACAATGAACATCATCGCTGGTGGCGTCGGCCAGGACATCCCTGCCCGAGTGTATCAGGAGTACGGCATGGACACCTCGTGCAGCCCCGACAACAGCGCCTACAGCGGTGAGGACAGAGCGACGGCCATCTTGCCGTGCCCCGACAACAATGGCTATCCGCACGTTGGAGGTGTCTGCTCGAACATGAAGTGGAGTGTCCAGTTCCGCAACGACCACGGCACTGGCTCGGGCGACGAAGCAAAATATGGCTTGCCCTACGATAGCAAGCTAATCAACAGTCTCCAGCAATGGCGCGCCGAAAAATTGGAACTGCGCTTCTACTGGATCCGGTACTCGGATACGGAGTGCAAGTACACAGACAACGAAGTCGTCTACTGCGTCGAGTTGACCAGCTTGTCGCTGGCGAACTCGATGGACCACGGCTGCATCAAGGCGATGAAACGCACATTCCCGGGCCTCAACACGGCTTGGGACCAAGGCTACAACTTCGCGAACCCGTCAGGCGTCGCTGATGCCAGTAATATGGCGGAGGTGAAGGGATGAAGACCGCCGGCAAGGTCCTAATCGGCGTCCTCATCATCGCCGGCATTCTGACCGCCTTCGTCTCTTCAATGACGGTGCGTGTCGGCAGCCGCGTCTGCGGAGAAGCCGAGGAGAACTGCTACTTCAATGACCACGTCCTCACGGTGTGGCCGAGCGGCACCATCTGCCCGACCTGGAACGTCCAGTTCGCTCACTACCTGCCCGCCGGCCAGCCGACGGACACATATGCCATAACAACGGGACCCAACGAACAGGCAATCGTGTCCACACTCCGCAACGCCAGCGAGAACAACCAGCAGGTGAAGGTGTGGTACGCCGGCGAAGACTACGCCCTCTACCTGAAGTGCAAAGCGGACTATAAGTTCGTCATCTACGCAGTACAGATCGTAGACGGCTAACTTAATTACACCGCAACCCCATTAGCGGCTATCTTCTTCGGAAGAAGCCGCTTTTATTTTTCTGATTTCCAAAACGCGCATAAAATACGCTCCTTTATTTTCTACTTTTTTATTCTCAGCAACCGATTTTGCAAGCTTGAGCAATCTATCTGCGTCGTGTGTTTTAGCAAGTTTCATATATAAAGATTTATGCTCTTCGTCGTCTAAAATCTCTGCAAGCTCAAGCCCAACCAGCTGATGCTTGGTATAAACTTTTGACTCTTTTGCTCGCTGCTTTAACTTGTCTATATAATCCAATTAATTGATATTATATTAGAAACAAGTTATTATTTCCATTATGCTAAAAAGGATAAACAAAGGTATCTGGTTATTTTTTATAGTACTAGCGCTCACAATACTAGTTGCTAGGTTTACTTTTAATTTAGGCTACGAGGCAGGGACTGAAAACCCTAAAGATGTTGTAATCTCTGGGATAAAAGGCGGAGAGACACCGGAAGATATAGATGCAGATTTCAGCATATTTTGGGAAGCATGGAACGAACTGCGAGAACACCACGTAGACAGAGGTGATGTAAGCGCCGAAGACCTTATATACGGCGCGATATCAGGGCTCGCAGGCGCCTATAACGACCCCTACACAATTTTTCTGAAACCGTCCGACGCGGAGAAATTCAGCGAAGATGTCCGTGGCATATTCGGCGGTGTTGGAATGGAAATAGGCATAAGAGACAAACGATTGCAGATAATCGCCCCACTAAAGGGCACACCCGCCGATAAAGCCGGACTAAAGGCAGGGGATATAATTTTAGAAATTGATAAAGAGTCCACTGTAGATCTCTCTGTTGAAGAATCTGTAAGATTAATAAGAGGCGAACCCGGAACATCAATAACTCTCACTATAATAAGAGATGGCTGGGATAGATCACAGGAATTTACAGTAGTAAGAGACCTTATAAGAGTGCCAACCATTGAATACACCGAGGTCGGAGATGGCATCTACCACGTGCAAATCTTCAGCTTTAACGAGAACACAAACCGGCTATTGGGTGAGGCAATGAGAAATATATATAAAAATGGGGCGACGGGAGCAGTATTGGATTTACGCAATAATCCTGGCGGATTTTTGGAAGTTTCAATAGCCTCTGCGGGCTGGTTTTTGGAGCCAGAATCACTAGTAGTAAAGGAGCAATTTGCAGATGGTAAAGAAACTGAATTTAAATCCAGAAGGAATGGAGAATTTAAAGATTTTCCGGTAACAATTTTAATCAATAAGGGTTCGGCATCCGCATCCGAAATATTTGCCGGAGCTCTGCGCGATAACCGCGGAATTAAGATAATAGGAGAAAAAAGCTTCGGCAAAGGCACAGTGCAAGAGTTGGATTATCTGCACGATGGCTCAACGTTAAAAATTACAATAGCGCGCTGGGTTACTCCAAAAGGCACTGTAATAAACGGGCATGGAATAGAGCCCGATTACGCAGTTGAACCCCCAGAAGATTTAGAGTCCGTTGAAGATCCACAACTCGACAAAGCCGTGGAAATACTTAAACAATCATTATGAAAGTAGTATTACAAAAAGATATAAAGGGAGTTGGAAGAATTAACGACATTAAGAATGTATCTGACGGTTATGCTAGAAATTTTCTGATACCTAAAGGTTTAGCTAAACCCGCAACCAGTGCAGCGCTAAAAGAAGTGGCTAATATGCGCGAGGTAATTAATAAAGAGGTAGAAGAACTACGCACAAAACTTAAAACCCTAGAAGAAGAAACAAAAAATAAACCCATAGTTATAAAAGTAAAGGTAGGGGATAAGGGCAAATTATTCGCCTCAATTAGAGATATAGAAATAAAAGATAGACTCACAAAGTTTGGTCTGGAAAACGCAGAAGTAGAATTCCCAGAAGGCCACATAAAAACAACCGGAACTCACAGAATTATATTAAACCTAGGCAGGGGAGTAGTAGGAGAAGTTAAAATAGAGGTAGTCTCGGCCTAATCTTTTACGAACCAAACCCATTGTGTCGAGAGTCATTTTCGGAGCGTGACGGCGCGAGAAGAAGGCGAAAATTCAGCAAGAATTTTACGCCGGTGACTCGAGATACTGTGGGTTTGGTGAGTTATTAGACTACAGAAACAACTTTAATGTAGCGGCGGTTGCCGTCGAAACGAGTTTTCTTTTTTGAGAAGAATTTTACTGTGCCCTGCTTTGCGGCATAGAGAGTGTCGTCGCCGGCGCGCCTAACATTCGTTCCCGGGATAACCTTAGTTCCTCTCTGGCGCAATATAATTTCTCCGGCGCTAATCGGCTCGCCGTCATAAACCTTTACACCTAGCCGTTGTGCCCGTGAATCTCTACCTAATTTTGTTGAACCACCAGATTTTGTATGTGCCATTTCTGTCTAAATATAATTCTGGTTATAATAGACTAAATGGATAGCGAAGTCAAATTTAAGAAGAAAGAATTTTATATTGCTATAGCTACAGCCGCGCTACTGGTTTTTCTTGCCTTTGGGCTTGGGTACAAGGCCGGCAAGTCAGACACCCACGCGCCGATTATAATAGAAACTAGAGAATAAATAACTGAAATAAAATGCGCCTGCAAATTACAGCACCCACAAAAGAAGATCTGTTTAGAGAGGCTCTTGGCGGGCTTATGCAAATTCTATATCCCCAAAAAGCCATACCTGTAACCCTAAAACAGCCTGTATATGTAAAATCCGCAGACTCTACGGCACTTTTGGTAGACTTTTTAAACGAAGCTTTGCAATTAGCTCAAAGCAACAAAGAAATATATACGCGTGTTAAATTCCTTAAATTTTCCGATAAAGAGATAGAAGCGATTTTAGAGGGCTACAAAGTAGAAAAATTTATAGAAAATATTAAGGCCGTAACCTACCACGAAGCAAATGTGCACCTAAACAAGCACGGTGAGTGGGAAACAGCGCTTGTGTTAGATATATGAAACACATAGATATAATTGTTAAAGGAAAAGCACAGGGTGTTTTCTTCAGGCACTTTGCGCAAAAGCGCGCTGAAGAGCTTGGTATTAAAGGGTTTGCAGAAAATCTGCCTGATGGTTCCGTCTATATTGAGGCAGAAGGAGAAGAAGAAAACTTAAAAAACTTTATAGACTGGTGCCACCAAGGTTCGCCGCTTGCACAAGTAAAAAGCGTTGGATTTAAGTATAATGATAATCTAAAGGAGTTTAAAAACTTTATAACAAAATAAATGCACTATAAACCACTGTTAACTATATTTTTTGTCATATTACTAATTATTATTGGCTTTGCGGCATATGATGGTAAAATAGAAAACACAATGAAGTTAGAGAGCCAGGCATTTACACATAATAGCTCAATACCGGCTAAGTATACCTGCGACGGTGGAAACTTAATTCCACCGCTTACAATCTCAGATGTCCCAGCGGGGACAAAATCACTTGCTTTAATAATGGATGACCCCGACATACCAGATTTTGTAAAAAAATCACGCGGAATAGAAATATTTGTCCACTGGGTTATTTTTAATATGCCTGCCGTACAGGCAGGTATGCCACCCAGGACGATACAAATAGAAGAGGGGATAGCGCCTGCCGGAGTGCAAGGCGCAAACTCTGCGGGAGAGAACAAATACACAGGCCCCTGCCCGCCAGACAAAGAACACAGATATTTCTTCAGAATTTTTGCGTTAGGCAAAGTCCTTGAACTGCAAGCAGGCGCAACTAAAGCTGAAGTAGAACACGCTATGGAGGGTGCTATAATAGAGAAAACAGAGTTAATTGGCATATATAATAGACAACAGAATTTATAGTAATGGCTAACACCACAGTAATAAACGGCTATAAAATCCAATACGACGCCAACTCTACAGAGTGCATGAAAACCCTAAGAAATCTGGGAGCAAGCGAGTTTATGCAGCTTTTTGAACGCGTGCGCGTATTCGGCATGGCAAAAAATATTGAATTGCCGGATAGCCACGGCAGGCGGCACACTTTTATTTACAAAGGGGGGGCATATGAAGTTCGCCGTGCGTAATGAGCTGGAAATTTTTTAAGGCCACCCTACAAGATTTGCGCGTAGGTGCAATTACCGAAACTTCCAAATATACAATCGGTAAAATCTTGTCTTTTATAAAACCCACCTATAAATATATAGTCGAATATGGGGCGGGATGCGGAACTGTTACTAGAGAAATATTAAAGCGCTTGCCAGCCGACGGCAAAGTAATAGCTATAGAAATAAATAATGACTTTTACAAAGAGCTCCTTAAAATAAAAGACTCACGCCTTATTGTTATAAAAGGGGATATAATGAGCTTGCTAACTAAACTTACTGATTTGGGATTGCCAGAAATTCATATGGTAATATCTAACATCCCATTCACATTTTTGGATCTAGATAGTAAAAATAAAATAATAGAAAGCACTTTTAAAGCGCTAAATAATAACGGGAGATTTGTTGTATTCCAATATTCCACATTAGTTAAGCGAATTATGGAAACTTATTTCGGTAAAATCTCCTTGCTTGTAGAATTTAGAAACTTTCCACCATATTTTATTATGGCAGGAGAAAAGTTAGCGTAAATATCCAATAGCTTTTAAATAATTCTCGTTTTCCCACTCCCACAACTTTTTAGCCGCTAAAAACGCACGGTAATCATCAGCCCAGTGGGGGAATTCCTTTAACTCAACTTGGCCTACAACCTCCGACCATTCATTATGCCTACAATAAACACCATTGTTGCGAATTTTCTCTCTGCCACCCTTTATGCGCCGCTTTGCACCGCAACTTAAACACATCTGTACTTGGTCTATGCGTAAAATCCAGCGGGTTTGGAGTCCTTCAACACTTTCGTTTAGCGCGTCAAAATAAGCCGCAGTTTGCAGATTGAAATCACGATATATCTCTTGCGAGGTTTTAATGTCTAAAACGCCGAATTTGCCGTCTATTAAAGCCAGTGCGTCAATTGTGCCGGCATATCTCTCTTTGAAGCTTAAAATACGCCTCTCAATCCATTCCGGCACAAACTGGATATGCTTTGCCTCTAAAAACGATTTTAATGCCTTTATAGAGGGCTCTGTGCGCGGGTCCGGCGACACAGCTTTGCCAACCATAAAATTCTGCACAGCTTCGTGAATAAGAGTGCCTTCTTCGGCAGAGCGGTTTTTAATCGCTTCACCCTCTGCAAAGCTCTGAACCGAGCCATAAAAGCGATATAAGGCCGGCTTAGCTTTAATATTTACAATACTAGTAACTCTAGGATACCAAACTCCATCAATAATATATCCGTGAGATTCTTTAAAATTGGCTGCACCATTGCCGTTTTTTAGCATTACAAACAATTATATGCTAAAACCAAACCTATATAAATATATAAATCTGCACAGGGGAGTATCTTCTTTTTAAAATATATAGCGTCGCACAATATATCTTTTCTGACACTATATAAAAAGTAAAGTGCCCCGGGATATTCTGTCTGTCTGCACCCCCACCTGCCCGTCATTTGGGATGCACGGCGCAAGCACTTACAGACAGAACTCTCCACGGGGCTATTAAGATCTATCCCACACTCGCAATTTTTCGCGAGCGTGGGTTTGGGGTAACCAAGGGCGTTACGGTTCACCCAGGCGACATCACATCCCTTGATATTGGTTTCGCAGGCTCGCAAAAGCCCGCAATTCCATCAGGCCAGAGTACTTGTTTCTCCAGAGAGTTCTAGAAACCCTCCAAAGCGCGCTCGGCTCGCTATGATGTCTTAAAAACATTCCTGTCTAGGATGCTTGCGATGGGATTAGTTACCCATGCGCCCTAGACAGAACCTGTCCGCAGCAGGAAAGAAAAGACAATTTCGTAAATTCATTTATCTAGTCAAAGTGTCGTAATTCGTATACTATCCTCTCTTCTTTTCTGCTGCGAATTAGGTATACTAAAGAACTTTATAAGTGTCCCCTATTATACCTTCTTTTAAAAGTTTGTCAAGCCAAGTTTAGGCGCCGCCGCCAGAGAGTAGATTTGTTATAAAACTAGCAAAAAAAGAGAAGATCTTGGCTAAGATTGCAAACAAGCCTTTTACAACTACGACAATAGGGTCAAACAAGTTTTTTATGTCGTTCCAAAGCTCAAAGAGAAATTCCATTTTTATAAATTATACCATACTAACCCGGAATATAACCTCTGACCACAAAGCTCGTGGTTATTTTGTGGTCAGAGGTAAGGTGAGGGGTCAATGTGGGCCCCAATCGGCACGCTGCCGGCCGCATTTTTAAAGTTAGCCACAAGTCCGCAAAGGTTAGAATTTTGCAACACATCTAAAGATGTGCCCTTCAACCAACCTGTAGTGCCACAATAATAAACCGTAAAATGCAAATGAGGTCCAAGCGAAACTCCAGATCCATATGCCCCACGGCCCCCGCCAGAATAACCTATAACCTGTCCTCTTTTTACTCTACTGCCCACACCAACGCCTTCAGCATACCCAGATAAGTGGGCGTAAAGGCTAGAAAGATTATTATCGTGCTGTATAAGAACATATCTGCCATATTGATAGTTTTTCCATGCGCCAATGTCATTGTTGTCCATTGCAATAACTAAACCGTCCGAAACCGCGAAAATAGGCGTACCCGTTGGCACGCCAAAATCAATTCCATTGTGGTTGCTGTAAAAACGCCTTGTTTCCACACTCGCCGGACCATAGCCCTGGGTAATGCGCACATCTTTAATTGGGTAGCTTAAAACCCCAGGTGCAGGCGTGGGTAGCAGCGCCTTATCAAATTTCGCGCGTAACTCGCTCTCAATTCTGTCTATTTCCTCTGCAATCTTCCTCTGCTCACCCTCTAACTCTGCAAGTTGCGCCTGGTAAACACTCTCCTTATTTTGGGTTTGCTTTAAAAGTACTGCCTTATCATCGCGCTGGTCGTCTACTATAGATTTTCTTTTGCTTAAATTCATTCTCTCCAGCTCAACTTCCGACTTTTTCGCTTGTGTGAGTTGTGCCGCCTCGGTTAAATCACTGTGTAGTGAGTCTAAAAACGCAACATCCAACGATAAGGTGTTACGCAAATCATTTAGCGCCTGTACTTCAGCCAAGCCGTCTGCCAAACTATCGTACTTAAACACGGTTTCAACAAGTCCATCTTTGTCGCGCAATTGCATAAGTCTCAAACTGCTTGCAATCGAAGCTTTTCTTGAATCTATGCCACGCTCAATATCTTCAATTTCTATGCCAAGCTTTTCAAGTTCAAGCCCGAGTTTATCAATATTCACCTCACTTGCGCGAATGTTCAAACTAAGCTGATTTATAGTCTGGTCAAATCTGCGTATTTCAGTGCTTAAGGTTCTTTTCTGCCCCGCAACAAGATTTAAAGTCTGCTGGGTTTCTTGTATCCGAGCATTAAGCTCCTCAAGTTCACGCACTTTCTCATTTATTGAGTTTCTTAAATCATCAGCAGAGGTTTGGGCGAAAGTAATAGCAGATTTGCCAAAAAGCGCAATTATTATGAATAATGCAATGAATGTAACACGTTTCATTCCCTTAATTTATTAATAGCACGCATTATTCTGTCTAAACTTTCAATTTTGCCGAGCGCCTCCATTATTTCAAAGGGCGTTGGCGATTTCTCCGCACCAGACAAAGCTACTCTAAGCGGCCAGAATACTTCGCCTTTAGGCAGATCCTTGGTCTTTTCAATTAAAATCTTCTCCAAATTCTCCTTAGTAAAACTAAGATTATCAATGCCTTCTAGAATCTTCGCAATATTGCTTAAATTAGCCTCTGCTGCCGCTGGGGGCATTTTCTTCCACAAAAGAATAGCTTTATCATAATTCGGCAAATTAAAATAAAAACTTGCAAGATCTTTAACCTCGCCTAGATTTTTAACACGTGATCGCACAGATTCGGCCATTGTATTTGTAAACTTCCAGTCGTCCGGCAAATATTTTTGCGCAAGCTCGGTAAATTCCTCACTTGAGAGTCTATTTATGTAATGGCTATTTAGCCAATTTAACTTCTCAATATTGAAAACTGCACCGGCCTTTTGCACGCGCTCAAGCTCGAATTCTTTAACCAATTCATTGCGGCTCATAATGTCTTTGTCTTCTCTTGGGTGCCATCCAAGAAAGGCCAAAAAATTAAACATCGCGTCAGGCAAATAACCGCCGCTTATATAATCTTTTAGCGCAACATCGGCAAACCTTTTAGACATTTTGCTCCTGTCTGGGTTCAGAATAAGAGGAATGTGAGCAAAACTTGGCGAAGCTAACCCAAGCGCTTCAGCAATAAGAATCTGCCTTGGCGTGTTTGCTAGATGTTCCTCCCCTCTTATAACGTGCGTTATTTGCATCTCTGAATCATCAACTACGTTTGCAAAGTTATACAATGGCTCTATTAAGCTCTTTGCTATAACCTGGTCGCCAAATAGAGCCGCATCAAACGTAACCGTCCCTCTTATTGTATCTTTAAATATAACTTTCTTCTCCGGCATCTTAAACCTTATAACATTTTTTGCGCCAGCACGTTTCTTCCCCTCAATTTCAGCATCCGTGAGTGCGCGGCAACGCCCTGAGTATTTTGGCGGTAAGCCGCTTACCACCATTCCTTCACGCGCACCTTCAAGCTCTTCTTTTGTGCAAAAGCAATAATATGCCGCCTTTGAGGCTATTAGTTGTTCTAAATATTCTTTATACACCTCTCTCCTCTCGCTCTGGCGTATTAGCTCGTCCCACTCTAAACCAAGCCATTTAAGGCCGCTTAAAATACCTTCTTCAAATTCTTTTTTAGAGCGTTCACGGTCAGTATCTTCTATACGCAATATAAACTCACCGCCATTTGCTTTTGCAAAAAGCCAATTGAATAGCGCGGTCCTTGCTCCCCCAATATGCAGCCATCCAGTTGGGCTTGGCGCAAACCTCACTTTTACTCTTTTGTTATCCATTGTTATTCTGTTATTTTGTTACCTCGTTACGTAGTTATTTATAATATCCCAACATCATTTTAGCTATCGCAGGCGCCGCCTCCTTTTGTTTGTGATAATTCTTCGCAGCCTCACTCATAGTGGTATATTTTTCACTATTCTCTAATATTTCCTTCAGCGCGCTTATAAACAAATTTGGCAATAGATTTTCTTCTTCTAGTACAACCGCGCCGCCACTTTTGGCATATTCATATGCATTTTGCCGTTGATGGTCACCTGCGGACTCTGGCAGAGGTACAAGCATCATCGGCTTGCCAAAGGCTGCCGCCTCGGCTATCGCAGAGGCGCCGGCTCTGCCCATTATAACGTCTGAGGCTCTATATGCGTCTCTAATGCCAATGTCAAAATAATCTACCGCTGCATACCCGCCCCTTAAATCCTCACGGACGCTTCCCACAACAAACGCCGATTGATTTTTAACATCTTTATAATTTTCTATGCCGGTTTGGTGCAAAATCTGTGTTACTTCTAAAATCTGCGGCAAATTATCTAAAACAAAATCGTTTATGCGTACAGAACCTTGAGACCCTCCAAAAACAAGCATTAGAGGCTTAGCAGGATTAAAACCAAACAGCTCTTTTAAGGCGCTCTGCGAACGCTGTTCGCCTAAAAGTATTCCGCGCCTCACAGGATTGCCAACATACACTCCCCTACCCTTAAAATAAACATTTGCTCCCTCAAAACCAAGCGTAATAGTTTTTGCAAACTTTGCACTCAAAGTGTTGGTTAGCCCTGGCACACTGTCGGACTCGTGCACCACAATCGGCACTCTGTAAAACCAAGCAGCTACAACAACAGGCAATGCCCCTGGGCCGCCTTTGGAAAAAAGCACATCCGGCATAAACCAAAAAACGTACCAAAGCGCCTGAACCAAACCTATAAAAAACTTAAAGAAATCAATAAAGTTTTCCAAAGAAAAATATCTGCGAAGCTTGCTTGGAACAAGCTTCCAAACCTTAACGTCATTTGCCTCAAGAGTCGTTTTATACGTGCCATATGCCCCTAAATAACGCAGTTTTAACGGCACTCCGGATGAGGAAGCAAGTATCTGAAGCTCTTCAATAACAGCAATAAGCGGCAAAATATGCCCGCCTGTGCCGCCTCCAGTTACTAAAACCCGGAATTTACGCATTTAGTAAATTGTAATTGGTAATGTGTAATAAAGAAAGGTTGATTTAATGAGCCGCCCAGCCATGCTCGTAAAGTCATTTTCGGAGCGCGACGGCGCGAGAAGAAGGCGAATCCGCCAGCCGGCGGATTACGCCGGTGACTTGTAGAGTATGGGTGGGTGGTGAAAGCAACTACCCCCTCTTCGTCACATTTAACATAAGCCCAGCAGCGATCATAAACACCGCAAGGGCAGTGCCTCCATAGCTTATAAACGGCAGCGGCACACCAGTTAGGGGTATTACCCCAGATATAGCGCCAATATGCGTAAAAGCTTGCAAACCTATAATAATAGATATACCTGCGAGTAAAAGCCTGCCAAAGGGCTCTCCAATATTTTTTGCAACCATAAGTCCGCGCAAAACAAGAACTGAATATAAAAGGATAAGAGAACTCGCCCCTACAAAGCCGAATTCTTCTGCAATTATCGCAAAAATTGAGTCCCCTATGCGCTCCGGCAAATATTGCTTGGTTACCGAATTACCATATCCAACTCCAAGAAAGCCACCAGAACCTATTGTCACTTTTGCCCTATCTATCTGATAACTTGCGCCTGATGTATCTTGTGCAGGGTCAAGAAAAGTAAGAACTCTCTCTAATCTATATGGGGTAAAATAAATTACTAAAGGCAACACAAGCGCGCCTAAGCCGAACACCGCTAAAATATATCTCCATTTTGCGCCGCTTATAAAATAAACGCAGAGCGCAGAGAGCATAGTTATAAGAACCGCGCTTGTTGACCTCTGTAGAAGCAAGAGTCCGCCTATAGTACCGGAGAGAACTATAAACGGCAAAAAGCCGTTATAAAAACTTTTAGAGCGATTTTTTCTTTCACTGCTAAGCCACGCAGCCAGATACATTATAAAAGTAAATTTTAAAATCTCGGCAGGCTGAAAAACAAAAGGGCCAAATTGCAACCAGCGCCTAGCCCCACCAAGTACAATTCCAAGTGGCGTAAAAGTAAGTGCAACCAATCCAACACTCGCGATAAGAAGATAAAATGTGTAAGGCTTTAGGTTCTTGTATGGAATTTTAAGTGCAAGAAAAAAGCCCACTAAGCCAACAGATGCTCCATATATAATCTGCCGCCAAATATAATAATATGCATTGTCAAACCTTACCTTACCTAAGTCAGATGAGGCAGAGGCTAGAAACAAAAAACCCAAGGCGATTAGCAAAAAAACTGCCACTAAAATCAAATAATCTATTTTTCCAGTCCTCCTCATCCCCTCTTTAAAGGTTCTCCGCTAGATGCTTTGCCTGCAAGTATAGTCTCTTTTATACTCAAGTCGTTCTTGTCTATTAGTGTTAAATCTGCAACTTTGCCTTCGCGTAAAATTCCTCTATCTTTTATTCCAAAATAATTTGCCGGCAATGATGTTATTTTTCTTATCGCGGCTTGTATTGAGAGTTTTTTAGTTGGCACAGTAAGCTGTAAATATTTAGGGAAGGTGTTTGTGGCACGCTCCGCCGGGATAAATTTATCGGAAGACGCGCGAGATGCGCTATTAGATGCAATCATCACGTAATCTTCGGCTATAACTTCCGTAATTTTATTAATGTTAATGTTTTTATGAAGCATAGTAGCCTTTAGACCTGTTATGTCCATAAGCTTAAGCAAACTTTTTATAGGCGGAATTGCGAACATTTCTGATAAATCCGCAAGGCTTTTGCCCACTAAATATTCATTCTTGGGAGCATCGGCAACCACAAGATTCCCTAAAGCAATTTCTTGCAAATCTGCCTCAAGGCGCTCGGCGTTATTTGGATTTCGCAAAATCTCCAACATCCTTTCTAAATTTCTCTCCTGCGCCCACTCCGGCAAAAATTTATATAAAACAACAAGACTGGTGTCAGACGGATAAATGTAGAAATATACATTCCCTTCGGCGCTCTCTTTTATCCGATAGACAGCTTCATCAAACTGCAATTCAAAACCGTTTAACGGCCGGAGGTGACTTATTATGGTTTTAACGCCTGTCTCTTTTGCTACAGCCAAAGTTTCGTCAATTGCAGCCAAAAGTCCATAGCCTTCGTTTCTAAGGTGCGTGGAATAAACCCCGTCATATCTTTTTACAATATAGGCAAGCTCTTTTATTTCATCAACCGGCGTATTTTTGCCGTGAATATATCCCAAGCCGGTGGACATGCCGAAAGCCCCCTCCTCCAACGCTTTAGTTAAAATCTTTTTAAAAACATTAATTTCGTTGAATGTAAGGCCTCTGGTCGTCTCCCCTACTATAGAGCGCCTTATTGTGGAGTGCCCCGTAAGCGTGCCGAAATTAACTCCGAGCTTAAGTTTCTCCAAAGCCGCAAAAAGTTCCGCAGTCGTATGCCAGTCAACATTTATTTTAGTAATATCTGCCCACTTGCGTATAGACTCTAATGTGCCGTATAAGAGCGGTGCAAGGGACGACCCGCAATGCCCGCCTACTATTGTTGTAACACCTTGCTCCCTAAACCCTGTCTGCTCGGGGTACGTAAAGATAGACAAATATTGGTCGGATGCGGAATCAACATCTATAAATCCTGGGGTAAGGTAATTACCAAGGCCATCTATCGTCTCGTCCGCTTCTTTTTTCTTTAAATCCCCTATCGCAGAAATTAAATTTTTCTGCACAAAAACGTCTGCTTTGTAGGGCTCGGCACCGGTACCGTCCACAACTTGGACATTTTTAATAAGAATAGACATCGCTATGAATCAATTATAACACGCAAGTTTTGCTATAAACTAAACCCACTATATGGTGATGAGATGAAATCTACTTATTTTATATTACAAATTCAGCGAGACGTTCATAAACCGCCCCATTATCGTCGGCTTTATACACGCAAACCCTATTTAGGTTAAATGATAGTTTAACTTGAGGAAATGCCGGAAAGACTTCCGGTACTTGCCCTTCTTTATATCGCGTAAGAGTAATGTGGGGCCTGTATAAGTTGTAAGCTAGATCGTAGCCGGTTTCTTCAGCATTTTTTCTTTGTTCTTTGGTATATGGAGTAAAATATCCCTCCTCAAATGGTTGGCCTGGATTAATTCGGTAGTTTTTCAAACTATTAATTAATCCCTCGTGCAACGCCATAAACTGTTCAGACCTACGGTAAGAAACCTCGAGATATCTTCCGGAAGTCATAAAATAACCGGTATGCTCGCAAAGAAAACTACGGGTATTTTTTAGGGCCTTTTCCGTTGCATTTAATATATTTGGTATTTTACTATTCGCAAATCTGGCCATAAATACTGTCATATGTGCAAACTTGCTTTTACCATCCAATATGAACGCCGTACCGTTTGATCTTAAAGATTGGCTAATCTTCACACACTCTGCACCAACCTCATCTGACGGTATAACGCAAACGTTAATAATAGTGGAGTCTTTGGGTGGAGTTAACATTTTGGTATTAATTTAGTTCTGTATAGTAACATAAAGTTTCATACTGAACAACGATTCCAAAGTTGCTTTTCTAAAGAAGGCTACACAAATCTATCTATAAAGAAGATTACAAGGCCGAGGCCAACGGATACAATAGATATTATCCAAAAACGCATCGTAATTTGCGACTCGGGAGAACCTTTTGCCTCAAAATGGTGGTGAATCGGCGTGGAAAGGAATATTTTTTTGCCGCGAGTGCGCTTGGAAATCTGCTGGACTATAACAGAGAGCGACTCAATAACCGGAATTATAAAGAAAAGTGGCAAAAGAACCACCGTGTCTGTAAGCATCGCCATAGTGCCCAAAACACCGCCCAGGGCCATAGAGCCGGTGTCGCCCATAAAAAACCTAGCCGGGTAAATGTTAAACCAAAGAAAGGCAAGAAGTGCCCCTAAAATAGCGCCGCCCAATACAGCCAAGTGGAATTTGCCTATTACAAATGCAACAAGCGTTAGCGCACCTAGCGCAAAAAGCATAACTCCACCTAAAAGACCGTCTAATCCGTCTGTTTCGTTTGCCGAAAATGTGCTTGCAATTATTACAAACACAAATATTAAGAAATACCACGCGCCGACTTCCCACTCGCCAAAAAATGGAATATGAATAGATGTAAACCCAAGCTTGTAGTAAAACCACCAAGCACCAAGCACTCCAAGCAAAGTGTAGGAAATAAGCTTATGTTTTACAGTTAACCCGCCGCCCAGCGGACCCTTTCTCCAAACCCCTAAAATATCGTCAATTAGGCCCAAAAAAGCGGCAATTACAAGTGCGGCGAGCGGCAGGTAAGTTTCCGACCTATCTATAAAATTAAAATCTGTAAATAAAAGCCCGAAAGCAATCGCAAGCACGGTGCCCCAAATTACAACCCCGCCCATGGTCGGCGTACCTTCTTTCTTTTTATGTAAACCGGCCATTATTGGTGCAGACTCTTCGGTGCGAATTTGCTTGCCAAAACTCAAACGTTTTAGAATGCGTATAACAATGGGAGATACAAAAAGTGCAACCGCAAATGCGAACATTGCAGTAACCAAAAGCCTAATAGCCTCTAAAACTACTTCGCTTACCATTTGTTTAAAATTAATTCTGCTTCTCTAAACCTGTCTTCTGTACCAAGTAAAATTATTACTCTTCCGCCGCCACTTTCTGCAAAAACCGCAACCAAGTTACCTACCGCGGCAGGCGTGGTGCCAGTTTTACCTCCAAAAAAGTCCGGCCTGCCAGCAAACGGAATTATATTTAGAATTTCTCTGGTTTCTAATGTTGTAAGTTCTGTAACATTCGCCGCTGCTCTACCGGTAATCTCAAAAATCTGCGGTTTCTCGGTTAAAATAGCCATTACCAATTTAAATAAATCTTCAACATTTGATTGATTTTGAGATGATATCCCGCTTGGGTCGTAAAATCTTGTGCTCTTCATGCCAAGACGCACTGCATACGAATTCATAAGTTGTATAAAATCCGCTCTGTCCGCACTGAAGTTTGCAAGTGCCTCGGCTGCAGTATTAGAAGAACGCATAAGCATAGCTTTTAACAAATCGTCTCTTGTAAAAACTTCTCCTGCGGAAAACATCTCGTAATCATGCTCTCCGCGGACAATATCCACTGCAGAAATCTTAATTTTCGCGCCTGCAGGCACATAATCGTATATTATGAGAGCGCTCATAAGCTTTGTAATAGAAGCTATAGGCCAAAGTTTGGTTTCGTCTCTTAGGGCGAACTCCCCGCCCTTTAAGTCAAAAACACCTAAACTACGCGCGCTAATATTCAGCTCATCAAACCAAATATCCACGGACTGCGGCGAAGCAATCGTGGCAGCGTAGAACTCTTGGCTGTCCGGCGCCTCTTGTGGTGAGCCTGCCGAATCCACTTCTGTTGCCGCAACTGGCACGCCGGCACCTGTATCAGCTTTGTTTATAACCACAAACACTAAAACAACTGCAGTAAAAACTAAAGCCAGAATATTATGTTTGCTCATTATTGCTGGTTTCCATTAACTGTCGCACCTTTTCTTTATACTCTTGATATTGGGGCAATTTCTCTGGAGAATCAACTCCCATATGCCGTAAGAAATCAAACGTAACCTTGTATTCCGGAGTACGGTGAGACCCATCTTTTGTAATTAAGCCACGCACCATCAAATTACGCAGCATAAAACTTGAATTCACACCACGTATATATTCAATAACCGCGCGCGACACCGGCCCCAAATAAGCTATTATGGCTAGTGTCTCAAGGCTTGCAGGCGTAAGTTGGGAATCCAGTTCTTCTTTTATTGCACCTTTTACTGTCTCCCCCACTTCGGCTGCTGTTGTGAGCATAGCCTCGTCCTCCGACAACATTAAATCCAGGCCGCTTCCGCTCTCTTGTAAAGAACTTTTTAAACCCTCCAAAGACTCTTTTACTTGCTGCTCCGGTGCACCCGTGGCCTCTGCTAATTTAGATATTTTTGTAGGCTCACCGTAAATAAAGAGCAACGCTTGCAGTTTTTTTGTTAGGTCGTTATCTGCCATTTGTTATTTGTTGTTTTTTGCCACTTTTATTTCTCCAAACTGCCCTTCCTGCTCTATCATAAGAAGACCATCTTTTAAGAGATGTAATAGCGCCAAGAATAATACCACAATCTCTGACTTTTCTTTACCCTTTACAATATCGGAAAAACTAGAAGAAACCAAAGACTCAATTCTCCCCATAAGCTCTTTTAATTTTTCTTCAAAACTTATCATCGTGAGGCGCTCTGTCTCGCGCTTGGGCGTAAAAATCTCCAGATTTTTTATAAGTGCCCCCAACGCTTCCAAAAGCATCTCGGGGCTGATCTTTTGGGTTAGATAAAACCCGCCTGGAGTGACATTCAGCATAAACTCTCGACCGTAAGATATATTTTTACTCCAAAGCTCTTGTATGTTTCTCTCGGCGCCTTTTAGTTGTTTGTATATATACAATCTCTTTTCAAGCTCGCCTATTTCAGCGCGTTCATCTTCACCTAAGGTCAGCTCCGGCAAAAGAGTGTGCGACTTTATAAGTATTAGTTTGGCTGCAATAGAAATAAAGTCTGCAAGCACTTTGTGCGGCAAACTTTCTAGCGACCGTATATAATTTAAGAAATCTCCGGTAACCTCTGCTAAACCGACTTGGGTTATATCAAGCTTTTTGGCCTCGATCAGCTCCAAGAGCTTATCCATCGGACCCTTAAATTCATGTAATTTTACTTCGTAAATATTCATAATAATTTCTAAGTTTTAATTTTTAAGTTCTATTGAAGTTCTATTTACTTAAGTCTTAATTGATTAGATCTTGATTAGAAATTAGAATTTAGAACTTAATTATTCTGGTAGTAGTGCCTCGCGCGTATAATTGTTTCGTGGGTCCCAAAGCATAAACCCTGCATAGTGCTCACCTAGCGCCTCTTCTGTTGCTTTAATTTGCGCCCTTACTTTACCCGCATCATAAGTTGCGCCCAAATCAAAATCTTGCAGCCAAGGACGCAATTTTCCACCCACACGCTTTTCTGATTCGGGTGGAGGCAAGTTCGGATCTGTTTGCCTCTGTACTGGCGAATTCTCCCACGCAAGCAATTTTTGCAACGCTCCTTCCATTGAGGCAAACACAACCTCGTATGGAAACTCTGCCGGGCGGGCATAACCCCTAAACCCCGAAGCATAATGCGACGGGTAAACCATCGGCGCAACAAAATCAAAGTTTTCATAAGCGTATTCAATCTTTTGGCCGATTCCTAAGTCGTCATACGCAACAGTAGTTAATCCAAACAAATCTGCAGATATCTTAATACCCTCCGTTTCTTGCCTTAAATATTCAAAAAAATCGCGAATTACATCTTTCTTATAAGTAGTTTCTATGTTATAAAACGGAAATTTCGCCACGCTTAAATCGCCATCCGACAAGAAGCGTATATAATCAAAATTTATCTCATCAAAACCGCGTATAGCGGCATCTTTTACTATCGCGATATTATAATCCCACGCCTCACGGGATGCGGCGTCAATCCAAGTAATCTTATTTCTATCTTCCCACGGCTCTCCCGTTATAGAATTTTTAACCGCGAGGTCGGGGCGTGCGCGCACAAGTGCAGGATCCTGGAATATAGTTTGCCTTGCAATAACATAAATTCCTTCGTCATGTAATCGCTTGATAAGCTTATTAATCATCGGAATTTGTATATTTCGGGTATCATATTCTATAACTTGTGGAATTTTTATATCGTAGAGGACATAGCCCGAATAATCCTTTATATCTATTACTATGGCATTTAGTTCGGTTGTTTTAATAAGATCAATTAAATAGTTAATTTTATTAGCACTCCCCGCAGACCAGCCTGTCGCGTATATAGCTTTTATGATTTCTGGAGGGTTCGCTAGCGGTCTCTGATTCTCAATATCAACTGGCTCCGGCGGCGGCAGTGGCTTCAGTTCTGGTATTGGGGCTTCGGTAGGCGTAACAGTAGAGAGAGAACCAGCAACAATATCTCCAGATTCAACAACATACTCGCCCGACAATAAAAAAAATGCGCCTCCAAAGGCTATAATCCCTAAAACGGAAATTAAGAGAATCCTGCCTGCCATTTGTTATATTTTACGCTATAATAATTACATATACCAGTATGGCTTTAGCAATTTACCGCAAATACAGGCCCCAAAAATTTTCTGATGTAATCGGCCAAACACTGCCCGTGGAGATATTGCAGAACGCTGCGCGTTTGGACAAAATTAGCCATGCATACCTTTTCTACGGCCCAAGGGGCACAGGTAAAACAACTGTAGCGCGATTACTCGCAAAAGTAGCAAACTGTGAAACCCGCGGTAAAGACGAGAAATTTAAGCGTAACGGCGAGCCGTGCAACGAGTGCCGTCCTTGCAAAGAAATAGAAACAGGGCGGGGACTAGACGTTGTAGAAATTGATGCTGCATCGAACCGCGGCATAGATGAGATAAGAAACATTAAAGAAGGCATCAAACTCTCCCCCACCCTCTATAAATATAAAGTTTTTATAATAGACGAAGCGCACCAGCTAACCAAGGATGCTGCCGCAGCGCTCTTAAAAACATTAGAAGAGCCGCCTGCACACGCAATCTTTATTCTTGCAACAACAGACTACGACAAACTGCCGGCAACTATAACTTCACGCACCCAGCGCCTGCACTTTCGGAGGCTTCCAATACCCATAATAGTAGAAAAACTGCAAAAGATAGTTGAAGACGAAAAAATCCAGGTAGAAGAAGAGGCGCTAAAGTTGATTGCCACATCTTCCGAGGGCAGTTTGCGCGATGCAGAATCTCTTTTAGACCAAGTAATTTCAATGGGCACAGATATGCGACTAGAATCTATCGAACGCATTATCGGCAAGGTTGGTTTTATACGAACATCAACCCTTGCTAGTTACATGATGGAGAACGACCTAGAGGCGGCTCTTGAGTATTTGGCAGAAATCCAGGAATCCGGCTTTAACTTAGTTGAACTTGCAAAAGACCTTATACACTACATGCGCAGAACCCTAGCGCTAAAATTTGACCCAAACCTTGCAGAAGTATTTAAGCGCGAACTCACCGCGGACGAGCTAAAAGAGCTTACAAAACACAGCAAGTTTGTGTCGGAAAAAACTATTCCCATACTAAAATCCCTAATCCGCGCTTATAGCGAAATGCGCTACTCCCCTTTCCCATTAATTCCGCTGGAAGTCGCAATTATAGAGAATCTGAAGGAATAAGAAAATACAAGCGAACCAAACCCGTCTGTGTCGAAGGCCATCTTCGGAGCGCGACGGCGCGAGAAAAAGGCGAATCCGCCAGCCGGCGGATTACGCCGGTGGCCAGAGATACTGCGGGTTTAGTGAAGTAGCTATTCTATTGAGCTGTATTCCAATTCTATAGACTGTTGGTCTTCTAATGTTAGCTCTGCGATCACGCCCTCATAGGGCTCACCGTTTATAAAAGCCTCAAGTGTGTAGCCCTCGCGCTCTATTGCGGTACCATAAACTACAAAGAATTGTTCAAGCGTAAACTCTTTATTTTTTTCAAGTGATTCAAGGTGAATTTTGTTAGGCTCTGCACCATGAACATGCAACTCGCCCATACAACTGCGCACTATGCCAAAATTTTCATTGATAGTTTCTTCAACTCCGTCAACTGTTATTAAAAGCAACTGGTGAATATGCTGCTGCAGCGGCGCACCGTGGCCGGAAATACAATTAACATCGGCATCGTTCCATAAAGCTGCCATACCACGCGTCTCATCATTAATAATCGGCCACACAAAAAGGCCGCCTATAACAGCAACAACTGCAATACCAATGATAAGGTTTTTATATTTTTTCATAGTCTAAAGATTATATAGCAAAGTTAAAGCCCGGTCTAGTGCAACAGCCGGGCCAAGTTAAAAAAGTCTGCCCGAGAGCTCCCGCCAGGTTTTGCAAAAACCTCACATCAGTACGACGCCAGGTCCGCACCAGGACGCTTTATGCCGGCACCGCGCGGGATGAGAGGCGGAGGAGGGATGGGATGCACTACCGGCGGGGAGCTCTCGGGGTTTTTTATTCATTTTCTTCTCTGTACTAATTCAAGTATAGCACACTATAGCTAGATATGTCAACCCCATAATATAATTGTTGCCGGGGTACGGAATTCTCGGAAACCCACGGTTTTCCGACGGCTTCGCCTGCCTTCCTCAACGGAAACCTAAACACGGTTTCCGGCCCTTCCCTATTCCTACCCCACCATCACTCACTTCGTTCGTGTTGCCGGGGTAGGAATCGAACCTACATACTGGGCTTCAAAGGCCCATGTCCTACCATTAGACGACCCGGCAATCTTTATATGTTATATTCTACAATAAGATAAAACGCAATGCGATTGAATTATAAAATTACGGAAAATGTGCCAGTCGTGGTACGCGGCACAACACTTGCAGATGTTGAGCGCGAGCTTTTCAAACGGGCTAAGGAATTGGAAACAATAAACTATATATATGTAGTAGACCAAAATCGTCGCTTTTTGGGCGCAGTATCAATAAAAGAATTATTCCGCTCACCAAAAGATAGAAAAGTTGAGAGTTTTATTACCCAAGAACCTATAAAAGTTAAAATTGGCACAGCGCGAGAGCGAATAGCAAGCACCGCAATACACCACAGTATAAAAGCCGTTCCCATTGTGGAGAAAGATGAGAAATTAATAGGAGTTGTTACCTCAGACGAAATACATAGAATCTTGCACACCGACCACACAGAAACCTTCTTAAGGTCCGCCGGCGTGCACACATTCGCAGATCTTACAAAAGACATCGTAAGCGCCTCGGCCTCAGCGCATATCCGCCGTCGCCTCCCCTGGCTTGTAGTTGGGCTTTTGGGAGGAATAATAGCCGCAATGATAGTTGGATTATTTGAAGAAACCTTACAAGCTTTTGCGCTTTTAGTAGCGTTTATTCCCGCAATAGTCTATATAGCGGATGCCGTAGGTGCGCAAACGCAAACAATATTTATAAGAAGCCTGGCGATAAACCCCGCGCTAAACGTTAAAAAATATCTTTACAGAGAGTTTCTAGTGAATCTTGCGCTATCCATCGTGCTCGCCGGGGCTATGGCAGCTTTTGCATTAGTCTGGCACCAATCGCAAATATTGGGAGCAATACTTGGAATATCTTTTATACTTACAATTATGGTAGCAATGGCGCTAGCGGTTTTCCTTCCACTTTTATTCTTGCGCATTAAGATAGATCCGGCGGTCGCCTCCGGACCATTCGCAACGGTGCTCCGCGACATAGCAAGTCTCTTGGTATACTTCGCAGTAGCCTCTATAATACTTGGGCTAACGTAAAGTTTAATCTTCGGCGGCAATAATTCTTTTAAATTCCTCTACCAAAGGCACCTCTTGAGGGTCTAGGTCGTATTGAAGCGCAGTGTAATACGCCGCCCAATCCGCAAGAATAAGACTTCTAAATATTTTCTCCCAAACATCCCTTCCTTGAAGGGTTATTTTACCAACTTGCAAACCTTTCTCTTTATAAATTTTCTCCAAGACTCTCATGCGCGTTCTAATAAGGGAATAATCTGCACTATCTTCTAAGAATATAAAATAAAACTTACTCGCAAGGGGCTCGAAGTTGCCATTCATTTCGTTATGGTTTAATTCTGGAAAAACGTTATAAAACGCAGGAATTTTGCCGGTTTCGTTGAACTTAATTTTCCAATTGTATGCGATTGGCAAATTTGCAGATGATGAATATATAACAGGCACAAAACCTTTGATTTTCTGCGCAAGTTTTTTGCCGTCTCCCTCCAGCGACTGCGGCAAAAGCCTGGCGGCAAGACTTGCACTTTCTTTAAGAGCTGCGTTTTCGCCCAAAATAGCTAAAGTTGCACGCAGAGCAAAACCCACTGCCATACGAGGCTGCTCTCCCCCGGGCAATTCTACGTAAGGTATAGAGTGTTCTTTTGCAAGCTCTAATAGCTTGCCCCCAGATGCAATAACTCCAAAATTCAACTCTTGCTTTACACACTCTTCAAACGCAGATAAAACCTCTTCGGTATTCCCAGAGTATGAGCTTAAAATTACTATGCTTTCTTCTAAAACGCCGTTTGGCAGTTTAGGCAAGCCATAGTTTGAGTGCACAACCAAATCCAACGCGGGTTTATAAATCTTCAACAAATCTGCTGCCAGATGCGAGCCTCCCATTCCAATAACAATAATCCTCTTGAAACCGCGGAGCTTATTAGAATTTGTAACCTCGGGCTTGTACTTAAATTGTTCTGGAAAATTTAATATAGACTCTTTCATCTTGTATTTACGAAGTAAAGTGCGATGGCCATTGCTATTATTGCTATATCGCGAAATAAAATCTGCAGCTCACCCAAATTAAAAACAACTATAGAGGCTAAAACGACTACAGAAACGATAGCCGCACCGCGCGTGTGTCGCCCAGATAATAGCCAAACAGCTAAACTGGTCTGAAAAATTGAGTGTGCAAATAACACAGTTGTGCTCGGTATGATATTTGTGATAAATGCGGGAATAAAAAACTCCCACGCAGAGGGGTTTAAATATGCATCAATAGCAGCATATAAGAAAACAACCCCTAAACCGGCACGTAGGATAAAAGAAACTAGATTTAAATTAACCACATTTTGATTATAACAAAACGTGCTATACTTACATCAATGAGTAGGGATAAAGCTCAAATACTTTTTTTTCTGGGGCTTCTTGCAATAGCTCTTGGTCTAAGTTTCGTAACCGTTAGGCCCTACGTTTTTGGATTAATATTCGCACTCGTTTCTGCTGTGATATTTTATCCGGTATTTAAGGGCATCAAAAAAATAGTGCGGTGGGAATCGCTCGCCTCTCTTATTACAATAACCTTGTTTTTGGCAATAGTAATAATACCAACCGGTTTTTTCAGCGCACAGGTTATACAAGAAGTAAGAAGCGCGTATAACTATTTTACAGGCACAACTGAGGGGGTTCTGGCACTATCGCAGGTAGAAAACTTTATAAATACAAATATTCTGGAGAGATTTTTTGGAATCCAGCCTGAAACCGAAGGAACATTCTTTTTTAATTTTAAAGGTTATGTAAGAACTGCGTTTGATTGGTTTTTAGAAAACTTCGGCAGTTTTGCATCAGGGGCCGCAAAAACAGCGGTGAATATCGTAGTGTTTCTATTTGCATTCTTCTATCTATTAAAAGACGGGCATAAAGTCAGGCGCGCTGTTGTAAAACTTAGTCCACTTGCAGACAAATACGACCAAGAAATACTCTCGCGGATAACCTCTGCAATACATGCCGTTATTCGCGGCTCAATAGTAATAGCTTTAGTCCAGGGCATGCTAGCATGGATAGGTTTTACAATATTCGGCGTGCCGAGCCCAACACTTTGGGCAAGCGGAGTTGTAATGGCCGCGCTTATTCCTGCAATAGGCACAAGTTTTATAACTATACCTGCAGTAGCATTTCTATTCCTGCAAGGCAGCATAATTTCTGCGGTTGGCCTTTTGGTATGGGCACTCTTTGCAGTTGCAACAATAGATAACCTTTTATATCCGCACTTAGTTGGAAAAGGTGCTAGAATTCACCCGTTTTTTATACTGCTCTTCGCAGTCGGCGGAATATCTGCATTCGGGCCAATGGGCTTTGTAATAGGCCCAGTATTATTGAGTTTACTAATCGCACTAGTGCATATCTACTACTTCCTAAGTGAAGCAGAATCTAAGCTAACTCAATCCTAAACCTTCAAATACCTGCGTATTGCTATAGTGCTTGAGACCACTCCTATTGCGGACCCAAGAAGAATCTGCAAGCCCAAAAATACCAATATATTTGAAATAAAATATCCAAAAAGCGATAGACCTGGAGCAAGAAGCAAAACATAAGGCGAAACATAATAGACAATTGGCAGCATAAAAAGAACTCCTGTAACTGCGGCTAAAATACCGTAAATTATACCCTCCACTATAAATGGGCCCCTTATAAAAGCGTTGGAGGCCCCAACAAGGCGCATAACCCCTATCTCTTCGCGGCTCGAGTAAATTGCCAAAAGTATTGTGTTAAACGCCACAATAACAGCAACAAGCGATAACACTAAGGTTAGCGCAATACCTGCGGCACGGCTGGTATTAACTATTGAGGCCAAGCGGTCAATAACAAGCTGGTTTTCGCTGTAGCTTACTTTATCAACTAAATCATCTAAGCTTTGAGATTCTAAATAAGAGACTATGACAGGAAATTCGCGCGGGTTGTGCGCTTTTATCTCCAAGGATGCAGAGAGCGGGTTTTCGTCCAACTCTTCAAGTGCTGTTTGAATGTCTGTATCGTTCTTGTGCGCTTCTTTAAAAATCTGCAAAGCTTCGTCTCGCGCAACATAAGACACGCTTTTTACTTCTAGAAGGCCTTCAAGCGAACGCTTAACGCGTAATATATCATCCTCCGGTGCAGTTGTTTTAAAATAAACGCTTACGTCTATTTTATCCCTTAATGTTTCTGTAATGTTTGTGGCAACGTGGTTAAACAAAATAAGGGACTGAAAAACCAATATCGCTAAGACTATTACGGTAAGTGTCGCTAAAGATATCAGTCTCTGCCGCCAAAAGTTTACAATGCCATATTTTATTATCCTATAGAGTTTCGTTGCCATTACAAGTGGTATCTGCTATGTTGTTCGTCTTTTACAAGCCTGCCGTTATCAATAACTATGACGCGTTTTTTAAGGTGGTTTACGACATCTTTGTTGTGGGTTGCAAGTAGCACGGTAGTACCCATATCGTTTATTTTACGCAAAAGTTCCATTATGCCCATCGTGTTTACTGGGTCTAAATTGCCAGTTGGCTCGTCTGCTATTATTACGTCCGGCCTGTTTACCATTGCCCTTGCGATAGCGACTCTCTGCATTTCTCCGCCAGAGAGCTCGTGCACAAAGTTGCGCTCCTTGCCGGAGAGCCCTACCAAATCTAACACCTCCATAACCAAGTCGTTTATCTCATTCTCTGGCCTGCCGGCAACTTCTAGCGCAAAAGCGATATTCTCGTGCACGTTTTTTCTCGGCAACAGCTTAAAGTCTTGAAAAACAATCCCTATATGCCTGCGAAGCTTGGGCAAGTCTTTAGACTTTATGCGGTGCACATCGTACTGGCCAAAAATAACGCGGCCTTTAGTGGGCTTCTCCTCTGCAATTAAGAGTTTTATAAGCGTAGATTTGCCCGCACCAGATCTGCCTACAATAGAAACAAACTCCCTCGGTTCAACCTTAAAATTTATATCCCTTAGCGTCTCGTGGCTGTTATAACTTTTTGAAACATTTTGAAAATTAATCATTGCAGATATCTTATTCTAGCAATTCTAGCAAAAAAAGAGTAGCGAGCCAAACCCTTGGTGAGTCAGCTAAATATTTAGCTCGGCTTCAATAAACTCTTCCAAATCCCCTTCCAATACGCCTTCCACATCACTTGTCTCCACCCCAGTGCGAGTGTCTTTAACAAGCTTATATGGGTGCATAACATAATTTCTAATCTGGTTGCCCCACTCGGGCTTTACTTTAACACGAAGCTCCGAGTATTCCTTTTTTTGCCTTTCTTCCATAAGTTTTACAAGCCTTGCTTTTAAAAGTGCCATTGCACGCTCTCTGTTTTGCGCCTGGCTGCGCTCCACGCGCGAAGATGCAGCTATGCCTGTTGGCAAATGCACCACACGCACGGCGGTTTCTACCTTATTTACATTCTGTCCACCGGGGCCGCCTGCGCGCGAAAACTCCAACCTAATGTCTTCTTGGGGAATGTCCATCAACGTATCAACCTCAGGCAAATCCGGCACAACCTCAATGAGCGCAAAAGAAGTATGGCGCAGTTTTTTAGCGTCATACGGCGATATTCTAACAAGCCTGTGTACGCCGCTCTCCTTCTTTAAAAACCCATAAGCGTAAGGGCCGGCAAATTCCACTGTGTCTTCATCTATCCTTTTAACTTTCCACCCGCGCGACTTTGCATACTTTACATACATCTCTAATAACATTTCGGCCCAATCGCGCGCGTCCTCACCTCCGGCGCCCGGAAATGTTGAAACAGTAGCCGAGAGATGGTCATACTTGCCCTGCATCGCCGCGCGGATTTCCAACTCGCGAACTTTTTCTAAAGAATCAATATTTTCAAACCTCTCTATAATATCGCGCAAAATACCGGCTTCTTTATTTTTCGCCTCTGCAAGCGGTTTATTCTCTTGCCACAAAGAAGGGTCGGCTATCTCGTATTCCAAATCGCGCAGTTTCGCCCGCTTTTCTTCTATATCCAGTTTCTTACCCAACTCTGCAGTTAGATGTTGTAAATTATTTTCCATTTGAGCCAGATGTGAGAATCGAACTCACGTTTATGCTTTACGAAAGCACCGTTCTGCCACTGAACTAATCTGGCAAATTACAGAGAAGTATATTATACTTTAAAAATCTACTTTTCAAAGTAATGCATATACTTGACGTCAAGAACTTAACCGTTGCGTTTAACGGAATAAATGTACTAGAAAACATAAATTTTTCGGTTAATGAAGGCGACAGTTTCGCCATAATTGGCCCAAACGGCTCGGGCAAAACCGTGCTATTCCGCGCGCTTTTAAACACACTCCCCTACTCGGGCGAGATAAACTGGGACAGTCATGTAAAAATAGGCTATGTGCCCCAGCGGCTGTACATTGAGCGCGACCTCCCTTTTACTCTAGGCGAATTCCTTAAAACCAAAGCTAAAATATTCGGCATTTCTCAAAAACATATAGATGAACTACTGGATCTTGTAAACTTAAGTAAACTAGATCTCGCCCGGCCTCTGGGGAAACTTTCAATAGGCCAATTCCAGCGCGCTCTTATAACCTTTGCGCTAATTGGCAACCCAAATGTGCTTTTGTTTGACGAACCAACCGCTTCTATGGACCCTGCAGGCGAAGAGCAAATATACGATACACTCCACAAACTGCAAGACCGCAAAAACCTAACCGTAATACTCGTGTCGCACGATATAAATATGGTTTATAAAAAAGCAAACAAAGTTCTCTGTATAAACAAGCGTCAAGTGTGCTTCGGCGCACCGCATGCGACACTGACCGCAGAAAATCTAGAAAAAATCTTTGGAGGCCACCACAAACTTTATCACCACATACACAATGGAAATATTCACACTAAATAGTTTACCGTTTATAGCGCTGGCGACATCAATGGCCATAACCGCAGGGCTTATGGGGCCGTTTGCGATTATGCGCAAAATGGCCCTTGCCTCAGACCCAATCTCCCACATCGCCTTGCCAGGCCTTGCATTTGCACTTATTTTGGGAATAAACCCAACAATAGGCGCAGCTGCTACACTCTTTTTAGGCGCGTTTATTGTCTGGGGTTTAGAGAAGCAAACAGGCATATCTACAGAAGCTATGATAGGCATAGTCTTCTCCGTATCTTTGGCGCTTGGGTCGCTTTTAACAGAAGAAGAACATCTTTTAGAAGTGCTCTTGGGCTCGAATGAAGACGTCGGGGTAAATCAAGCAATATTCGGCATTGCGGTTGCAATTGTAATAGTGCTCTTTCTACTCAAAATGCGTGAACGGCTGATTTTAAGCATTTTGTCACCGGAACTTGCAAGAACCTCCGGTGTTAGAATAAATCGCCTAAACCTAATGTTTATTATCGCCTTTGTGGCAACTATACTCCTGGGCATCCACTTCCTCGGAGTGCTCTTAATGGGCTCTCTTATAATAATACCCGCGGCAGTCGGTAAAAACCTAGGCCGCAGCTTTAAAGAAATGGTTCTTGTATCAATAGGAATCTCTATAGTATCTGTAATATTGGGTTTGGGAATTTCTGCCTACTTCGGTTTTATAACCGGGCCCACAATAATACTAACCGCAGCGGCAATATTCTTGATTTCTCTATTCAAAAAGAGGCCCGAATAGCTTAAAAGTCTTCCCAAACCGCGTTTGAAATTATTTCTTCAACATAAGAGTCGTCGGCGCTGGCATATTGCGTTACCGTAACTTTAACTGTTCTAACATTCGCCCTGCCGCCTACAGTATGCTCCCCTTTTGAGATTATTTCTATTGTGTTTGCGGCTGTATCTTCCATAGTAACCCTTACGCAATCAGCGCCGGGGTCCGTGTCGCACCCATTGTCTTGGAAAGCAATATGGAAATCATCAGTAGTGGTTGCAAATGTATCAAAAGGAGACACAGAAATCTTGCGCAATGCTTCCCTAGCGCCGGCCTCTGCATAAGTTAAGGCAACCGATGCCCCAACATCTTCTGCAGAAACAGAAACTTCGCCAAAACCAATGGCTGTTACAGCAATGCCCACAGCAAGCGTAATAAAAGCCAACACTATTACAACAGGTAAAGACACAACACCCCGATTCGTCATATCTCAAACAGGCCCCCTCCAGGCAAATCCGGATTAGTTTCAATAATTCCTCCGCCCGGAGGGCGAAAAGCCGGCGGTGGAGGCGGCAAACCAGGTGGAGCCGGTGGCGGGGCAGTTTGCGGACCGCCAACATATATGCCAAACATTGAGCCTAACGGAAACGTCATTGTTTTTGCTTCTGAATACTGGTTGGCAACCACATCTGTATCATATCGCACGCTTAATATTGTTCTAATAGAGACAACAGCGCGCCTAGTAATTGGGTTTATACTCTGCACCCATTCAAAACTAACTGCACTAACAACAACAGAATCTGATGTAAGGCGCTCTACCACGCTATCTACGGTGCGCTCTATAGCACCAGTGCTAGAATTTAAACCATACGTTACCCTCTCTGTATTTGTAGCGGGACCAGATTGAGGCGTAGAACCGCCTCCATCTCCACCGCCTCCCCCACCAAGGCCACCACCTTGTATGCAAAAAAGCCTAAAAGTTCCGATACACTCCGCATAAGCGTTCTTAATAAAAGGGTTTGAAGAAGCAGTTGTTGTTACAAGAGTGTCTATATCCAAGGTAGTTGAAGAACTCTGTGCAGAAGGAGAATAAATATTTGTGGCATTTTTAAGGTCTTGCTTAATTTTTTCTGCAACAAATCGAATATTTGATGCCACCTCTCCTCTTGCTTCAATTCGCCCACCACCCTGTATAAGCGAAACTATAGTGCCACCTACAACAAGACCTACAACAGACAAAACAACTACATAAACAAGCAATTCCATCAAGCTAAACCCGTTTCTCCTCTTGTGAGCACCTTTTTGATGCATATTATTTATTATACTAAACTCTACAGACTATAATCTGTGGATAATCTTTAGGGTAAAAAATAAAGCTTAAACTCGGTTACTTCTGGGCTTGTGCCAAGTATAGGGTCAGTTCGCGTTAAATTCATTTGAATTCTTAAATATCTTTTTGTTCCAAACTGGTTTGAACATCCGGTAACAGCCGAAACCGTACCTGAGTTAATATCTTTATAGTTGCTAATAAAATCACCAGAAGCGCACGAGGTTTCGCCTCCATCATAATTAGTCCAAGAACCACTGTTGCATGTTGGTGGGTTAGTTGCGCCATTTGTACAATCTGATGTTGCAAATATAAATCTTACGCTTGATCCAGAAGGCTCGGTGCCTTCCCATAAAAATGAGTGTAAAAACACACCATTATCGGCGGCATCATTCTGGCGAAGCCCCATCAAATCAATTACAGGAGAAGTAAGTATAGCGTTCCCAATTAGAGGAAGTAATTTAAAACTAGAGCTACTTGTATCAAAAAGAATATCGTTAATCGCTACCCGGGGGCAAGCGCGCGTTGTACTGGTAGTTTCGGCAGTCGGTACAGCCACGAAAGTGCACGCAAAGCCTGGCCACCTTGTTATATAATCAATTTTAGAAACACCACCTCTTGGCCAGGTAACCTCTGCGGCTATAGAAAGTGTTGTGGGGTCATAAGTGCCGGTGCTCTCTACGCACGTCTCATCGGCTCCGTCACTGTCGGTAAACCCAGTTATAAAACCATTAATTAAATCAGGGTCGCCTACATCTGGATCATCTCGGCAAATATTTGCTATATAAAAATAGTATGCGTAGTCATCAACAGTACCCTCGCCTGTTCTAATTTCCACCCTTTGCGAACTTTGTTTAAATACCTTACCCCCGGAGCCAACAATCCAAATTTGCGATGAATAGCTTTCCGATACCCGCATATTGGCAGTCCCCCATCTTACGGTGTTTGTGTAAGTTTCGTCGCAGTCTCTAAAATTAGCGTGGTCTTCGTCGTCGTTATATCCATTGCCACAAATTTGCGTCCAACTAGAACCGTCATAGGCCCAAACTTCCCCGTTATCTCCCGCAATAATTGCCGAACCAGTACTGGATGCTCTAACACTAAGTATATTGGTATTGCTTCCCCATTTATCTGTCGGACTAGTAGCTGAACGATCAACCCAGTTATTGCTATTAACACTACAACCTGTAGAAGACTTATTTTGCCAAACATTGCCGCTGTCGCCCACAACCCAAACATTTGTAGATGTAGATGCCGAAACACTATTAAAATTTACATTCGCAAGGTCATCGGTACAATCATCAACAACAAGAGTGGAGCTTATCCTTGCAACAAGGCCAGAAGATCCGACAACCCAAATGGTGCTTGACGGCGCTATGCCATTTGGCGTAGCGGAATTAACAGTACCGGATAAAAGCTCCGAAGAGGCCCACGCCGTAAATACAGGTGTAGATGCAAATATATCTGTAGTTTCCCAAATCTTCGTTGTTGCCCCGGAACCTCCGCCTGCAACAATAACTCCATCATCATACCCGGCCGCACTCCTTAAATTTGGAGTAAGCACTGCATCAACGTCTAGTGATGTCATGGTTCTGTTAGAATCATTCCACAGCTGTGCGATTTCACCATCACCCACAAACAACCCATAATAAGTATTATTACTTGGGTTTGCATCATCGTGCTCTTCTAAAACAGTTACAAAATTAAGCGAACCACCAGGGTTACGTATAATTTCCCAATTATGGCGGGTTTCAAGTATGTCGCCATCGCTCTCATAAGAGCTCGGCGCGCGACTAACCCACGCAGAGCCGTCGTCTAAAGCTAAAAAAGTAACGTTGCCGATTGAAGAAGTCGCGTTTATAGTGTCTGTTGTGTCCCACCTGTCACTTGAGGCTGTCGCGCTTTCGTCCAAAATAATAGAAGCATAACCATTGTCATATATTCTCTGGGGGTAATACTTTATGCCACTGCCCTTTGCGCCGCCAAAGTCGCCGGTTGAATCCAACGGCGGGGCATCAATTGTGTTCCAATTTTCATACGCGGCAGTGCGTATGCTCTCTATCATAAAATCCGCAATTCCTAAGGCAACGTTGCGCTCCACAGAAACTATTGCGCCGTTCAAGCTTACATAAATAAGCCCCGCACCAAGCGATAAAACCACAGCTCCAACCGCAATAGCAATTAAAATTTCCAGAAGTAACTGGCCTCTACGATTCATATTTTTATTTTAGCAAATTAACAATCACTGCAATAAATTAGTCCGCTTTTATCAATATTAATCGTTCTGGTTAAACCGCGCAAAGTAATAGTAATGGTTGTATTTGCAGTTATTTCTCCCCTTATGCGTGAAAAAGAAATAAGCGTAGAAGCCCCGCTCGCGGGCGAAGTAAATGCCATACCTTCTTTCAAAAAAACTTCTGTTTTGATAATACTGCTGGGGGTCGGGTCTCCGCTTACAGGGCAATCATCTGGGGGTGAAAGTATAAAATATCTATCATCTGTAGAATTTTGAAAACATACTCCCCACTGGGCTTCATCTTTTCCAGAAGTAGAATTTGCCTGCGCAATTCTTATATCTGAAATAATTGTGGTAACTGCGGAATCGATATCACTCTCTTTAAATGTGCCAACAAGCGTAGGGGCGAGAATTGCTAATAACACAGAAAGTATTCCTATAACAATAACCGCCTCAATAAGTGTGAAGGCATTCTTATCTCTTATCATGTAAAGCGTCCTACTAATTGGTAAATAGGCAACAGTACCGCAACTGCAATTCCACCGACAATAAGGCCCATAATCATTAAAAGTATCGGCTCAAAGAGTGTTGTTAGATCTTTTAGTTTTGTATCAACTTCTTCTTCGTAGAAATTAGAGAAAGTCGCAAGCACATACTCCAAACTGCCGGTTTTCTCACCCACCGCCACCAAATTAGTTAATAGTAGTGGGAAAAGCTCCGGATAATTCTTCATCGCTTTAGATAAAGTGACTCCGACCTGCACTTTGCCCGCAGAGTCCAAAATCGCCTCTTTATACTCATCGTTTGCGACCGCGCCAGCAGAAGTTTGCAATGCTTCAAGTATTGGAGTCGCGCCCGTTATTAAGCTGCCTAGTGTGCGCGTAAACCGCACCAGTGCAACCTTACGTATTAAGTCATTGACCACCGGAGTCTTCATAAAAATCTTGTTGCGGATTTTTTTGCCGGCTCTCGTTCTTGCACCTAAAAATATTCCCGACGTAAGCCCCAAAAAAACCAACGTGGTAACAATCGGATTACCGCTTAAAGTATCGCTTATAACAACCAAAACACGGGTTATAAGCGGCAATTCCACGCCGGAGAGTTGGAATGTACCAGTCAGGCGCGGCAAGACAAAAGTTAAAAGAAACACAACCACCGCAAAACCAACCGTTAGCAAAAGTATCGGGTAGACCATAGCAGACTTAATTTTCTTAATAAGCGAGTATTCCTTAACCATGTGCCTTGATAGCTCCTCCAAAACCTTGTCTAGCTGGCTGCCGGATTCCCCCGCACGCAAAAGTCCTATAAAAATGCCCGGGAATAAATCTTTATACGGCATAAAAGAATCAGATAAGGTGTGGCCCTCGCGCACGCTGTCGCGCACATGAGTTAGCACATCGCGCATAAGCCCCTTTTTTGTGTCTTGTAATACAATTTCCAACGCGTCGTTTAAGCTCAAACCCGCTTTTATTGCTGTTGCAAGATTGCGCACCAAAAATATCTTGTCTGTTTCGCTGATTTTTGCAAAAAATTGAGTGGACAGAACTCCTTTCTTTTCTGCTTTATGTTTTGGGTGTACGCGCGATGGAATTAGCCCGCGCCCTTCCAAATACAAAACCACGTCTTTTTCCGACTTGGCATCTATCTCGCCCCTAACAGTCTGCCCATTTACATTAAACGCTTCGTAAGTAAATAACATATTATTCTTGCATAACGCGGAGAACTTCTTCTATTGTTGTTACTCCGGCCTTTGCTTTTTCCAGTCCATCTTCAAAAAGCGTAACCATTCCTTCTTTTATTGCTTCTTTCTTCAGTTCTCCAGCGGAGGCGCTCTTTAACATAAGCTGGCGGATAACATCGGTTACTCTAAACACTTCAAAAACGCCAATTAGCCCTCTATACCCCGTGTCTCCGCATGCATTGCAACCGGCTCCTTTATACAAAGTTTTTGGAATAACGCTTTCGTCATATTTGTGGCCGGTAAGCTCTAATTGTATCTCTATCAGACGCTTTATTTGCTGTGTTGTTCCAAATGAGCCGATGCAAGTGTCGCAAATTTTGCGCACAAGCCGCTGTGCTATAACCAAATTTATAGTGGATGCAAGCAAAAACGGTGCCGCCCCCATGTCTATAAGCCGCGGAATTGCAGCAGGCGCATCGTTTGTGTGTAAGCTGGATAGCATCAAGTGGCCCGTTAATGCCGATTGTATCGCTATTGCCACAGTCTCTGAATCGCGAATTTCACCCACCATTATAATATTCGGGTCTTGCCGCAAAATAGAGCGCAGCCCCGTGCTAAATGTTACTTTTGCTTTGGGGTTAACTTGTATTTGGTTTATACCCGGCACTTCGTACTCAATAGGGTCTTCAATTGTAGTAATATTTACCTTCGACGTGTTTAATATATGCAAAATAGCATAGAGCGTTGTAGTTTTACCGCTGCCGGTTGGGCCGGTAGACAAAATCATTCCGTGCGGTTTTTGAATCTCATCGCGTACAATTAGCACTGCCTTGGACGACAACCCCAAGTCTTCTAAAGAAATCGGCCTAGAAGAACTACGCAAAAGCCTCATCTCTGCCTTTTCGCCATAGAGAACCGGAATAATGCTAACGCGAATATCAACAGCCTCTTTGCCGCCCACATCAAACTTAAACCTGCCGTCCTGCGGTACGCGGTGCTCATCTATCTGTAAATTAGCAAGTATTTTTATGCGCGCCACTATTGTTGGCTCTATGGCTTTTGGCAAATCAAAAATCTCGCGAAGCACCCCGTCTATTCTAAAACGCACAACCAAATTTTTATCAAATGGCTCAAAGTGAATATCAGAAGAGTTTAAGCTGATAGCGTATTCAATTATGCTCTTGAGTGTCGAGACCACTGGCACTGCTTCTGCAACCTTAGCCAAGTCTGCTTCGCCAGTTAGCGACATAGATTTCTCAACGCTTTCTTTTATAATCTCGCTAAATTCTTTACCCAGCTTTTCTTTATATTGCTTAAGTGCGTTTTGCAAACCGCTTTTGGTTGTAACATGCGGAATTACCTTAAGACCGATGTGTACCCTTAAAAACTCCAGCGTTTCGTAATCAAATGGGTCCAGCATCGCAACTTTTACGAAGTCTCCTTTTTTATATTCAAACGCCGCCACATTTTTGGAGTACGCATAGGTCTCCGGTATTAGCTCTAAGGTTGTTGATGGAATCTTTACGCCCACCAAACCGACAATAGGCACACTGGCATACTTTGCTATAAGCTCGGTAAAATAATGTTCTGGAATTGCGCCGTTGGATATTAAGACACTCGCCACATCTCTACCTTGCGTTTGCGCCTCTTTTTCTGCGGAAGAAAAGTTTGCATCTTCAACAACACCAGACTCGGTAAGCAGCTTTTTTAACTTTTCTGGAGCCAAGTGAAGCATATATTAAATTATAGCATTCTATATGCGGAAAACTCCCAAATTCAGCAAGTCTATTAAGCTACTTCCCCAAATTAAGGTAAGAAGTGCGGCTAAGAGCATTGGCCATCCCAGCGTTGTATATGCCTCTTTAAGGAATATTCCGCGGAATATTGATACAAACACCACCGCCAAAAACACAAGCGGCACAAAAACCAAAAATCCCGGCCAACCTGCGACTAATGCCATCAAGAACCCTAGCTCTACCTCGCCTGTGTCAAAAAATCTGGCTCTGTATTTTTTAAGCATTTTTAAGAACAGCCAAAAGCCGATAGCGGCAACAATAAGAACAATTAGATTTATCCAGAATCTACTATAAGCGTAAAAAAGAAAATATCCTTTTTCTGTTTCGAAAAGCGGGCGAAAAAGCTTGGTTACAAAAGTAAGCACGGTGTCGGGCGTATCAGCACTAAGCGGCGTGTTTAAAAACGTCTGTGTAAACTCCCCGCCGCGTAGCCACACAAAATATTGCCCCCAAGATAAGAACGCTGCAAAAAGTGCCTTAAACCCAAGCGTTGCCCAAACTAAAACCCAATACCACTTTGCAGAAAATTTTTTAATGTAAAAAAACACAGCCGATGCAAGCGCTCCAAACAAAAAAACATATGGTGCCCAAACCGCAAACGGACCTAATATAAATTCAATCATAGACTATTCACCCCAAACACAAAAACCAAAACCGGAAGGATTATGAGTAAATATTTTTTCATGTTCTTATTATACTCTCTGTGCAACCCTGCTATCCTCCGGCTTTATCCACATACTCTGGTAACTGCACTGATTCGGTTCCTATAAAAACAGAAGGGATGCCATTTTCCGTTTCCAAAATCTCATAGCCGTAGTTAGGAATATTGGCTGAAACGCCATCTTTTTGAGGCCAAATACTACAAGTAGATATAGGAATTTTTTGCTTTAATGGTAATGTTATAAATTCATCAGAAACTATTCGCGGCGAAGTGCCACCCCTAAGTGGGCCACGATTATATATGTCGTAAGAATACCAACTTATGTAAATATTATCTCTAGAATCCAAGCAAATCAAAGGTTTGCCTTGGGGATTATCCCACCCATAGGCCACATTTATGGGTTGTTCAAGCCACCCATTCTTATCTTTCTTTTGATACATAATTACATCTTCTTGCGGCGCTTGTCTGCCTTCAAGAAGACCACTAGATATCCAAACAATGTGTATATTATTTTGCGAATCTATTGCAATTGAGGGATTAAAATCCCCAAACGCCCCTACAAACAGCGAGGGGACCTCTATATATATTTCGGGCCTTGTATCTATATCAACTGTTTCTTCCAAAATACCATCCCTAATTTCTTTATAATAAATATCATCATCTGCCCAAACAACATGAATATTATTTTGTAAATCGACAGCTAAAGTAGCGGTTTTTCTAGGAAAATTTATATTAGAAGCCAACACCCCTGTAGCACCCCAAACCCCTGCAGATAATTTTCTGTATAATAGAGTTCTATTTAAAGTATTAAACCAAACAACATGGATAGCATTTCTTGAGTCTAACGCTATCGATGGGTTAATATCCCCACCGCTATCACCTAGTTTGTATACATTCCCCCAGTTAGAGTTGGTTTTAGTTATATGCAAAAGGTTGAATCTTTTGTGAAGAGCCTCGTACCACTCGATAGTAAATACCTGTTTATCTAGGTATCCAGTTAAATCTATACCAATCCAGACTATATGAATATTATTTTGCGAGTCAATTGTTATAGCCGGTAAAGTGTTGGTACTATAAATTCCAGTGGGTACGATTTCTTCTGACCAATCCTTACCATCATTATCTGACCTCAAAAGTAGTATGTTTGATACTGAATGCTTACCTACTTCCCTAGGAAGAACACAATATATTACTTTATTCAGATCTCTCGAGCAAGCTCTAGAAGACATCCTACTTCCTAAGTTAGTTTGATTAAACGCTTCTTCTAAAGTTAAACCATCTGTTTTTTCTACTGGAGTAGAAATAGTCTCGATATTAGACTCATTCCTAATAAAGTTATGATTTTTTGTGGAATCCGCTTTATTATCTTGTTCTGTGAAAAGATTAAAGACAAAAATACTAAGAGTAATTATAGCTAACAAACTGGCTGCACTAACCAAGATATATTTGGTTAAAGAATTCATTGCCTAGAATTATATTACATATTACAAAAGCTAGAAACCCGTTAGGGTTTGATTGTGCCCAATAATAGCAACTAACATACTAACACAGACCCGAAAACAAAAAATCTAACTACTCCAAATCGCAAACGGACCTAAAATAAAGTCAACCACTATCGGCTGTTTACAATATCCAACTCTGTGCCAACCTCATATAAATTGTCATTATTACCACCGTCTCTTCCTTCTTTATCATTAGGACCACCATTGACGAAATCAGCACTTTCAAGAACTGCATTTATTTCAAATGTAGTATTTGCGTCACTACAAACATAAGTATATACCAACGTAGTGTCGCTAACTGCAGTACCAAGAGTAACTTCGTTGCTATTTGATGGGTCAATAGGCAAACCAGAGATAGGTGAACCGCCAGTAAGAGCCTCGAAATCAACCGGAATCCAACCCGTGCCATCAACTGCGAAATCACCGTTATCACCGTCAGTATAAACGGCCGTATTTGCATATATACTTGTATCAGGGGTTGCATTTCCATCCGCACTGAGCCAGACCCTTTCAGTCCCACCACCACCCTCACAATCAGCATTGTCATCATTTGTCTGATCACCATCTAAAGCAGGAAAACTATTGTCTCCGCCATTCTCAGTTATATAAATAGCGATCACGTTTTTGAGAGATGCTAAATCAGATATTCGCTGAACATCGCGGGCTTTGCGAAGAGTTTCCGCAGGGTTTAACGCAATAATCAAAATAACCGAGAGAATGGAAATTATGGTAATAACAATCAAGAGCTCAAGCAATGTGAACCCTTTTTTGGTTGAATTTTGCATTTCTAATTTAACGAGAAAATTATAGCATAAAACGACTCTAAGACTTAGGTAAGAATGTTAATAACCGCACAGAGTAAAATAGTGTAGAATTAATGTTAATGAGTGAGATAGTAAAACTCCTGACAATTGAAGAAGCGATTGCCGGACTAGATATTGCAGACGACGCGGTGCGGCTTGCCTGGCTCGCACGCGACAAGAGCGGCAAACTTTTTATAAAAGAACTCGCAGAAGAGCCGCTACAAGAAGACATAGTCGCAGACGGCGAACTAAAACAGCCTGAAAAGCTAACCGAGGCAATAAATAAAGTTTTAGAAAAGCTTTCCGCCCGCCCTGCAAACGTAATAGTCTCTATACCAGAGGCAAAAGTATATTTTAGAACTTTTACATTCCCAGCAAGCATTACTAGAGGCAAACTGCAAGAGGCAATGGCAACAGCATCGGGTTTTAATTTGCCGGTTCCGCCAGAAGACGCATATATTGACTGGGAACGCGTTGAGGGAAAAAACACAAACGAGCTATTACTCGCATTAATCCGCAAGAACCACGCAAACGCATACATAAAAGCGATAACAAACGCAAAGCTAAAAATAATAGCCATGGAACCGCGGGTGCTTGCAGCCGCGCGCGTTGCAGAGATCGGCACAGATGCGCCAACACTTGTTATTTTACCCGACAAAACAACTCAAACTTTTGCTGTTATACAACACAAATCTGTTAAATTTGCGCACATTTTGCCGGCAAACCTGTCCGCAGATGAATTGAATTCGGCAATAAAAAGATTCTCAGACTTCAGCGAATCCACAAAAATGCTGTTCTCGGCGACAATTTCTGCAGAAAACTTAAAACTCCCGGAAAAATTCGCCGCCGACCAAAGACTGACAGGCAAAGCAAAAGAATGGCTCGGGGCCCTCGGCGCGGCTCTCCGCGGCTTAATCCCCCGCAGCGACGACGAGTTAATCAGTCTTATGGCAGTGGGCACAGAAACTGCCTACGAAGAGCAAAAAAGGCTCGCCTTTATAAGGCTTGTATCAAACGTAATAACCGGAGTTTCAATAATATTTAGCGCTGTTTTCTTGGGTTCGTGGGCGCTTCTTGCCATAATACAAGAAGGCGTAAAAACAGAAACTTTGGCAATTATCCAAGAAAGAAGTGTAGAAAACATTGCCCTAGAAAAAAGGGTTTTGGCGTTTAACAGCCTAACTGGCCAACTCGCAGAGATTGACTCCACTAGCCCTCGCTGGAGCAGGTTTTTAGAAACTCTCCGCGCCGCACTGCCAGCCGGTATAACTATTACCAAACTTACAATCGGCAATCCTACAGAAACTCTAGTTTTAGAGGGCAAAGCATCTACAAGAGAAATATTAAGCGAGTTTAGAAAAACCCTAGAAGAATCCGAGTTTGCAACGGAAGTTGAGATACCGATACAAAATCTGGAACTGCGCACAAACATTCCATTCAACGTAAGGTTTAAAGTTAAAAACCCGCAAACTTTATACTAAATAATCATGCAAAAGCTAAATATTCCTAAAATACCAAGATATGCAATAAAACCGCTTATAGCGCTTATTGTCTCCGGTATTGTAATAGGAATATCCGGTTGGCAGATAAACAAAATCAGCGCAGATATTCAATCGCAGAAGACTAACCAAGAAATACAAATTAGCCGCGCAGAAAACGAGCAAGAGCACCGCGATGCGCTTGCAAAAATAGGCGAAGAAAATTATGCAAAACTGGAAGATTCCGTACCATCATCAGAAAATATTCTAGACTTTCTGGTCGTGTTAGACTCCATTACAAGAAAATATGGAATAATACAAACTCCGCGCTTCTCGCAGCCGATTCCGCTTGATGACCCCGGCGAAAGCGGAGTGCGCCTGGCATACACCGAATATGCGCTAAACGAAACTATGAACATAACATCTCTAACCAGCCTATTAAAAGAAATTGAAGAGCTGCAATTCTTCTCGCCAATATTGAGTTTTTCAATTTCCTCGGGCGAAGCCTTCGGCGGGTGGGCATCTGCCTTATCGCAAACCACAGTTAGAGCGAGGCTCTACGTTAAAGATATTCGCTAAAAATATGAATAATCAAAAAGAAAAAAACAGATGGTTGTATAGGGTTATTACTCTATTTTTGGCAATATTTATATCATTAGGAACATATGCAACATATCGGTTTGTATCCGACAGAATCAACAAAATATTCAGCATAGACCAAGAGCAAATTCGCGCAGAGCTTATACACTTAAACACAGAAGGTTATGAAAAAATAGCGCCGAAGCTTGGCATTACTTTACCTGCGGAGGTTGTTGCTCCTGCGGAGGAGTCTGCTCCTGTGGAGGAACCTGCTCCGTAGTTTTTTTAGACTTTTTAAAAATAGACCGCAAACCAATCCGAAACGCGTCTGCTATATTCCCAAGACTAACAGGCCTGCGCAGTAAACTGTCTTTAAAAGACGTTGGCTTGTCTGTAAGCGCCGCATCTATAAATTCTTTAGTCTTGCCATCCATACAAATATTATAACATTTGAGCGAGTGAAGGGAATCGAACCCTCGTCTCAACCTTGGGAAGGTCGCGTACTGCCACTGTACTACACTCGCAGTTACATTGTTACTTAGTTACCTCGTTACTCTGTTGCGTCGTTACTCTCCTCCGGCACAACTATAATAGTCTTTTCATTTGGAGCTCTGTAATTAAACCTCGCACGCATCTCTTTTTCAAGATTGCGCGGGTCAGAGTAGTATTCAATGTCACTCTCTAGGCCCTCTATATCAGTCTTTAACTCACCCAACTCCTCCATTGAAGCAGAGTATCTCTCTTTTAGCTCCAACCTCTCTAAATTAGCGCCATAGAGGTGGTAGAGAATTATGGCGCTTACAGCACCGAATACTATATAGACCACTATGCGCATAGTTACATTATAAATCCCAAACAATATTTAGGCGAACCAAACCCATTGTGTCGAGAGTCATCTTCGGAGCCTGACGAGGCGAGAAAAAGGCGAAAAAACAGTCGGGAATTTTACGCCGGTGACTCGAGATACTGTGGGTTTGGTGAAGGCTAGGGTTACTTTTTCAAAAGCTCCTTAAATGCCTCGGCGGGTACACTCACCCTCCCCCTCTCCTTTAGCCGCGCCTTACCCTCTTTTTGTTTCTTCCAGAGTTTCATTTTGCGGGTTCTGTCTCCTCCGGTTTTGCCAAAATAACCAAGCCGTTTTTGTAGAGCCGGTATAGTTTCGCGCGCTATAATTTTGCCACCCACAATTGCCTGCAAGGCCTGCGTAAACTGCACCTTCGGTAAAAGGTCTTTTAGCCTTACAACAAGATTGCGGCCAACCGATTCAACATCTTCTTTGTGCACAATTCTGGAGAGCCCCGCCAAAGGTTCACCGGCGACAAGCACATCTAACTTTCTTAAGTCTGCACTGCGAAAATCAGTTATCTCGTAGCTAAAAGATGCAAACCCAGAAGATATAGATTTTAACCTGTCGTCAAAATCCGCAATAAGCTCGGAGAGCGGAAGAGCCGCGCGCACTTTTATTTTATGCAAGTAATTGTCGGTTGTAATATTCTCCAACTTAAACTCATTTTTGAGCCCCAGAAACGCGCCTAGATATTCCCCAGGGATCAAAACCTCTAAATTCGCCATCGGCTCTTTAGCCTCTAAATAGTCTGCAGGAAAATCTTGCGGAGTCTCGGCAATAAACTCCCCCTTATCTTTTGTTTTAACCAAATATGCAACCGACGGAAAACTGTTTACAGTTTTTAAGCCAAACTCACGTTCTAATCTTTGTATTGTTATTTCCATATGCAGTTTGCCCAAAAAGCCGCATTTAAAGCCTCGCCCCAATACTTCGTTAAAATCCGGCGCAAAACTTAAAGAAGAATCACCAAGCCGTAACTTGCCAAAAGCAAACTTCAAATCGTCATAGTCATCACTCTCGTCTGGATAGATAGATACAAAGACAACCGGCTGGGGAATTTTAAAACCAGACAGAGGCGTCCCGCCATCTGAACCAACAGTGTCACCTATTTTGATAATATCGGGATCTTTTATTCCAGTTGCAATATACCCTATCTCACCGTTCTCTAATGCGTCGGCTGGTTTAAATTCTGGCGTAAAGTAGCCAACTTCTTTTATCTTAAAAGACTCGTTAACTCCCAAAAGCTTCACATTTTCACCCGCCTTAAACTTGCCGCCGAAAACCCGAACATACGCAATAACACCTTTATGGTTATTATAAGTAGAGCTAAAAATAAGCGCAGATTTTTCCTCACCCCCGATTTTAGGCCCAGGAACTCTACGCGCAATATCTTGTAAAAGGCCTTCCACACCCTCGCCGGTTTTGCCTGAAACACGATGAATTTCTTCTTTTTTACAGCCCAAAAGCGAGGCGAGTTCCTCGGAAGCAGTATCCGCACCCGCCGGGTTTAAATCAATTTTATTTATCGCGCCTATTATTTTTAAGCCTGCGCGCCGGGCAGAGTCTAAATTTGCAAGGGTTTGAGCCTGCGCGCCTTGTGTAATATCGACCAGTAGCACCGCACCCTCAACCGCACCCAAAGAGCGCGAAACTTCATAACTAAAGTCGCTGTGCCCAGGAGTATCAATTAAATTCAAAATATATTCGCCATATTTCATTCTTACCGGTGCCATTTTTATGGTTATCCCACGCTCGCGCTCAAGCTCCAGCGCATCTAAATACTGCGCTTTCATCTTATGCGCTGAAACGGTGTGGGTCGCCTCCAAAAGCCTATCGGCAAGCGTACTCTTCCCATGGTCAACATGGGCTATGATTACAAAATTTCTTATCTCCATATATTCATAAATGATGTGCTGATACAGTGGTGTTATGATTGATCATAACACCTGCAATGTGAATTAAAGCTTATTCTTCTCTTAGAGTTAATTCTATTGTAAGCCGCGCGGGGATCTCTCTTGTAGAATATTCGAATATACTTGTGCCGGACTCTGCCCACACAAAACCCTCCGGTGTAGCAATTGAATACTTAAATTCAGACTCAACTCCAGATTGCTTGTCTAGCACAAATATATATTTTGCCCCATCATAAGCGCGCACGCGCTTAGGGTTAACATATTGCAATTCAAGTGTGCGCTCTGCCCCTGCCTGTACGCTAAACCATGTTCCCCAAGAAGTTTTTCCAAGCTCCTTAAACTCAGATGTTTCAAACTCTGTTAAGAACCTTCTAGTATCTTCCACATAAGACAAATCCTCATCAACCTTATAATCCGCGATGCTATAGTCTACCAAGGGAGTTACATTTTTAGAAGTGTTGCCGCTCAAACTCTCTAGCTTGGCGCCGGTGGGCGCGAATACTTTTATGTAATTCTGGTTGGTCGCCCTATACCACCATTCTCTCTCACCATAGCCCTCATGTGCACGTTCAATAGAGAGCTTGTTTACAACTGCACCAGCACTATCTATATGTGAAGTTAAATCAATACTCTGGCGCACAAAAACATCGGTTTTCCCTCCCGCAACGTTGGCATTAACTACAGCTAAGTAATCTCCACTAAACCCTGTGGGTATTTTAAACACCCTGCCGGCAACAAGATATTCTTCTGCGAAATCTTGTAGGGTTTTGTCGCGGAAATAAAACTTTATATCTTTGTTTATAGCGCGCTTTGCAAAAATTTGGGCAAGCTGTAATTTGTCGTTATCATCTAAGTTTGAGAGCCGCTCCATTAAAATTGGCGTTATAATATTTAAAATCTTTTTGGGGTTCTGGCCGGGCTTCTTATCTCTACCTACCTCAACCTCTTCTTGTACCTCGCGCAAAAAGTTTTTAGAAGTTAGTGTAAGCCCATATTCTGGCACCTCTATTTCCCCGATAAGCGGCAATATATCTTCTATGACTTTTACATTTATTGCGACTGCGCCTGCCATATGTTTACCCTCGTAAATATCCGAGGCTTCCAAAAAATCAAGGGTTTTTTCGGCAGACATTGCAAAATCAAAAAACCAATTCGCATCCTGTGTGTTCCAACTGCCCACTATAGCTTGCAACTGCTTAGGCGGCACAATTTTAAAATCGGAAAACCGCACAGGATAATAAACATCGTTTACATTTATCTGCTTTACTCTGCCGCCACCGAGCACTAATTCTGCATAACTGCCTAAAAACCCGCCACCGGGCCTAATCTCCGAAGGGTTTTCAAAAAATACAATCAATCTCTTATCCTCGCCAGAATCCAAAAGATTTAAGATGCCGTTAATGAAATCAGAGCCCCTAGTAAGGCTAACATCAAGCGCTAAATAATCGCCGGCTATGGTTGTAGAGGCAAGCCCAAACTTCGAGGCAGCGTTTTTAAGCTCTCTTACGAGATTTTCTATTTTAACAATATTTGCTTGAGTATTCTTTAAAATACTCGTTATTCCTTGGCCGGTTTCGCTAAAAAGCATATTGAAGCCATTGGTCTTTAAACTTTCAACATCGGAATTCAGTAAATTCATAAGAGTAGTGAGCTCCGCAATATTGCCGACTGCGCGTGGAACTTCGCTTAAAACAGGCGCCGCGTTCAAGAGTTTTGTTCTGCCATCAATGCCTTTAACTTCAATTTCTATGTTTTCTAAAAATTCCCGCGCTGCATCAGTGTTCAAGAGCACCATATTTTCTGCAGCCGACTTAAAGTTCTCATAGATATTAGAAATAGAACGCATCCCATCGTCTTTATAGCTCCAGAGATAACCTCCATAAGCAAACACAGCCAAAAATATGGCGAGTGCCCCAAAGGCTGCAACTCTCCTCACTCCAAATGGCAGGCGCCGCGGTTTTATATTAAATTTATTAGGCACCCAACCGGCGCGCGAAAAATATCCGGAGCTTTTTGTGGATTTGCGCAATTTACGCCCGCGCTCCCGCGGATGATAAACATCTTTTACTACATACCTTACGTTATTTATCGGTTGTTTTTTCATACTGCTGTTGGGTCAAAAAATAAAATCGCGGCGGTTCTAAAAAGTATTTTAACATCCATCCATAAAGAACGGTTTTGTATATAAAATTTGTCCAGTTCAAGCTCGCGCATAAAAGCGAGGCTTGATGCGCCGCTAACTTGTGAAAGACCGGTTACTCCGGCTCTATATTCAGCTATATCTTTATACTCCGCGGGGTAGGCATCAACCTCCTCGCGCTCATGCGGCCGTGGACCCACAAGCGCAAGCTCGCCCCGCAAAACATTTATAAGCTGCGGAAATTCATCTAAGCGAAATTTGCGCAACACTCGCCCAACCCGCGTCACGCGTGGATCTCTAGAAATCTTAAAAAACGGGCCGTCTGTGCGTTCGTTTAAATGTAATAGATCTTTTTTTATTTTATCCGCATTCGGTATCATATTTCTAAATTTATATACTTCTATTATCTTGCCTTCGCTTACTCTTTTTAGTTTTACAAGTGTCTTTTCACGCGGGTACTCAAGTTTTATTGCTAGAACTATAAAAGGCAAAATGGGCGAAATAAGCAAAATCCCAAAGGTAGAGCCCAAAATGTCCTCCACACGTTTCCAAAAAGGGTACTTCACCATAGAATTATAACTATGCGTGTAGCATTAGTCCACGACTATCTAAATCAATTCGGCGGAGCGGAGCGTGTGCTTGTAGCACTCTCCGAGATGTTCCCTGAAGCGCCAATCTATACCCTCTTCCACCAGCCAGGCTCCCAAAACGGCCACTTTGCCGGCAAAACAATAAAAACCAGCTTTTTAAACAACTCTCTGGTGCACAAAAACCACCGTTTTTTTGTACCGCTAATGCCTGGAGCGGCAAATAGCATAAATTTAGGCGACAAATACGATATTATAATTTCTGCCACTGCAGGCTGGGCAAAAGGCATAAGATACAGCCGTGGGTTCCATATAAGCTATACCCACTCGCCTCTTCGCTACGCATGGGAACCTCAAGAATATCTTGGTACTCTTTTTGATGAATCGCTTATCAAGGCCGCCCACCCTATAATTTCTTACCTTAAAAACTGGGATGAGCGCATGGGGTTAAAGCCTAATATGCTACTGGCAAACTCTGAATTTACAGCAGATAAAGTGCGCAAATTCTATGGCAGAGATGTCTTTGTTGTTCACCCGCCGGTTGACACTAATACTTTCTATTATGACAAAGAGGAACCTGTACAAAAGCTGCCGTTTTCCAAACACGAATACTTCCTTGCCTTCGGGCGCATACTCCACTACAAGAAATTTGACTTAATAGTTAAAGCGTTCAACAAACTTAATACTCCGCTTATAATCTTGGGCGACGGCCCGCATAGAGAAAAAGTTGAACAGATTATTACATCGCCAAATATAAAGTTGATCGGCAATGGGAAACACGATGACGAAATGCGCAAAATTATAAGCGGCGCTCGCGCGACAATTTTTCCGCAAGTGGAAGATTTTGGGCTAACAGCGGCAGAGTCTATTGCCTGCGGCACGCCGGTAATTGCCTACAACAAAGGTGGCCAGACAGAAATTATTGAAGACGGCACAAACGGAGTACTTTTTGATGAGCAGTCCCCAGAGGCCCTAATAGCCGCGATTGAGGCTTTTACTAGGTTTAAATTTAACCGCCGAACCGTTTCAAAAACCGCAAAGAAATTCTCCAAAGAAAACTTCCAAAAAAAGATAAATATTTTACTAAACCATGCTAACTCCTTTTCCACTCGCTCTTCACTCCACGCAGTTTAGCATCTGCCATAGCAAGCTCGTCATAAATTCCATCAATAAGCTCGTAGTTTTTAGCTTCTTCTAAACTCACCCACTCGTATTTATCGGTTTCACCCTCTTGTAGTGTTATTTCGCCTCCTGCATAGTCTGCCATGCAAGAAATAACCAACGACGGCGCACCATCTTCATGCACGCGGGCTAAACTTGTTACATACTCAATGTTTTTAATATCAACACCAACCTCTTCTTTTACTTCGCGCTTTAAAGTCTTCTCCAAAACGTTATACCAATAGTGCTCTGTGTCTTTCGGCAAATTTATATAGTCATCCGTTTCAAGTTTGCCTCCAGGTACAGTCCACATTCCAGGGAAACGCTTTTTCGTCGCCGCTCTGCGCGTAATAAGATATTTGTTATCCTTAACCACAATCGCAGTTATAACAACTTCGTGCAAGTATTGATTATCCATTACTGATAACTATACTATAGAACAGTACAACTGCGCTAAAGGTGATGTATGAAAATCGCAACACTCGCAATAATAGTAAGAGACGGCAAGGTGCTGCTCGGTTACAAGAAAAAGGGCGAAATTGGCGCAAAAACACTAAACGGTCCGGGAGGCAAGGTTGAACCCGGTGAAACTCTTCTACACTGTGTTGTAAGAGAAGCAAGAGAAGAACTAGGCATTCATCTTATACCGAGCACCTTAAACGAAATCGCGGTGATAACGTTTTTCGCAAGCGGCGAGCCAGATTTCAAGGTTCATATTTTTTGGACCGATAAGTTCCGCGGACGCCCAAAAGAGACAAGCGAAATGATCCCGCAATGGGTAAGCGTAAGCACACTGCCTCTGGATCAAATGCTCGAATCAGACCGCAAATGGTTTCCAAAAGCAATCCGCGGCGAGAGATTCCGCGCTACAGTACACTACAAAGAAAGCGCTTCTGGATTCCAAAAAATAGAATTCACGCCCTACTAACCCTCTACGATTAGAGGGTTTTTATTCTATAAGCTGAAACCTTGGGCCTTGGTAATCAGGTTTTTGAACGTTGTCTAAAAACATCTCGACTGCACGTACAAAAATAGGCTTACCTTCATATTCCCCTTGATAGATAACAACTTCATGTAAATCCTCGCTATCGCGGCCCACGCCGATTACGCGATAATTATCACCTTTAAAATGCTCATATACGCCTCCTACTTTTATCTGCTTTGCTTTTCCCGAAAGCGGTGGGAGTGGTTTATTTTTAGCCATGATATTTACCAAAAAGTTTTATGGTTTTTGCAATTTCTTCCGGTACGTTAATCACGCAATCATACTTCTTAATCTCCTCCGCGTCCACCCACGCGTAGTCTGTAAAGGCGTCTTCTTCAAGTTTCACCTCCCCACCCTTGTACTTACAACCTAGTTTTATTAGCACCACCGGAATGCCATCGGGCCGCACAAAAACTGTAGAATCAATATATGCAAACTCATCTCCAATCTCCAAACCAGCTTCCTCGCGTACCTCGCGCCTGCATAAATCCTCAACCGCTTTATGGAACTGCCAGACATCGTTATAAACTTCGCCATCCGGCTTTAGTGGAAAATCATCCCACTCAAGCTTGCCGCCAGGCGTGCCCCATTTGCCCGGGTGCACTTTCTCGCGTTCGTGCCGTTTTAATATTAAACACTTTCCATCTTTGTACACTAAAACATTGGTGACAAAATAAAACAGTTTGTCTTTCTTCGCCTCGTCTATGCTTATTTTTTTAGCCGGCATAATCAGTTACAAAATTTATTGTATAACTTTATTATCTAATAATTCTTTAAAATAAATATCAACGCCGGTCAATTCGCCAATTTCCGGAATAGTCACCCATTTATACATATCATGCTCCTCTCCATCAAGGCGCGGCTCTCCCTCGGCCTCGCCTATGTATGTAAGCCGAACAACGTGGCGCCCTTTTATCCTCAAAATATCCTGGGCAGCCACCAATCTCGGCGCTCCTTTTAATTCCAAACTGGTTTCCTCTATAACTTCTCGCTTCAGATTCTCAAGCAGAGTTGTGCCAGGATCAATTCTGCCGCCAGCTATATCCCACCTATTTGGAACTTCAGGATATTTTTCTAGAGATCTGCGCAATAACAGATATCGGCCGTCTTTATTTTTAAGCAAAACTTTAACTCCAACTTGCAACACTATTTTATCCTCCATTTTTTATATTTTGTCCTTAACGCTTCTTAAAAATTCTTTGTCTCCCTCGTGCCTCATTAAATTTATCGCTTCATCTATTGTAACCCATTTTGCTTCTGGGTTGTCGGGGTCGACAGGCTTCAGCTCCATCTCGTTTGTATTAAACAAAAACAAAGTTATTTTCTTGGGGACTTCCTTCGGCTCGCCATTATCATAATCCATACCCTTTCTGTTATAACTGCCGAGTTTCTTTACCAGCTCCAGATTAACTAACCCAGTTTCTTCACGAATTTCGCGTAGAGCGCAGTCAAAAACATCTTCGTTTTCATCTACTCTCCCCATAGGTAAAGACCAATATTCGCCGAACCTGCCACTATTTTTCACAATAGCAATCTTGCCATCTTTATTCAACACAACCCCGCCTGCTTTATTTAGCATAATACTTCTATACTTGATTCCACATACGCACGACTTTTATAGCTTCTTCTTCAAGCTCACTAAGATGTATTAGCTCAATTTTTTCATTAAAACTATCCATCAACTCATTATTATCGTGTAATCCTTCATAATACTCCTTAGGCACACTGTTTCTAGAAATAGCAAATACTATCTTACGAATTCCAGCCCAGTAGGCTCGCCCAAGACACATCAGACAAGGTTCCATCGAGGCATACAGTGTAGTATTTGTAAGCTTTCCTACTTTTTGGAACGCGGTATCAACAGCTCTACATTCTGCATGCTCATATCCAGAATCCGTATCGCTCATCTCCGATGCAATAACTTCTCCATTCAAGACTAATATTGCCCCGGCCGGGAACCTGCCTTGTTCAACAGATAATTTTGATTGTTTAATCGCTGATCTTAGAAATTTTTTATCGTTATTTATCATATATATTTCATGTCCAAATCCTGCTTTTCAAAACCAAATAATTTCTCATAAATTAATTGGATCTTCTTTGGTTTCAACACATACCAAGAATCTCCCTGGAGCACATCCTCGTTTTCTTTAGGTGCTGGTTTTTTTCTCTTTTTATAATGTTTTAGAGCCAAATCATATCTGTCTCCATCTATCTTTTCGCCTATACCTTCAAACTGAATTCCCATATTGTCCTCTTTTACGCCGCTTACCGTTATAGTCCCAGCCACTCGATTATTCTTTATTATTGCCTGTGAGTGCCGTACACTGGGGTCAGACATCCAATAAATATTAAAATCATTGTCATGAATATAAATTACATCAGCAACCCACACACCACCCTCATCAAGCGTAGCTAGACTCATAAGATAACCTTTCTTCAATACTTCTTTAATTAATTGCCTAACATCTGCTGTCATATTTAAATCTTTAAATATTATTTTTTAATAATACCACCGTGATAATCTAGCTTATAAACAGCATGGTCTTTATATTTAATCTCTTCGTGACCAGAGAAACTATTCACATCGCCTGAAACTTGATTTATGTAGAACCAATCTCCTTCTTTAAATTCTGAAGGACCGCGAAATGGCATATCGCTTGTAACTGCTCTCAAGGCCCTTTTAAGAAAGTCGGCAACTTTTTCATTGGTCATACTCGGATCCATAGTTGCGCCACAGTAATTCATACCCCAAATCGGTATCTTATTTTTAAATACAATTTCTTCACCAACAAAACTCAGTGCGCCGAAATATCTATCACGATATATAAAATCACCTTCTTTATAAATTAGTTCTTTTGAGCCATCATTTAGTCTTTTCTCGCCTCCTTCGCCAGCTGTCGCATAGGTATTAATCTTTGCCCTAACTAAGAAATCTTTAAACTCCATGTTTAGATTTTTAAATATTTATATATTTCAATATCGAAGATTAAAAATCTACTAATTCATAAACATCTAAAGCAACTTCATTATATGGATGAGATTTTTTAATCGCAGTGATTATATCTTTAACTACTGCCTCCTCGCATCTAACCTCAATTCTCTCTTCTTCCACCTTCTCTGATTGACCAACTTTACCAATAACAGGATCTGCGCCTATCTCTGGCTTAAAACGACCAATTCCCTTAGAGGAGAAACTACAACCGGAATAATTACCTATTCTACCCCCACCAGCTCGCGTAATAGCACCCCGCACTTTATCTGCAGCATCCACTGGAACAAAAACAACTATTTTATAAAATTTGCTCATTTTTAAATATTTAAATGTTTAAATATTGAAATATTGCGCTACGCGCCATGGCACTTTTTGTATTTTTTGCCGCTGCCGCATGGGCAGGGGTCGTTTCTGCCAATCTTGCCACTAGACTTAGTATCTTTTAGCGCAACTTTTATCTGTTGTGTTTCACCATCCTTAGGTAAATCCTTAAACTTAAAGATGTTGTTAAAAAGCCACGCCTCAATATTCGCCTGCAACATCTGGAATAATTGGTATCCTTCTTTACGATATTCAACAAGCGGGTCTTTTTGCCCATATGCGCGAATACGTACAGATTCGGTAAGCGCCTCCACGTCTTCTAAGTGGTTCATCCATAAAAAGTCCATTACACCCAAAAACCTAGTGCCTATCGCTTTAGAGTTTTCCAGACCGCCTAGTTTTTTATCTATGTTAGATAGCCCTAAATTGAAAACTTCATCATTCTCTTTAATTTTTTCAGCTTCTTCTTTAGATAAAACATAGCTTTCTGTAAAAAGCTTAATTAGCTCTTCTATATCAATATTTGTTTCGCGCAAGCGCCCAATATAACTCTCTAAAAGCTCTTTAAATACTTGTTTGGGGTTTCCGCTATCTAACGCCTGTAAAACTTTTAGGCGCTTGCCATAAAAGTTTGTCCTCTGTTTGTTTAAAATGTCGTCATACTCAAGCAAGTGTTTACGGGCATCAAAGTGGAACCCTTCAATCTTGCTCTGTGCTTGCTCCAATGCGCCACCAATAAACTTATTCGGCGGCAGCTCGTCTTCTAGCTTAAACCTATCCATAATTCCTTTGATTCGCTCGCCGCCGAAAATGCGCATAAGGTCGTCCTCAGTGGATACAAAAAACTGGCTGCTGCCCGGGTCACCCTGCCTGCCTGCGCGCCCGCGAAGCTGGTTGTCAATGCGCCTCGCCTCGTGCCTCTCTGTGCCTATAACATGCAGGCCGCCTGCTTTACGCACTTTTTCCGCCTCTTCCGGGGTCCCTGGGTTGCCCCCCAATACAATGTCTACACCGCGGCCTGCCATGTTGGTGGCGATAGTAATCACCCCGGGTTTGCCAGCCTGTGCAATAATTGCACCTTCACGCTCGTGGTTCTTCGCGTTTAAAATCTCAGCCGGCAAGCCCTCTTTGCGCAAAAGCTGGCCCAAAAACTCGTTTTTCTCAATGGAGACTGTGCCAACCAAAACCGGCTGGCCGTTCTCATGCCTCTCTTTAACTTCTCGCACAATCGCAGAGTATTTTGCCTCTGTAGTTCTAAATATTCTGTCCGGCCTGTCGTCTCTTACCATCGGCTTATTTGGCGGAATACTTTCAACCTCCAAGTTATAAACTTTATGGAATTCTTCGGCAGATGTTTGCGCAGTTCCCGTCATACCGGATATTTTTTTGTAAAGCCTAAAATAGTTTTGTATTGTAATCTGCGCATAGGTTTTAGATTCTTCTTTAACATACACCCCTTCTTTTGCCTCAATCGCCTGGTGCAAACCGCTAGAATATCTGCGCCCCAACATCAGTCTACCTGTAAATTGGTCAACTATAATTACTTCACCGTTCCGCACAACATAGTCTTTGTCACGCTCAAAGAGCGCTTTGGCTTTTAGGCTTGCTTCCAAATAGTGCACAAGGCGCAAATTCTCCAGTGCGTATAAATCTTTTACCCCTAACATTCTTTCAATCTTGTTTATGCCGGATTCAGTTATTGCAACCGATTTGAGCTTTTCATCCACCGTATAATCTTCTTCCGTATTCAGGTTTCTAACTGCGCGGGCAAAAACTTTGTAATGGTCCGAAGATGCCCTGTCGGGAGCCGATATTATAAGCGGAGTTCTTGCCTCATCAATTAAGATTGAGTCTACCTCGTCTATAACGGCGAAATTATGCTCTCTCTGCACGCGCGCAGCTAAACTTGGTGTTAAATTGTCGCGCAAATAATCAAACCCAAACTCATGGTTTGTGCCATAAATAATGTCTGCTTCGTATGCCTCTTTGCGGTTAACCGGCCGCAAGAACTCTTCTACAACCTTAAAGCTGCCTAAAGCGTCTCTTTCTTTATCCTCTGTTTGTAATTTTTCCCCCGTATGTTCTGGGTCATATATAAAAGAAGATTCGTGTGCAATGCAGGCAACTTTAAGCCCTAAAAAGTGGTAAATTTGCCCCATCCATACAACGTCCCTCTTTGTTAAATAATCATTTACTGTTATAACATGCGCCCCTTTGCCGTCTAACGCATTTAAATAAACCGGCAATGTGGCAGTAAGTGTTTTACCCTCACCAGTCAGCATCTCGGCAACCGCGCCCTTATGCAAAACAATTCCGCCTACAAGTTGGACATCAAAATGCCTTTGCTCTAAAGTGCGGCGAGCCGCTTCGCGCACAAGAGCAAATGCGCGCGGCAAAAGCCCGTTTAAATCTTCGCCCGCCTTTGCGTGCTCTCTTAACTTTTGGCTTTCTTTTTTAAGCTCCTCATCGGAGAGTGCCTTAATTTCACTCTCAAGAGAATTTATTTCTTGGACGCGCTTCTTATAATCGTCTCCTCTAAATAAAAAAAGGCTTTTTAGTTTTTTAATCATCGCGAGCCAATCTTAGTCTTATACTTCTCAATCTCGCGTTCAAGTTTTTTACAAGCATCTAAAACAGCGGTTCTCGCATCAGGTGCTATTGCAGCAGCTCTTATAATCGAGCCAGGCAAGCCAATATCAATTTTGGCATCAAACACTTCGCCGTGCCTGTGGTGCGCTGTAGTGCGAGAAACCACAACATTTGTGATTAGGCTATCCCCATCAAATCTTTCTACGAATTTGTTTAGCGCGCCTACTTTAGATTCAATAAATTCTTTAAACGCAGGAGTTAAATCCAAATCGTTAGCAGTTATATTTATAGTCATTATGTTTAATAGTTTAAGGTTAAAATTTTAGTTGCCTAGAAGGCGGCGGGAAATGCCTCCTAATATGTATGAGTGAGTATTTACCCACCGCCAACAATAATTCTAAACAAAGGTATAGGACTTGTCTATTCGCGAATGAGAGGCACAAAACTAAAACCGCTATACTCTTGTTTTTTAAATTGCTTATCATCAATCTTATCCCACACTACAATACTGTTCTGCACCGGGGCGACAATGCGTCCGTGGATCTTAAGCTGCGCCCTCCAGGCGTCTGGCATATCCTCGCCAGAAGCCGCAGCTATAATTTTGTCGTATGGGGCACCGGGCTTATACCCTTTTGAACCGTCACCCAAAATAACTTCTGCGCGTTTTGCGAGTTTCGGATATTTTTTAATATTACTATCCGCCATATCTTTAAGACTCTTAATCCTTTCAACAGCAACAACTTTACCTTTCTCGCCAACACAATAGGCTATAAGTGCAGTCTGCCAGCCAGACCCAGCGCCGACATCTAAAACCTTATCACCTATCTGCGGTTGGAGCAGCTCCAGTATAAAAGCCACGGTAAGTGGTTGAGATATCGTCTGCCCCTCGCCTATCGACAACGGATAATTGCCGTAGGCTTCGCTCTGATATTCTTTGGGCACAAAATCTGCCCTATCAACCGCGCGAAACGCCTCTATTATACGCGAAGTTTTAAGATATTCTGCAGAAATTAAGCCTTCAATTAATTTCTCTTTTGTCACAAACTACTTAAGTTTTACTTCTTTGTGAGTAGTGCTCTTTCTGCACCAGTTACAAAACTTTTTATAATCCAGCTTTCGCTCCACCTTTTTCTTATTCTTACGCGTATAGTAATTAACCCGCTTACAGGTGGCACATCGGAGCCTTATTAAGTTTTCTGATAATTTCCTAACTGCCATAAGAGTTAGAAAATATTAAACTAGAATGCCAAAAAACGCAAACCTTGAGCCAATGGTCGGAATTTCACGTCGCGAGTCGCTATACAGCAACTCGCTCTTTAAAACCCTGCGGTTTTAATATTTCCGCAACGGGAAAACTAGTTTTCCCGACCCCTTTCCACGGTTCAATTCGGCCATCAATATAAAGATATGCTTTTGTATTTTGAGCCAATGGCCGGAATTGAACCGGCGACCTACTCCTTACCATGGAGTTGCTCTACCGACTGAGCTACATTGGCGAAGCGTAAATACATTCTAAATGCTTCAGTGCAAAATATCCAGCATACCTAAAAGCTCGCTCTTTATATATTTCGGCGGATCTTCTTCATCTACAGGATAGCGCCCTCTAACTTCTTCTAAATGTTTTTTGAGCGAATCTATATTTTCTTTATAACGCGTGTCTTCGCTCTCGTCTAAATCATTAATTGCGCTTCCAAAAAGCGCCTCTATAACCTGCACTCTTGTTGTAAAACAAGCAAGCCAATCATTGCCGCCCTTAGCAAGCTCGCTCTCTATTTTTTCAGGAGAAGAAAATATAGCCTCTTTAAGTTTTGTTATAGATGGTTTCTCTGGCTCTAAATTTATTAACTCCTGCTTTGGCATTTTGAGCCGCCCAGAGGAATCGAACCCCCAACCTACTCTTTACAAAAGAGTTGCTCTGCCGTTGAGCTAGGGCGGCAAAATTACTTAAATAAGATACTTCTTTTTTACAGCTTCATCAACTAACGAATTGAGCCAATCCTTAAGTTCTTTGCTGTCGATATATTGAAGCAATTCATCTCTCCTCTTGAATACGCTTTTCCTATCTAATTTATTCTCTTTCCATGCTTTGGCTTTTGAAACCATATTCTGAATACCTGGATTTGTTCCATCAACGAAATGCACAATTCTAGCCTCATAAGTTTTATTTTCTTCGTACTCATCCCAGAGCGCCCAGAATTCTTTATCTAAATCTTTAGGTAGTTGAGCAAAGAGTTTGCGAGCCGCCTTCACCTCACGCGCTCTCTTTGTATTATTGCCTTTAGGATCGAACCTATACGTATCCCCTGCATAAATCTCCGGCAAGTCATGCACAAGTGCGAGTTTCATCGCATGAAACACATCAAACTTTTTCTTTATAACAGTTGAGAAAAGCCAAATCATCATCGCCATATGCCACTCATGCTCGGCATCAGATTCATGCCTCTTTTGATTCGACAAATATGTCCGCCTTTCAACGAGTTTGAATTTCTCGATCTCGTACAAAAAATCAATAATCTTTTTAGTACGTTTGGTCATAGAGTTATATTACGGTTCCATAGAGTCGAACTGTGGGCAGAGCAGGATTCTCCTACAAGTCGCTCCTCGCCGTCGCTCGTCGCGCTCGCAGGCCGCCCCTCGCTCATCCGCCAGCTGGCGGATTTCGCTGCGGTCTTCGAATCCTGTCTTAATCTAACCATCATAAATCAAAAATAGGATTGCGCAAGACAATCCATTTTTGATTTGTGGGCAGAGCAGGATTCGAACCTGCGTAGGCATAAAGCCGCGACGTTTACAGCGTCGTGCGATTGACCACTCCGCCATCTGCCCTTATTTCCAGCTATTCTAATTTAGGCGAATCGGAGCCATTTTTCAAGTTGTCGCTGTCTTTGTCTTTCTGTAGCCGCTTGCCGACAATATTGTCGGCCTTCATTATTAGAACCTTAAGCCTTCTTAAAAACTTGTCGCGATATTTACTTATCGCGCTATCCACCCTGTGTAACGGCACTTTAGAAAGAATGCCGTTTACAGGACTAGACTCCTCGCCGCCTTTAACGCGCGGCACAGCAATAGTTACTAAATAAACTATAGCTCCAAGGGAAAACATAAGCGCAAGCTGCAAAAACAAATCGTACATAAAGTTATTATAACTCGTAACGGATAAACCTGCCTACTTTAATATTCTCTCCTATTTTTGCTATTGCGCTTTTTATAAGCGCTTTAATTGTAATTGAGCTGTCTTTAATATATTCCTGTTCTAAAAACTCTTTATCATCTTGCGGATTCATAGCTGCGATTTGCATTACAAGCTCGTGTGCAAGATTTTTAAACTCTTCGTTTTTAGCAACAAAGTCCGTTTCACAATTCAACTCCAAAAGCACGCCAACCCTACCGTTGTGCACGTAAGAGTGCACCAACCCAGCACTTGCAGACCTGCCTGCTCTTTTCTCTGCCTTAGTAAACCCTCTTTCTTGTATTAACTCCACAGCCCTATCAAAATCACCAGCAGCATCTTCTAGGGCGCGTTTGCACTCCATAACACCGGCGCCGGTTTGGGCTCTAAGTTTTTGGACGTCTTCTGCCTTAAACATTTTTAAACATTTTCCCTTGTTCCTTCGTCTCGTTTTGATGCTTGTATAGCCTCTTTTCGCAATTTAGTCTCTGCATCTCGCTTACCTTCCTCAACAAATTTTTCAAGATAAGAAAACATAAACTCTACACTCTTGGGATTTCTGTTGTTCATGGGCACAGGGTAATTAACCGCTTTCGGGTCGCCATTCGTATTTACAAAACCAACAGACGGAATTTTAACTTTACGCGCTTCTCTAACTGCAGTCACCTCTTGCACGGTATCGGTTATTACAAGCATACCCGGCAATTGATCCATTTCGTCAATTCCTTTAAAGAGCCTTTCTAGTTTTATAAGCTCTTCATCTATTTCTAATCTTTCTTTTTTTGTATATTTTTGCAGTTTGCCACCCGCCTTGTCTTCTTTAAGTTTTCTAAAATACTTTATGCGTTCAGAGATAGTCTTAAAGTTAGTAAGGGTGCCGCCAAGCCAGCGCTCTGCAACATAGGGCATACCATTGCGTTCCGCAAATGCCTTAGCAAAGCTTCTAGCTGAAGGCGTTGTGCCAACGAAAAGTACCTTAGCCCCAGTTGCAATTTTTTCTTTTATAGCAAGAGCCGCAGTCTGCAAAAAATGCATAGTCTGCCGCAAATCAATAATTTCTACTCCAGACCTGTTAGACAAGATATACGGCTTCATCTTTGGGTTCGTTTTGGATTTTGAAAATCCATAAAAAACCCCGGCCTCAACCATTTGGCGAATTTGATTCTCTTCGTCGGATGTAAGCGCGATTTCGGACTCTGCAGATTTTACATCGTCCGAAACTTCGTTCTCCAAAGCTGTATCTTTTTTAACCATAAAGTATGGATAATACTATATCAATTTACAAATTAGGTCAATTTGCGCTTTTTGGTGCGCCATTCCTCTATCTTCTTATGGTGCCCAGATAAAAGCGCATTAGGCACCCTGTACTTTTTACCCTTATACTCAAATACCTCTGGCCGTGTGTAAACCGGCACGCCTGCGCCAAAACGCTTTTCTTCCAAGGATTCGCTTTTGCCCAGTACTCCGGGAATCTTGCGAGCTACCGCATCAATCACAGCAAGCGCAGGAATCTCCCCGCCAGTTAGTATATATGGACCAATAGAAACTTCTTCTGCTTTATAACCTTGGTCTTTTAATATTTTCAGTACACGCGCGTCAATTCCCTCATACCGGCCGGCGACAAGCACTAAGCTTTTCTCCTTTGCAAATCTCCGCGCCATTTTGTCATCAAATTGCTTACCAGCCGCCGAAAAAATAATTACTTTAGGTTTATTTGTTACTTTGCTGACTGTTACCTTTGTTACCGCAGTTATTATAGGTTTAATTTGCAATACCATCCCCGGCCCGCCGCCATACTGCCTATCATCAACTTTCTTGTGTTTATCTCTGCTAAAGTTACGTAGGTTATGTAGTTTTACGGTTATTAAGTTATTCCTAACCGCCCGGCCCAAAATAGATTCATTTAAATACGGCTCTAAAACCTTTGGGAATAGGGTTATTACATCAAATTGCATAATAGTATTATAGTATAAAAAAAACCGCCCCGGTGGGGGCGGTTTTTTTATTCTACATCTTTTATATCTTCAATCACTTTATTGACTGAACCCAAGTTGGTGTCCGCTGACTTTTCTTCTCTTGGTTTCGGACCTCTGCCGCCATCCGGCTCGTCAATCTTTAAATTAACGCGGGCATTGTGCTTAATGCCAACTATGCGCAGAAGCGAGCGAATAGACTTGGCTGTGTTGCCCTCGCGGCCAACAACCTGCCCCATATCCTTAGAGTTCACCTTTAGAGTGAGTAGCACTCCCATTTCGTCAACTTTCCTTTCAATTTTTACATCGTCTGGATTGTCAACGATGGACTTTACTACAAACTCCAAAAACTTTTCATCTTGCTCAACTGCCATTTCTGATTTTAGAATTTCTGATTATTTTTTCTCCTCGACCTTTTTCTGTTCTTCTGGTTTTGTTTCTGCTGCAGTGTTAACTGCTTCGGGTTTAGCCACCCCTTCCTTTTTCTCCTCCTCTTTCTTCTTTATAGAATAAGTTCTAGAAGTCTTAATGCCCTCTGGCAATTTAACTCCGGACTTCTTTAAGATCTGTGCAACAGTCATAGTCGGCTTTGCACCAACGCCCAACCAATACACCGCGCGGTCTTTGTTTACTTCAAACTTATCGGTACTCGGATTGTACCAGCCTAAATCTTCTATAAACTTGCCTTGCACCTTAGATCTTTTTTCTTTTACGATAAACCTAAAAGACCTCTGATGTTTTTTGCCAACATTTCTTAATTTAATAGCTAACATTGTTGGTATATCTTACATTATACCGTCTCTCTGTCAACTCTATGCCGCCGCAACAGCTTCTTTTGCCGCCTCCAACTTTAGTGACAAAACACGCGAAGCGCCATCTGCCCCCATAGTAACTCCATACAGAAAGTCTGCAGCTTCCATAGTTGCGCGGTTGTGCGTAACAATAATAAACTGCGTTTTTTTAGACATATCGCGAATAATATTGCTAAACCTCTTGGCATTTGCCTCATCAAGGGGTGCGTCAACCTCATCAAGCACCAAAAACGGCGGCGGGCTAACAGAAATAAGGGCAAAAAGTATTGACACAGAAACAAGCGCCCTCTCGCCCCCAGAGAGCACTTCGAGCCCCTTTAGGCGCTTGCGCGGCAAAGACAACTCAACATCTATACCAATCCGGCTATCTTCTACATCTGTCTTGTTATTTTGTTGCTCTATTATTTCGTTATTTAGTTGCTTCGCCACAAGTTTCGCTCTGCCTCCGCCGAACATAAGAGTCATAAAACTTGTTAGCTCGTTGTTTATTGACTTTAGCGCATCCGTAAAATCGTGCTTAATTTTCTCATCAAGTTCTTTTATAAGAGTTTTTAGGTCGTTTGTGGCTTTTTGCAAATCTTCTACCTGCGAAGTTAAGAATGTGTGCCTTTCTTCAGTCTCGCGCGCTTCTTTAAGTAGATTTTCATCCAACTCGCCAATACCCGCCAGCTCTCCACGCAGACGATACATGCGTTTTATTGCAGTATTTTCATCTAAAGCACTAATCTCGGTAACTGCAAAATTTTCAATAGATTCAAGTGTGCGCCCAATCTGGCTTAACTCTTCTTTTAAGTTAGACGTCTGAAGCTCTACTTTTTCTATCGCAAACTGAGTTTTCTGTTTTTCTTGTTTGACACTCTCCAGTTTTTTTCTCTGCATTTCCGCTTTTTCGTAAGCATCGGTAAAGTCTTTACTAAAACTTAGCATGCGTGAGCGCTCTTCTTCTTCACGCTTCGTTATATCTTTAATCTCTTTGTCTAGTCGGGCAAGCTCCCCTGCTAATTTATTTTGCGCCTCAATAAGAGCCTTGCTCTGCGCTTTATCGCCATCTGTAAAAATTTCGTCTATTTTTTTGACAATAGTACCTAGCTTTGTATAAATATTTTGGATTTCAGTTTCTTGCAACAGCGCGTACGCAACTTCCCTTACTTCCTTTAAAAGCGCGGCGAAGTCTACGCCGGCGTTCTTAACAGCTCTTTGCCCCGCTTCAAATTCTAACTGCGCCTCAATTTTGCCGAAGCTGCGCGATAGCTCAGATCTGCGCGCCAAAAGTTTTTCACGCTCTTTATCATCGGTTTCCACTGCCTTTTCCTCTTTCGGTTCGCTCTCCTTAATTTTGTTTAAATTCTCTTCAAGCTCTTTATAGTTCGCTTCCTCGCGTTTTATATCCGCCTCCAACAATTCTCTTTGCGTGTTAAGATTTTTAGTCTCTGTTCTAAAAACTTTTAACCTCTTGCCATAAAAATTATTCTCCAAATCCATTAGCTCGTGCGATAGCACCTCACGGCTCTCGTAGCGCGACACCTGCTTTTTCAAAAACCGCATATGCGGCTTTATCTCTTCTATAAGAGCAGAGGCTTTGTCTAAGTTCTCAAGCGTAGTCTTAAGCCTCTTTTCACTCTCTGTTTTGCGCAACTGGTACTCTTTTAGGCCCAAAACTTCTTCCATCATCTCCCGCCTTTCTTCCGGGGTCGCGCGCAAAAACATATCGCTATCGCCCTGGCTAATTATTGTAAGCCCCCTAGCACCCACGCGAGTTTTTGCAAAAAAGTCTAAAATATCTTTAAGCCGCACTTCGGATTTGTTTATAAAAAACTGCGAATCCCCGTCACGGTTTATTTTGCGCGAAACAGACACTTCTGCATATTCAACGGGGAAATAACCAGACGAATTATCCAAGATTAGCGTCGCCTGAGCTTGGCCCATGCGGGCCTTTTTTTCGGTGCCTGCAAAGATTAAGTCTTCTACCTTTGCGCCCCGCAAATGGCGCGCTTCGCGCTCGCCTAAAAGCCAGCGGATGGCATCCGTCACATTAGATTTGCCGCTGCCATTCGGACCAACAACTGCTGTAACGGGTGTGTTTAAATCCAAAACGGTCTTCTCGGCAAAAGACTTAAACCCCTGTAATTCCAAGCGCTTTAGTAACATAGAAATAAGTATATAGCGACTAGTGATTAGTGGCTAGTGAAAAAAGAATAAAAAAACCTCACGTTCGTGAGGCTATCTTTTGGATTTCAGGAAGAAGAGGGAGTAAAACGCCGCCATCTTGCAAGAATCGAAGCTTGCGGAACCACTTTTCACCCTCTGTAGATGCATAGTAAATGCTCGCAATGGGACGCTCACCCTTAATCTTCTTAACATAGTTAACAACTAAGAGTGTCTGCGTAAGTGGCATCAAGTGTTTAGTAGTAAGACTTTGCGATATCCCAGCCTTACTCGCAAGCTCATTCGTACGTAGGCCGTCTTTGCCGGCCTTAAGAAGTAGTGCCAGCAACATGCATCTGGTTTCGTTGCTTAGCGCTTTTAGAGTCCCCATAATAGCAGAATATTCTGCAGCCCTAGGAACTCTGAGTTTTACTTTTTGAACCAATTCAATTCCTCCTATTTTTAGGGTTCTGGTCGAGAGAATATAACTCTAAGACTTAATTGTCAAACCATTTTAATAAAAAGCCTTAGGAATTTTCCTAAGGCTCAAGTGGCTTTACCAGCACAAGTTTTACCATAATAGTGCGGTAGCCTTCGCGGCGGAGTCCAGCTAGAATTTTTCTCCTATCGGCGGCAGTGGGCTTGCGTTTCTTGTACCAGCGCCAGTGTATAGCGGAATCAATCGCGCCGTTGCGAGTGCCAAATGCTGCCGGACCACCTGTTATGAATCCGTCACAGACACCCGGTTTCTCGTTCGGCCAGATTGGACTGGGTGTGTTAATGTTCACCCAAGCGATTCCAGTTTCCCCCAAAAAGTCGGTTTCTGAACGCCTGCCTTCGCCTTTCTGGAGTGGAACAAGCTTTACCATCACCGTACGCCAACCGTCCCGACGTTCCCGGCGAATGATATTTCTTCTTTCATGGCTTGTAGGGTCTCGCTTCTTCTTCCACCACTGCGACACAAGAGCGTCGCATGCCGTCTTACTGTAGATGTAAGCCATCGCATTACGCCAGCCGAACGACGCGACAAATGGTTTGCCAAAGGGTTTGTCATCAAGCATGTGCCAAGTTATATTCGCCCACGCAGTGCTATTTTTAAAGTCGGCAGCCGGCGACGATCCGATAATCCTTCCTTTGTTTTTCAAATGAACACCTCTAAGGTACTAATAAGTAGTGTAACATATTTAGAATTCCTACTTTTTAGTAAGTATTTCTTCAATTCTCTTGGTATCCGGATGGAACTCCAGCTCGTCGTCGCTATAAATTATGCGCGGTTTATAGTGTGATGGATCACTCGCGCTTTTCTTTATCCTTTTTATCTGGAAAGCTTTTAGTTTTATTTCAATATAGTCTCCAAACGGCCCGGAGAGTGCGCGCTCTAAAAACTTTCGTATGCGCGATGGCTTAAAATTCTCATGGAAAGGGCTGCGCATATATTTTCTCTCCGGCCGCACCCAATCGTTCATATCTATAAACTTTTCTATCTCCGGCTCGTTTCCGAGTAAGGGCACAAGGTTTGAATACAGTTTATTCCAATATTCGTTATATGGCGGTGAGAATTTATAGCTTTTTGGCGTTACAAAATGATTTAAACATATTTTATCTGCAGTTTTAGATCTGGTGTTATGATTAATCATAACACCTAAGTGAGAATCTGAATTATGGGTTGCTCTCCATTTGCGCAAGGCGAAAAATAAATGCGAAAAAAAGCGCACTGTAAAAATTCTGCCGTGCCGTGCACCAACTATTACGTCAAAATCCGAATCCTCGCGCGCCGAGCCCATCGCCATACTCCCCGCCGCAAAAGCAAAATCAACAAAAGGCACGTGATTGAACAACCCTACGCGGTGTTTAAATTTACTCCACTTTTTCTGTATACCAACTTTATTCATCTTCTGCCGAATCCGGGCCAGACACAGTAAGAGGCTCAATATTCATTTTGTCTCCGGTTATACGATAAACGTCTTTATCAATTTTTTTAAACTCTTTGTACGCGTTGGAATACATATTTACCGATGTTCCAAGGTGGGCACCAAGCTTCTGCATATATGTGTCGTAACTCGACATATGCTTGCCCAATTCCTCAACCCGCTTCCTAATCTCTTTTGCAGATTCTTCTATTTTCAGTGCACGCAAGCCTTGTAAAACAGTTTGCAGGTATGCCAAAAAGGAAGTTGGAGAAACTATCAAAACCTTGTATTTACCGGCGGCCCGCTGGATTAAATTTTCCGTATCCTCCAAAACTGCGCCAACTTTGTTAATTAATAGGTCGTAATAAATTGCCTCATGTGGAATAAACATAAAAGCAAAGTCAGTAGTCCCTTCCTCCGGTCGGATATATTTTGATGTCTCAACAATTCTGTTTTTGAGATCATTTACAAAAAGTTTCTCAAGGCGATCTTTTTCGGACTTATCGGCTGCCTCAACCAACCGATTATAATTTTCTAAAGAAAATTTGGAATCAATCGGAATAATTTTCTCATCTGATTTCCTGCCTACAAAAACAACGGCGTCAACAATATCACCATTTTTAAAAGCATATTGCATTTTGTATATATCAGGCGGCAAGACATTTTTCAGAAGCGTTTCAAGATAATACTCACCCAATACTCCGCGCTGTTTTGGATTTTTTAATATGTCTTGCAAACTCCTTAATTGGTCCGCGAAACTAACAACCTGCTTGTTGGTTTCATCAAGCCTGGTTAGTTTCTCGGTTACATCGCGAATAATCTTTGCGCTTTCAGAAAACTGCTCGCGCATTGCCTTACCCGATTCTCCAAGTTTAGAGTCTAAAGTGCGATTAAGCTCGTTTATCTGGTTTTGAATAAGGTTAAGCGAGTTTCCCGCAGAAGCCTCGCCTTTACCGCCGCGTAAAGTCCAAAAAATCAGGCCGAAACCGGCAATTAAAACAATTGTGAGTACAACAAAGAATATTAGTTCCATTATTTTAGATTATAACCTATATATCTTATACTACTAAGATATGGTTAAAAAGATTGTAATTTTAGGCGCGGGTTTTGGCGGCCTAACGGCTGCAAAAGCGCTTGGTAAAGGCATTAAAAAATACGATCTGCAAGATGATTACGAGGTTATACTTGTGGATAAAAACGCGTACCACACCTATACTCCCACACTCTACGAAGTAGCATCTCTTGATAAAGAAACTGCGGATTATACAAAAATCAAGCGTATTGTTACATTCCCTATAGAAAAACTGGTTAAAAACTTGCCTATAAAGTTTATAAACGACGAGGTTACGGAGCTAGACGTAGCAAGGCGTACGGGCGACATCCACTTAAAAAACGGCTATCCAATAAAGTACGACTATTTAATATTGGCACTAGGTTCGCAAACCAACTTTTTCGGCGTGCCAGGCGCAAAAGAAGCAGCCCACGAATTTAAAACATTCGCCGATGCTGTAAAAATAAGAGATGCGGTGCTCTCTGAAGCCCCGCGAGAAAACATCTGTGTAATCGGAGGAGGCTCAACCGGCGTTGAGCTTGCAGGCGAACTTAAAAACTGGCTTGGAGTAAAATCTAATATAACAATAATAGAAGCAGGGCCAACCGTGCTATCCAACTTTGAGCCACGAGTAATAGAAAAAATAAGCAAAAGGCTTCTGCGCCTTGGCATAAAAGTAATCGTAAACAGCCCAGTGGTGTCGGTTGATGGAAAAAATAAAAATCTATTACTCCAAGATGGAGACACCGTCCCTTATGATGTTCTTATCTGGACTGGCGGAGTAGAACCCTCTAGCGTACTGCGAGCTCTACCGTTTAGAAAAACAAAAGAAAGAACCGATGTAGAGAGCGGAATGGTTTGCATTCCGGAGAGCGCAGACCTAACTGTCCACGGCCGCATATTCGGTATAGGCGATATAACCTGTGCCACAAACCCAAAAACGGGCCAAATAGCGCCGCAAACGGCACCTGCTGCGATTGAGCAAGCGCGTGTTGCGGCAGAAAACGTGCTCCGCGACATACAAACTGCATCACATAAAAAATATGTCGCCAAAAGCTACCCCTATATAATACCTGTGGGCGGCAAATGGGCAGTTGCAAAAATAGGGCCGCTTATAATAAGCGGATTTTTAGGATGGGTATTAAAAGGCTTGGTAGAGCTAAAATATCTTGCCTCTATTATGCCTCTCTACAAGGCGCTTATAATCTGGCTTCGCGGCTTATTTATATTTATCAAAAACGACCGATTAGGTTAACGGCGAACCAAACCCATTGTGTCGAGAGTCATTTTCGGAGCGCGACGGCGCGAGAAGAAGGCGAAAATTCAGCAAGAATTTTACGCCAGTGACTCGAGATACTGTGGGTTTGGTGAGTCTACAAGCTTAAAAGTCTCGCCTCTATCTCTGTGAGCACTCTTTTTGCGGCATTTGCCTGTCCATAGGTTTCCACACCAAGCACCAGCTTTTCAACTTTTTCTAATAGCTCATAAAACGCAGTATTGTTTTCTCTTGTAATATCGCGGCTTCTTGCAATAGAGGCCAATCTATCAAACTCCGCCTTAAGCTCCGAGTAAAATTCTGCAGACGCCTTATCCTTCGCATTCAACTCTTCCAAAGCGGATCTCGCCGCGATATAAGCAGACTGTGCAGATGATAACGCCGCCGCGTTAGAACCAGCTCTAAGCAAGTTTTGCGCATCGAGTAAGTTAAATCTAGCCTTATCAATCTGAAGGTCGGCAATAGACTCAATTAAATCTTCAGCTTCTGTAATAGCTTTTTGGACATCGCTATCCTCAATCACACCATTCAATTCAAGAGTTTTTATTAAGTCAGTTTTTATTATACTTAGATTACTCTTTAAATACTCATCAAAAGCTCTTTCTCGCAGTTCATTTATAATTTTTAGCTTGCGCGCCTCACTAAGCCCCAAAGATTCAATACTCTCCTCTATAGCTTCTTTTGAAAGTTCACTTACTTTAACTCTTGCCTCAAAGCGCATAATTATATAGTTTTTAAAACGCATCAATTCTTCTATAGAATCTGTTGAATCAATTATGGATATTGCCTTTAAGTCTCCGTTCGTATAATTAAGAATCATCTCTACTGTTGTAATAAAAGTTTTGTGCAAACTATTAGCTGCATCTATAATCTCACTTTCCAAACTCTTAAACTTATTGCTTGCGTTATGCAAAATTGCAGTATGTTTTACCAACCTAGCCGCAAAAAAATTTAAAAGCGCGTCTATGCGCGCATTATCCGTCGCGAGTTCTAATCCTTCAAACCGTTGTTTTAGTTTTTCAACGCTTTCTCTAAAATTACGCACTGCCGGAGCCACCACACCAGGATCGTTGCTATTATTTGTCGCTGCCTCAACCTCCAATGCTTTTACATCTGCCACTTTTAACTCATATTCCACTTTATCGGTGGAGTTAAACGTAAAAATACTCCTCACGCCGCGGCCAACCTCCTTTATAAAATAGAAGGGATTTGCAGGCAAGATTTTAGGTGCATTTGCGCTTACACCTTCTGTTGCGCCAAAAGTTGGCGGCAGTAAAAACGAGATAAGCGCAAGGACTAAAATAGTAACCACAATTATCCTCTTTATTCTTTTTTTCATATACCTGCTTATTATATTGAAAACGCAAAAACGGGCAAGTTTGCCCGTTTTTACTGCTAGCTTTAAGTCTAAATTAAAGCGATATGTCTCCACAAGCAACGTTTACACCTATTTCTTCAGCGGACTTGTGCACATTTATAGCTAAAGGCATTTGTTCAGCCAAATCGCTAAGGCTAACGCCGGATAGCTGTATTTCTGAACTGCCATCCAAAACAGGAGCAAGCTCATACACTATTCCACCAAGCTCGCTGCAAGTGCCAGCATGTATGTGCGCCGGCTGTGCAACACCACCGGGTGCACCAGACGTTTCAATCATCACAACAAGGTTGTTGCCTGATTCGATAAGAGTAGCAGCACCACTTACTCCAGAAAAATTACTCTGTGCAAGCTGAATAGTAGCAGATTCTCCTGTAACCTCGCCATTTTGCGATGTCTCTTCAGTGCCTGGCGTTGTTGGTGCGCCGCCTTGAGACCATATCCACCACCCAACAAGCGCCAAAATAACAACAGCCGCTATTACTACAAATTTGTTCATTTATTTATTTTTTTAAAGACGACCTTTAAATTGTGGGTAAAGTATAGCACATTAATTAAAAAAATCTTTATATGTTTGCCAAAGCGCCTCGAATTCTGCCCGAGCGGACTCCGCAACCGGCTCCCCCGGCGGCAGCTCTATTATAAACGGGTTAACGTGGCCGCCGTTTTTATACATCTCAAAATGCAGGTGCGACCCAGTAGACTGGCCCGTGGAACCGACATAGCCAACCACATCTCCCTGTTTAACCCTCTGGCCTATTCTTACGGCTACGCTGTAAAAATGGCCGTACAAAGTTGAGTAAGTGCCGTTATGCCGAATAATAACCGCATTGCCGTACAAGTTGTCTTTCCAACCCGAAAACGCAACTGTGCCGTCGCCAATAGAAACTACCGGCGTTCCATGCGGAGCAGCATAGTCAATGGCGCGATGCGCACCAACATGCCCCGTAACCGGGTTTACTCTTTTGTATGTAAATCCAGAGCTGATATATTTATATGCAAGCGGAGATTTTAAAAATATCTTTTGCAAGGCGTTGCCATTCTCATCATAATAAGCGGCTTTATCGCCGGATGCGAAATAAATTCCCCTAAAAGTAGTGCCGGCGTTTATAAACTGCGCCGCCAAAATATTACCCGGGCCTATATAGTTGCCGTTTACAAAACGTTTTTCATAAATCATTTTAAAGCTATCACCCTCTCTAATATCAACCAAGAAATCTACTTGCCAAGCAAAAGTTTCGGCAAGTTGCAGCGCCACGCGCTCATCACCGCCGCTGCCAACAATCGCCTCATATAAAGACGTTGCAATCGTCCCGGAAACTTCTTCAGTCTCTACCGAATAAGGAGTATTTATTCGCTCCGCGCTCCAACCTACTCCGACCAAAGCGTCGGGGCTATGTTGCATAACAAGCACCTCATCAACGTTTATCTGGTAAACAAGTTTGTTAAATATTTGATCTTCTCCAAAAATAAAACTTATTTCTCTGCCCTCTACAATGCGTGCAAGGTTATATTTATCCTTTGCGGCTTCAAGAATGGCCAAGATTTCTGTAGAGTGAACTCCCGCAGCTTCTGCTAAAATTCCAAATGTATCCCCCTCTTCTATTTTAAGGCTAACAATATTATCCGACTTGTCTGCAAACAAACTCGCTATCCAAGGCGACCCGATTACCTCCTCGGCTTTTGCACCCGACTCGTAAGAAACCTTAAAACCAGCTGCGCCTATTAAAGCTATTCCCAAAACCAAACCCGATAAGATTAATCTTTGCATTTAAGAGTCTATATAATAAATTTCCTAAAAATAATTGCGCCCGCCGCTGCAAAGAACAACACTATAGCATAAAGCCCGATGATTTCTAAATAAGAATAAGGAATCTGCCGCAAGCTCCCCAACAAAAGCGCAGAGGCCCACGAGACCAAAGAAACAACACCGCTTAATATCAAAAACGGCGCTGTGCGCATAAATTCATCCGAGGATTTAAAATGCGAGCCAATATGCCTGTGGAGGCGCGGAATATGCACAAGGTGGAAAAACACTCCATTTGCAGCTATAACTGCAACAATAGTCATCTTCGCCAAGAATTTTGCAGAATTTATATAAACCTCTGGGTTAGTAAAGAAAAGCAGAGTCCCAGATAACACTAAAATACCCAAACCAATCCACACCATAAAGCTCCCAAGCCGTAGAAAGCGCATCTCTGTATGCGATATGCGCTCATCTTTAACGCTTGAGAAAAACATAAAATCACTCGCAACTGCGCCACCCATACCAACCACGACACCGAGCAAATGGGCTATGGTAAGCACCGTTTTATAATCTAAAAAACCTAAATCCACATTATTATTATACCCTATACCCTGAACAAAAAAGACCAGAGTTATTCCTCTGGTTCTGAATAGTCGGCTTCCGCCAAACCGGCTTCGGGGACATGCGCGCCTTTAAGCTCACTCACCACATCCACGAGCGTTGGATCTTCAAGGTCAAAGACATGCCTCAATATGTTAAGAATTTGAGGCAAAATGCGGTCCCATGCCCATGCTGGAGCTCTCTCTATTACAAACTCGTGCTTGAGAAGGCCGATTTTCTTGATTCCATCAACCTCGGCAAGCTTACGTAGGGCTGTAATTACACTAGAGCTTAAGTCTTCTCTGGGCAAAACATGTTTTTTTACCCAATACGGCAACGGCGGCCAGAACCTAACTTGCTCCCCAGGGTTCAACACAATACTAAAGCTAAACTCCCTGACACGGTCGTTATTATTGTTATCACTCCCCATAACTATTCTCGGGGGGGATTTTGTTTCAGTTGTCATCATCACCGTTCGCTCCTCGGCGGGTATGTTAATGTGCGTACCTCTCATGACTACTTTTAAGTAGTAACACACAAAAATAAGAAAGTCAAAACTAATATCTTGCGCTCTAACTCTAAAAAGTGCTATTCTCCTAATTAAGAGGACTTTAACATATGCAAGAGCAAAAACGCGCGTTTGTTAGTGTCTCGCACGCCGACCACAACATGGACCCGTTAAAAAGCACTGCTGAATTTGTAGTAGAGCTTGCTAAAGTCGGGTTCCAAATAACTGCCGGCCCACTAACAATCCAAAGCCTACCCCTAAACAAGCGGGAACTGAAAATCGAAGAAGCCAACTTAGTAAAAGACCTTCTTAAGGGGCGCATTGGCGACTTTAACATTCCATTTAATGTTGTAGTCTGCCCAATTCCGGAAAAAACAGAAGTACAAAGCATGGAGCAGGTAGAACCAGTTAGGGTTTTTCTACTCGCTTGGGGGGCGAGAAATTACGAACGCTGTGCAGTTATCACAGATCTGAATCAATACAACAAGATTCTTGGATTACTCCGCAATGGAGGCATAACTCTGCAAGAACGCAGGCGACTTGCAATAGAAGCGATAGACAGAATAAACGACTACCTCGGTAAATGCGTTCACACTCTCTGTAAGGAAGAGCAAGAAGAACAAGAGTGAATAAATACAGACTAAAAAGAGCAGAAAAAACTGCTCTCTTTTTTATTCTGGTGCAAAGAAAACCGGAATTTCCAGTGCGTCGTCGTTCTCCGGAAGACCTGATGGATTATCTTTGTGCAAAATCAAATATCCTCGCTGCATAAACTCCTGGTCCCCTTCTTTATATGGATTTTCAAATTCAAATATAGCCTCATATGGCACAAAATCAGTCGTCATCCACTCATCCTTTGCAGTTGCATAATGCTGGGCAATAATTAAACCATCCCAATTAGTTAATGTTATTGGAAAACTTGCCTCAAAAAACCAATTACCTCTAGCCTCCCCAGTTATTTTTAATGGCGATGAAATTTCCGCCATAGGCTTAGGGCTATTAAGTATTATTAAATCACTTTTAAGTTTTATATGTTCCGCAATATCTTCCGGCAGTTTATTAAAACTACTGGTATTCCAAAAATATAAAAAACCAACAGCAACACCAAATATAAAAATCACTATCCAAAATTTCTTAGCCATTTTCTTAAATTATACCATCTTGTAGCACGCAGCAAATACCTCTCGTCTAGGCAATTGAACCCATAATGCAAAATCTTGTGCAGAAATGGGGCATAAAGGTCGAAGGCACCTACTAAGTGCCGTATTAAAAACCAAAAAAACAATGACTAAAAAACTGACACACCAGAAAGGAGAAATTTCAGTTGCTATTGTCACGCTTGTAGCGCTGACTTTGGCTATTGCAACAACGCTAGTGTTTAGTACAGACGGCGAATCTTCTAATGTGGTCGCACAAACCACCACCGATGCAAGCGTAGAATCTGTTAATGACGTTGCTGTAACATCTGCTGGCGATGATTCAGAGAGCATTGACGCCGAGGTTCAGAATTCCGCCTCTATGGAATCGGCAAGTTCAGTACGATTTGCCAAAGCGCAGAAAGACTCTGATCTCTGCGACCAACCACCAGGCATACTGCTTAATCTTGCTAAACGCGGCCTTGTTTCGGCTAGTTTAATTCTTGAAGAGTGCGGCGACGATTTGCCTCCGGGTATTGTTCTGCAACTTCAAGCATTAGCAGCCGGACAAGACGAAGAACCGGCTGACGAAACAGCTCCGATAATAAGTGATATTGAAGTCACAGACATAACGGAGTCTAGCGCTACCGTAAATTGGACTACGGATGAAGCGTCAACCAGCCGAGTTTACTTCGGAACCTCAACTCCGGTTGATAAAGAAACCGCCGCCTCTGTAGGCGACAGTAATCTGGCAGCAGCTCACTCTAAGAACCTAACTGGTCTAACAGCTAAGACTGAATACTTCTTCATTGTAGAATCAATTGACGAAGCTGGCAACACTGCCACCTCCGACGAGGGTTCCTTCACTACAGAAGCTGTAGAGGAAGAAGATGAAGATGAGGACGAAAACGGAGACGAGGACGAGGATGGAGATGATGAAGATGAGGCTGATACAGCTGCTCCCGTAATCAGTAATATTGAAACCTTGAATATTACAGAGTCTAGCGCAGCTATTGCCTGGGATACAAACGAGGCTTCTACAAGCCGAGTTTACTTCGGAACTGTAAGCCCCGTTGACACCGAGACTGCAGCTTCTGTAGGCGACTCTAACTTGGTAACCGAGCACTCCAAGAATCTAATGAATCTTGCAGCGGGAACCAAGTACTTCTTTGTATTTGAATCAACCGATGAGGCCGGCAACACTGCCACCTCCGACGAGGGTTCGTTTACTACAATAGAGGCAGCCGACACCGAGGCTCCGGTTATCTCCAACGTAGAGGTAACAAACATTACGGACTCCAGTGCAACGGTAACTTGGACAACCGATGAAGACTCCAATAGCCGAGTAGATTACTCTCTTACAAGCCCAGTTAACGAAGCAACATCATTCTCTGTAACGAGGGCCTTTGACAGCACTCGAACTCACTCTATAACCTTGAACAACCTCTCAGCCGAGACTACCTACTTCTTTGTAGCGTCTTCTGCGGATGATGCAGACAATGTCAGCAAATCTGATGAAAACTCATTTGCCACGCTTGCTGTAGAAGAGGAAGAAGAACTAGACGAAACAGCTCCCGTAATCTCTAATGTTGCTACCTCTGATATAACAGAGTCTAGCGCAACAATAACTTGGGATACGGATGAAAGCTCCAACTCTAAGGTCTACTTCTCTAACGAGGCAAACATTGACGTGGAAACTGCTGACAGTGTTTCTTCCGCAGAGCTCGTATCATCTCACTCAATTGATTTGAGCGAACTTGATGCAGAAACAACCTACTTCTTTATAGTAGAGTCGGCAGATGAGGCAGGCAACGTTTCTATGAGCGAAGAGATGTCTTTTGACACTCTTGCAGTAGAAAAGCCTGCAGACACAGAAGGGCCGGTAATTTCTAATATCGGCGTTTCTAATAGGACTTCTACTTCGGTTACGGTAGGCTGGGCTACGGATGAAGCATCCACTAGCCGAGTCTTCTACTCCACTGCAAGCCCGATTGATACAGAAACCGCGGCTTCAGTCGGAGATGCAAACCTTGTAACAGCCCACTCAAAGAATGTTACAGGGCTTAGCCCCGACACAACCTACTTCTTCATGGTTGAATCAACTGATGAGTCTGGCAATACAACACAATCCAGCACTCACAGTTTTAGAACACTGGAAGAATAGGTTAAAAAAATGGCGCCATGGGCCGACAACCCAGCTCCGCTAAGGCGGGGCTGGGTTTTTAACGTAATATTTTTCTTAATTTCTTTGAACCGCGGCTTATCCGCACAGACACATTTTTCTCGGTAATTCCCAAAACTTCTGCAATTTCTTTGTAAGACAAATCTTCAACAAATTTTAATAACAGAACTTCTTTGTATTTATCATCAAGCTTTTCCATAAACTCTATTACCTCGCGCGCTATCTGGCCATTAAACATAGCTTCGTGGTCGGTAGAGGCCTTATCAAACCCAAAAGTCTGCAGCTTATCCAAAGACATATTCTTCTTTCTGCGCCTATATTCATCAACAATCAAATTGGTGGCTGTTCTATAGATAAAAGCTTTAAAATTAAGCACTTTATTGCCGTTTTTAATATAGCCCCAGGCGTTTAGAAAAGTCTCTTGCATAAGGTCTTGCGCCCTATCTCTGTCAGAAATTCTTAAATAACAATATCTAAAAATAGCATCGGAGAACTCTTCATATGATTTCAAATACTCCCTTCTCATGGATTTATTCATATAAAAATAGAGAAGCTAAAAAAACACGCACCGTAATATATAAGACGTCTGCGGCGATATGCTATTACACTCCTGTAATAAAAGATGTTCTACCGCGTCTTTTAATGTGATGACAAAAACTAACAAAATAACACTATCTGTAATCGTAGCTGTTCTCTTCTTTATAACCTTAATCGCTCTTGCCGGCACCGATGTGCTGCCAACGCCAGCGATAACCGACCGATATCAAGTAAAAGCCGAAGATAATAATAAAACCTTTGAATATAACACAATGTCTAGGTTTACTATTCTATTAGAACCGACGGATTACGGCCCAGATTACGAAATAAAATGTAATCCGGAAGGCGCAGTTAAATTAATATCAAACACTCCTAGCGCAGATTTGCCCGAAGGCGGCACCCGCTTTGAAGCAGTTAATGAGGGTAAGTGTACAATCGCAAACGGCGACTTCTCCATAAAAATTGTAATAGTCAAGTAACCCCCCTTTATGGTATAAAGGGTATAGAAGCCCTTTAAAAGTGTGGGCGAAGGAGAGAAAAGAAATGTTCGCAGGATACAACGCACCCCAAGTGCTGGGAATACTGGGAATTTGGGCGTTCAAGCTCTACACTATCGCAGCTGCAACAGTGTTCGCTGGGCTAGGGACAGTCTACTACCCCAGTCCGCTATTCCCGCTTTTCCTCTTGGCATCCCTTGGGTTCGTTCTTGTCACTCCACTACACTGGAGAAAGATAGACGAAACTTGGGGATCAAAAATACAGGCAGACCGGGTGATAGCAGCCTACAAAAGAGAACACCCCAAAACCGTATCCGGTGGAGATGACGGTGGCGGCGGTATAAAGCCACCCGAAGAAACCGTTGTAGGATTCCCGATAAAATCCGAAATACCCAAAGTACATTGGAGCCCACAAATAGAAAATCCGCCGATCTTTACAGATCACAGCGGATTTTCGGACGAGCGCGACTGAACCGCGCTCTTTTTTGTTACGAAAGGTGGCCAGAAACGAGCTTGGTCATCTCAAACATTGACACTTGCTCTTTGCCGCCGAAAACTTTCTTAAGCTTTGCGTCGGCATTAATGTTGCGTTTGTTCTGTTTGTCTTGCAAGTCGTTTGCTTTGATGTATTCCCAAAGCTTCTTTACGACTTCAGACCTAGGCATTGGCCCTTTGCCTACCACAGCCTCCAAATCTGCGGAAAGCTGCATCGGCTTCATAAATGCTGCGTTTGCCATTATTTTTTATTGGTTTTTTATCGACCCTTTTATTATAGCATATAGGCTACCTGTAATATTCAAATATAGCAAGCACCCCCGCAAGGTTCCTATCCCACTCAATTGTTTCGTGCGTTTCTAGCTCTACGGTAATAGCAGGTATGCCTATTGAGGCAAGCCATCCCTCTGCATCACCAGTAACCTCGTAGGCATCAAAGGAATCAACCGCGTTATAGCCTGCGGCCTTGGCATAAGCATCCATAATATCTATAGTTGCCGGCATTATGCCGTCTTCGCACTCGGAAGCATAGACTGTATTTGCCTGACTGTGCCAGAACACAACCGCAGTAGGGCTATTTGTTAAGGTAAAGTCTCTAATTGCCCTAGCTTCGGGCTCCGAAAAGGGCGCGGTGCCCGCACTAACTACATTGCCGCGCCACATACTTTGCGGTTTCCATTTGCAGTCAAAGTTTCGATTTAAATCAACACCTCTTGCATTAAATCTGCCGGGCACGGTTTTTTCTACACTCGGGGCATCCGCGGCTACAAACCGCCCCTCCTTGCCAATAACTTTATACACCCCGTCTGGGTTTACGTTTGGGATAACCGTAACTTTTATTCCATCCGGAATAATACCAGTATTCTCATCAAAATAATCTATAAACTCATACGCAAGCACTACACTGTTCCATTCATAGCCTCCGTGCACACCCCCAACAAAAACAAGATGTGTATCCCCTCCGCCATACGTATAACTTTCAATATCTCTGCCCTCAACGGATGCTCCAATCACTTTGCGCAGAGGTTCTGTTATAACTTCTTCTCTAGTAGGCTCCGAGCGCAAAAACCAGGTCAACGAAAAAACCGCAATTGCACCTACTACGAAGGCAATAAGCGCTAAAATCCAAAAATGGATGCGCATTTATTCTGCGAAATGTTCGAACAAAGCAAGTACGCCAGCTCTATTTTTATCCCACTCAATATCTTTGTGGGTAGTCAAGAGTACGCTTATTGCGGGAATTCCTTCTTTTGCCATCCAGTTTACGGCATCACCCGTTGTTTCATAAAAACTCCACTGTTCGTATGCTCTGTAACCTGATGCATCGGCATACACATTTGTAATTTCTTTGGTTTCTGCAAGTATTCCGTTGTGGCAATTAGAAGAAAACACTCCACCAACTGCACTGTACCACGCCACAACCGCAGAGGGATTATTTGCATCAATATAATTCTTTAACGCACGGGCCTCCGGCTCAGAAAATGCGCTTGTGCCGCCGCTAACTGGAGTAGTTTGCCACATAGCTTTAGCCTGCCAGTCACAATCAAAGTTGCGGTTAAGATCCACATTGTTTGCGTTAAATCTGCCCGGAACCGTCGCTGCTTGGTTAGCGGGCGCCTGGCTATCGCTAAACCGGCCGGTTGTGCCAAAAACTTTTTCTAACCCATCTGGATTCAAAACAGGTATAACAGTTACTTTAACGTTTGCAGGCAGAACACCTGGGTTAGCCTCTAAATAATCTATAAGCTCATAGGCAACGAGTGCCGTGTTCCAGCTGTACCCGCCATGTATGCCACCTATAAAGAGCAAATTTTTGTCCCCCGCACCATAGTTATACGCCAAAATATCATTGCCGCCCGCAGATGTGCCTAAAACACTCACGGGACTCTGTTCTACTTCTTCCCCGCCAGGAGTTATCTCATTAGATGGAACTTGCGTTTCTTCACCGGTTTCTTCTGTAACCGGGCTCCCTGGCAGATTAGTTATCCAAAAATACCCGCCAACTAGGACCAAAAGAGCTATAACCCACCAAACGTATTTTTTGTTTTTCATTTTTTTAATTATATCACGACTATTTATCTGTCAAAAACAGTTATAAGGTACTCGTCTATATCCCTTTGCGGCATATCGTATAAGTACAAATCATCGTTATCTAAATCGCGAGCAAGTTCTTTGCCTACAAACCGCCAGTGCCACGGCTCAAACACATAATAATTGTTGTCCGGCGGGTAAGACAAAACAAAGCCATAATTATGGGCATTGCGCGTAAGCCATTCGTAGGCATCTGATTTTTCAAAACCGTCTAAATTGCCGCCAACTTCTTCTACGGTAAAGTCAACGGTTGTGCCAAGCTGGTGTTCAGAATAGCCCTGCTCTGCAGAAAAACTGTTGGCTGTGCCGGCGCCGTAGAGCACCCGATATGTACTCTTTAAACCAACTTGCTCTCCAAAAGACCTGTAGGCAGAAATAATTTTAAGATCTATGCCGTTTCTATCCGCTGCTCGTATCATATCCGAAATAAACGGCAAAACTTTTGTATGTATTTCTTCAGGGTTCTTTTCCTCAAATAAATATCTCTCTGGAATATTCGCTAAGTCCGACGGCACATAATTGTCGCTTAAAAAAAATACTTTTGAATATTTTTTTAGAATCTCGGGGTCAATTTCCTGCAGTTTTTTAATAGCGCCTAAGTCACCGGAAACATCTTCTAATGTCGCCTCCAAAACGGCTCTTCTTTGCTGCTCATTCTGCAACGCTTCTTGCAAAAAATTATTGTTCTGGGCAAGCTGGCTAAAAAGGCTATCTAACGAGCTAACTTTGCTATTTAAAGAATCTAACTGTTCTTGGGTTGAATCCGCGTATGCAAAAAACTTATACACCCCATAGCCGCCAGCTGCGACAACCACAGCCAAAGCAATGCCTAAACTAACTGCCGATAATTCAACTTTTTTTATCTCTCGCATAGTCTGATGTATTTTGCACCAAAACACCCATATAGTAAAATTACTTCAATGGAATCTACAAAAAATCCCGATTCGGCAAAAGAAGTAAAGAAAGTAGAACAAAAAGCCCAAAAAGCCGTTGCAGAAGCCGCAAAAGAGCTAAATATTAAATTGCCTTTGGGCACCGCTCCAAACGCACTTAAATTAATCGCCCTTGCAACCCTTATTGGTGGTTTAAGCATTGTTGGCAGTAGTTTTATAGACGTTGTAAACCCAGGCAAAACTAATTTAACCCTCTATATGTTAAGGCTGTTAGTTGGGCTAATTGCAATAGTCTCCGCCTACGGGCTTATAGAAAAAGAACGATATTCTATATGGGGCTATGGCGCGATAGTCTTTGTAGGCGCAATTGTAAACCCAGTGCTTGCAATATTCCCGGCAATAATAGCAACATACCTTTTTACTCGCCGCACAGAATTTAAGCCCTCTATCTTAGACACCGCACTTAGCAAAATTATTGTAGAAGTAGAAAAAATATTATCTTCTTGGCTTAAGAAAAATTAAGCCTCACGATGTAAGCAACCAGCCCAGCAGCATGGCCGGCGTTTTCCTTCTTTCAACTCCGATACCACTCTTTTGACGTGCTCCTTTCTCGTCTCGGGTTTTTTGACCGAAACTGTCCAACAAATCCACTCATTGCGCGCAAGCGGCGTAATATCTTTCCACGCCACAAGAGCTGCGGGGTCAGAAACAATAACTTTCCATAAATCTGCGGGTATTTTATGCGCCATTTACATAAATTGTAACAAAACACCTAGTTTAGAACTGCTTTAGCAAAAGGCACCGAGAACGCCCGACACCATACCCAAACCTCGTTGTAATCATTTGGATTGATTTCTGCGGATACCTCGTAATTCTGGCTGCCTATATTTCCTTTTAGCACTCCGAGATTAGTATCTTTAATGTATTCCCCATCGCGCCCGAAGTAAACAAATAAATCCGGGCCATTTGTAACTTTAAAATCATCTTCAAACCGCACGAAATATTTATCTCCCAATTTAATTAAACTTACTGTTCCTTCACCTTTATGAAAATCGTCCGCACCGACAAAAGTTCCAATTCTTTCTGTAACCGATATAGACTCCATGCCGGCAGCCATCGGCGGGGCCATTTTCTGTATATCTTCAATTGTTTCGTTAACCTCTTTATCTATAAAAAGTGGTGAACCAAGCCACCAAGCAAGGCCAGCCCCGATTGCTACCAAAATCAAAATAATAATCTTTTTCATACATATATTATACAAAAACGCTAGAGAAAATCGTGTCAGCGGCTGGAACTCCCGTACAAGTAAAATACTTGGCAGGATTTTTTATTATTGATTTTTCTGTGATTTAGAGAATTTTACTAAATAAACAGCAATAATAGTTAGAATAATTGTTAGTAATATCGCATAGACAAACTTTGCCAGAATTGTGTCTTTGCTAAGCGGAAACAAAAACTCAATAAACGCTTTTATCGCCTCGTTCCACGCAAGGCCCGCGACAAATGCAAAAGCCGCGGTAATATAGCCCACTGCCCGCTCACGGACTTCCACTCTAACTCTTTTAGTATCTTCAAAAATTTTCTGCATCTTTATTGCTATTTTATTATACCATCAATAAAAATACCCACGACAATATGAAGAATTTTAGCACCGCTGCTTTTTAAACGCCGCGCAATGATATCTGGGTATTATCCCCAAATATTCGAGAATCAAGAACTTCTCTACCGCGAATCCTACGCTCAGTGATTTTACCGCGGATAAACGAAAATAAAGAAGCGGGATTTTTTATTTGCTTTTCGGCTTCCTCCCAGTCAAATTCTGCACGAACAAAACGGCGTGTGTCTTTATAAGCATCGCCATCGGCATTTTTCATATTTATTTCATCGCCATAATATATTACTGCTGCTGTCGGCAGGCTAAGTAATAAGCCGAATGCCGTGCGCACCGCCTCCTCGAAGCCGAGTTTTGACTTTAAACACATATCCGCGAGTCGGGCGGAAACACCGCCGTGGAACCTTAACCGCCTTTTTGGGTCTATTGCATTCGAAAGCCGCTCGCGCGTTTCAATATCTAGTGTAGACAAAGACAATTCGTCATGATTTCTTATAAAAGAAACCCAAGCGGAGCCGGCTGGCGCCGACAGATCGCTTATAATTTTTTTTAGTCGTTCATCCTCGCCCAAAACAAGTTTTACCGCTATTGCTTCCGCAAGAGGAAAATTATAAACCAGCTGGCATTCCAAACCATCGCCAAAATATGTTCGCGTAACATCCAATGTGTCATGAACTTCTCCCAAAAGTGCAATATCCCCATATTTACGCTCAACATGATCCCTGATTTTTCTAATTATATCGTGGGATTCTTGCAGATTTCTTATCTTACCCTCGCTCTTCGCCAAGTATGACACCGCATCAAGCCGAAAAGCATTAACACCCGCTGCCACCCAAAAATCAATTACTTTTAGTATTTCCTTCAAAACCTCTGGATTGCCCCAATTAAGATCCGGTTGCGTCGGATAAAAAGTTGAGAAAAAATACGCGCCGGCTTCTTTATCAAATACCCAATTACTCGGCTTGATTTCGGGGAAGGCGTTAGCCGCCGCGGCAAGTTCTTTGCCTGTATTGCTCCACAAATAATAATCGCGATAGGGGTTAGTTTTGGATTCCTTGCTTTTTAAAAACCACGGATGCTCCACCGAGGTGTGATTAAAAGGCAACTCAACCATTATTTTAATTCCTGCATCTTTGGCCTGGCTTACAAACAAAGCAAAATCGTCCATCGTGCCCAAGTTTTTACGAATATTCATGTAGTCTGAAACATCATATCCATCATCTACCATTGGAGACGGATAGTGCGGCAAAATATGCAAAGCGTCTACACCCAAAGTTTTAAAGTATGAGATTTTATCGGCTAGCCCTCTAAAATTGCCAGCAAATTTATCTACATAGAGTTCATAAAAAACGGCCCTGCGCCACCAGGGGGTCTTTCCAACAACAGCATTTAGGCTATCCTTAGTCATCTATTTAATTAGCGGATTATATATCTAGAAAAGCAAAAAGCCATCCACAAGGGAAGACTTCATATCTATAATACAGAAAGTTGGTATTATTTTCAACTCACTTATTCGATGATTTAAGCAACAGCGCCTCGGCATTCAAATGAGCAAATCTATCTTGTACAGATGGTTCGAGTAATGCAATAAATGCCCGTGCATAACGTGTAAGCGTTAATCCTACATCGCGATCCATGCTCCAGATATTGCCAACCCCGCGGTCGGTCCCCCAAAGCACTTGGTCGGGATGCCGTTCTATAAACCCTTTCCATGTTGCGATATCATATTCCAAGAGTTCTTCGTAGTTCTCAAAATGTTTGAAGAATTGATCTTTGCTTTTATCTGGATGTAGAAGCCAAACATCTCCATATAACTCATCAATCCCGTAATAGACATTCTTATGACGGCTAAGTATTCCATCAATGATATTAAGGTTCTGCACGCCGCGATCATATGGAATCAACTGATCACCATGAAATATAAAATTAATGTCTGGGTTTGCCGACAAAACACGCTCATAAGATTCTTGCTGACCGCGACCTAAGTGGAAGTAAACTAGAAGATTATTTTCTCGGATCATGGGGTATATTTCGCGAAGCCTCTCTGAATCAGGCGGAAGTTCGGGAGCTCCGGTCGGTCCTCTATTGTCTCCGCGAGCATAGAGCCCTATTTCACCATAGCCTCTAAAAAGCCCCGAATACACTTGGAGCATCTCTCCAAGAACATCAACACTTACAGTCGGAAATCCACTCGGATCATTGTCATTCTCTGGAGGCATAATAAACGGCACTAAAAACTCTGGATATCTCTTAACACTCGCATCCGCTACCGCAAGATGCAGATCTTCAAGTCCACGGAAAACTGGGAAAAATATAAAAGCTTTGGTAATTCCTGTGGTTTTGAAATTACATATGTAATCAGACACAGTGATACTCCGCCCTAGTTGCGGGTGCGGGCTGGAATATGGCAACGAATCAAGAAACTCCGGCCCTTCGGGCGGATGCGGTATATGCATATGAGTATCTATAAGCGGACCATCATAAAGTTTGCCGAAATCGGGCAGATTGGAAACCGTTGGGCAATTATATTCGCCTATCGCTCGTGTAAGCCTCCCATCATCACCTAAATCTCTTCCAGAATAAAATTTATATATGCCGAAAGCCACCACTAAAATAATTGCTACTATAACTATCCTTTTCATACTGAATCGAAAAATTGTTTAAGCTGTTCGCCAACCGCACGCAAACCCTCATCATTCATATGACAGCCATCATCTAGTATCTCACTGGGCTCGTGCGAACGCAATTCAGGGCCGCGCCTCACATCACTCTTTAAAACCAGTTCGCTCGCTAATTCTTTCCCACGCGCCAAACCACTTGTGCCGGTTATTCTGCAGATGCCCTCTTGATACGACGGCAATGACGATACATATATTGTTACATCTGGTATACGGCCTTTAATGCCGGAAACAATTTCAAGCGCATCTTCTAGCGTCGGATCTTCATCGCTCCGCACACACATCTGCCACCAGATAGTATCAGTGTTCGGATTAGCAGCATAATAATTATCGAATGTGTGCCAAAATTTATTGCCGATATCCACCCAATCTGCAACCGCACCGCCGTCAAAGTCGTGCTTGCGATCGTCGGATATTCCCCAAAACTCATCCCCACCTACTGCACTATACCCCATAACTGATTGTGCGGTGTTCGAACAACCGATAAATCCGATAGTGGCTTCCAAGTTCGTCTCAAGCGATTCGGGAGTAAACCCACTCCATAAATAGCACGCCATAAAACCCGTTACAAATGCGAGTGGAATAAGAATTATCCAACTTTGTCTCATTAATATTAGTATATCAATATCCCCTTCCGCCAACAATTTTCAGATCTATCTTTGACACCATATTCTGAATATGATATCTTCTCGGCAGAACCATAAGGAGGTGAACAAATGGATAAAAACCACGGCGGACAAACGAAGCCACACAACTACCCACCCCGCAACCCCAAGTAGCCGAACAAGAAACCGATCATCTCTACCCACCCTTCGCTAAACCGAAGGGATTTTATTTTGCTACTCCTCCATCTTAATTTCTATTGTAGTTCCGCCTTCTTTAACTCTTATTGAAGAAACTAAATTATCAAAACCACTCGTTGAATAAGGGGTGCTAGTCCAAACTATTCTAAAATTACCTTTGTAATCAGCTTCATCAAAGAATGTAGCAGAATAGCCATCTTTTATTTTTAAAGAAGACGAAATGTTATCGAAATTATAGTCAGCCAGATTATCAACCGACCCCTTAAGAGCGATACACCTACCCTCATAATTTTTTTCTTCGTATAGTCTCAAAATTGAATCTTCGGAACATTCTTCTACAACCGAGTTCAATTTATTTTGAACATATAAATATAAACCAACTCCACCAATCGTCACAACCACAATTACAACCACTAAAATGAGTGTAATTGGCACAGCCCCTAAACTACTTTTCATGCAAAAAGTATATCACAGACTATCAAGAATTTGGCTCCGGCGGCAGGGATCGAACCTGCGACCATCTCCTTAACAGGGAGCCGCTCTACCGCTGAGCTACGCCGGAATACGCAAACATTTTACATGGTTTGACGATTGAGGTCTAGTGCACTAGAGTATGTGTTAGCAATCCCTACAAGGGTGATTAAAATAAAACCAATAGTACTAACACGGTTCGGCGAAATGCTGAAAAAGCAAAGCAACGGGCATTCCGACGACGAGGAGCTCACGCTCATCAACGTTGGCATCCACATCGTCTGCGGCGGTCAGATGGATGTACATATAATTTCTGAAACGCACAACGCCGTCACATGTTCGCGCTGCGCTTTGCGGGTAGTGTTTCCTAGAAGTGTCAAAACCTACGGCGATCTGCGCAACTGGCTGCGCGGCGAACTTAATCTAGAATAAAGGCTCAGGCTTCACGCCTGGCCTATTTTTTTTGTGCTAAAACAACAGCCCCGCATTTGCGGGGCTGTTTTTACAACTCTATCTTACCTTCTTCTCCTGCGCGTCGTTCTTTTCTTAGATTTTCTTCTCTTTGTAGTTTTTCTCTTGGTCGCTCTCTTTTTCGCAGTCTTTCTTTTCATTACTCTTCTTTTTTTAGCCATTTTAATTTATTTTTTTACACTAGAAATCTCTCGACCTTTATTTTTTAAGGAGAAAAATACTTTACAAAATAATTTTATCTTATTTGCTCAAGTAAACAAAACACAAACTGTGGAAAACTTTTTACATTTATTTACACAACTTGACTTTAACACTACAAAGTGCTAGAAAGAGCTTAGAACAAAAAGCGCGGGCGCGAGAAAAAATGGTAGAAATATCAACCTGCCCAAGACACAAGGAAGTTGCGCTGACTTCCAGTGGAGATTGCCCGGAGTGCGCAAAGTTCATTAAAAACTTAGGGCTAGCGGAAGAAACAGGAACAGCCATCAACAAAGAGGAAGAAAAGAAAAAACTCCACATTGAATGGCTGAAGGAAAGAAAAAAGCTAATGGGTGAAGCGTGACAACAATAAACACAGAACCCTACCTCGCCAAAACACTAGGCGAGATTTTTATTCTGAATTATGTTTCTCTTTAACTAGTTCGTTTAGAATACGCTTAACTTCTTCCAAACTATCCCAATCGTATACAGATATATGTATAGCCGACTTATTAAGCTTTTTTAACTTAGCAAGCAAGGTCTTTTGGCTTTTTGCATCAATCAGGTCGCTTTTCGCTAACATCAAAAACTCCCGTTTTTTTAGCAGTTCCTTGCTATATTGCCCCAGTTCTTTGCGGACTGTTTTATAATCTTTAACCGGGTCGGCGGAGTCTGCCGAAACTAGATGAAAAATAACCTTGGTTCGCTCAATATGTTTTAAGAATTTTACGCCCAAACCTTTGCCGCGCGAGGCGCCTTCTATAAGTCCCGGCAAGTCTGCAAGAATAAGTTCATAATAAACGCCTAGATTAGGCTCAAGAGTTGTAAAAGCATAATTTGCAACCTTGCTTCTAGCGCTAGTAAGCTCGTTTAGCAAGCTTGATTTGCCAACATTGGGGAAGCCGACTAAGCCAACATCTGCGATAAATTTTAATTCAAGCCTTAATTCAAATTCTTCTCCAACCCTGCCTTCTTCAAATTCTTTTGGGCTAGTGTTCCGCGAAGATCTAAAGTGGAAATTACCTCTGCCTCCCCGGCCGCCTTTGGCCGCAAGCAACCTTTGGCCGATTTTTAACATCTCAAAGGAAGCGCCCTTGGTAACGTTGTGTATAATCGTGCCTACCGGAATTTTTAGGGTTAAATCTCTGCCGTCAGACCCATCTCGAAACTGGCTCCTGCCATCTTTGCCATCTTCGGCCTTAATGTCTTTTTTAAACCTAAATTGGTTGAGTGCGCTTAAGTCCGATACCCCTTCAAAGTAAACTCTCCCTCCGCGCCCTCCATGCCCGCCAGTCGGCCCCAAACTCTTAAGATTTCTTTGGAAAGCCACGGCACCCCTGCCACCTGCCCCACCAGAAATTTTTATTTTTATCTCATCTATTAACATAGCTTAATTATAATGTTGTATAATTAGGTTTATGTCCACAAAAAAAGTAATCGCTGCTGCATTTGCCCTATCGTTTGTTGGCGCGGTGCTTGCGGTGCTTTTATATATGCAAACAACAAGAATCACAAACCCAGTAGTTCAATTAGAAACAACTGCAGGGACAATACAAATAGAATTGTACGCTGATAAAACTCCAAAAACGGCAGAAAATTTTATCAAACTCGCCGGGGAGGGTTTTTACAACGGCACAATATTTCACAGGGTAATATCGGGATTTATGATACAGGGCGGCGACCCTAATGGCGACGGCACAGGTGGGCCGGGCTACGTTTTTGCCGACGAGCCGTTTAAGGGCGAATACCTCCGCGGCACAGTTGCAATGGCAAACCGCGGACCAAATACAAACGGCAGCCAATTTTTTATAATGCATGCCGACCAACCCCTGCCTAAAAACTATGTAATATTCGGGCATGTTATAGAGGGGCTAGAAACCGTGGACAAAATTGCCGGAGCAGAAACCCAGCCGAACCCTCTTAACCCAACAGAAATTTCAAAGCCTAAAGAACCAGTAAGCATAACTTCTGTAACAATTTTGTGAAATCTGCCGAGCTTCTTAAGCTAAAAGAAGAAATGGATACTGATAATTCCCTGCCGCTCCGTGCACAGGGAATAAATCTTGTTTTCGGCGTTGGAGACACAAACTCAAAAGTTGTATTCATCGGCGAAGCGCCGGGACGTTTTGAAAACGAGCTTAAAACACCATTTGTGGGCCGTGCCGGCAAACTTTTAGACAAAATACTAGTAAATATCGGCATACCCCGCGCAACGGTCTATATAACAAACATTGTAAAACACCGCCCGCCAGAGAATCGCGACCCACTCCCGGAGGAGATTGCCGTCTACGCTCCATACTTAAAGCGCGAACTGGAAATTCTAAATGCGCCAATAATAGCGCCATTGGGCAGATTTTCTATGAACTACTTTCTGCCTTATGCAAAAATCTCTAAAGACCACGGCAGGGTTTTTCGCTTGAGCAATAAATTGATATTCCCGCTATACCACCCCGCAGCGGCACTGCGCTCCACTGGAGTTTTAAAAGATTTAGAAACAGACTTTAAAAAACTGCCGGAACTTATAAAAAACTTTGAATCATTGCTTACAAAAACCGCGCCCGAAGCAAAACAAACTACAGAAGCTAAAAATCAAATTTCATTATTCTAAATAAGTGCGGAGCCGCCCAGCCATGCTCGTAAAGTCATCTTCGGAGCGCATAGGCGTAAGATATAGGCGAAAATTCAGTAAGAATTTTACGCCGGTGACTTGTAGAGTATGGGTGGGTGGTGAACGTTATAGTTTGGTATAATAGCGATATGACAAACAATATAAAAAACGCCCTAGGCGTAGTGGGTATATTAGCAATATTAATGTTTGCATTCGCGGCAACAAAATTTGCTGACTCGTATGCAAAGCAAATTGAACCGGGATCATTTAGAAGCTTTTCGGCATCTGGCGAAGGCAAAGCGGTGGCAGTGCCCGACATTGCAACATTTACATTTAGCATAACAACTCAAGGCGGCTTGGATTTGGCAGAGCTTCAACAAACCAACACTGAAAAAGCAAACAAAGCAATAGACTTTGTTAAATCACAGGGTGTAAAGAGCGAAGATATAAAAACCGAGAGCTACAACGTAAGCCCGCGTTACCAATACTGCACACCATCTTATCCGCGCATTCTTAGCCCCATGGGTAGCGGCGTTAGCGGATTTGGCGGTGCAGAGAGCACGGTTATAACTAACGACTCCGTGTGCCCACCGGCAGAAATTGTTGGTTACGAAATAAACCAAACTGTTTCGGTAAAAGTGCGCGATTTTGAGAAAATTAGCGCATTATTGGGCGGAGTGGTTGAAAACGGCGCAAACACAGTATCCAGCCTAAACTTTACGATAGACGACCCAGCAGAGTTGCAAAACCAAGCTCGCGCTATGGCAATAGAAAAAGCTCGCGTGCAGGCAGAGGCCACTGCAAAAGCAGCGGGTTTCAGGATAGGTAAAATTATATCAATAGAAGAAGGATATTACTCGCCTTTTGCAATACGCTCCTTTGACGCAGCAGTTGCAGAAGAAGCCGGCAAAGTTGCGCCCACTATAGAACCGGGCTCGCAAGAAGTAATAATTAACGTTACGGTACGCTACGAAATACAATAGCTTTGGAAGGTATTTTTGGTATTTATAAGCCCACTGGCCCTACTTCGCACGACATAATAAACAAACTCCGCAAAATAACCGGCGAACGCCGAATCGGACATGCCGGTACGCTAGACCCTTTAGCAAAGGGGGTGCTTGTTGTCGCAATCAGCCGTAAATATACTCGCAAACTAGAAAAGCAGGTAGCCGCAGATAAAGAATACATCGCAAAAATAAAACTTGGGTACACAAGCGCAACAGATGATGCAGAAGGCCCGATGCAGCGTGAAGAGACCGGTGTTATGATCAATCATAACACCGTAAAGAAAGTGCTAAAAACCTTTGAGGATAAAATTATGCAAACCCCGCCGGCGTACAGCGCAATAAAACTCAAAGGCAAGCGTGCTTACCAATTGGCCCGCAAAGGCAAGACTCCTGCGTTAAAACCAAGGCCAGTTGAAATTAAAAAAATTGCACTTATTAAATACAAGTGGCCATATTTGGAAATTCGCGTAAAAACCGGTAAGGGTGTTTACATTCGCTCGCTTGCCCGCGACATTGGCGCAAAGCTCGGCGTCGGCGGCTACCTAGCTGCGCTAGAGCGCACCCGCGTCGGCAAATTCACCCGCATCAATTCTCTAACACTAAAAGAATTTGCTTCTAAATATGACAAGGTTTAGAGAAAGGGTACTCGCAATTGTAAAGAAAATTCCGCGCGGCAAAACTCTAACCTACAAAGAGGTGGCGCGGCGGGCAGGTAATGCGCGCGCGGCCCGGGCTGTGGGCAATATTTTGAACAAAAATTACAACTCCTCCATCCCCTGCCACCGAGTAATACGTTCTGATGGTAAAATTGGAGGATATAACCGCGGCACAAGAACTAAAATAAAACTATTAAAAAACGAAAGAACGGTGTTATGATTGATCATAACACCTGGTTGAAGGTAAGGTTAAAGATAAAAACTAAAGTGGGTATGTCTATAGAAAAAAGAAAAAAGCGAGCAAAAGAGATATTAAGAATCTTAAAAAAACTATTTCCAAGAACAAAAGTTGCACTAATTAATTGGAAAAATCCGTGGGAATTGCTGGTTGCCACAATTTTGTCCGCGCAGACAACAGACAAAAAGGTAAATGAAGTAACCACGCGGCTTTTTAAGAAATATAAAAAACTGGATGATTATGTAAACGCAACACAAGAGGAGTTTGAACAAGACGTAAAAGAAATCGGCCTATATCGCAATAAAACGAAGAATATCTTGGCCTCCGCTAAACTTGTTAAAGAAAAATTCGGCGGCAAGGTGCCAAATACAATGGAAGAAATCTTAGAACTCCCCGGCGTAGCGCGCAAAACCGGCAATATTGTGCTACACAATGCATACGGCATTGTGGAGGGCATTGCAGTAGACACGCACGTTATGCGCCTATCACAACGCCTGGGGCTCTCCGCACACAAAAACCCCGTAAAAATTGAACGGGACCTTATGGAATTATTACCTAAAAAAGAATGGCCGGAATTAAACTATCGCCTAGTAGACTATGGCCGTACCTACTGTGCCGCAAAACCCCACGCACACGACAAATGCCCGCTCAATAAATTTGGTGCATAGCTTGAAAATTAAAGTTCTATACATTAACCTATCATCAACGGAGCGGTAGAATTGGATAAGAATCAAAGCACATTAACATCGGCTAAACCAGTCGGACTAGAGAGTCTGGGTATTTGCGAGCATTGCAAGACCATTGTTTCAATTGAAGGCATGCCCCCTGAAGCAATGGATACAGAATGGCGATGCCCAAACTGTAACGGCGTTATGTCGCACAAATCATTCGGCTATGAATCTGAGACTGGTGGAGAAAAGATGTGGGTCGGCCCAAATGGCGATTGGGTTACTGAAAAGCCTAAAGAGAGCTTTGAAATCGGCGGATTTTATGCCGAGACAACCCGATCACATTGGTGGCGCAGCTAGTTTAGTCCCTAGATAAATCTGGGGATTTTTATATACAAAACTACAAAAATCCGGTAAAGACTATAATGTCTAAAAAATGCTAAGAAATTTTTATGAACACTAAGACACTCCGAAGAATAGTAATTTGCGATGTCAAAAGAAATTAAGTTAGAACGAGAAGCAAGGAGGAGATTATACGCGCTCTGCGTGTATATCGACGACGAAGCGACAAAGTTATAGCTTAATTTCTAAAGACAACGCGTAAAGCCACAGGATTTGCATGATATACATCCTTCTGCCATCACAAGTGACTGGCCGCAATCCGGGCACCCGGGCATGTGGCCAAAATCTGCCATTTCTCTTTTCTGCGCTTTTGGAGAAATAACCTCATTTTTAGCTGCGGATTCCAAAACGGTTTGCGGAACAGGTAATGCCTCTTGCGCGCCAGAAGACACACCAAACCCCATTGCGTGCTCTTCCAAAACGCGAGCTATTGCATCCGGCAAAGAGAAAATAGTGCCCTTGTCGCTCATAACTGGCATTGGCCCGCGAATGCCTTTTAACATATCTATAATTTCTTCTGTCTTAATTCCAGAGCGAAGTGCAAGTGATATTAGCCTGCAAATTGCCTCGCTCTGCTCTTGGAAAAACCCACCACTCTTGCCAATTGCGGCGAAGACCTCAAACGGCGCACCAGCCTCATCGTTATTGATCGTTACAAACAAATTGCCGTAGCCGGTTTTAATTTTGTAAGTTCTACCCTGCATAACCTCTGGCCTCACGCGCGGCGCAATCTTGCCTTTATCTACCTCTAAATTCATCGGCGCTTTGCGTTTTAGCGGATCTTCAATCGTAGAAACGACTTTGTCCGATGTGCCGATGTTTAAAATCTGAACATTACGGCTACCGTCTCTGTAAACTGTAGAACTCTTACACTTCAACTTCCAAGCAGTAACGTAACCAGCTTTCACGTCTTCTTTGGTGGCGCTATTAGGCAGGTTTATAGTTTTGGATATTGAGTTGTCAACATGTTTTTGGAAAGCGGCTTGGGCCTTCATATGCTCTTCGCCGGAAATATCCATAGCGACAACGAACGTGTCGCGTAGATTCTGCGGCAAATCCTTCATATGTTGAACTGTGCCGGTTTTTATAACCTCGTCTCGGATTTCTTTGATTCTCGCTTCGCTGAATTTACGCTTGTGAAGTTCGGCATCGAAATATTTATTGAGGTATGGATATTGTAATCCGTCCTTGTCTTGTTTGATAAACGCGAGAGCAAAGTTCGGCTCAATTCCGGAAGATGTATCAAGCATCATAGATATAGAGCCAGTTGGCGCGACAGTCGTCAAAGCTGCATTTCTAATTTTAATCTTACGTTTGCCGTAAATACTGCCCTTCCAATTTGGGAATGCACTCTTTTCTTTAGCAAGCTTTGCAGAATACTCATGCGCAGTATCGTTTATAAACTTCATAGTTTTCTCGGCCATTGCAATACCTTCTTTGGAATTGTAGGCAATCCCCAACTGATAGAGCATATCGGCAAAGCCCATAATACCTAACCCTATGCGGCGATTCTTGCGCGCAAGCTCGGTTACCGCCTCAACCGGAAAATTAAAGCGATCTATAACGTTATCAAGCATTCTCGTTGCTACTTGGGTTACAAACTTTAACCGCTTCCAGTCCACTGCTCCATTTTTTGCAAACGGAGCCAAGTTTATAGAACCAAGGTTGCAATTGTCGTACGGGTGCAAAAATTGCTCTCCGCACGGATTAGAGCATTGGATAGAACCCATCTGGGGAAGAGGATTTGTGCGATTAACCTCGTCAATAAAAACAATTCCAGGCTCACCGTTTAACCACGCATAATCTACAATCTCATCCAAAATTTGCGAGGCAGTCATATCAAGCTCTTCCACGCCGTAAACCGCGCCGTTTGGCCGCCGGAGTACTCTCCTCGGTTTCATCTTTTTGCCTTTCCACTCACATAGCCATGGCTTTTTAGAACCTTCTGAAACAGCTCGCATAAACTCATCTGTAACTTTTACAGAAATATTAAAGTTTCTTATATCGCCTTCTACTTTCTTACAGGTAATAAAATCTAAAACGTCTGGATGATTAACACTCATCATTGCCATATTCGCGCCGTGCCTACCTTGCTGTTTTATTATTCCAAATGCTTTGTCATAAATTTGCAAAAATGAAACCGGGCCAGAAGAACTGCCGCGCGTCCGCTTTGTAACCAACATCGCGGGGCGCAATGTGTCATATGCGAAACCAAGGCCGGAGCCCATCTGCTGCAAAAGTACCGCATCTTTAAGTGTTTGGAAAATAGAATCCAATGAATCTGCAATAGGCAACACTATACAATTGGCGACTATCGGCTGCGGAGTGCCCGCGTTTGTCATTGTGCGGCCTGCCGGAGTAAATTCTTTATGCGCTAAAACGTCAAAAAAATCTGACTCAACCTTCTTTACAAAACTCGCATTCTTCTTATATTTCTCTTTCTCAACAGCAGCTAAATCTTTAGCAACTCTGCGGAACATTTCTGCAGGAGTTTCTTGGTGGCCGTCTTCAAAAGTATACAAATAGCGCTTTTTCAACATCTTAAGCGAGTTTTCGGAGAAAGTGCTGTTTATCTCTTTATCTTTAGCAGTAAGAGTTGGTTTTGTTGGATATTTCTTCGCCATTGCAGGTTAATTATCTACTCCCCAAAAATTATTGCAAGTGGATAAGATTGACTACTTTTTATTTTTCTTTCGCAAAAATGCGGGTATCTCCCAAGTGTCTGCAGATTCTTCTTTTTTTGCTTTAGATTTCTCCTCTTCCGCTTCAGTTTTGACCTCCTTGGGTTCAAAAAGTCCCAGCGCGCCTCTTTCTGCCATTGGAATACCGTTAAAGCCTGCGGCTATTACTATCACCTTAAGCTGGCCTGGCCTAAGCTTGCGGTCATTGTATGCGCCAAATATGATTTTGGCCCCAGGGTCAAGGTTTTGTGTAATTATTTTTGCAACCTCGTCAACTTCGGACATTTTTAGGTCGCGGTTTGCAGCAACGCAAAATATAATACCTTTTGCTCCAGCAATAGATGTCTCCAAAAGCGGTGAATTAACAGCGTCGTTGGTCGCTTTCGCCGCTCTGTCTTTGCCAGAAGCAACACCAACCCCTATTACTGCGGGTCCGGCGCCTGCAACAATTGCACGCAGGTCTGCAAAGTCAACATTAACAATGCCAGCTGTAGAAATTGCCTCCGTAATGCCGTGCACAGAGCTCTTTAAAATTTCATCAACCTTCTCAAATGCCTTTAGCATAGGCGTGTCGGAATCAATAATTCCAAAAATCCTATCGTTGGGTATCACTAAAAGCGCATCAACCTTGTCTTTAAGCCTCGCCAAACCTTCTTCGGCAATTTTCATCCTTTGGCTTCCTTCAAAAGCAAATGGTTTTGTAACAACAGCAATGGTAAGCGCCCCCAATTCACGGGCAATATCTGCCACAACATGCGTTGCGCCGCTCCCTGTGCCGCCGCCGAAGCACGACGCCAAAAAAATTAAGTCTGCATCTTTAAGGGCATCCATAATCTCGGCTCTGTTTTCTTCCGCGGCCATTTTGCCAAGCTCGGGGTTCATGCCCGCACCCATTCCTTTTGTTAAAACCTTCCCTATATGCAAACTCTTTCTAACTCCTATTTTGTCTAAATCTTGAATGTCGGTGTTTATTGCAATAAATTCAACACCGCGCACAATTTCCCACATTCTGTCTATTACGTTGCCTCCGCCGCCGCCAACACCAACAACTTTCATACGTACGGGCTGTACGCCTTTTGTAGTGTTAACATTTATTCTTATGCGCGCAGGTCCGCGCCCTTTTCTTTTAAGTTTCTTTGCCGTTCGCTTTTTTGCTGCCGGTTTTTTAGCAACAACTTTCTTAGTTTTAATAACTTTCTTCTTAGATTTTATTCTTTTTACTTTCTTCTTCATGGCATAAAATTTCTAAACAATTTTACAATCTTTTCTTTATACGAATTTGTCGCGGGCTTTGGAGTAATATCTCTCTCCCAAAGCGATAACCCCAGCGCACAGGCAAACTCTTGCGACTCCAGATACTCACCCATAGCCCCAGACTCTGCCTCAAACAAGCTTGGGCTAGGGAAACCAATCTGCGATGTAAGCTTTAGCTCTGCTCTAAATAATTCTAACATCCCTGGGTGTTTCGCACCACCCCCGACAAGCACAACACCGCCCGGCAACCTTGCCGTTTTGCCAATCTTCTTAAGCTCCTCGTTTATAAGCTCGCAAAGTTCGCTAAGCCGAGATTCAATAACTTCTGCAACAAATCTGCGCGAAATGGTGCCCTCTAATTTTGGGTTTATTTCTTTAAGGTCAATATTCTCGCGAGCAGGCGTGAGTTTTGCAATAGCATCGCCATAACGCAGTTTAATTTTCTCTGCAGACTCAACCGGAATTTTTAAGGCAATAGCCAAATCGTTTGTAACATGCCCCGCCCCAATCGGCAGCATTACAGTATGCAAAAGCTTACCTTCTTCATAAACTGCAATGCCGGTTGTGCTGTGACCGATATCGGCCAAAACCACACCCAGTTCTTTTTGGTTTTGGGTTAAAACCGCAAAAGCAGATGCCAAAGGATTAAAAATCATGGCAGAGATGCTGCCGCCTGCGAGCTCCACACACTTCTGCAAATTTTTAACAGCTGGACCAAACGCATCTATTATATAGCTAACGACTTCCAGTTTTGTGCCAACCATTCCAAGCGGGTCTTGAATATCGCCAATTCCATCAACAATAAACTCTTGCTTTAATGTATGCAAAATCATTCTGTTAGACGGCAAGCTAACAGCAAGAGAAGCCTGCACTGCGCGCGCTATGTCATCTTTATGGATTTCGGAATTTGCGCGCGACACTGCGGTCGAGCCCTCGGATATGCGAGATTTAACATCCACTCCGCCTACGCCTAAAAAAATATTCTTGTGGGCGTCTTTAGAAATATCTTTAACGCTCCGGAGCATAGAAATAATCTGCGCGGAAGCAGACTCCATGTCTACAACAACCCCGCGGCGCAAGCCTTTAGAGGGTTTTTCTAAACCGGCACGTATAAGCACTCTGCCATCTTTAGACTCTTCAGCTATAATTGCTTTTATTGAGCCAGAGCCAACATCTAATGCTAAAAAAGATTTTCCCATAGTCTTTTCTCAAGTTTTTCCATTTTTATTCTATCACCCGGGCGTTCGTGATCAAAACCCAAAAGGTGTAAAACTCCATGTATAAGCATTTTCTCGGGGCTTTGCTTATGCTTTTTAATATAGGTTAGGTTCAAAAACACATCCCCTAAAAACTTTCCTTTGGAGGGAAACTCTTTTGGCGCCGGGAATGCAAGCACATTAGTATCGACATCCTTACCGCGATACTTATTTAGCCGCTGCATCTCTAGAGAATCAATTATGTGAACATCTAAAGAGACGTTGGATTTCTTTAAATATTCCAACGCCTTATAAGCAAGTTTCAAAAAATCCGTCTTATTTCTCATTGCCCAAAGCTGCACGCACAAGCTCGCTTACCACTTTGCCGTTAACCTGCCCCCCGGCAGCTTTCATAACCTCTTTAATTGCCTCTCCTTGATTTTTAACGCCAGAGTCTATTACTTTTTGTACAAGTTTTTTAACCTCATCTTCACTTAACTCCCTCGGCAGATACGAAGAAATAATTTTTGCTTCCGTGTCTTCTTTCGCGGCTAGTTCGCCGCGCCCTGCTTTTGCGTAAATTCCAAAAGCCTCAAGCCGCTTTTTGTGCTCGCGTTTTAACACTTTTATAACTTCTGAGTCATCCAATATTACGTCACTTTCAAGCTTCTCGCGCCGCCTCTTTTCTAAACTCTCGTTCTTAAGTGCGGCTAAAATCTGGCGAAGAACCCCGACTTTGTCGGAATCTCCGCCTTTCATCGCCACTTTTAAGTCGGCCTCCAGTTGTGATTTAATAGGCACTTTAAAATTTACCCAGTTTTCTTAACCGCGTAACTTCTTCTTTTCTCTTGGCTTTGTATGCCGCAGACCTGCGCCTTGCAGTTTTGTTCTGCGTTCTTTTGCTAAACTTTCTTTTCCTGGCTTCCTTTAAAACCCCGCTTTGCTGTATGCGTTTGCCAAACCTATAAATCAGCGAACTATCCGTCTCGCCCTTTCTTTTTTTAACTAAAACTGCAGACATAGTGGGCAAATAATACCAGAGCAAACATTATTTATCAAGGTCCAGGTGCGGCAACTTGTCGGCATCTTCATACTTGTTCCATCCGCCTAAAATATGCAAATGCAAGTGGTCTATTATCTGCCCGCCTTCACGCCCAACATTAAAAAACAAGCTTGTAGCCCTTTAGGCCTTTCTCACGCGCAATCTTTTTAGCCGCGAATATCATGCCAGAAATTATCTCTTTGTGGTTGCTCTCCAAACGGTCAATAGAATCAATATGCTCTTTGGGCACAACCAATATATGCACTGGCGCGGAGGGTTTAATGTCGTTAAAAGCAATAATAGAATCGTCCTCGTGCACAACCGTGGACGGAATCTCTTTATTTATAATCTTACAAAAGACACAATCCATAGCTTAATTACTTCGTAACCTCTTCCTTACTTCTTCTACCACTTTTGAAATAGGCACTATCTCTTGAATTCCGGTTTCCATATCTCTTACAATAATATTCTCTTCATGCGCCTCTTTCTGCCCCAAAATTAGCGCAACCGGCGCCTCCAGCTGGCTTGCAGCCTGCAACTGCGCGGACAAAGAATCTTCGCCCAAACTCTCTGTTACGGGCAAGCGCTTTTCTCTAAACTCTTCTATAAGCGGTAGACTTTTTCTCTTTGCAAGATCGCCCACATAAATTAGAAATATTCTACCCTTCCCCGATGCCGTGGAAGTTTCGCGCATTAATTCAATAAGTTTCTCCACGTTTAACCTGCTCTGCACGGCTGGTATTGTGTGGCCATTTATAATCTCACCCAAATAGTCGTGCCTGCCGCCCCACGCAAGGTCACCGCTACCCTCCGATACAACTTTAAACACAGTTCTAGACCTATAATCTAAATCTCCAATAAACTGCGGCACAACCATATAAGGCAACTTAAGCTCCTCCAAAAATTCAAGCGTGTTCTTTAAGTGATTGCTGCAATTAGAGCACAAACTGTCTAAAAATATAGGGGCGTTTGCGCAAAGAGCTATACATTCCTTGTCCCCGCAATCAAATATCCTAAAAGGATTTTTCTCCAGCTTACGTTTGCATTCTTTGCAGCAGCTTAGATCTTTAAAATACTGTAAAAGCCTTTTTTTATAATTCGGCCTGCAGACCATGCACCCCACGCTGTTTATATGTATCATCAAGTCTTTTAGTTTTAGCCGCCCGAGCAACCGATACACAGTGTTAATCACCTGTGCGTCGTAAATTGAGTCCACATTGCCGCCCAATATGCCAAAACCAATATGATATTCCGTTTTGTAAGCAGCTTCTTCGCCAACATCTTTAAAAGACGGCGTAAAATAATATAATCTTTGCGGGCCAGTTTTGTGTAATCCGTTTTCTGTAAAACTCCGCAATAGCGATATTGCAGGGTCAAACCTTAATGAAAGCAAATCTCCATTTGAACCTTTTATAGTTAAAATTCTCTTAGGGTCGATCCCTAAAGTTTCCCAATCGGCGTCTTCAATCTCCGAGCTCTCCAAAGGCGCGGGCTCAATTCTTGAAAAATTGTAAAAACCAGCAATATTCGCGGCAGCCGAGTGCAGAGAATCCAGCACTCTGCACTCATCCGGCAAAATATCTTTGGCGCCTTTTGCCGAACTTAGTTTGTTCTTCTTAGGGGTAACCGAAATTTTTTTCTTGATAGCCGGCTTTATTGGGGTCATTGTGTAAAGAGTTTAAATTCTCCGAGTGGCCAGAACCTTAACCTTACAACTCCAACAACATTGTCTTTCTGGAGCGGACCCCAGTTGCGCGAATCAAAACTGTGCGCCCTGTTGTCGCCCATAACAAAATATTCTGTATCTTTAAGGTTAAACTCATAACTCCCGAAAAGGCCGGTCTCTTTCGGCAAATAATCTTCTTGCAAAAGCACACCGTCTATAAAAATATCGTTGCCTCTAATTTCTACAAACTCGCCCGGCAGCCCAACAATGCGCTTAATATAAAACTCTGCTTCGTTATTGGGGTTTCTAAACACAATAACTTCGCCCCTCTCCGGCGCGCGGAAGCGATAACTTATCTCATCAACTATTAAGTAATTGCCATGCTGGAAATTCGGCTCCATGCTGGCACCCTGCACCAAAAACGGCTGGGCTATAAAGCCATAGACCAAGTATATAGAAACCACTGCTATTATTAGAACTTCTAGAACATCCCATACACTAGCAATGAATTTCTTGAATACAGGCATTATAATATAATCTATAGTATAACGATGCGAAAAATGAAAATCAACCCCGCACCAAAACTCTTAATCGGCCTAGGCAACCCAGATAAAAAATACGAGAATACATACCACAATGTCGGTTTTTTGTTTACAGACTATCTAACAAAAAATCTTACAAGCCCTAAGTTCGAAACTCTAAACTCTAATACATTTATGAACACTTCCGGAAGTTTTGTAGTAAAAGAGTTAAAAAAACGCGGGCTAAAACCAGAAGAAATTATAATAGCGCATGATGATTCAGATATACTATTGGGCAAATATAAAATATCTTTTGGTAGAAACTCTGCAGGCCACAAAGGCATAGATTCTGTTATAAAAATATTAAAAACAAAAGATTTTTGGCGCATACGAATCGGCGTGCGCAAACCTGCTCATCTCAAAGCGGGAGATTTCGTATTAAAGAAAATAACCACTACAGACAAAAAGACTTTAGAGAAAGTTTTTGAAGAAATAGAAAAAGAAATCTCTTTGTGAAAAGTTAATGAGCCGCCCAGCTATGCTCGTAAAGTCATCTTCGGAGCATGACGAGGTCAGATATAGGCAAAAATTCAGTAAGAATTTTATGCCGGTGACTTGTAGAGCATGGCTGGGTGGCGAAACTAGGCAAACGAGTTGCCCGAACAACTTCTAGTTCGGTGAGTCACTACCTACTATCCTAAACGAAACTAAAAACGCCACCCTACCGGTTGGCTGCGTAACAATATCTGCCAACGGCATATTAATATCCTCCAAACTCTCCATCGCAAGCAATCTATCGCGAAAAGCCAATATTGCTCGCTCGTTTACCGCATTGCCCCGCAAAAGCCCGGAAGATGCCGTAAAGTTTAAGTTAAGCCTTTCTAAAACAACCTCGCCGCTCCTCGCATTGTTAATCTCGTCTATAAACTCTGCGGAGTGCTGAAGCTCGCCTCTTACGCCCTGTAAAACCTTAACCAAGTCGTTAAATTCAGCCGCGCTTGCTTTTAGCGAATCCAGCTCGGCGAACTCCGCAGTGCCAAGATTGATTGCAATCAATTCTTCTGACCTCTCAACCTCTTTTGTAAGTATTATGTTTGCCGAAATAAAAAGCGCCAGTAGAAAACCCAAAGAGACGGCTAGTATACTCCTCCAAAAAACAACAAATGCAAGAATTTGATTGCGCAGATATGCACCAAGCCTATGGGGCCCCATAAGGTTAATGTTCGTATCTTTGTGCCTCGGCAAAAGCCCGCGTTCAGCAGCTCCGCGCACCCCGTGGAAATTCTCTTGCTGTGAGTTAACGTATTGAATATTAATATACGGATGTTCTTTATATATAAAATTCGCTAATTCCTCGCCATAAGCGGGGGATATTATAACCGCATCTTTAATGCGGCCTTCCGACCGCTGGCTATAAAAGTTAAGCAGCCTCTGCATTTCTAGCCGCACAACAGAAAATATACTATCCAACGACACTCCGCCGCCTTCCTCCATTATTTTTTCCCATGGGTGGAAATAGTTAAAGTAAAGCTCGCCGTTTTTTAGTATTAAAAATATAACACCGTCTTGCGTAATTTTAACTATCAAATATGGCTTGTTATCGGAAACGGCACCTGCAGAAATTAGCGTGCGCGCAAACCCAACGCTGGAGAACTCCACCGCCGCTATTCCAAAACCAGCTACCTCCACTGCATCGGCAAACTCGTCCATAACATCTTGTTGTACAAAAGTGCCTAAAAACTCGTATTGCCCGCCGCCCTCCATTGTTTTGCCGATTTTTCTTGCGGAATAATAAGACCTATCTATTGGTATTGGCGATATTGCTTTTAGGTTTAGATCAACTGCTTCTTTAAGTTTGTCTTCTGCAAGTATTGGAACAGTAAAGGCCTGTACAAACACATCGCCCGCAGGGATTGTAAGAATTACATCAACAAGTTTTTTGGGTTTTATGCCAATTCTTTTACGCAATTCTTTTAGGGCTTGTATAAAAAGCACTGTGTCTTTAATCCTGTTGCTCTCTAATATGCCGGGCGGCAAGCGCAAAGAGACATCTCGCTTTAGAACAAAGTCCCCTTTTGCAGAACTCGGCGCAAGCTCCAAAAAACGTATTATAGAGTTAGTTATCTGCAAACCGCCAACCGTGCTTGGCGGCATCAAAACTTTGTTCAGCAAATAGAATGCATTACCAAGATCAATCTTTTTCATAACTATATTGGTGTTTCTCTAAACGATAAAATCTTAAACTCTTTTGCATTTGTATCAAACCCAATTTCTGTCCTTATTTTCTTTTTTCTATTAAAAGCAGTGCCAACTGATTCTATAGTAAATAACGTTGGATTGGCGCTATCATCCGCACACATAGCAATAGAGGCAGTTCTATTATCTACCGTTAAAGAATAGGCATTATTTGCTAGATCGGGTGGGCACTGGGCCGGGCAAGGATATTCACCGCTCTCTTTAAAACATTTGCCAGTTCGCAAAATCCTAATAGATGCGTCTTCGGCCCCCGCACGAGCGGCGGCAAGCGCCTCGGCAGATAGCCGCGCGCCAAAAACGCCGGCGACAAAAGAAGTGGTAACCACAACGCTGGCTATAGTAACCTCAATAATAATCGCCGCCATCAGTAATATCATAATAAAAGCCGTAACCCCCTCTCTAGCTTTTAGTTTCTTATTCATAATCAGTATGACCAATTTACATACACCGCATCAACCGTCGGATATTCACCAAGCGTGCTTGCAACTTTTATTATTTTTAATCGGTAATATTTACCTCTAGGATGGCTCTCTGGTTTTAAACGGGTAATAGTACCCGAGAATCCTAACTCATAAACACTATTATCGCCATATCCAAGTGGCCCTCGATAATCATTCCATGGCCCATCCTCACTATCTGAAACTGCAACCTGGGCTTTTACACTCCCACCGTTTTCCATACCCTCCCAAACAATGGAATTAAACGCAACCGATATATTTGAGCCAACGGGAACAACTTCAGTAAAATTAGTTATCTTTTCTCCCGGCGCGGCGCCGAGATTTGCTATCACTTTATAGTCCGATACTCCGCAAACACCTATATCAATACAGTTAAAACTTATCCAACCAACCGCTAAACTCCAAGCAAACCCACTAAACTCTCCTGTATCTTTATTAATAAGAACCCTATAGTCAGAGCTCGCGCAATCACCAAAAGTTTGGCAATCAAAACTTATCCAACCAACAGTTTCACTCCACGCCCAGCCGCTAAGCCCTTCTATATTATCCCAGAAAACACTCCAGTCTCCAGCTTGGCTATTTTGGCATCCAAGTGGAAATAATTCCAAGCAACGTAAATAAATCGGTGAATCACCAGCAGAAAGCAACGCCGCAGCACCAGAAACACTAGATGGAGTGCTTCTAATAATCACAGTCTGCAAGGTATGGAAGTCAATCCAGCCGATAACATCATTCCATGCCCAACGATCAGTTGAGTCTATATTTGTCGCAGCCTGCGCAGTATTAACACTAAATCCAAGTAGTAGAGTTATAAAAAGAAGAACAAATAATATCTTTCGCATACTTTATGGATTAGGATCCGAAGTAAGCCAAGGTGTAAATATTACATTGTCTGAGACAGAATCTCCGATACCTATAGGATTAGTAGTATGCGTAGGCCCTGAAATATTCCCCCACCAGTTATTTGCCATGTTTATAGGTGTTGTTGTTGAATTATATACTCCGTAAAGAATGTTATTTACAAAACTATTTGATGATGTAGTTAATGTGCCAGCAGTGTAATATAAACCGTAAGAATTATTATCGAACCTCGAATTGGTAATCTTTGACAAACCACTAACTCTAACTTGGTGAAAACCTATATTAGAATAACTAACTCGAGAATTGGACATGTTTATATCCCCAAATTCACTATCATTTACAATCGCGCCCGTCGAAGACCCCCCATATCTTATAACAGCATGGTTTAAGTTAACTATTGGTTGATCTAATAATCCACTTACTTGAAATTCAATCTTATCCCAATCACCTTCTACTGGAATAGTTACAGCATTATCGTTATTTGTATCACCACCAACTATATCATCTTTTATAGAAGTAAAATGGACCGGATTAGCAGCGGTGCCATTTACATTGAAAGTACCTCGAATAGTTATGCTCGAAGATGGTCTATGGAATTTTACAACTGTACCAGCATTGATAGTAAATGTAGCACCAGTAGCAACCCTTATATCATCTACAACATATGTAGGCGTAGAAGGGTTCCAAACGACATCAAAACCAGGATAAACATTACCCTCATAATAAAAACCTTGTTTACCAGAGCCAGAATATACATTACCAGAATGTATAAGAGTTGCTGGAAGCCTAACTCCTACAGGGTAAGCAAGATCTGATATGCTATTATTGATAACCGAGTTATTTACTAAATTCACTACAGTATTCAAACCGCAAATATAAACTCCCCACTGACCATAATATAAATCGAAGGGTGGAGTAGGTGAGGAAATAGAGATAATATTATCCGTCACATCTGCTGATACCGCATCGCCACAAATTTCAACACCAATAAAATTATTATGGATATAGTTTCCAGAAATATTAGTCGTAGCCGCAGCACTTCTATTCCATAAACCAATTCTTATACCCTCCTCATTATTATCAAACTCTGATCCTGATATATCAGAAGAACCTCCTTTCTGGAAAAAACCTATACTGTATATAGAATGGTGTATATGCGAATCATTAATGGATATATATCCGCTAGTTTGATATATACCATATTCACTATAAGAATAGCTAACATCAGATTTAGCTAGAGCAATAGTCCCACCGTTGTTATATATCACGCCGTCCCCCCAACGCCCTCCATATCGGGCAACAGCATAGTCAAAATTGCCGGCAGAACCAATGCTGAATTCGATATGTTGCCAATCGCCGACTGTAGGAATAGTTGCTGAACTATCCGAGTTTGTATCGCCGCCGACATCATCCTTATAAGATGTAAAATAAACCTTATCTCCACTAGTTCCATTTACATCTAGAGTACCATTTACTATTAATTCAGATGAAGTATCTTTAAATTTTATAATTGCCCCCGCATCAACTGTAAGTGTTACGCCAGAATTCACTGTAACAGTCCCAGAAATAATATACGGGCTTCTTTCTTTTGTAAGAGTTGTATCAGTTGAGATAACTCCACTTAACTTGGGATAAATGTGATTTATGCCGTCTATATCATCCTGTTTTAGAGTTCTGTAGTAAGTCTCTCCATCGCCAGTGCCCGGGCACATAACTGGATCTATAGATGGATCTGTACAATCACTCAATGGAACGTGCTCCAATACCAACCAATGACCAAACTCATGAGCCATCACGGATTGTATATCATATTCACCTACACCCGGCGAATCGCTAAAGGTATAAAGAGTATTAAAAACAGTATCAACATCTAAAACTTCGTATAGCCATGGAGCATAAGAAATTGTTATTGCAAGAGTTCCTACCTCTCCCCAGTTATCAGATGTAATAGTGTTATATCCGTCTGTAGTGGAGGGCTCTGATATATTTGTTAGGCCCTCATATTGCAACGTAAATGCAGACCCGGCATTATTCCACTGGTTTGCTGCCGTTTGAATTGAACTAGTACCATAAGTGCTAGCCCAATCGGAGTTAATATAGTATCCAACTGTGTAAGGCTCCCATTTGTACCCGTCCCAAACATAAGCAAGCGCGGAGTTGATATATAAGAAACCGAATACAAATAGGGCAACTGGAGCAACTATAAAAGCCTTAAGTTTCATATGTTATGGATTTAGATTACTTAATATTCTTGATACTAATTCAGCTTCTGTTAAAACCTCGTTATCTATAACACTAAAAGCCATACCATCTTTTAATAGATACTCACCAGAACTTCCAGCATAAACAACTAAATTTCCATTAACAAGCTTGCCCAGAAAGACTAAAACTCTTTCTCCTACTTTAAATTCTGGTCCGTCAGCTATAAGTCTAACGTTATCCACTGTGCCTCCTAGAACATCAAATCTTAATTCAGTAGAGATTTTAGGATTTTTAATATATGTTTCAACATCAAGAAAAACTGGCGTGTATATAAGATTGGTCTTGCTAACTCTAGTAGCATAAGCTTCGCCAATCGATTTTATAGTCCCTATAACAATAGTATCCGCTTTTTTGGAGAAAATATCTAAATCTCTACGTACATTTAAACTATCAATCTTTATTGTTTGATAACCGTCGTCACTATCCAAATTTAGTTCGTTAATAACTTTGTCGTTGTTTTTCTGTAAAATATAAACACTAATAAACACCACCGATAACACACCCAAGACTATAAAGATTCTTTTCATATTCTAAAAATTATAACACATCATTAACTACTTCTGATATGTTATTCGCGCCCATCCACCAGCGCCATTGCCACCACTATGGTTAAATTCTGGCGTCGCGCCTGCGCCGCCTCCGCCGCCTCCACGAGAGCCAAGCGATGCGGAAGTTCCGTTTTCGTTAAAAGCTCCACCGCTACCACCATTGCCACCGCTCTGCGCGCCGCCAATTCCGCCCTCACCCGGGTCGGTTACGCCGCCTGGCTCTCCATCACCGCCGGGGTTAGTGGTGCCTCCGCCGCCTCCGCCGCCTCCGCCATTACCAGATGTAGAATGTCCTGCACCACCATCGCCGCCAGTTGTAATAAGAGCATAGCCGAGTGAACCCGATGAATCCCCACCGGAACCAAAACTATTAAGAGGGGCTCCTTCGCCTCCAGCCGCGCGTACCTCATTAGCATCACCTGGCGCAAAACTAGATGAACCACCATTACCGCCGGCATTAGCATTTCCACCTGCTCCTCCTTCGCCAACAACAACCTGATACGTAGTATCGGGATCTAAAAATAGTGTTTGCTTAATATATGCACCGCCTCCGGCGCCTCCCTGGCCCGCGCTTCCACCTAATGTTCCAGAACCCGCACCGCCTCCGCCAGCGCCCCAAAGCTCAATAGTCACAGAGGTTATATTAGTAACATCACTATCAAGCTCCCAAGTATGTGTGCCTGGGCCAAACTCATCAACAACAGTCGTAGATTTTGTCTTAAATGCAACCAGATCGCCGAATCCCTTACCCTTGGAATTCTCTGCAATCGCGCAATAGTAATACCAAGTATTGGAATCAAGACCGGATATTCCCTGCGAATATCCAACAAAAGAATTTCCAGAACCAAGACTTGAGGTTCCCGTAGAAGTACCAAATACATCATCACATCCACTTGGATCATTTTCCGAGTACCTAAACCAACCTGTTGCGGCATCACCGTTTGGGTTTGCCGCGCCGTTTAAAGTTGCAGAAGTTGTAGTTTTATTGGAGGCAGCGTTTGTAACCACGCTAGGTGCTCCTATATCTGCCGCATCAAAAAGCTTCTCAATCTTATCCGCGCTATTGCGGAACCTAGTTATATAGCGGGTAATATTAAGCGGACTTATGCCCTCACCACTAACTGTTGCTGCGATTTTCTGCGTTGATGGGTCCTCCGCCGCACCGCCGCCAGGCTCAATTTTATCTGCCTCACCTCTCTCAACATTAGATATTTTAAAAGACGTGGTGTACTCCGCGCGTAAATTTGCAAGCTGCGCTACTTCTTCCGGCGCAAGCGCGCGGTTGTAGAATCTAACATCGTCCATAAGACCTTTTATTTTCCTCCCACCCTCGTCACCGATGCGAAGTGTTTGCGTCCCGTTCTTTACGCTTGTATATGCAGAGTTAAAATTCCCTGTTCCAGTTTGATTGCCATTAACATAACAAACAACATCTGGGATTGCTGTCAAATCAACCGTTATCGCGATATGCGTAAAACTTGCGGCGACATCAACTTGCGGACAACCAACGCTCGATGTAACAGGCGATTTTGTGTTGTCATTAAGGCGTATACTTGGACCCTTGCGAGCCGGAGTAGACCCGTTCGATAAGAACGAATCCCAACCACTATTTTGATAACTTCCCTTGGTCATTGGTGGCCAATAAGAACTGGGCGCATTCTCGTTCGCACCCAAGACCCAATACATAATTGTAAACTCGGTTGTCAAATCAAGGCTGGCATTGTGCGGCACAGAAACAGAGTCATCTACACCATCAAATTGTAAACACAATCCCATTTTACAATCTTTGTGTTCCGCAGGAATAGTTGGACCACTTACGAGTGTGCCATCGTTGCCGTTACCGGAGGAATCCAGGGTCGTTGTAGCCGTGCCAAATCTATCAAACATCCAGTGGCCAACAAGCCCGTCGGTTATGTTGCCAGATACAGCAACATCCGCGCCTCTTGCAATATCACCGTTGCTATCAACAAAAAGATGCGAATCTTTTGGCTGTACATAAAAACTTTCCCAATCGGCGTTTGCAAGCTGGACCGCGCGCTCCGTTATACCTTCCAACAAATTAATAGCATTACTTATTTTGTCAGTGGACTCACCCGCGCGCAAAGTCAAAACCAGCGCTCCAACAGCCGAGCCAATAATAAGCATGCCAACAGCAACTGCCACTATTATTTCCGCCAAAGATTGGCCTTTTCTATCACAAATATGCACCTATTCAATTATAACAGACCCCTTCCCCTAAGGAGATGTGGTGAAAGACAAAATCGAGCCAAAGCCTGTCCCGGTGGAATTTGATGCAACAGCGCAGAAATAGTATGTAATAGAATTAGCTAACCCAGAAACTACTTCGGTATATACCACGGCTGCCGTATTAGTACCGGCAATAACCGTTCCTCCCGATAAAGGAACCCTGGTACCGAACGTGTTGTTGCAAGAACCGGGGTTGGTGGTCGAATATCGAAAATAACCGGTTGTATTTGTGCCATTGGGATTTGCAGAACCCTCTAAAGCAACTGAATTTGATATTATGTCACTATATTCCACTATTTGGGTACCGCCGCCACTCCCGCCGAAACAATATATTTTGTGTGTGGAGGAGTTTTCGGCGCAGGCAAGGCCATAGCGTGCCGTCGGCAGAGTAGCGGATTTAACGACAACCGAACCGCTTAGTGGGCTTGTTCCATCATCGGTGTATTCGATGATTTGGTTAGTCGATGGAGTTCCTCCAAAGCAGTAGATCTTGTGAGTTAGAGAGTCTTCGGAACAGGAAAGATAACTTAACGCCGTCGGCAGAGTAGCGGATTTAACGACAACCGAACCGCTTAGTGGGCTTGTTCCATTGTCTGTGTATTCAATGATCTGGTTGCCGCCGTTAGTCCCGCCGAAACAATATATTTTGTGTGTGGAGGAGTTTTCGGTGCAGGAATGGCCATAGCGGCCAGTAGGAAGAACAGCAGTTTTAGTAATAATAGTATCGGTTGATGGATTATACTCGACTATTTGGGAAAGATCGACACTAGGACTGCTCTGATGCCCGCCAAAACAATATATTTTGTGTGTGGAGGAGTTTTCGGCGCAGGAATGACTGTAGCGAGGCGTTGGCAGAGTAACAGATTTAACGGTAATAGAACCACTAGTTGAGCTTGTTCCATCGTCAGTGTATTCAATTATTTGCTGACCATCTCCGGCATTAATACCTCCGAAACAGTAAATCTTGCCAGTTGAGGAATCTTGGGCGCAGGAGAATTGATCCTTGCCCGGAGCCAGACTGACTGATTTAATCACAACGGCTGAAGAATTGTCCGGCGCAGCAGGATTATATTCTAAAACTTGATTGGAAGAATTTCTGCCACCAAAGCAATATATCTTGTGGATCAAAAAATTTTCGTTGCAGGAAAACCAGAAACTATTCGAAGGTAGGGTAGCGGATTTGATATCAATACCTACTCCTAGTGTAACAACAGTCGGGCCAACGATGCTTTGTGTGGTAAATGATTGTACAAGACCGTAACTTGTACCAAACAAGTTTTCTGCAACTGCGCAGAAATAATAGGTTGTACCACCCTGCAAAGATCCTTCATCTAAAGAATAAGGCACATCTGAGTTGTCGGAACCTAAGGGAACTTCAGCGGTTTTATGATCCTGTCCATTAAACTGTAATGAATTGCAAGATGCCTGAGAAGTCCCGAGCCTAAACCAACCTCTTGTTGTCGAACCATTTGGGTTTGCGCTTCCAGAAAGAGTAGCTTGCTCGGTAAGAGGCACTGCCCCGACTGTTGTAACATCAGGCGTCTCCGATGGCGAAGGTGGCACCGGATCAGTTTCGTTATTATCTGATGCAGAACTGCAACCTGGGTCAAGTGGATAATCAATAAGACTATCTCCATCGTTGTCAATAAGATCGCTGCATTGTGGCGGTGGAGACTCTGGCGGTGGAGGAGGCGGAGCAGAAGTTTCGTAAAAAGCTACAACTCCGAAAGCCTGAATCTCTATTGTTCTAGACATTGACGCACTATGCACAATTATCTCTGCTGTTGTATTCGGCTGGCCCGTGCCTTTTCGGAAAACAACTGTAAGTTCTGTAGCTGGCAGCACCAAATCAGGCAACTCAAAACTCAAACGCGAATCCAATACCTTGTGCGATCTTACCCCTTCGTTTGTGCACCCACTGCCACCGCTTTTAATATCGTAGTAATAAGCCGGCGCTGCTGTATCGGCCACAAATTGCATGCTCCACTCACATCCATCTTCTTGCGCTTCGGAGCGGCTCATAGTTGTGCGAATATCCTGCACTATTTTAGAAACCGCGCCGTCCAAAACAACCTTCTCTTGCGAGCCAAATAAGTTGAGTGCCAAAATGCCGGTTAAAAGCCCAGTGATGCCAATAACAAGCAAAATCTCTATCATCGTAAAACCTCTACTATTTGTATATTCTCTCATGTTATCCAAGTCCTCCTACTAATTGATAAATCGGAATAATTATAGCAAGGGCAATTGTGGCAACTAAAATACCTATAAAGAACAAAAGCGCCGGTTCCAAGAGAGCAAGCAAAGTTTTTATAGAGGCATCAATCTCGCGTTCATAAAAGTCTGCTAAAGTGTCTAAAATCTCTTCTATGTGGCCCGCTTTTTCGGAAACCGCAATAAGGTTTACAACAACGCGAGAAAAATATGGCTCGCGCTGGAATGCCTCGCCAATAGTTAGTCCCTTTGCAATGCCTTCGCGCGAAACCCGCATAAGCGCAAGCTTAAGCTCTGCGTTGCCGGAGGCATCTGCAGTCGTCTCAATTGCCTCTAATATAGGCATGCCGGAGCGCAAAAGCGAAGAAAAAGTTGTGGCAAACCTTTGTATGCCCACAGTATAAGCAACTTTATTTATAACAGGCACTCTCATGCCTATATGCTGCAAGACACTTCTCCCCAAAAGGGTGCCTCCAAAAAATACCGCCGAGCCTGTACCCAAAACAGCTAATATAGATAAAATCCACCAGATATTGTCGCCCATAAAAATACCTATGCTAAAAACAATCCTTGAGAAAAGCGGCGGTTCTACCCCGCCAGCCAAGAAAACTTCCGCCAAGCGCGGCAGAGCAAATGCAACCAAAAGAAGCAAAATTATAGAAGCTAAAGATAGTAGTACTATCGGGTAAACCATCGCGCCGCGTATTTTAGAGCGCAGAATTTGCTCTTTTTCTAAACCAACACTTAAATCTGCAAAGACTTTATCTAAATTACCAGAGGCTTCACCGGCTTTTATAAGGTTTACAAAAACGCTGGAAAAATACTTTGGGTATTTTGCAAACGTTGTATAAAACGGTTGGCCTCTGGAGAGGCCATCTTTAACCTCTATTAGCAATGACTTTACAGCCGGCTTGTCAAAGTCCGCCACTAATATGTCTATCGCCCTAAAAAGATCTGTGCCAACTTTTAACATAAGCGATAAATATTTTGTTATAAAAACTTTGTCCTCTAAGGTTATTGCAGGCCCCAGCGCAAGCTTAAATTTCTTGCTGCCTCTGCCAATTCTTCTAATAGAAACAGGCCGCAGGCCTTTAGAGACAATCCACTCTAAAACCGCAGGCTGGTCTTTAGCCTCTAAATCACCTTCTATAATTTTTCCTCCCGGCTCGGAGGCAGCGTAGTGGAACTGCATTATTCTCTTATAACTCTAAGTAATTCTTCTATTGTTGTCATCCCCAGCTCTACTTTTTTCATTCCGTCTTCAAACATAGTCTCCATTCCTTCTTTGCGCGCAAGCGCCTGCAGGCTATCCAGCGAAAATTCTGGCGAAACTATAAGCGCCCGTACTTTTTCTGAAACACTTAGGACTTCAAATATACCCATTCTGCCACGGTAGCCGCTGTGCCCACAGGCGGCGCAACCCTTGCCCTTAAAAAGTAATTTCGGCAGCTTAACATTTGGTGAGCCAAAAAGCGCACTCTGCTCTTTTATAGCTTTCATTGCGCCTTCGTTCGGTTGGTAAGAATAAATGCAGGATCTGCATATTTTACGGACAAGGCGCTGGGCAAGCACCACGTTTACAACCGCCGCGACCAAAAACGGCAGAATCTTCATATCCAAAAGCCTCGGCACCGCTGTTGCCGCGTCGTTTGTGTGGAGTGATGACAAAACCATGTGGCCGGTCAATGCCGACTGTACAGAAATATCTGCAGTCTCTACATCGCGAATTTCACCCACCATTATAACGTTTGGGTCTTGCCTCAAAATTGCCTTTAGTCCGGTTGCAAATGTAATGCCCTGGGCGGCATTAACCTGTGTTTGGTTTATAAACCTAATGTCATATTCAATAGGGTCTTCAATTGTAACAATGTTTACCTCCGGCTTGTTTAAAATATTCAATGCGGAATATAGAGTAGTAGACTTACCTGCACCGGTTGGTCCGCAAACAAGCGCCATACCGTATGGTTTTTTTACGTTTTCTTCAAAAACTTTTACAGTCTCCGGTAACATTCCAAGCTCTGTAAAAGAAAGTGGCTTTGTGGATGCGGGCAATAAACGCATTTCTACCTTCTCGCCATAGAAAGTTGGGATTATTGCAACACGAATGTCTACTATATCCGATCCTATTTTATACCTTAACCTGCCGTCTTGCGGTTTGTAGTGCTCGTCTATTTTTAAGCCACCTAAAAGTTTTACGCGCGCAAGAAGCGCGGGGAAAATAACTTTGGGCACCTTAAACATCTCGTGCAGAATTCCGTCTATTCTGTAACGCACAAGCACTGTGTCTTCTAAAATTTCTATGTGCACATCAGATGCCCTCAAAGACATTGCGTAAGACAAAATATTGTTGATAATCTCAACAATCGGCACGTCTGTTGCGGCTTTTTCGCCGGTTATGCGCCGCTGTACGGATTCTGCAATGTTTTGCTCAATAATCTTGCGGTAATCTTCAACAGTCTCTTTGCTGTACATTGCAAACCCTTTGTTGAGGTCACTGTCCGAGGCAAAGTAGGGCCGAATTCTCGCTTTAATGTATTTCTCCAAAAAACTTACCGCTGCAAGGTCGCTGGGGTCGTGCATTGCAATAGCAATATAGTCGTCTTTTTCGCGCGCAAAAGGCACGGCTCTCTTCCCACGGGCAACCGGCTCAGGAATAAGGTTTAAAACTTCTTGGTCTATGCCGCGAACGTCTAGGTTTGCAAACGGTATCTCAAAATGCCGCGAGAGCAGGTTGTTGTAGTAATCCTCGCTCATAATGCCGGCGGAAACCAACATATCTGCAATGTCTTGCCCCAACCGTGCGGCTTCGGTTTTATACTTTTCAAATTGCGCAGGCGTAACCAACCCCTCGCGCGTTAGAACCTCCAACAAATCTTGTTCGGGAATTTGCAACATCTGAACTTAATTTTAACATAAAACCCCCGCAGAGCGGGGGTTGGTGAATGCAAATAAAAAGTGAAACGAACCTACAAACCTAGATTAGTACCAGCTTCAAAGTAGCAAGTATTCTCTAAAAACGTAACACAGGTACTTCTAATTCCCCCATCATCTGACATTTGAACTCTATATTTCTCACTTTCTAATCTACCTGCAACTTTCCACTCGGTGCCGCTATTTTTATAAGCATAGAAATAACAGGCATTAGGGGCGCCACCATTACAAAGAGCAACTTCATCGTCATTTCTTGGATCTATCGGAAGTGCCCCAAAGGGTCTGCTAGTCATATCAGTAAAGACAATATCAACCCACCCGGCGCCATCTATGGCCCTACTGGTTACAATTGAGCCACATGTGTCTGCAGCACCGGCTTCAAATGGAGCATTGAGCGCACCGGGATCAGCCATACATCTACCACCAGCTGCTTCTGCACCCAGATCTGGATTGTCAACATCAGCCAAATACAAACTTATTGCGGAATTTACAACTTGTAAGTCAGAAATTCTGCTAGAATCCCTGCCTTGGGCGAAAAGTTCGGCTGGGTTTATAACCAAAATAGTCGCGGCTGCAAGCACCGCCAAAATTCCTATAACGACCAATAACTCTATTAAAGTAAAACCTTTAGCTGTTTGCATAATAAAACAATTCTATAGCACATTGCGCTGGTGGGCAAGAGGGGTAATGTGAATAACCTAACCTAGGTGTTTGCGCACACTCTCCATTATGTCATCAATAGACACCTGCGCTTTTATAAAATATTCTTGCACGCCCAGTTTTTTTGCGCGCTCAATGTCGCTCTCTTGCCCCAAATTAGATATAACAATAACTGGCGCTTTAGAAACAGTTGGGTCGCCTTTTAATTCTTCCAGCACTTCAAAGCCAGAAATTTTTGGAATAATAATATCAAGCAAAATCAAATTAGGTTTTGAAGAAAGCCCAAGTTTAATAGCCTCTTCGCCATCCATGGCGCGCAAAACATTTACGCCCATTCTTTGCATACGCGTAGTTAAAATATTAGACAAAAAAAGATCGTCTTCTATTAGAAGAACCTTTTTGCCTGTTTGGTTCTGCATTTGCACTTGCGCCGCAGGCGCCGTAGCGGTTTCAACCATAAAATGATTATAACAGAGAAGGAAAGCTTTTCTAGTTGCCCCAAGGCCACCAACTTTGTAAAGGCTGAGTGGCCAACACCTTCCCCTGCAATGCAGGGGTCATTCTTAAAAGTTTAATTGTTTCACGAGCAGGTTCCCCTACCCGTGCCTTGTTATGACTTCGTCCGTGTCACCGAGCTTACCCTAATCCCGCAGAGCGAAACTTCAGGTATTCCCGGCTCCCTTGACGTGACAGGCGGTGAGTACAAGACTCGAGAACGTATTCACCGCGCCGAGCTGTTGCGCGATTACTAGCGAATCCAACTTCATGAGGGCGAGTTGCAGCCCTCAATCCGAACTGAGGCTACTTTTGAAGGATTGGTTCCACCTTGCGATTTCACATCCCGTTGTAGTAGCCATTGTAGCATGAGTGTGGCCCAGGGTATCAGAGGGCCATGCGGATTTGACGTCGTCCTCTCCTTCCTCCGTGTGAAACACGGCAGTCTCGCGTGACACTTGTAACACGCGACAAGGGTTGCGCTCGTTACCCCACTTAAGGGAACAGTTCAAACCACGAGCTGACGGCAACCATGCAGCACCTGTGCTAGCGGTCCTTGAGAGACATTCCTTATTTCTAAGAAATTTCCGCTAACCTTTCTAACCCTGGTAAGGTTCCTCGCGTACCATCGAATTAAACCTCATGCTCCTCCGCTTGTGCGAGTCCCCGTCTATTTCTTTGAGTTTTAGCCTTGCGGCCGTACTTCCCAGGCGGTTCACTTAACGCGTTAGCTGCGCCACTCCGAGGGTCGATACTCGAAACAGCTAGTGAACATCGTTTAGGGCGTGGACTACAAGGGTATCTAATCCTTTTTGCTCCCCACGCTTTCGTGCCTCAGCGTCAGAAACGCGCCAGTTTGCTGCCTTCGCCTTTGGTGTTCCCCACGATATCAACGGATTTCACCCCTACACCGTGAGTTCCGCAAACCTCTCGCGCTCTCTAGCTTTGTCGTTTCCCCTGCGGCGACACCGTTGAGCGGTGACATTTAACAGAAGACGCACAAAGCCGCCTACGCACCCTTTACGCCCAATGATTCCGGATAACGCTCGGGGCACTCGTATTACCGCTGCTGCTGGCACGAGTTTAGCCACCCCTTATTCCTACTCTGATCATTTGTTTTCTAAAGTAGAAAAGCAGTTTACAACCCGAAGGCATTCTTCCTGCACGCGGCGTCGCTCGATCAGGCTTTCGCCCATTGTCGAATATTCTCGACTGCTGCCACCCGTAGGTGTACGCACCGTGTCTCAGTTGCGTCGTCGGGGGTCAGGCTCTCACCTCCCCTACCGGTCGTAGCCTTGGTAGGCCATTACCCTACCAACTAGCTGATCGGAACTAGGCCGATCCCAAAGCGCATTGCTGCTTTGCCCTTGCGGGAACATTGGAAATTATCTCCGCTTTCGCGGAGTTATGTCCAACTTTGGGGTACGTACCAAGTTTGTACTGACTCGTTCGCCGTGGGTCTAAACCCACTCGACTTGCATGCCTTATCCACGCCGCCAGCGTTCATCCTGGACCAGAATCAAATCCTCAACAAAAATTTATCAATGAAATTGATAAATCAGATTGGGACAACTAGAAAAACTTTCTTACTATTTATCTTACTTTCTTCTTACCTTACTATTTGTTTTTAAAGCTTCTTTCGTGTTGTCCGCACACATGCAGAAATAAGCCACCCATAGAGCATATGCTCTTCTGGATTTTCGCGACCCCTCTCTTCTGCTCAAGGCATCAAAAGGAATGCGGGCCGATCTACAAGTGTTAAGGCAAATCGGTATGTACATATTACTATACGCACACACCTTGTCAATGGGTTAAAACTTATATATAATCCTTGCACAATGAAACAAGATATCCACCCAAAATACTACGACAAAGCCACCATAACCTGCGCGTGCGGCAAGGTGTTTACTATTGGTTCTGTAGTAGAAAAAATGCGCACAGAAATTTGCAGCAACTGCCACCCCTTCTACACAGGCAAAGAAAAACTAATAGATACTGCCGGCCGTGTTGAGCGCTTTAAGGCAAGGCACGCGCAAAAGAAAGAAGGCTTGGTTAAAAAGAGTGTTAAGAGAGCTATTCATAAAGCTAAAAAAGTTAAGACAACAAAAGCTAAAGTAAAGAAAGCCTAGATGACTAATAAGGTTGTCATAGAAGTCCGCGCCGGTGCAGGCGGAGACGAAGCTTCAAGCTTCGCCAGCGAACTTGTGCGTATGTACCAGCGCTACACAACATCAAAGGGCTGGAAGTTTATAGTAGTTGACTCCAGTGAATCTTCGCATGGTATAAAAACTTTTATCGGCAAAATTGTAGGCGAGGGCGCATACGACGCGCTTAAATTAGAATCTGGCACCCACCGCATACAACGAATCCCCGCTACAGAAAAATCCGGCCGCGTACACACATCAACCGCAACGGTTGCCGTTTACCCAGAGATTGAACCGAAGCAGCTTGTAATAAACGATAATGACTTGGAAGTAAGTTTCTCGCGCGCTGGCGGGCCGGGCGGCCAAAACGTAAACAAAATTGAGTCTGCTGTGCGGCTTACACACAAACCAACCGGCATTGTTATATCATCCCGCGCAGAGCGGACACAGCACGCAAACCGCGATGCGGCAATGTCAATACTCCGCGCAAAACTCTACGAAATGCAGGTTGCCGAAGAAGAAGCAAAGCTCGGCGCCACGCGCAAAGAGCTAATCGGCCGGGCCGACCGCAGCGAGAAGATAAGAACATATAATTTTCCTGATGATAGAATTACCGACCACCGCTTCAACGCAAAAGTGCACAACATAGCAAAAGTGCTGGAAGGCGACTTAGACGTTCTACTCAAAAAGATTAATAAGAAACAAAACGAATAAGCGAACCAAACCCGTCTGTGTCGAAGGCCATCTTCGGAGCGCGACGGCGCGAGAAAAAGGCGAAAATTCAGTAAGAATTTTACGCCGGTGGCCAGAGATACTGCGGGTTTGTGAAGCCAAGCAACTCTATCTCTGTGTAATCGAGCCAGTCATAATATTTATATCTTGCTGGAAGCCATCTGCCTGTTCGCGCACGGCAACGCCATAAAATTGGTAGTGTGTACGCCAACCGCCACCTGCATAATACCGCGCAGCAGCGCACTCTTCGCGAAGTTCGCGCTCCGGCCATCGCCCTGCGAGGCTCTTTGCGTAGCTTGTGCAAACAGAATCATTATAAAGATCGCGAATATAGACTGCAGTTGCGGCAAAGGCATCCGCATTGCGCCATGGACTAGGCGGATTGTTCCCCGTTATATTTGAAATTTTATCTTCATACAAAACCCAAGTTGACGGGATAAATTGCGCCGGGCCCATAGCGCCGCCGTATCCGCCCGCGCTAGCTATAGGGCAAGACACCGGCCTTTGCATCGGGTCTAGACTCAAATCTCGCGTAATACGCAGAAAGGGCTGCAAATCTCGGCTTGGTTTAATGCCGTTTTCAAAACGCCGCCCCGTGTTAACCCCAAGCGTAGCACCGCTATGCGTATCCGCTAACGTGCACTGGCCTACATTTGCGCCAAAGTCGGATTCTTTCTTAAGTATCGCCATAATAAATGCGGCGCGGATGCCGGTTGACTGCTCCGCTAGCTTTGCAAAGCTATATGCTTCCTCAAAAGTAAGCGCCTCGTCAACGCCAAGCAGACGGAAAATCTGTTGGCGAATTTCTGCCGCGGTTTTTTGTTTTTCTAATACAAGTGTTTGATAGCGCGCCTCCTCGCCGCGGGTAACTTGGAGCAAATTATCTTTCTCTCCGCGCACACTCTGCACTTCGCGTCTTTGCGCATCTTGGAATGCTTTTAACTTCTCGGTGTCTTCTTTTTGTATTGAGAGTGTTTCTTTTTGCTGAAGCAGCTCATCACGCAAGGCTACAATTTCTGCTATCGCAACGCGCAAATTATCTTGCACAAGCATCAAATCGTTCACGCCGCCGAAAAAATCAGATAGAGAGGGCGAGGCAAGTAAAATCTCCGCCAAGCTCGCAGTGTCGTATTCATATAAATCTTGCAGCAAGTCCGCGAGCGAGTTTTTTCTAAGAGTAATATCTTCTTCGGCAACTTCAATTCGCCCCTGTGTATTTTCTATCTCCCCTGCAAGTTTTTGGATAGAAAGGTTTATAGCTTTTATCTGCAGGTTTATCTTTGATATCTGCGCATTTAGGCGGTTGACTTCGGACTGCAGAGTGTTGCCCTGGCGCGTTAAAACATCTCTTTGGGCTTTAACTTGTTCAAGCTCTTTTAAAACCGCTTCTAATTCCGCCTCCAGTTCTGCCCGCTCATCCTCCGAATCGGCTTGCGCAAATGTGCCCGAAGGCGAAATCGGCGCGAGAACATATCCTCCAAAAATTAAATAACCAACAAAAACTGCAACAAATGCATGTTTTGCAAACTTAGGGAATCTAAATCCCCGCCTATCGTCTACGTAAGATAAATTAATTCGCTTCTTATGCCCTAAAAAAATATCTTTTACGAATTTAGGCATTCGCCTGCTTTTTTGCCCCGCCTTGCGATTTTGCGGGACCACCCTCCGTGGCTTCTTGTGAGGCCTTCGCGGCATCGCGCTCCGCTTTCTTTTCCTCGCCCTCTACAACAACAGTCTCTACAGATGGAGCCTCAGCAGGAATCTCTTCTTCTTTCTCCGGTTCGGCAATAGTAACAACCACCATATTTGGATCTAGTCTAAGCTTTACCTTGTCGCCAATCTTAATGTCTTTAACATGAATACTCTTGCCGATTGCGTCCAGTCCGCTAATGTCTACTGTAAATTTGCTTGGCATATCCCCAGGCAGAGATTCCACCGGCATTTCATTAAGCGCTTTAACCAAAATACCGCCCGCCTTCACTCCCGGCGCCTCACCCACGAGCTCTATAGGCACTTTTGCCTCAATTTCTTCGTCCATATTAACCTGATAAAAATCAATGTTAAGCGGCTCGTCTTTGATGGCGTCAAAATGCACGTCGTGTATTATAGTCGGGCGCGCCTCACCATCTACAACCACATTTACAATCTGGTTCTCTCCGGCCTCTTTATAGACACGGCGAAAATCCGCGAGTGGCACAGCCAAATGTAAATTCTCCACGCCGCGGCCGTATAGCTCGGCAGGAATAAAGCCCTTTTTGCGCAGGCCTTTTAGTTTTTTGCCAAAAACTTCTCTTTTTTGTACTTGTAGTTCCATTTTGTTACTTAGTTATGTGGTTATCTGGTTACGTTGTTACTTTATATTATAACGAAAAACCAGCCAGTATAGTAATCAATTTCCGCCTCTTTATCAAGTCTAGGCCTTCTTCACACTAACGTAGAACGTGCTACCCTTGCCTTCGCCGTCAGACTCCGCCCAAATTTCGCCGCCGTGGTCTTCTACAATCTTTTTGGCAATAAATAAACCTAAACCAGTGCCTCTAATCTCTTTGTGTGCTCGGTCCCCGCGGTTAAACTCCTGAAAAAGCTTGGTAATTGTGCTGGGCGCAATACCCAAGCCGGTGTCTGCAACCTTTACCACAAGGTTGCTCGGCCTCTGCGCATCTTCTAAAACCTGCGCTTTAACCCAGCCACTAGGCGTGTACTTTATGGCGTTTTCTACAAAGTTAAATATAATCTGCCTAAATTTAATCGGGTCTACAACCGCTTTTGCAAAAGGAACCTGCGACTCAAAAGACAAATCCAGTTTCTTTTCGTCTGCAAGCGGGCGCAGGTCATTTACAATGTCTTCTGTCATATCCACCAAATCGGTTTTTTTCATATCGTATTCCATTTTGCCGGCTTCAATTTTACGCATATCAAGCAGGTTGTTTACAAGCTCTATCATTCTGTCTGCAGAGTCCGCGATTTTGCGCGCAACTTCTTTAACCTCTGTGTTAACCTTGCCATAATTGCCGTCGCGCACAAGCGAAGCATAGCCTTTGATAACGGCCATAGGCGCCTTAACTTGGTGCGAGGCAAAAGACAAGAACTCGGATTTTAACTTGTCTAGCTCTTTTAGTTTTTCGTTTGCATCCGAAAGATCTTTTGAATAAGCGTAGATCTGCTCGCTGGATTTTCGCAAATCTTTTGCCAGATCTTCCATCTGCTCCCTTTGCTCAATTTTTTCCGCGCCGCGCACCAAATAATAACTCAATATAAATATAAGTATTAAGCTGGGTATTAGCACAATGCGCACGCTCTCCACCGTTTCTATAAACAAAATGCTTCCGGAGATAAGAATAAGCCCGGTAACGAGCACATGCACCCCGATAACCCTAATGTTAAACGCCTGGTGCTCAACTATTAAGTAAGAGAGAATCGCCACAAATAGAGGAATGCCAAAAAGCCCAAGCTGGCCCAACTCCCAGTTAAAAAGCAAACTGCCAATAATGTTGCCTGCAGAAAACGAAAGCATAAAAGCTGCTGCGCCAAAAATTGCAAGCATTATTCTTTGGCGTTCGGCTTTTGCCGGTGACTGCATAAAACTACGCACGCCAAAACTAATAACCCAAAAAAGCAAGACAAACTCAAGGGTGTATCCATAAAAAGTAAGCGGCCCCTCAACTGCGTTGCGGTCGCAGTTAGATAAATCAAAAGATTCCAGGCCCAAATTGGTCGTTGGCGCGAGCACTACTATGGGCAAAAGAAGCGCAAAAATAATCGCCTTCCTTTTAAACGGAATATCTTTGCCTGAAATAAATGCATAGATAAAGAAGAGTAATGATACATATATTAATGGCTCAACAATATTTACCAGAGTCCAGAAAAACATTACAAATGCCGGTTTTTCCGTTGCCCACAAAATAAGGTCAAAAAAGAGCCACACAGAGGTTAAAAGCATAGCTGCAAAAAGCCATCTAGAAGCTAGAGACTCTCTGTTCTTAAGGTATACAAATACGCCGAGTGCCAAAGCGAGAATTAGCGGCATTAGGTGCGAATAGTAAACTAAAAGCCCGTCAATGTTTTGGGAGAAAATCAAGAACCTTGAAGCGCCCCATCCGCACAAGTCTATAAAATTTTGTATTTGTGGACTCATAGAGATTCTATAAAAGCTTCTTCATCTGTGTGTATCGGAAAATCCTGTAACACTATAAATCTATAAAAGGCAAAAGATGCGGATAGGGCAACAAACGCCGCAAAAACCCAAATTAATATTTTAGATTTTTTGTCCATCTTATTTTTCTTTAGTTTTCAATTGCGGAAACATTATAACCTCGCGAATGTTTGTTGCGTTTGTTAAGAGCATTACAAGCCGGTCTATGCCTATGCCCACGCCCCCTGCCGGCGGCATGCCATACTCTTGCGCGAGCAAAAAGTCTTCGTCCATCGGGTGCGCCTCTTCATCGCCGCTCTTTAGATTTTTGCGCTCCATCTCCCATCTGCGCCTTTGCTCAACCGGGTCGTTTAGCTCGCTAAAGCCGTTTGCAATCTCTTTGCCGCCTATGTAGAGCTCAAATCTTTCTGTAAGCTTCTCGTTTTTACGATGCGTTTTTGCAAGTGGCGAGATATCTAGCGGGTAGTCAACAACAAATATAGGGTCTACCAAGTGCGGCTCAACTTTATCCTTAAAAATCTCGTCAACGAGCATCCCCCACGAAGCTTTTTTAGGCACATCCAGTTTTTCTTTGCGCGCGTATTTTGCAAGCTCCTCCTGCGAGGCGTTTATTAAATCCTCACCGGTATGTTTTTTTAGTAAATCGCCCATAGTTGCTGTAGGCCACTTGCCATTCAAATTAATTTCTTTATCTCCCCATTTTATTTTTTCGCCATTGCCAGCCGCGAGGTTTGCCTCAAGCAACAGCTCTCTGGTAGAGGCCATTACGTACTCGTAATCAACATAAGCCTGGTAAATTTCTATCATCGTAAACTCGGGGTTGTGCGAGGCATCAATGCCCTCGTTTCTAAAATCTCTGCTGAATTCAAACACTCGCTCAAAGTTGGCAATAAGCGCGCGCTTAAGGTAGAGCTCGTCTGAAATTCGCAGGTAAAAATCGCGCTTAAGGGATTCGTAGCGGGTTGTAAACGGCTTTGCGCGCGCGCCGCCGTAGATTGGCTGCAAAATCGGGGTTTCCAGCTCCAAAAACTTTTTCTCCCGTAAAAAACCGCGTATTGCATCCACTATCTTTACGCGTTTAATAAATCTATCTTTAACATCTTCGTTTAAAAGAATATCCAAATACCTCTGGCGGAATCTTTTTTCTGTGTCTTTTATGCCATACCATTCGCTGGGCAAGGGCATCAATGCCTTTGCTAAAAGCTCAAAACTTTTTAGCTTAACGCTCAACTCACCCTTTTTTGTGTAAAACACCTCGCCTTCTGCACCCAAAAAATCGCCAATGCCGATATAGTCTTTTAACAGATCAAACTTTTTCTCGCCCAAATCATCCCGCTTTGCATAGAGCTGAATTTTGCCACTCTCGTCCGCGAGTGTGTAAAAAATGGAGCCGCCATGCTCGCGCACCGCATAAACCTTGCCGCAAACACTCACATTTTCTTGATTCTCGACAAATTGCTTTTGGTTGGCAACAATATCCGCAACTTCGTGCGTGCGTGCGAAACTATATGGATATGGATTAACCCCTGCTTTTATAAGCTCCTCGCGCTTTTTTATGCGGGATTCACGCTCTGATAATTCATCCGATTTCATGCTTTATATTGTAGCATGCTCAAAGCTAATAAAGTTCTCAATGCGCCACCTGAGTGGCGCATTGCCTCTACTTTAACCTGTAAGTTACTTGGTGACCTATAGTGCCGACTTGCTCTACTTTATCTTCTTTCTCCAACTCATCCATATACCTAACAACCGTTCTACTCGCAATCCCCAACGCCTCACGAATGTCTGAATTTGACACCATTTCCTTATTCGTAAGAAGCTTAAGGATTTTCTCTTTGTTCGCATTCTTGCGAATCGTCTGATCCAGCGCCACGGCACAAATTCCGACAATACTTTCTCTACTTCTCCTATGTAGTAATAAAATTACGATAGCGATGCTTATAATAATTAAAATTATCTGGGTCAAAATCCTATATTATCTTCTTTAAACAAAAATTTTAGTAAAATCATTCGTCCAATATCTTCTGTATTCTTCTTTTATTTCTCTGCTCGGCTGTTGCTCGTTGAAATAATACAAATCAACTTTTTCAAGTTTCTTGTTTCCAATCTTATCTAAATCATCCATAAAATCAATGAAGCCGTCAATCTTGTCGGCAGAGTTAGTCGTATATTCAACGCCGTGAGGATCAATAAACTTTAGGTAATATTTATTGCCTTTTTTAAGCCAAAAGATAAAATCCGGATAAAAATTATCGTATTGGCTTCTTTCCGAATTAAAATAAGGAATACCAACCCTGTCTATCGTTTCGTCAATTTTTGAAAAATACCACCAATCAAAATTTTTCAGTAGATTATTATCTTGTGTTAAATATTCTTTCAGGGCGTGCAAAAAATCAATTTCGCTCTGCTTTTTTATAATGTGCTGAAACCGCTCTGTATCTTGTTTGAACAAAATCGGAGTATAGTAATGCTCCTCTAAAATTTCAAAATCTAAATAATTTCTCAAAATATCCAGATTTTTACTGTCAGCGACATCTTTTATCAATTCTTTATATTTATTTCTGTCAATTTTTCCCTCATCAAACATTTTATCTATTTCTTTTTCAGTCAATCTTGGTTTGATAATTTTCAAAATGTCTTTTTCCAATCTCTCAACTTCGGTTTTATCAATGTTTGTTTTGACCTCTTTGTAATGCAAAATTTCGCCGTCTAAAATTTTTACTCCACTTAATTTTCTTACATTCTCGTTGAAGTAGTTATCTGAAATAAACAGAATGCTCTCAATTGATTTCTTTCTTCTTCTTTCTCCGGTCTTAAAATTGTCTTTATTGCTTATTTTATTGAAAGTTCTCAATTTTACCCCTTGCTTCAATAAAAGCACTTTTGGGCCGTTCTTTTGAACGAGTTGAGATAGTTCGCCATATTCATTTGTCCCAATCCAAAATGGCTTATTATTTACTCCGCCGTCTTCAAAAAATGGTACGAAAATCGGCAGTTCTTTTTCATTTATTCCCTCATTTTTCTTTATTCCTTCTATCTGGATCCAATCCGGATTGGCCTGTTTTTCCAATCCTTCCAGAATATTTTTTACCACTTCTTTATTGGTGGCGAAAACAAACAAACTTTCCAAAATATTGTTTTCTTTTTTAATCTTTTCAACCTCTGAATTTGAAAAAAGCAAATTATCTAAATATTCAAATCTTTTTCTTTGATTGATAGTCGGCTCAATTCTTACGCCACGTCCAATTGATTGTAAAACAAATTTTTTTGCGTCATCGCTTACGCCAATATTGATAAAGTTAATCACATTAGGGCGGTTTGTGTCCCAACCCTCTGTAAAGATTCGGCTTCCGAGCAAAATATTTATGTCATTTCTTTTGTTTATGTCGTCAAAAAAACTTTCTCCAATAACTCGCCCGAATTCGTATCCCTCCAAAACATTACTTTCCCATTTGATAATATCGCTCGCGACAATAAGCATAAAATATTTACTTGCGCCAACCAACTTGAAAGCAAGCTCCCTTGAATTATCTCTGAATTTCACTATCTCTATATTGCCCTGATTTCCCGAATTAAAAACTGCTTTAAAAAAGTTTGCTTTTTTCAAATTCCTGATTTCAGAAATTAAATTTTGATCTATATCGCCAAGTCCGAATAAATAACCTTTGTTATTTTCTAACTTTGCGACTAAATTGTTTTTTGCCGCCTCAAAATTGAATTTTCCTCGTGCAATCTCGGCTAAAAGTTTATAGAAAATTTTTAAGTCCGCTTCTTCCGTATTGACGCTATTAGCCAAAGTTATCAAGAGGGGGGCGTGGTATAAATTTTTTCTTATCGTTTGCATTTTATGAAAATGCTCCTTAGCCAAAGCAAAAATAATCAAAGTTTGGGCAATAATATCTTTCTTTTCATTTGTTGAAAAATCATCGTCCATCCCTTCATTAAAATTCCTAAAATCGGAATCGGCAATATATAATTTTTTTCCGTAGCCCTCTTTCAAAAAGGTATCCAGCTTATAGTCAAAAACTGTCGTGGCAATATCCAAGTCGTCTGTAAAAGTAGCAGAAAAATTAAACAAAAATCCGTTTTGTGTAAGTGCCATAAAATATTGCTGTCTTTTTGAAGTTTCTTTTTCTCCTTTATGCGCTTCGTCCAAAATCAAATACCAATTTCCGTTGTTATAAATGCTTTCGTAATTTATTCTTGAACCGTTTAATTTCTTTGCGATCGTTTCTTTGTCGGCTATATTGTCCGCCCGATAATAAAAAACATTGATTTCACTCTTATTGAAAATATCCTGTTGATTTTTTATTTTTTCCCACTCCTTCAAATTCCTAAGGTTTATTGTTATTTCCGCACCCTTATTGAATTTGTTTATATGCTCTTTAATTTGGGATAAAATTTCGTCTTTCGGAGCCAAAATTAAAATATCCTTGTGCGGAATTAAATTTTTATTCATTAAATCGGATAGAATCGCCAAAAGTTTTACCATAACCAAAGTCTTGCCACTTCCGGTCGCCATCCAAAAGGCGGCGCGGTTTATAAAACTTTGAAATGAAATGCGAGTGCCGGCTGGGAAATAGTTTGATAAAAATTTAAAATTTTCGTTTTCTTCTTTAATATCAAGCTGATCATTTAATTCTTGCGTTAAACCGAAATCACGATACAACTGCAAAAATTCTTGTTTGCTTCTACCTAAAGCCGAGTCATTATTTTGCTTGAAATCTTTGTAAAGCAAATACAAGACGGCAGTTATATTTTCTAACGCCTTTTTTTGGTACGGAAAGAGCTCCCAATCCAAACCGAATTTACTTAAATCTCGGTAAATCCATTCTTGGGGAACATCCAAGTTTTCCTGCTTATTTTCAATTATTTTTTGTAAGATTATCATAAACTACCAATAAATAAGTTTTTTCAGCGGAGCGTATTTCGCAAAATCAAGATTGTTTAAATCAATTTCTGAATCATCTTCAAAGATAATTTTGTCTTTGCTGATTTTTTTGATTTTTTTGCCAAAAAGATTGGAAATGGTTTCGGCAATATCAACATCGGGATATAACTTTTCAAAAACAAATCGCGCTTTCTCTTTTTTTAAATCAATTTCCAATCCCTTATCCGCCAGTTTTTCTGACAAAGAAAAAACCTCGTCAATTTGTTTTTTCCTTTCCGCTTTTGCTCCATTTTCCAAGGCGGAAAAATCAAAATCAATCTTTTGTAATTCTTTTTCAGTTGGATTATAGTTTGCGCGCTTCAAGACATCTTCGTATTGCTCTAATTCATAATACTTGAAAAATCCGCCACCCTGCCAATTCATGTCTTTTGACAAATGAGGTTTTCTAATAACTGGGCTATGTATAGCTTTAAACTCTTTATCTCCCTTCAAAACTATTTTCATCCTACCTAATACACCTATCTTTTTCATAACAACTTTAGCTTTTGATTTTGTTTCCGACAAAATTTTAACTATCGCTGGGTTATTTTTTATATCTATTTTTTCAATATTTTCTTCTCCCTTTTCTTCTGCAGAAGTTTTAGTACTACCATTCTTATTTATCTCAACTTCATCTAAATAAATTTCATTGAAAAAATCACCCATTTCTACACCGATCCATTTTCTATTTATTTTTTGACATACAGCACAAGTGGTTCCGCTTCCGACAAAAAAGTCAAAGACCATATCCTTTGGCTCTGAAGATGCCTGCACAATTCTCCTGATTAAATTTTCTGGTTTTTGATTACTAACAAAAGACAAACTTTCAGTAATTCGCGGCTCGGAGTATTGAAAAGAATAAATGTCATTCCAAATTGTACCCTTGGCTTTAACTTTTTTATCAACTTTAATTCTCTCAAAAACGCCATTAACCCATTTTTCTATAAACAGGTTATCTTTGTCTTTCCCTAAAATATCTAACCAACCAAAAGCATTTGACTTTATTAATAATTCGTAAGTCTTGTAAAAAAGATATTTCTCACTTTTTGAATAAAAATGAATAAAATCAGCTTGTCGAATCCAGTTTAATGCTTGGGATTTGAAGCCTGAAATGTTATCGCCAGTATTCCATGTAATTTTTGCTTTAAAATTATCTGGTCCAAAATTTTTATCCAAAAGTATTTTTGCATAGTGTTCAGCGATATGATCGAGGTGAAGATAAAAATTCCCCTCATCTTTCAAAAATGACTTTGAAAATTCTATTCGATTATCCATTAAAGTTAGCCATGTTGAATCCTGAAAAGTATCAACGAAATCAAAATCTTTTCCGGTATTGAACGGTGGATCAATGTAAATTGTCTGTACTTGCTCTTTGTATTTCGGTAAGAGTGTGTTTAATACTTGGAAATTGTCAGATTTTATAAGCCGTCCGTCCAACGCTTCGTCCAAATTATCAAAAAGGCCGATAACTTCAATCTCCAAATCCTTAAAATGCTTTGTATCAATCGGTAAAAATTGCCAATCTTTATTTAGCTTCTCGTTCTTTATGATTTCTTTCGGATTAAATTTTTTATCAACAATTCCAAGCTCTAGCCATTCGGCAAATTGATTATTAAATCCTTTAAATTTCAAAATTTTGACGATAATTTCCAAGCCGCCTTTTTTGTCGGCAATTCTATCCAGCGTCAAGACATAATTGGAATTTCTGGCAAATTTCGGTTTCAACCAAATCTTTTTTAGCTCATCTTCAAAATTTCCGATAAAATCAATCGTCAAATGTGCGATGTCTTTTATTTTCTTTATTCTATCCAGCGATTCTTGATTAAAAACAGTATCCATACTGCCCGCCAAATGCTGGTACATGTATAAGTCAAACTGCTCGCGCAAAAATCCTTTCGCGTCTTTATGGATAAAATAATCAATTTCAGTTTGCCTTTTATAAATTTTAAACGCTTTTTCTATTTCTTCCGAGCTTAAATTTATACTTTTCAACTTTAAATATTTTTCAATTTCTCCAGTTTCTGAAATTGTCGGTTCAATTGATACACTTCCCTTCAAATCCTTATTATCTGAAACGATAAATTCCACTTTGGCTTTATCTCTCGCTCCTTTATCGCTCGATTTGGAAAAATCAAAGCCGGAATTTAATAAAACGATTTTAGAGTTTTTTAATTTTTCTATATTCTCCAAAAGATGTTTAATGATTTTGGCTTTGTCTTTGATTTTTAAAATTTCTTGAAGTTTTGTGTATTTATTATCGTTTTTATAAAGAACGCGGAATTTGACAATCTTTTTCCCGCCCCTCTTTTGTGTGCCGATAAAATAAAATTCCAGCTCTTTTTTCTCATTGGCTTGCTTGTGTTTTAAAAACGAAGCGTCAAAGGCAAAATCAAAAGCAATTTCTGGATCAGAATCAATTGATAAGTTTTCTATCGTTTTATAATTTGCTTCGGATTTTACATAATACAACTTTGCGGTTTTCCAAAATAAAGCCGTATCCTCGCGGTCGGAATATACTTTGGCGTAAATATTTTTATAAACTGGCGTTGAGGAAAAGAAAATTGCTCCACCATCGGAAAAATAAGAGTCAAAAAATGTATAAAGTTTATCAAAGAGATCTTCCGGCTGGTCTTCGCCAAATGTGGCTTTCACTTCCTTTTTTATTCTCTCTCGGATTTTATTAAAATAATCCGTCTTGATATTCATCAAATTGACATACCCGCTATCGCCTTCCAATTTAGCGCCGACAAACAAGTCCTTCAAAATGCTGTAAAATTTTTGTTCTTTATTCATGGATACCATATATTATACCCCAAATCCTGACCTATTTTAGGGATTTTCTAACATAACGGAAATGACCGTAAAACGCCTTAGAAATATTCAATACGCCACCCGATTGGCATATTGAATATTTCAAACCAAAACTTCAAAAATCACATGGCAACAAAATATTGCCACATGGCAACAAAAATTGCCGTTTGACAAAATCCCAAAATCTGGTAAATATAAAAGTAGAAGGACTTGTTCCTTACAAACAAAAAAGGTGAGGTAAAGTGTACACAAAAACAACACTCGTTGTAGCCCTCTTTTGCCTAGTAAACGCTGGATGCGTAGAGCTAAACCCAACAAACGCTGCCGAATATAAAGAGCCTCCGCCGGAGCCAACTGTTCCGCCGGATAAACCTGCGACACCACAAAAAGAGCCTGAACCCGAACTAGAGCCGGAATCTGAATATGAACCGGAATCCGAGCCGGAGCCGGAACCAAGCCCTAGCCCAAGTGGAAGCCCATCGCCAAGTCCGACTCCCGAGCCGGAACCAGAGGCAGAGCCAAGCTCTAGTCCAAGTCCGTCGCCGAGCCAGAGTCCATCGCCAAGTCCATCGCCGAGCCCAAGCCCGAGCCCGAGTCCAGAACCAAGCTCTAGCCCAAGCCCATCGCCGAGCCAGAGCCCAGAGCCGGAACCAGAGCCCGAACACGAGGCATTGTGCGACAACGAAACAACAAATGCGATGCAGTTCGATGTCGAGCCCGATGTTCCAGAAGAAAATTTGGTAATAATCCGCTGTGGTCTGACCAACGGACAAGATTTCTTGGACCGCGAACTCGGTGGAGGCATCTCGGACAATGCTCTTGCCAACATCACAGTCAGGGTGGTAGCCGACGGAAGCAGCAATGTATGTTGCACCGCGAGCGCATCAAGAATCTTCTTTGATGTTACCCACCCTCACTGGGCAAAAGACACAGAGGGATCGGATGAGTGGCCGACAGAAGCGCGGCGCGAAAAAATCGTCATACACGAGTTCGCGCACTCTTGGCAAGGGTCGCTTGGCTGCCTGCAAAAGCTCGGAGGGTCGCTGTGGGACGAAGGCATTGCCGAACAAGTCACCTACGCCACTGTGGTTGAGAACGGATTCTTAACCAAGAAAGACGTAATGGACTTTATGGAGTCGGCTGCCAAGTCCGGCAACGGCGAGCAGTGGAACACCCCTCTGCGAGATCTGGAAGCAAACGGATCTAGTGTTTGGCCAGGCCACATTGGCTACCTTGCACTGGACTACGCAATGAATATGGAGAACGCCACGCATGGCCCCATATCTGTTAGAACCCTTTGCGAGGAAGTTACAAATGGAGCCACGCCAGAGGAAGCTTTCCAGGCAACCTTTGGAACGGACAAAAACTCGTTCTATGCGCAATTCGAGGCATGGAAAAACAGCCAAACAGCGTAACCAAACACCCCCGACTAAGACACCTATTGTCTAGTCGGGGTTTTTTTTATTTAAGACTGCTCGGCACTTCTGTTGGAGCGATGCCTGTGAGCATACTGTGCGCCGCTTCGCGGCAGACTTCGTGGCTGGCGCGGCCGAATAACCGCTCGTATTGCGCCACGAGTTTGTCTAAAACATCTTTAACGTCACTGTGTATAATAATCTCTCCTGTTTTTTTATTTATAACTTCCAAGCCCGGCACCTTACTTGCCTCATCCCAAGCAAGCGGACCAATAATCCTCTCCTGCTCTTTTATTATCTTCCCAGCTATTTGCTCAAAAATTGTCATGGTGGTTATTTACCATCTTTCGGATATCTCATTGAAATCACACCAAGAGACATAATCAAGAAAGACGTCATATACATGAAATCAACAAGCCCAGCATTGTAATATGTATCAACTCCAACTTGATATAAGAACATATAATCAGTTATATAAGCCGCTACAAGAGCAAATACAAAGTAAAGAATTCTAGATCGCATAATCCCACCCAATACTCTTCTGGAGAGAGAATAGGTTAGTATACCTATTGATATAGCAATTGCTTCAAAACCTGGATAGCCAAAATCTAAGAATGTCCTGATTGGATCTCCTAAAAAGTCATAATCAACATCTTTTAAGAAAAGAGTGAAGGCTACTGCAATCATTAATAAGGGAATTACTATAGCCTGTAATTGGCCACTAAGAGTTTTTAAACCCACTCTAACACCAGCAACTTTTGCAAAATTATACATAGCGTAGGCATAAAATGGAATTATTAAGAAATATCCTATATCCGCAATAGATGGATAGGGAACTTCAACACCTGCGATAATAGTAAAATAGCTCCACGTTAGTTGACCGAAGACTTGGGCCAACAATCCTAATGATAAAAAAATAACACCCTTACCTATTAAACTACTCATACCACCCCATTCTTTTGAGGCAATAAAAAGTCCATATAAACCTGCTGTCAGTGAAATTATAGGATACAAGGCCCCAAATAAGTTATTGATAGGTCCTTCGGTTAATCCTTGATACTGTATCCAAATCCAGAAAATAACTAGCAATAAATAAATTGCAATCAATATTTTAGCAACCAAACTTCTGGTTAAGAGCTTAAACAGATGTGTAATTAAATGCATAGATTAGTTTATTTTAAACTCACCAAATCCACGACCCATTTGATAATTAATATTTAATCTTACTTTATCGCCCTTTTTAACTCTTCTCCTTTTAATAGGCACAATAACAGGCATATTCATATCTGATGTGCTCTTATATTTTCTACCATCAAGATATATATCCGAACTTAACTCTACAGCATTTATTATACCATTCCTAATTGCGGGAATCGATATATTAATATCTATCTTTGTATTACTAATAGATTTTAGATCTATAGATAAACAATCTAGAAAATTACTTACAACTTCCTTAACCCTTTTAACTGCTCCAAAGTTTCTAGCTTGCATTACAATAGGTATTTCAAAATCATAAAAATCAAAATCATAATTGACAATTCTTATCAAACAACTCATTCTATCTGGCAACAAAATAGTATCATTGGTTATAACTCCATTTTTCTTTAAGGCTATAATAGCCGGGGCTTGTTGTTCAGCAACAAGCCACGTATCTAACATTTCCATAGCTACTACATCAGCGTGTAACCTGCGAGGCAATTTGAAATCCCTAATATCTTTATTTATAACTTGAATCTTCTTACTAAATCCATTGCTATGTACATTTTGTTCTGTGATCCTAGAAATATCTCTATCGCGTTCCACAGCATAAACCCTTGCCCCGCGCTTTGCTGCAAACAAAGCAATAATTCCTGTGCCTGTCCCACCATCTACAACTACATATCCAGGCTTAACTACTCTATCTATAGCATTCTTAAAAAAAGAAACGCGCCTAACATCTAATAAGCATTCATCAACAAGTAAAAAATTACTAAGAGAAAGATCTCGATTATATTCCCCAGACATAAATAAAATTATACCCCACAACTACAAATCCCGCGTGTGGAGATTAAATAACTGTTTCCTCTACTTCATCTAATATAAATTTAGCCACATTTATGGTTTTGCCTGATGTTGGATAATAATGCATATCAAAGTGTGGGTCATTATTCGCCTCTATTATCGCAAAAGGCGTGGTATGCCAAGGTTTGGATATGTTTGTTGTTATAAAATCAAACCCTACTAGTGATGTTTCTAGTAATTTACTAATACGTTCTAATAAAGCAATGTTTTCTTTATGAATTGCGTTGGTAACATCATGAATATCTCCTCCCGCCGCTAGAATAACTTTGTTATAAATAGATATTTTCTCGCCTAATTCGGGGATTGTTTCTATATTTACGCCCCGCGACTTAAGAAATTGTTTGGCGAGTACACTATTTTGCTTACGGGTATTTTTATCTTTTAGTTCAATTAATTGTGAAATGGTACACACTCCGTCGCCTACAATACTTGGAGGCTCTCGCCTGGCGGCAGCGACAAATTTATTCCCTATAACTACACCGCGGTAAACATCGCCTTCAATAAATTTTTCTACAATAAACCTCGGCCCTAGCATCTTAGCTACTCTTATAGCATTTTTAAGTTCGGGAATATCAGCAATACCAACCGTTGTATGTCTGCTTAAAGAGCCGGAAGTTGGTTTAACTACAATAGGAAATCCTAAATCCGCTGCATATTTTAATGCCGATTTAGAACTAATAAAAGATTTACCTTGAGGATGCGGAAGGTTTAAAGACATTAAAAATTTCTTAAATTCATATTTATCAGTAAAGTTAATTTTAGGATTATCAAACTTAGAAAAATTTAAAAGCGGCGAGGATAAGAACAAAAAACTCCCACCGCCATAATTAAATCTAAAAATATTCGTAATTCTATTTAAAAATTGGAAATATTCTATCTTATATCCGCGCTTTATCGCCTCTTGCGCTATCAAGGCTGTTTTTCTGGGAAGATTTTCTATAACAGCCTTATTAATAAGTACAAAACGCCCTAGTTTTATAAAAGATAAAAACTTAACCAAGAAACTAATAAACCCTTTTTCAATATAATTTCCGATCAGTGATATTCTATTAGAGAAACTGTTCTGTATAAGTTTCTTATATGCTGAATTACAAACACTTACTATGGATGAGTGAATATATGCCATAGAGTGTGGTAAATATATATCAATCGGTTCGCAGTGAGGACATTTTTTCTTTTTTATAAGCTTCATAATATATCTAGATTCTAGAATAAAAATAGCTCCTCGTACAATAAGGAGCTTGTTTTGCCTATGTGTAGCTGTAGTTTTCACCTTTTCCATGGCAAATTACACAGGTTTGCTCGCCATCGCCGCCGCATTGGTAGCAATCTTCGTACTTGCCGTCGTGTTCCATCTGGCCATCGCCATCGCAACGACCACATGTTACAACTCCGGTCCCATCGCATGTACCACATTCAACCCAGTCACCCATTTCCTTCACCTCTTTTGTTTTAAAAGAACGCGAGCTCTTTAGGCTCGCATCTAACACAAACTAATCTAGCACAAAGTTATTGAGTTGTCAAATCAATTAGACAAGGCGAATTCTATTGCTTCTTGAAATACCACATACGGCTGGGCGCCCAATATTGGCCTGTTGTTAACAATAAAAAACGGAGTGCCAGTGGCGCCAAAAGCGCGCGCTTCTTTGGTAGAAGTTTCAACCTTCTCTTGATAGCGCCCAGACTGGAAACACTCTACAAGCGCACCCACATCTAACCCTAGAGTTTCGGCGTAGTCTCGGTGGACCTCTACGCCGTGCCACGAACCCCTATCCTCGGCGTTGCGCTCAAACAACAGATCGTGATATTGCCAAAACTTACCTTGCTCTACGGCGCAATGCGCGGCCTCCGCAGCCTTCTGACCCCCCACGGCAATAAAATCTTTATACACAAGTCGCACTTTGCCCGTATCAATATAGTCACGTTTTATAAGCGGCATTATTTCTAGAGCAAATCTTGTACAATATGGGCATGTAAAATCTGCATATTCAATTATAGTAACCGGCGCATCTGCCACGCCGACCACAGGCCAATCTTTAGTATCTACTAAACCCGCGATAACATTTGCATTCTGCGAGCTACTAGAACCGCCACCAAAATAAATCGCACTCGCAATAAACGCGCCGGCGATAATAATAGAAACCGGCAAAAAGTAAGAGTTTGACTTCTTTTCCTGATATTCTTGTTCCACAACACATATATTATATAGTAATGTAATCCGCTGCAAAACTTGACAAGTAAACTATTAACTGGTATTTTGGTGAAAAGTTCTTTAAGAGGTGAACCAAGTGGCAAAAATAGTAGCAACCATTGCAACAAGCGCGGTAACCTCGTTTGTTGTAACCCTAGGCACAATGCTGGCGGTTTCGGCGATGACCGGCGGAGAAATTTCCGGGAGTATTCCGGAAAGCTTCAACCCGTTCTCGCAAAACTCCCAAGACTCCGGCACAACATCCCCGTCGCCTACACCTACAGAAGGAGAGCTCTACGAAGCTACTTCACCAGAGGAAGAATACCCACCTCCATGGTTCGCGTATAACTGCGAAAGCGATTCCCTCTCCTGCCAGTTTCACTGGGCGCACCCGAATTACAACATAGAAAGCTGGGAGTGGGACTTCGGCGATGGAAATAAAACGACAAGCGAAGTAGTCAGCCACACGTATGCTTCCACCGGAACATACGAAGTAACACTAAAAGTGGTTGATAAACAAGGGAGAACCGGGACGTACACCGAAACCGTAACGCTCTAACAAACTTAGAGCGTTTTTTTTATTTATGGATAAGCGCAGAATATTATGGCGTCAGTTCCGCCAGTATCTTTGCAAAATGCTCCAAGCCCATATTCTCCAAAACTGCCTCCCCAACTAGCCGCAGCAGTGCTGTCAGTGCAACTTGAAGAGCCCGTGCTTCCTCCACAACTACCGGGACTATTCCCAGCTCTAGTCTGAGGATCTTCACAAGACACAGCGATGGGGTAAGAACCCGACCGAGTGTTTTCGCAATATGTTTTTACAAGACCGGAACAGTCACCGTTACAATCCACTATCCGATCAAATGTCTTAATCTGTGTTGACCCACCACCGCCGCCAGAAGGCCAACTTGTTCTGCAGTCTCCAGAAATACACAGCGAGCCGGCAACATCAAACGTGCCCGCCGGATTCGTTTTTCCTACGCCAACTCTTCCCCCGCCTCTGTTTAATATCAAATTTCCCCAACCACCGCCTATGATAGAAGCTATGTCGTTGTAGCCGGCGTTGTCTCTATTTGGGCCAAACCCTAAATAATCGCTACCTCTTTTTACCTGTATCTCGTTACCACTTTCAAAAATAATTGAGTTGCCAAGCTGGCCTGTGCCAGTCCACTTCGGTATCCAGTTTGCGGTGCCGCTGCCGCCGACTCCTCCTCCACCGCCACCACCGCCGACTTGGTCTGTACCACAAACCCAAGAAGAACCTGTCCATCTACTGTACTCATTGCCTGCACAAGCAGGGGCGTTAATGGAGATTGTGCCAGATGTGGTAATCGGGCCTCCTTGTAGGCCGTTACCTGTGTCAACTCGAGTGACTGTGCCGCTGCCTCCGCCTGCATCATCTAGTTCACAAGTTACATTGCCGTTTGCATCTATTGCCCTGATAGCATTGCCTGGTGAGCAGGCGCCAGTCACTCTGTTTTGGATGACACCAGTGTTTACACTAAAGGTTGTGCCCGAAAGAGTAAGTCCGTAACCAGCCGAATATGTGGTGCCTGTTGGTGCCTGCCAAGTGGCATTGCCGGAAGCATCAGATGTCAAAACTCTACCGGTTTGTGCGCCAGAGGTAACTTGCAGTGTTGGGGTTATAACCGCGCCAGATTGAACAACAAGATTGCCATTGCCTATACCCAAACCACCGGCAACAGAGCCAACTATTAGGCCTCCTTGTTTGGTTTGGACTGTGGTACCGATATTTATGGGTTGAGAAGTATTTGCACTTGGCGGATTACCCTGCGGCGGATTCCAAGCAGCCACACTTATGTTTACAAAACCTAATATTGCTATAAAAACTGCTGATATTATTAATGTTTTTCTCATATATATTTATTATATATTATTGCGAGCGCATTTTTTGCATAAGTTCCTGAATTTCTGCATAGGTTAGCGGCTCTCCGCCTTCACCTGCTATTTGTTGCTCCAGCTCGGTAAGTTGTTTCTCTTGGGCGCCAGGGTCAGACTTTGGAGTGCCGCGCAGGCGCTCTAGGAGTTCCCGTTGTTCTTTTGTAAGTTCAGTTAATGGAGGTTCTGTTAGATTGTTGGGCCCCGATTGCGAAACATAATACCAAAGCAAAACTCCACCCGCGATAATTAAAATTGCAACCACTATTAAAACAATCAATCTCATACTTTTATTATACTAAAAACAATAAAAGAAGACTCCGACGAGATGTCGTCGGAGTAGATGGGTAGAGATTGCTTCGTGGGACACGGCCTACTGCGCGGTCATAGATTGAATAATATTATAAAAATCTTCGTCGGGCAGACTCGTGTAGTTTGGGCCAAGATAACCTGCTGGGTTTGTAGAATCCTGGGTCTTATCTACGTCGGGTTCGCTTGGGCTAGCAACCGCAAAATACAAAAGCAATCCACCAGTAACAATTAGAACCATTATACTAATTAAAACATCCAATTTCATTTACTTTTATTATACTAAAAAACAACAAAAAAACCGCCGAGACAGATGTGAATCCATCACGGCGGGTTAGGGGGTAGAGATGCGTTCTCTTCGCAGGCCCAAGAGTGCAATCGCACCGCTTGTAACCCAGATGTAGAACGGGTAGGCGGCGTCCAAGAAGATCCAACCGTCTGCCACAACAACCATTAGCGCAATCAAGCTCGCCCAAGAGCTCATTGCCCAGGCAATTGCGTGCTCTTCTTTGGGATGCACCCAAACATTTACAAACGTAGGCACAAGCCCAACAAGGTCGGTTGCCAAAATCGCAAGAAGTGCAAACTCCGCGGATTCGGTGCTCGCCCAAAGTGCAAGCGTACCCAGGCACCCGATAAGAGCAACTACGTTGGCAACTGCTTCGCGCGCCTTGGCTTTGTCGTAAGCTACATAGCCGGGTCTTTCCATCCCCACTCCGTTTGTGCGGCCCGCCTTTGTTAGCGGACCCCTGCCAAACTTTAGGGAAAGTAGAAAAACGACAATTGTGCCTACAACATAGCCCCTCGCAATCCAAATTGCAGCTCCGTGCACTGCCGCGCTATAACTTGCAAGAGTTATAGCGGCTGTAAGGCTAAGCACAAACCAGGTTGCCTGACTTGGCCGAGTCCTGTGCCGGGTTTTGCCCAAAATGGACGCGATGTACGGAACAAATGCCACCAGAGCCACAACCCCAGCAGCAATTTCCGCTACCTGCCGGATATCGTACTCCAGTTTTCTTCACCTCTTTTGTTTTCTTATATTAAAGAACGCGAGCTTTTTAGTCTTCCTTGGAGCTCACACTCTAACGCAAAACAATATATAATAAAATAACCAAATTGTCAACTCATGAATTAACTCTTGAATTCATTCAGTAGCACCAAAACAAACGGAAACGCGAAAAGATAAAAAAACGTTATAATATCAATATGAATAAAATTGTCTGGAGAGGAAAAATTGATGGCAAAGATATAATAATTCGCTACCCAAAAATTAGCGACGCTAAGACTGCGCGCAATTTTATAAACAAAATTTCTAAAGAAAAGTCTTTTTTAATGATCCAAGGAAAACAGTTAAGCCTCAAGGAAGAAAAAAAATTACTTAAAAAATGGATTAAAGACATAAAACGTAAAAGTATGATTAAACTTATGGCTTTACATAAAAACGAAATTATCGGTAGCACCGATATCCACTTAAATAGTGGAGCTCAAAAACATATAGGGGGCTTAGGCGCAGCTGTTGCGAAAGATTTTCGCGGAAAAGGTTTAGGCAAACTTCTAATGAAATTATTATTGCAAGAATCCAGAGAAAATCTCAAGGAACTAAAAATAATCACTCTAGAAGTATTCGCAATAAACAAAATTGCGAAAAATCTCTACAAAAAATTCGGCTTCAAGGAATATGGGCGGTTACCGAGAGGGCTTTTCCGCAGAAATAAATATACTGACGGGATATTGATGTATAAGAAAATAAGATAACTATTTCTCCGCAGAGGCGCGGATGAATTCTACAAAAAGCGGGTGGGGCGAGAGTAAGCTGGATTGGAATTCTGGATGGAATTGCGTGCCCAAGAAAAACGGGTGCTTTGTACGAGGCAGTTCCATTATCTCCATTAGCTTGCCGTCCGGAGACTTGCCGGAGAACACCGCGCCAGCCTTCTCTAGTTTTGCAATAAATTTTGGATTAACTTCATACCTGTGTCTGTGCCGTTCGCTTATTGTGTGTTTTTCATAGGCCTTTTCAGCAATAGTTCCTTTAGAAATTCTTGCAGTATATGAGCCCAACCGCATAGTGCCGCCATAATCGTGGTTGGCAAGCTTTTCTTTTTGATCCGGCATAACATCAATAATCGGGTATTTTGTGTGGGGGTTTATCTCTACAGTATGTGCGCCTTTTAACTTCGCAACGTGCCGCGCAATTTCTACCGCGGCGAGCTGCATACCATAGCAAAGGCCAAAATATGGAATTTTATTTTCTCTGCAGAATTTTATCGCGGCAATCTTGCCCTCAATCCCCCTGCCGCCAAAACCGCCGGGCACTATTATGCCGTCAAACTTCTTTAAATCATTTAAATTGCGGGCGCCAACGTAGTCATCCGCATTTAGCCATACAATCTCCGGTTTTAGATTAAGCGAATATGAAGCGTGGCGAATAGACTCAATCACAGAAATATACGAGTCGGCAAGCATAAAACTGCCCGTTGAAAAATACTTACCTACTATGCCTATCTTTACACGATGCTTTGCACTATGCGCTCTGCGAGCGGCGTGCGCCCAGTCTTTAAACCGAAATCCGCGCGATTTTAGGCCAAGTGATTCTAAAATGATTTTATCGACATTCTCACGCTTAAAATTATTCGGAATATCATAAATACTCTCCACGTCCGGCGCGGAAATCACATTTTCTACAGATATTGAACAGTTAAACGCGATTTTCTCTTTGCGTTTTTTATCCAGTGGTGTTTTGGCGCGGGCAAAAACCATATCCGGATGCAAACCCGCCGCGTTCAAGGATTTTATCGCATACTGTGTCGGCTTTGTCTTTAACTCGTTGCCGTCGCCCTGTAGGGGTAAGTAACTAACTAGCGCAAGAAAAACAGAATCAGATTCTTTGAGGCGGAGAATTCTAATCGCCTCCAAGAAAAGCACATTTTGGTATTCGCCTATCGTGCCTCCAATTTCTATCAGCACAACTTCTGCTTTGTTAACTTTTGCCGCGTGTTTAATCCGAGATATAACTTCCAACGGCACATGCGGCACAACCTCCACACACTTGCCTTTGTATCGCATGTTGCGCTCGTCGTTGATAATTTTTCGGTACACGCTGCCGGTTGTCATATAGTTTGCACCGGATAAATCCGTGCCCAAGAACCTTTCGTAGTTGCCCATGTCTTGGTCGCACTCCAACCCATCGCGCAACACAAAAACCTCACCATGCTCGGTGGGGTTCATAGTGCCAGCATCCACATTTATATAGGGGTCAATTTTTATAGCTGTGGCTTTAATGCCGTGGGCCTGAAGCAAGCGGCCGATTGAGGCAACGGCAATACCCTTGCCCACACCAGACATTACCCCGCCAACAACAAAAATATATTTAGTTTGAGTCTTCTTGCGTAGCACAATTTATTGTAGCACCTCTTTAACGGCCGCTACAACTTTATCCACACCAACTTCAGTTTGCCCCCTCGCACGCATATCTCTGACTGTTACGGCATTGCCTTTTAATTCTTCCGCGCCAATTATTACAACAACGGGGTACTCGTGGCTTACTGCGTAAGCAAGCTGGCCTTTAAGAGTCGCTTCTTTGCCGAGATAAATTTCGGTAGAAATCTCTGCGCGGCGCAGATCGGTGGCAACTTTCTGTATCACTTCGCTGGCGGTTGGCTCAAAATTCAGAACCAAAACATTCGCGCCTACGCGCTCGCCTTTTAGAATCCCTAGTTTTTGCAACGCCACAAAAAGCCGGTCAACACCAACGGAGGCACCAACCGCGGGCACTTCCATTTTACTAAACCGAGAAACAAGCCCATTATACCTGCCGCCAGAAAATATGCTGCCAATCTCCGGCAAGTCATCTAAAACTGTTTCACACACCATACCGGTGTAGTAATCAAGTCCGCGCGCGACAGATATATCAAACTTATAGTTTTTCTCTGGAACGCCAAGAGCCATCAAATGCGTGCGCAAATCCAAAAACTCCGGCGCGCCTTTATAATCAAAATTTTCTATCTCACTTTTATATTTTTTTGCCTCACCACCCCAGCCAACTTTTTCAACCTTATCTATTGCACGTATAACAGCCAGAATTTTTTGCTTTGGTACGCCGGCATTTTGCAAAACACGTTCTAATACCGCACGGTGGCCGATTTTTATAGTAAATTTCCCAACTCCCAGTGCACGCAAGGTTTGGTACATTAAAGAAATTATCTCTGCATCTGCGAGCACCGAATCAGACCCTATAATATCTGCATCCATCTGCAAAAACTCACGGTATCTTCCGGCTTGTGCCTTCTCGCCACGAAAAACATTGCCAACCTGGTATCTCTTAAAGGGCCTGCCAAGCTCTGGGTAAGAAACAACTGCACGCGCCAAGGGCACGGTAAGGTCAAACCGCAACCCAAGATTTTCTTTGTCTTTAAGGCGAAATATCTGCTTTTGTACATCGGATTTTTCGCTCGCTAAAACATCAATCCGCTCAACAGATGGAGTATCAAGCGGCTGAAACCCAAACCGCTCAAAAACTTGCCTCACTGTCGCAACCATCTTTAAACGCGCCGCCGCTTCGCTCGGCAGATAATCGCGGAAGCCCGACGGCAAATCCAAATTAATTTTTTTCATCACTCCCTAGTTTATCTACTTCTTTTTCTATATCGCGCTTTAAATTATTCTTGCTAACATCGTTTAAAATCTTTTTAACAACATCCGCCAATTGGTCCATATCTTTAGATTTATCAATAATAGTTACAGCGCCAAGCTCTTTGGCAAATTTTTCGTTTTCAACACCAACTCCTGGCCACGGCACAGTTAGGTTTGTAAAAAACGCAATCGGGGTATCCTTTATATCTGCGTTATTTTTAAAATCTAAAAGTGCTTCGGTGCCGTTTATGCCGGGCATACGAATATCCAAAAGCATCAAGTCTGGTTTTAGCTCTTTGGCTTTTTTGTAGGCCATCTCCGCGTCTATTGCAGTTGCAACCTCGTACCCACCGGCGGTAAGCCTGGCTTTGGCGATATCCAGCATATCCGCCTCGTCGTCAACTACTAGTATAAGAGATTTCTCCCGCATGTTCCTTAATATGTTTTACAATTTCGTCTAAATCTTCTGTTTTTCTAATATAATCCTCTGCGCCAATTTGCTTTGCAAACTGTTTGTCGGTCCATGAATGCTCGTGTGTAGGCTCGCCATAGTTTGTCAAAAATACAACCCTTGTATTCTTTGTATCCGGGTTAAGCCTCAGATGCTCCACGGTTTTTACCCCGTCCATAGTGGGCATCTGCAAATCCATAAGCACCAAGTTCGGTTTTATGGATTTAAGTTTTTCAATACACTCCTCGCCGCTAGCTGCGGTTTGCACATCAAAACCCGCGGATTTTAACTTAATAGAAAATATCTCGCGAAAATCTTCGGTATCGTCAACCAATAAGACTACAGGCTTATTGTCGCTCATGGCAGTAATTATACTATTTTAAGAGAGAAACTAAAAGTTGAACCCTTACCCTCTTGCGACTCAAACCAAATTTTGCCGCCCATCTTCTCTATAATCTGCTTTACTATAAAGAGCCCCAAACCCGTGCCGGTTATCTTGGCAGTCTGTGGAGTCTGTACTCTATAGAATTTTTCAAAAAGTTTCGCTTGTGCTTCTTTGGAAATTCCAATTCCGGTGTCTTTTATGTTAGTTACTAGCTCGCCGGCGCGAACCTCGTGGCTAATAGTTACAGTTCCACCGCCCAGCGTGTATTTTATAGAGTTGCCGATTAAGTTAACCAGCACTTCGCGCACGCGGGCAGCATCAGCTAAAACTCTAGGAATTCCTCCGGCAGGTTGGTACACAAGAGTAATATTTTTTTCATCCGAGAGAGGCTTTAGCTCGCTCAGGGTTTCGCGCACAACGGGTACAACATCAGTCGGCGCCACATCAATTTTTATGCGTCCGGCCTCCGCACGCGCAACTTCCAGTAAATCTTCCACCAGCTTAACAAGCCGCGTATTTGCTGCAATTACTTTGTCTATAAACTGCTTTGCCTCATCGTCCACTTTGCCGGCAAGCCCGTCACGCACAAGCGATAAGTACCCCTTTATAGCCGCAACCGGGGTTTTAAGCTCGTGCGCGGCGATAAAGACGAATTCGTCTTTCAATTTTTCAAGCTCTTTTAACCCTTCTGTCATTTTATTGAACGCCGCGGCAAGCTCTTCCAGCTCATCGCCTGTTTTAACGCTCACCGGCTCGTCAAATTTGCCTTTTGCAACAAACTTTGTGCCCTCTTCAAGAGCTCTTATCGGCCGCACAATTTTGTTAGCCAAAAATATAGAAAGAATAACAACCGCTAAAAGGGCTAAGAACGAAAAGCCAACAACCTGCGCGCGCAAATTTGCCAAAACCGCATATGCTTCCGATACTGGCCACTCGGCGACAAGCGTCATTTGAGGAGAATCAATCTTATGTACTAACCCAACAACATCAACGCCAGTTGCCCCTGTAGTCTTCTCGGAACTTGCGGCAATAACACGCCCTGCGGAATCCGTTAGATAAACATAACCTGTTTCGCCCAGTACAGAAGCCTCTACAATATTCTGTAATTCAGAGAGACTTATTCTTGCCCCTACAAAAGAGATTATTGAGCTCGTAAAATTCTTTACCGTTGCGGCAACCTCTATCTCCGGCCCGCGCGGCGTAATATTTACCGGACCAACGTAGAACACATCTGTATCCTTAACACTCTCATCAAAGCTATTCCTTAAAAATCTAAAATCCGGAAGCTCCGCACGAGATTCGGCGAGTGCCTGTGTAGACGGTTCAAAATCTCTAGCAACGCGGGCAGTAATCTCACCTGTATAGGGATGAAAAAAATAAATATCTTCTATCGCAGGGCTAACCGCCATAATATTTGTTAAATACGTTTTCTGCGCAGCAGGGCTAAACTCCGCATCAAGGTCGCCGAGCGCAACATAAAGATTAATAGACTCCAAGTTACCTTTTATAAAACTATCAACTTCTTCTGCTTTTTGGTTAAGTAAATTCTTTTCAATATCGTTAACACTTTTGATGTGAGAGTTCGTAACACTATAGAGCGCAAAACCGCCTGCAGCCAAAATCGGCAAAACACCTACAACAAGCATCATTAAGAATATTTTTCTATGCAGACGGCTTTTTAATAAAAACATTTTCTATAAAACACCCATTTCTTTTAGTGTGCTTATCTCTATGTAGTTTGCCTCAAGCGGCTCTTGCCTGCCCCCACCCATAATGTCTGATGTAAAAGCCTCGCCTGTATCTAAATCATACAAATCTGGAATACCAAGTGTATGCCCAAACTCGTGGTACAAAAGCGCAGAGCGAGAAAGCACATATTCTTCGCGGGTTATAAAATCGCGGGAGAGTATAAAACTACCCAACTTACTATCTTCACTCAAAGCGCCGGCAGCGCCAAGCCCCTCGTATATAATGCCCAAAACTGTAAATTCGCCTTTTTTCTCTACTATAAGATTGTTGTCTTTAATTTCTTCTGTAATACTTGCGAGCGCATTTGGATTGCCGCGCGATGTATCTTCCGTGTCGTAGAAGAAACTATCGCGTTCCAGTTTTAAAACAGTCGGATAAATTGAATACTGAATCCAAGATTTATCAACAAATTGCAAAGAGTGAAAGGCCGAGGCCTCCTCTAGCGCGGGCTCTAAACTAGCCATAACTGTTTCAAAATCATACGGCATTTTATCTTTCGGCACAGTATAAAAAACAGTTAGATTTATTTTGGAAATGTTAGCGTCAGAGTTTCTATACAAATGCGCGCCTTGGCCTTCTGTACTTTTACCCACAATAAAAAACAAAAATGCAAGCGCTAAAAATATACCGCCGGCAAAAATAAAGATATAAGTCTTGCGCATAAACTATCTCTACTTAAGAGCCTCTAGTTTGGCTCTAGTAGTGCTGCCAACATAGCCCGTGCCCCCAGTTAAACCCCATGGAGTCAGAACCTCGGACGCATATTTTTCTTGGAATTTTATAACCGCCGCGTGCGTTAGCGGACCAAAGAAACTAGTTTCACTCCCTGGCGAGCCCAGACCGGACACCGCAATAAGAACACCGTTTTTGTTCAAAACCTGCTGCAAAAGCTTAACGTCGGCGCCACTCATTCCAATCTTCAAGCTTCTTGTAAAACTACCAGCCAAAATAGGCTCACCAGAACCTGCAATAATAACTTGATCGGTGTTTGGAGATTCATTGCCTGCAGGGTCAACTGAACGCACAATATAATAATACGCAACGTTTGAGAGCGCGGTTGTATCTGTTACAGATGCGCTGAACACCTCGTGGAAAACCACGGCACCCAATTTACCCAGCTCCGTGCTTCTGTAAACTTTGGCGTGCCTAAAGTCTGTAGTAGGATTTACCCAAGAGAGCTGAATACCACCCACACCACGCACAGCAGTCATTGTTGTCGGCGCTGCAGGCGGTGTAATATCTGCCGCAGCAATAAGAGCAAATCTTGTAAGGTGTTTAATTTTTGCGACAACTCGCTTATTTCTTCTATCTAAGCTGTAATCTTTTATCTCAACCCACTCGCCTGCCTCTTCATCATAATAAGCGGGACGTAATTCACCCGCAGAAACTTTTAGTCGATCCAAATCTTCGTCGGAAAAAGGCAAGGTTATCTCAATATCTTTAGAAAAACTTCTAACTCGGGATCCACTTTGGGTTTTAACCTCAACCTCGTAAGCGGAGCCCACGACTCTTTCTTTGTCTGTAACGGGCACATCAACGGTTGGCTTAACATCTAGAGTTAAAATGTCTGTTGTAGAAACTGCCTCGGCCGGGGCCGGAGCGTTTTCCGGCACTTTTACTGCAGCGCCGTCTGTAAGTTCGACATGCGCAATCTCCGAAACCTGCACTTCTATTGCTTTTTGCGGAGGCAATTCTCTCTCCGACTTTTGCAGATAAATTTCAACGCCCTCCATACTTGCAACGCCAATGTCAAAAGTCAGGTTGTTTGACTCATACCCAATATCCTCAACAATTTTGCCTGCCCTTACACTCCATTTAGTATTTTTTAGGACTTTTAAACTAAACGTGCCGCCGATATCTGTTTTTGTATGTATATTTTTGCCGTCGGTTGTCCAAGCGCCCACAAAAGCATCCGAGACTGCAGCACCATCCGGAAATCTCACAACACCTTTTATAAATACGTCTGTTTCTTCCGATTTTGTAGTTACGCTTATAAGTCTGCTGAACCTAGAAAAGTTGCCGGCTGCATCATGCGCAACAATGCCATAATTGTATGTTGTGCCGGGAGAAAGTTCTTTGTCCCTAAAAGTAGTGTCTTTTACAACCGCTATTTTAACGCCGCCTCTGTACAATGTATACTCCACAACCCCTACATTGTCCGTAGATGGCTGCCAAGCCAAGGCAACTTCGCTGCCGGAGATAGCCGCTCCTTTTACATCATCGGGTGGAGTAGGAGGCTCGGTGTCTTCTACTGTAGTAGGTGGAGGCGGAGAAGGTTGTGTACTAACCTCATCAGAAGTAGTAGTAGAAAGAGCCCCGCTTTTGCTAGACTCGTTGCCGGATTTATCAACCGCAGAAACAGCATAGGTATATTTTGTGCTCGGTTTAAGCCCAGTGTGTGAAAAACTTGTTGAGTTAGTGCCTGTAAAAAGCACGCCGTTTATATAAATCTTATATCCCACAACTTCAATGTTGTCTGTAGAAGCGCTCCAGGATAAATCAATTCTTGATGCAGAAACTGCGGTGGCTTTTAAATTGGATGGGGTAGTTGGTTTTTCTATATCCTCTGTGGAAGATGGCGGAGGTGGCGGCGGAGGTGGAGGAGGCGAGGGTTGAATATTAGTTTCTTCTTTATGTGTGGTTGCAGAAACCGAGGTGCTTCTAGCCGATTCATTATTGTATGAGTCAATTGCAGAAACAGTGTAAGAATACTCCATGCCCGGTGTAAGCCCGGTGTGCGAAAAACTTGTTGCACTGGTGCCCGTGCTAAACTCGCCGTTTACATAAATTTTATATCCGGCCACCTTAACATTATCCGTAGAAGCATTCCAAGAAAGGTCAATTCTAGAAGTAGAAACTGCGGTTGCTTTAAGGTCTGTTGGCGCGCTGGGGGCTTCTTTGTCCCCTCCTATTGAAGAACCATCGCCATAGTCCACTTCCGCAAAAGCAACACCCACTGCAAAAACCAAGGCAGGCACGAAAAAACCGGCAATTACAAGCTTTTTCATAAGTGCCTATATTTTACCAAAAAACCCTACGTAAGTCTTGTGGAAAAAAATCTAGTCTCCAATTATAGTTAGATAAACAGTTGTACCGTCCGGCGCATTGCCCACAGTGTTGCCCAAAGCACCGAGGTTTGTACCAGTAACTGCCGCAATAGTAATTGTCTTATTATCACCAGAAACAGTTCTAATTGAAGCCAAGGGCGAGGTTATAGGCGTTGAACCGCCTTCGGCTGTTGCCTGTATTGAATAAACATTTGTAAAAATAGCTGTGCCCGAAGCAGTGTTGTCGTCTGTCGGATTAAACGTTGCAACTCCGCTTGAGGTTGTCGCGCTCCCTGTCCAGATTTTTGCGCCGGTTTTAAGTGTTTGATTCTGGTAGACAATAGAATTCAATGTAGCAAGCGAACCTAAACCTAAATTTGTTCTTGCAGTAGCGGCATTCGCCAAATCAGAAAGGTTGTTTGTAGAAACTAGGTCGCCTATACCCAAACCTACACCAAGTGCAGTTCGTGCTGCAGCGGCATCAGCTGCGATAAACACTGCATCACCTACAGTTGTGGCACCCAAATTTGTTCTTGCCGCAGAAGCAGTTGTTGCACCAGTGCCGCCTAAAGCTATCGGCACGCTCTCAAGCTCTTCTATCGCGCCGGAGCCAGCAGTAGTGCGGCCTAAAATTCTTGCAGTTGATATGTTCTGAATCTTTGCAAAAGTAACCGCAGTATTATCAATATTTGCCGTGCCTATAGAGCTAAGTGTGGCAAGTGAACCTAGGCCAAGATTAGATCTCGCTGTGCCGGCGTTTGTTAAATCCGACAAATTATTTGTAGAAACCAAATCTCCTGTGCCAGAACCAACACCAATTGCGGCTCGCGCAGCTGCAGCGTCTGCCGCTGTAAAGACTGCGTCACCAACAGTTGTCGCGCCAAGGTTAGTGCGTGCACCAGCAGCTGTAGTTGCGCCTGTGCCTCCGTATGCAACACCTACTGTGTTGCCGTTCCACGTAGCGCTTGTAACAACTCCCGCAGAGTTAATATTGAAATTTGTGGAAGTCACGCCCAAAGTAGAATCAGAGGATATACTAGTACTCGTAAATGTAAGCTTAGCATGCGCAAAACTAACCCCAAAAGTAAAAAGTAAAATTACTAAAACTAAAGCGCCTCTTATTGCAATGCGAATATTCATTTGCGGCTATAATACAGCCCCAAAACACCATAGTCAATAACAAATAAAAAATGCGCTATACCAAGTGGTTAAAGATTTTCAGTTTTCCAAGTACAACCTTATACACATCATCAGCTGCTTCACGCAAAAGTTTATATGGAGCAACCTCATCTGGCTGATGTTTTAGACCTTCTTCTACGCCTTTGCGCCAAGCAACCCGAATTTCTGTATTTATATGAACCATAGAAATTCCGGCTTTTATCGCAGCGGTTAAATCTTCTTTGATTATTCCGGATGCGCCATGTAGAACCAACGGAACTCCGGCAGCTTCACGTATCCGCCTAATAAGCTCTATATCCAAACGAGGGTTGGGTGCGTCTTTCATCATACCGTGAATATTTCCGACAGAGGGAGCAAGCATATCAATACCTGTTGCATCTACAAAAGTTCTTGCCTGCTCAGGTGTTGTTTTCTGCAAGCCTGCGCCCTCGGGCACTTTATCCCAAACTTTTGATGAACTACCAATGTAGCCAAGCTCTGCCTCAACTAAAACTTCTTTGTTTACTGACTTTACATAATCAACAGCTTCTTTGGTTTTTTGCACGTTTTCTTCAAACGGCAATTTTGCGCCGTCAAAAATAATAGAATCAAAACCGGCAGCAACCGCTTTTTTTATACCCTCTAAAGAATATGTGTGGTCGGCGTTTATAAAAATTGGGTAGTTGTGCTCTTCGCGAAGCGCTTTAACCAAAGCCGCTGCTTCTTCTACGCCAATAAACTCGCGCTCTCCCTCCGATACTCCAATGAAGACCGACACCTCAAGCTCGCGCGCTGCGCGGAATATCGCCATTAGCGCCACAACATCAGAAATATTAAAATGTCCAATTGCAACCCCCTTCTTCTCCGCCTCTTTTATGTAATCTATTGCACGCATGTAAGTTTTAAGACTTAAGTATTAATTTCTATTGAAGTTTTATTTATTTAAGTATTAAGTAATTAGATCTTGGTTAGAAATTAGGACTTAGAAATTAGAAATTAAAGTATAAATTTGCATTGTAAATTTATACTTCAAACCATCCTCTTACGATATTCTCTTGAATTGATTTAATCATCATTTCTTCGCCGAAATATTCTGTAAATATTTTATTCCAAAGCGCCTCTTGGTGGTGGTACAAATACTTTGTAAGCTCCCCACGTTTTACCAAACTCATAACCGCGTCTACCAAATCAAAACTAACAAGCACTCTCTGCCCGCTCTCGGTTACAAAGTAGTCCCCAACCCAATCTAAACCTTCCCAAAAATCCAACCCACCCTCAAATTCCGGCACCGCTTTGGAAATATTTACAATATCTTTCTCTGCCCTCGCCCAATGCATTGCCTCCGGGTTAATATGGGGCACGAACAAGCGCCAGTCATATTCGTCTGCCTTTGCCAAATATCTTTGCACTATCAAAAATCTTGTGCCGCCTACATCCTCGGGTTTTAAGAACCCGCGCTCTTCTGCAACATCGCCGCGCAAAAGCGATATTACGCTAAGCGCAAAACCGGATTCTTTTTTAAACACTTCAAACAAATCCGAATAGTATTTAACCTCGTGGAAATAGTGCATCAAAAGGCTTAAAAGACGCAGGGTTTCACCAGAAGTGTCTGAAAAAGTTGGAATTACAAAAATCATTCCAAGCTCTTTTAAGTGGCTAACATTGTGGTGCTTCTTCATCATAAATTTCTCCGCCGCCTTAGCCCACTTTTCGTTTAACGCGCGCACCTCAATCGGACGCTCTTCAAAATCATGCGCTGACAAAAGCTCGTATTGTTTGAAAAAGATAGTATTTAACCACTCGCCGTCTTCCAAAAAACGCAGAGCTGCAAAAACTTCCATTAAATCTTCTTTGTTCAACATCTCTTCAACATTCGTATATCCAAGAGATTCCATTATCTTTTTTGGCGGGACATTTACCAAAAACTCACGCGCTTTTTCTTTTTTAAGGAAAAATCCTTTCTTTAGCGGAGAAATCTTTGTTACAAATTGGCATATTTTGTCCGCCGCCGCCTTACCCTCTTGGTTTGATAAACCAATAGCCTTAAAAAGACTTTTATCATCTGACTCAATCTTTGAAATAATCGCGTCGTACACTTCTTTTGCAGAAGAGTTGCGGTTTAGGCCAAGGCGCATTAGCCGGTCGGATATAATTTTGTCGTTTTCTTCGGCAATTTTATCTATAGCATGCGGTTTGCCTGTGCGTTCGGAGAGCTTTTCTTCAAGCTCGCGAAACAAAGCTTTATCAACCCTTAAGATTCCCGCTAATTTTTCTAAATGATGGTCAAGCATCGTTTATTTCTATTTTAAATTCTTTCCAACGAGATGATTTTTCAAAATCATCTTTCCGTAAAATTCCCGGTGTCGCGCCAACGTACTCTACCACCGAAGTTGCATTTGCCGAAGCAAATGTAATTGCGTGTTTTATATTCTCGGGCGTAAACTCATCACTCCCACTCTTTTTTGCAGCATCAATTAAACCCGCTATAAAACCGGAGCCAAATGCATCGCCCGCACCTGTGCGGTCTGCAACCTCGCGCTCTGGGAAAACCCCCGCTTTGTAAATTTGTTTACCGTCGGAAACCATAACACCTTTTTTGCCTAAAGTTACAACAACAATCCCAGGCGACATAAGCTCGTCTATGCGCCTAAAAACCGCCTTATGGTGTGTAAATGGAACATCAACTAAGGTTGCCGCCTCGCCATCGTTTACAAAAAGCACATCAAGTTTAGGCAGATTTTTTAGAAGCTCAGACTTCCCTTCTGTAAGTTGTTTGTAGCTCGGGTTAAGAGCCGTTAAAATTTTATTCTTATTCGCATGGTTCAAAAGGCGGGTACACATCTTGTAAGAATTCCCTGGAAAAGACATATACAGCCACTTACTATCTAATTCGGAGAAATTTATATCATGCTCCGAGAATTCATCTATTGCCCCGTGGTGGCTTATTATTGTGCGCTCGCCGTCTTGCAAAAAAAGCACAGAGCGCGCGCCTGGAAGTTTCTCTGAACGTGCAACAAACTTAACATTAATTTTCTCGCCTCTTAAAAACTTTATAACTTCTTCGCTTAATGGATCTATGCCAACACGGGTAAAAAGAGCAATTTTTAGTTTGTGGCGAGCAAAAGTAACAGCCGCGTTTGCGGCATTGCCGCCGGAAGTTGAAAAAACTTCTTCCACACCGATTTTCTCGCCAAGCGGCAATATCATTGCCTTTTTGCTCGGCGTGTTCCAATCAATAGTCTTAAAATCCGTTTTAAAAAAGGAGTCGTGCGTTGTTGAACCTATCGCGATAACATCAAACATATTATATAGTATACATTATATGGAAGACGTTGAGATGTTGGTTCCGGAGTTTGAATATCGTACAAAAGGCATCTGGTGGCACGCTTTTATCGGCGTAGAGGCAATCTTGCTTATTGTATTAGGATATATGACTTCAAATTACACATTCTCGGCGCTTATGTTTGTAATTTGGATTGTTTTAGAAATGCGCGCCGCGCGCAAGCCAAACCTAATAACACTCTTGGTAGATGGCACAGGCATAAGCCTAAGTCACAAAAAGTGGAACTATAAAGATATAGAAAGTTATTCAATATACGAAGAAGGGAATAGAAGTTTTTTAACCTTTACTCCAGTCGGCAAATTCCAGCTGCCGATAAAAATACCTATTAAAGAATCTGCGAAAATCCGCGCCCGATTGAATAATTTAATCAAAGAGGTAGAATATGAGGTGTCAATACTGGACACACTCGGGAAATTCTTAAAGATATAAAGCTCCCGCCCCGACGCTTCGGTCGGGGCAAGTCGTTCAATTTACTCCGACATCGAAGATCGTCGGAGCGGATAAGAAAATGAGTGGGTTTGTATACATACTCCAAGGCAATAAAGGGAAATTTTACATCGGAAGCACCGCTAATATAAATCGTAGATTGAAACAGCACAAAGCGGGTTATGGACGCGCAACTAATAATATAAAAGCAACAACTTTGGTTTTTGCACAAAAGCTAGCAACAATTTCTGAGGCAAGACAACTAGAGAAAAGGTTAAAGAAGTTTAAGAGAAAAGATTATCTTGAAAAGATCATTAAAGACGGCTATCTTAAGATAGCAAGTAAATAGCTCCCGTCGTTCAACGGATAGGACGCAAGATTGCGGATCTTGTAATTGAGGTTCGATTCCTCACGGGAGCACAATGACCAAAAAAATTTGGGCGGTAATTATAATAGTAGCTGTAGTGATTTTGGGAGTATTAATACTTTCACAAGAGCGCACAGAGGCGCCAACCGGCCCAACCGAAGGCCCGCCCACCGAAGGCGGCCCAACAAGCCCACCGAGCGTAAAAGGCCCCACTAGCCCACCGCCACGCGATAACAATTGACAATTAACAAATAACAATTAACCATAATAAAGTTTCTGCGGGATTAGTATAATGGCAGTACATGACTTTTCCAAAGTCATGGCACGGGTTCGATTCCCGTATCCCGCTCAAAAATAAAAAGGGCGTTGCCGAATAAATGACAACGCCCGTGGGTTGGACTAGACCCCTAGTTTTTGCTTCCATCTTTCCGCAACCGCCTTTGCTTTTTTGGCGGCGATGCCCGTATAAAGAGACGGGTTCGAGAGAATCCCCCGTTGATACGGCGTCATCTTTTTAAGATAGTCCTGCATCTCTGCATCTTCGACCACAACTTCTTCGAGTGGTCGCGCTTCGCTTTGCGCTTGAAGCGTGAGTATCCGCACCTTCTCGTGTGCGTCGGGATGCCCCAACGCGGCGAGAACAATGTAGAGCGGCTCCGCAACTACCAAGCCCTTTTGCATGGCAAGGTTGCGCTCCAAGTTGCCGCGATCAACGGTGAGCTTCTTCATCGTGCGTGCCAGCCGCTTTGCGGTTGAAACCACATAAGCGACAACCTCGCCATATGTCCGCGCGGAGGCAGAATTAGTAAGGTCGCGCTGATGCTCGCTTATTTGATCCATGAACACCGTTACGATTCGCGGCGCAACGATTTTCCAGCAGCTCTTTGCGTTCTCGAAGTTGATGGGGTTGCGCTTCTGCGGCATAGTCGAGGAACCGACTTGCGCTGCTTCAAACTCTTCGCCCACTTCTCCGATTTCTGTACGCTGTAGATTCCGCATGTCGTCCGACAAGTTAGCAAGTACGCCCGCCGAAATCGTTACTTCGCAGAAGAGACGAGTCAACGCCTCCGGCGGTACGATTTGCGTCGAATGTTCTGCCGGCGTTAGCCCCAACTCAGCGAGCACTTCCGTCTCGAAATTTTCGGGTTCGTCGAAGAACAGCGAGGAAGCGTTGTACGCTCCAACTGCTCCCGAAAACTTTCCGGGGAGTTCTAACGCGAGTGATTTCAGCGCTTCAATGGAGCCGCCGAGACGGCTGATATATCCGGCAAGCGCGAAACCAAACGTAATCGGAACGGCATGCTGGCCATGTGTTCTGCCAACCTGCACAGTCTTCGCTTCACGAAGTGCGGTATTAATGAGCACGCCCTCCAACTTCACAAGAGAAGGAACGAGAACGTTTTGTACCGCATCTTTGTAGCGAGCCGCATTCGCTGGATCAATTATGTCGTACGAAGTCGCCGTCATGTGGACATACGGCTTCGTTGCATCACTGACTTTAGCACGAACACGATTCACGAGCGCACGGATGTCGTGTCGGATTCGGTCTTCTTCCTCGTACACTTCTGCGGTCGTAACTTGACTGCAAGCGGCCTCAACTTCTTTGACTGCAGCTTCGGGACAAATTCCGCGGCGATGTAGTACTCTTACAAGCGCAAGCTCCACAAGGAGTTTGTAGCGGGTAAACCCGTTCTCAGAAAGATACTTTGCTACTTCTTCATCCCAGTACCTGTAGTCAACCGGGGAGAGACTGTCGTATTGGTCACGTGTTTTTGTTTTTTCTACTGTAAAAGTGCTTGTTTCCACAACAATTCACCAGCTACAACTTACCAGTTTTTTTCTTTTTTTCAAATTTTATATCTAAAACTTTTTTAAACATCGGCGCGTAGACATCGTCTTTTGGGTCTATATGCAATTCCTTGCGGTTTACGCGTTCGGTAAACTCAACCTGCGCATTTTTTATAATCGCGATCGGCTGCTGTTCGGCGGCTTCCCCCATCTCTAAAACCGCAGCTGTAGCTAAGCTGTCTGCAACATCAGTTCTAGAAAGCTTAAGTTTGCGGCCAAAGATATCGGGCTTGCCGCGATAGTCGCGCACGCCCTTAAACCCCGCATAGCCCAGCGCAACGCCCACAACTCCGGCACGCAACGGCAAAAGCCGGCTGTCCGTTATCAAAACCCCAAGACGCTTAACTTTGTAGATTTTTTGCAACTCTTTTCGAATGCGCGCGGCGCTTGCAAAACTATCGCGCGGCAAAAGCACAAGTTTGCCGTTTGCATTAGATTCATCAACACCAGCAGAAGACATTACTGTGCCATCTTTTATTGTAAGCCAAGTATATTTTGTTCTAATCGCAAGGTCGCTCTCTTCTTTAATAATCTTGTCGCGGGTGCGCTCGTTCTCTAGCTCGCGTATGCGCCCTTCAGACAAAGAAACTATCTTCTGTGTTATCACTAAAATAGAACGCTCCGGCAAACGCAGAACATTCTTTTTTATAAAAGGAACAAGGCTCTCACTCTCTTTAAAAACCCTTGTTTTAATTGGCTCTACAACCATTTATTGATTATACTAAGATACTGTGGCGAACCAAAAAACAATTCTTATTCTGCACGGGTGGGGAAGTTCAAAAAAATCTTGGGAAAAGGTTGCAAATTTAGTATCTAAAAAAGGCTTTAATGTGCTTGTGCCGGATATGCCAGGGTTTGGCGACGAACCTCCACCGCCACGCGCCTGGACCGGAAAAGATTACTTAAACTGGGTTTTAAACTTTACTAAAAACTTAAAACTTAAAACTCCATTCTATGTAGTGGGTCATTCATTCGGCGGAGGGCTTGCTATGAAGCTAGCTATAGAACATCCGGAGCTTGTAGAAAAACTTGTGCTTATTGCCGCAGCGCGCATAAAACGCAAAAAAACACTATACAAAAAATTCTTGGGTGCGGTTGCAAAAATTGGCTGGCCTCTTTCAAAAATTAAAATTCTACGGAAACTTTTTTACAGGTTTATAGTCCGTGAAAACGATTATCTGCGAACAGACGGTGTTATGCGCGACACTTTCGTAAATGTAATAAAAGAAGACTTAACCCCGGAACTTAGCAAAATAAAACCACCAACGCTAATAATTTGGGGAAACAAAGATAAAATGACTCCGATTAAAGATGCAAATCTACTAAAAGATAAAATTCTAGGATCTAAACTAGAAATCGTAGAAGGTGGAGGGCATGCACTTAACCTTGAATATCCCGAAACTCTAGCAGAAAAAATTATTAACTTTGTAAAATAAATGTTTATTTTCTTCGGCGCACTTTGGCTTATGGCAGTTATAAAATCCAGCCTTTTCTGGCTTTACTTTGTGCAACTCAAAGAATACAGGCTAGACCGCATGGCCGCACACTTTTTGACTAGTGCAGGTAAACAACTTGCAGTGAATCTGACTATAGTAAACGCAGTTGGCATATTGCTAATCTACGCAATATGGCAAATGCCCGCAATAGCAACACTAATAATTTTCTGGTACGCAATAAAAGCTGCAGGGACACTATATCGCCCCCTACAAATTCCAGCTTTAACGCAAAAAACAATGATTCTGATAGCGGCGCTAGTCGGTGTGCAAATTTCAATACTCATTTACGCATATATTCTTAGCGACCTGCCCGCCGAAGCCTCGGCGCAGGCGGGAACATTTGTGGGGTTTGCAATACCTCTTATAGGGGCAGATATTCTAATGCCGCTTATAACTCTCACAATTGTTTTTGCATTAAAACCCCTAAATATTATTTTGCGTAAAATTGCATTTGCGCAAGCCAAGAACAAACGCAAAAAATTAAAAAAACTGCAAGTTATAGGCATTGTAGGCAGCTACGGCAAAACAACAACAAAAGAAATCATCGCCAAGATTTTGGATAAAAAGTTTAAAATTATAAAAACGCCAGAGCATGTAAACTCCGAAATAGGCATAGCAAACTTCTTACTAAAAAATGTGTCTAAAAAACATGAAATTTTTATATGCGAAATGGGCGCATATAAAAAAGGTGAGATAAAAACCATCTGCAAATTCTTAAAACCGAATATAGGCGTGTTTGTAGGCGCAAACGAGCAACACTTGGCGCTATTCGGTAATATGCAAAACTTGCTCCGCGGCGAGGGCGGCGAAGAGCTCTTAGAAAGTTTGCCGCAAGACGGATTTGCAATATTTAACAGTAAAAACAAATACTCCGCAGAACTCTACAAAAAAGCAGATATTCCAAAAGTGTTAACGGGTGAAGTAAAAAATATGCGCATTGAGCCGCAAGGCACATCTTTTACAATAGGCTCAATAAATATTGAAACGAAACTTCTGGGCGCAATGAATACAGAGAACATACTGCTTGCGATTGAAGTTGGAAAACGCCTTGGTCTAGACCTAAAAGATATAAAAACCGCGATTGCAGAGATAAAACCATTCCCTAGAACAATGGAGCTAAAGCGCGGCAAAAACGAGTTGAATATTATTGACTCAACTTACTCTGCAAACCCAAGTGGCGTACTCGCCCACCTAGACTACTTAAAATCTTGGAGTGATACTAAAAAAGTTGTTGTAATGCCCTGTATTATAGAACTCGGGTCCGCTGCAGAAGACTCCCACCTTGAAATTGGCGCAAAACTTGCAGAGGTTGCAGATTTGGCAATAATTACAACTAGCGACTACTTTGCAGATATTTTAGAGGGTGCAGGGAATAAAAAAGATAAGATTTTCAACATCAATAATCCAAAAGAAGCAGTAGAAAGAATATTCTCCGAAACAAAATCTGGCGACGTTGTGCTTTTAGAAGGCAGAATCAGCGAAAAAATAACAAAAGAACTATGCCAAAGCCAATAACTGTTGGACTATCGCCGAATACAGAATCTGACGATGCTGGGTTGGCGCTGAAATTGCTTTTTAACCCCAAGAAATGGCTGTATGGAAATGCCACCGCGCATCTGGAAGAAGAGTTCAGAAAATACCTGCCGGCAAAGCACGCTTGGGCACTCCGCAGCGCGCGGGCGGCTCTGCAAATTGCGCTCTCTGCGCTGGAACTGAAACAAGGTGACGAAGTTATAACACAAAGCTACACCTGCACTGCTGTGCCAAATGCCATACTTGCCACAGGCGGCACGCCGGTTTACGCGGATATTGATGAAAACAACTTTAATATTTCTGTTCAAGATTTAGAGAAAAAAATAAACAACCGAACGCGCGCAATAATAGTGCAGCACACATTCGGCATACCCGCGCAGATGGATAAAATTTTAGAAATTGCACGCGAGCACAGAATTCCAATAATAGAAGACTGCGCACATGCGCTTGGCGCAGAATATCAAGGCAAAAAACTAGGCACATTCGGAGACATGGCAATATTCAGCTTTGGGCGGGATAAAGTAATCTCTTCGGTATTCGGCGGCATGATAACTACAAATTCAGGTGAACTCTCCGCAAAAATTAATACACTTACCGCTCCCCTAAAATTACCCAGCCGCATTTGGACAATCCGACAACTGTTGCATCCTGTGCTTTTTTACTACTTAATACTCCCTACATACAATATATGGATAGGCAAAGCAGTATTAGAAATTGTAAAAAGACTTGGCCTTATATCAAAAGCGGTGCAAAGCGAAGAGCGCCGCGGCAAGGTTGCGCGCGACACATTCGGTAAAATACCCAACACACTTGCAGAGCTTGCGCTGCACCAATTTAAAAAACTGGAACGCTTTAACCTTCACCGCCGCAAACTCGCAGAAATCTATAGAAAAGAATTAAGTAAAGTATCAAATATAAAATTGCCCGAACCGACCGCCGAGGCAAATAGCATCTACCTGCGCTACACTATAAGAATTCCAATCGCAAAACGTCTAATAAAAAAAGGGCGAAAACTCGGCATAATATTGGATGACTGGTATAACCCCTGCATTGCGCCAAAAGGCGTAGATTTTACTGCAGTTAAATACAACCCCGGTGCCTGCCCCATAGCAGAACGCGCCGCAAGCGAATCGCTAAACCTGCCGACAAATATACTTACCTCCGAAGAAGACGCGCTAAAAATAACAAAAATAATTAAAGATAAGATGTTATGATCAATCATAACACCCAAATAAAGGTTAAAGATGGAGATTAAAGAAATAAAAGAGAAAATAGTTTGGGATAATTTTATAGACTCTGTAGAGCCACACACATTTTTGCAGTCATGGGAGTGGGGTAAGTTTAATAATGAAACTGGTGAAAAAATCTGGAGGTTTGGTGTTTACAATAGCAGCGAGCTTGTTGGAGCTGCTTTGGTAATAAAAGTAAACGCAAAAAGAGGCTCGTTTTTGCTTATTCCCCACGGACCGATATTCAAAAATAAAGAATTTTCAATAAAAGAACTAACAGAGCATTTAAAACAGCTTGCTAAACAAGAAAAATGCGACTTTATAAGAGTTGCGCCTATATTAGAAGATTCACCAGAGAACAAGCAGATTTTCAGACAACTTGGTTTCAAAAATGCGCCAATACATGTACACGCCGAGCTTGTATGGATTCTTGATTTGCAAAAAAGCGAAGAAGAACTCTTAAAAGGAATGCGCAAAACGACTAGGAATGAAATAAGAAAAGCAGAACGTGTGGGAGTAAAAATAGCTAAAAGCAAAAATCCGGAAGACATTGAAAAGTTCTACAAACTTTATGAAAAAACTGTTAATCGTAAACATTTCAAGCCGTTCTCAAAAGAATATTTGCAAAAAGAGTTTGAAATATTCTCTGTAAATGGAAATGCAGAACTCTACTTTGCCCAGTACCAAGATGAGTTAATCTCTGGTGCGATAATAATATCTACTAACCACGGCGTGTTCTACCACCACGGCGCATCTTCGCTAAAACATGCACAAATACCCGCCTCGCATCTTTTACAGTGGCAAATTATAAAAGACGCACAAGAGAGAGGCCTAAAGTTCTACAATTTTTGGGGAATAGCGCCGCAAGACGCGAAAAACCATCCATGGGCGGGGCTAACAACATTTAAAACCGGGTTTGGAGGCAGGGCAGAAAAATACGTGCCCACCCAAGACTTAAAGATTACCCCGAAATACTACCTAAATTATGCTATAGAGCGCTTTAGAAAATTGAAAAGAGGCCTATAAAGTGCTATCGTAACGGTGCATAAAAAGCAACGTTTAATATGTTAGAGGACGAGAAAAATTTAATTAAAAAGGCTAAAGATGGGGAGTCCCACGCTTTCGGCTTGCTTTATGACTGGTATCTCCCAAAGATATACCGGTTCGTCCTGCTTAAAGTAAGCCATCGTGAGGAGGCTGAGGATATTACCCATCAAGTCTTTTTAAAAGCTTGGACTGGGATAGCAGATTACAATCATAGGGGGTTTCCGTTCGGCTCTTGGCTCTACAGAATAGCCAGAAACTCAGTAATAGACCATTACAGAAGCTCCGGCAGGGTTGGCACAGAAATAAGTTTGGAATCCGCCGGCATTGAACTGCCAGATTCGGAAAACAAAGACTCCAAAATTGATTCTAAGCTTCAGCTGGAAGTAATAATGCAATCAATCCCCCGCCTAAAAGAAGTAGAACAAGATGTGCTACTAATGCGCTTTGTAGACGATATGCCGCACGAAGAAGTTGCAAATGTAATAGGCAAGAGCGTAGGCGCAACCAAACTAATACAACACAGAGCAATAAGAAACCTAAAAGATATTCTAAAACATGACAGAAGATAAAATTATAAAAGCATTCTCGCAGTTTAAAGGAATAAGCCCTGACAAGAACTACGCGCTTTTTTCTAAGAACTCAATACTAGAAGCCCGCAGAATAGTTCCGCGCGAGAACTTTGCAAATGAATCCAAGCGGCTTATTTTTGCTATGCCGCAATTTACAAAACGCATATTTGCATTTAACAAACTTGTGCCCTCGCTTGCATTTGCTGCACTTTTATTTGCAATTATAGTAAGCGGCACCGGGCTATTAGGGCCGAAACAGCCAAAAATAGCAGGCCTTAACCAAAGCTTGGTGGCGGAGGCAAAACAAATAATAGAAACTATTGATTACAAACTACAAGAAGAACCAAAAACAGAGCCCAAGAGAGAAGAGTCTAAATCTATAGACGAACTACTAAAAGAAGCAACCCTATAATGAAATTTATAAAGCTAACAATTCTGAACTTAGTAATAATCGGACTGTTTGGTGTGATTAGCTTTGTGTATGCAGAAAATTTAGAGGAAGACATAGCCGAACGCACAGCTAAAGTAGAAACAGCGCTTTACTTCTCAATTGAAGAAGCCAATACACTTCAAAAAGAATTTAAGGCTGTACCACTATCCGAAGATAAACGAGAACTTCAAAAATATGCACAGTTAGAAGCCCTCTTAAACTCCGATATTGAATGGTATTTTAATAAACTAGGCAGCTTGCAAACAACGGAATTTAAAGACGCCGAAGAGGTAAGAGCATTCGCGCTCCAGATTATAGAATACAGAGAAAAAATATATATAGAAACCGACATAGAGGTTTCGAATTTTGTGTCTTTTATATACAGCGGTGATGTTATTACAAAAGCATCAGAAACTCTTAGTAAATTAATCGAAGAAGACGCGACTGGAGTATACAAAACAGAACTTGATAAAACAGCTGCTTTAATTAAAGAAGCTGGCGAACTTCGCGCAGGAGCCGAAGCAAATATTTTGCCTCCGCTTGAATCCATAGAACCAATAGAAGAAGTCACGATTGAAGTAGAAAGCGACCAACCGCCGACCACAAAAGAATTACTAGACAAAGCACTTGCCAATATAAAAACCGCGTACGAAATAATTTTAGAGCTCGCTATTTAGCGTACTCAACCGCACGCATTTCGCGTATTACGTTAACTTTAACTTCGCCGGGGTACTTTAAGTCAGACTCCACCTTCATAGCAATGTCTTTGGCAAGCTGCAATGCACCAAAGTCGTCTATTTGCTCCGGTACAACAAACACGCGTACTTCACGCCCTGCAGAGATTGCATAAGCATTTTTAACACCTGGAAAACCAGATGCGAGTTTCTCTAAGTCACCCAAGCGTTTGATGTAAGTCTCCAGTGTTCCGCGCCTTGCGCCCGGCCTTGCGGCAGAGAGTGCATCTGCAGCCGTAACAATAAAGGCCTCTGGCGTAGAAAATGGATATTCTTCGTGGTGAGACTCCATAGCGCGGATTACCGCTTCATCAACTCCATATTTTTTAAGTATTTTTCTGCCTAATTCCACGTGCGTGCCCTGCACTTCGTGGTCTATGGCCTTCCCTATGTCGTGCAATAGCGCCCCGCGCTTTGCAACTTCAATATTTGCGCCAAGTTCAGAAGCCATCATACCGGCAATATGAGCCATCTCTATTGAGTGCGTCAGCACATTCTGCCCAAAACTCGTGCGAAAATTAAGCCGCCCCAAAAGCTGCAATATCTCTTTTGGCAGGTTTAGAATACTAAGTTCGTGCGCGGCCTCTTCACCGATTTTATAAATTCTCTCGTCAATTTCGTCTTTTGCTTCTTGTACCTTCTCTTCAATTTTCGCCGGCTGTATGCGGCCGTCTTGAATAAGTTTCTGCAGCGTAACGCGCGCAATCTCGCGGCGCATCGGGTCAAAAGAAGAAATAATTATTGTATCCGGGCTCTCGTCCATAATAAGCTCCGTGCCGGTTGCGCGCTCTAGTGCGCGAATATTCCTGCCCTCCCTGCCTATAATTTTGCCCTTAAGGTCTTCTGAAGGCAGAGTAAAGGCCGAAGTTGTAATGTCGGAAACCTGGGTTCTTGCCATCCGCTGAACTGCCGTTGTCATTATTTCTTGAGCTTTTTTCTCTATCTCCGCCTTACGCTCGTGCATTAGTTTAAAAAGCGCGCCCGTAAGCTCTTCTTTATGCCTATCCTCAATCTCTTTAATTAGCCTGTCTTTGGCTTCTTGTTGGGTTAGCCCCGCTATTTTAGAGAGTTTTTCTGCTGTCTCTTCTTTAGACTTTAAAAGCTCTTCGCGCTCTTTCTTCAGGGCCTCCATAGCATTCGAGAGTTTGGTTTTGTCGGAGTCAAGCTCCCCTTCTTTCTTTAAAAGGAGTTCCTCTTTAGAAACAAGGCGCACCTCGTGTTTATCCAATGCCGCTTTGCGCTCTTTCTCTTCGCTCTTTGCCTCTTCAATTACAGAAACCGCTTTCTTCTGCGCCTCTAATATTAAGTTTTGAGCCTCTTGTTTGGCTTTAAGTTCGGCTTCTTTAAGCTTGCCTGAGAGCCCTTGGCGAACAAAGTAACCAACTGCAAGCCCAACCCCTAAGCCTAGGGCCGCTAAAAGTAAAGACTGTAGCATTTTTGTTTAAAATAAGATTTTTTATCATGACTTTTATAGTAGTATAAAAGACGCCGCGCTTTATTGCAAGCCCCCTACTACACCTGCTTACTATCTAAAAATATTCCACCTAGACTCAAACGTGCGGATTTTGTCTAGCCGCCTTTTATGGTTTTCTTTGCCGTCAAACTCTGTTTCTAGCCACTTTTTAACTATTCTTTTTGCCTTCCAAGCAGAGATAAAATCCGAGGCAATGGCAATAACATTTGTATCATCATGGCGCTTTGCCAAAACCGCCTGCTTAACGTTAAAAACAAGCCCGCATCGCACATTTTTAAATTTGTTTGCCGTAATTTCTACTCCAACACCGGAACCGCAAATAAGAACCCCTCGCGTATCATTACCGCGCTCCGCAACAGTCTCTGCTACAAAACGCGCGTAATCAGTATAGTCGTCGTTTTGGTCGTATCTCAAGTTACCCAAATCCTCAACATCGTAACCCTTACCTTGAAGGAACTTCTTTAATTTCTCTTTTAATTTGTAGCCTCTATGGTCTGCACCGATATATACCTTCATAAAATCAGTTCTAGGTGCTTTAAGAGTGTTGATACATATCCATACTCGTTGTCGTACCAAGAAAGCACATTAACTAAATCACCATCTATAACTTTAGTAAACTTCAAATCCACTATTGCGCCATGCGGATTGCCTATAATATCAGACGACACAAGCGGATTTTCGGTAATTGCGAGCACCCCTTTCCATCTTTTTTCTTTTGCAGCTTTGCGAAAAATATCGTTTATTTCCTCCGCGGTGGTATTGCGTTTTGCCAAAAATGTTATGTTCGCAGCCGAACCAGTAACAACCGCGGCCCGAAAAGACACGCCGTCAAACTTGCCCCTCAAATCTGGCAAAGCCCTGGTTATTGCAATAGCTGCGCCAGTTGTTGTTGGAACTATGTTTTGCGCAGCAGCTCTTCCTTTTCTATAATCCGAGCTGCGCGTTGGGCCATCAACAAGACTCTGTGTTGCAGTATAGCCATGGACGGTATTTAAAAGCGCCTTTTTAACGCCAATCGTCTCATTCATAATAGCAATAACCGGCGAACCAGCATTGGTTGTGCACGATCCATTTGAATTTATAGGGCAAACGTTAGCTTCTTTGTCGTTCGCTCCAACCAAAACGGTTTTGCCGAGTTTACTGTCTTCGTCTTTTGCCGGAGCGGTTAAAAGCACCCTTTTTGCGCCCGCATCCAAGTGGGCTTTTGATTTTTCAAAAGTATTAAAAACACCTGTTGATTCCACAACTACGTCAATGCCCAAATCTTTCCACGGAAGCTGGGTTGGATCTTTAATCTGCAAAAACTTTATCAATTTGCCATCTACAACTAAATTACCATTTTTAACTTCTACCGTGCCGGGGTATTGACGGTAGACTGTGTCATATCTCAAAAGATAGGCAAGGTTATCTACATCACCCAAATCATTTATAGCGATAATCTGCGCTTTCTTACTCTTAGACTCCAGAAATTGGCGCAAAAATAATCTGCCAATACGACCGAATCCGTTAATAGCTATCTTTTTCATACTAAGAATTATAACACAGTTATATCCGGTGCTTTTTGCTAATATACAAAAGCATTCCTAGGCCTATCACCGCAAATGTTATTGCATATAAAAACGCCGCCGCATGCCCGAATTTAAACCATAAAAACCCGCCTATAGAGCCGGCAAAAAGAGCAGAAATTCCAACAGCGGCGTGGAGCACTCCCTCGCCAGCTCCTAATAGCTCGTGGCCAACAAGCTTAGCGGTAAGCGCTCGCTCAACACCATCGGTTGAAGCAGAGTAGAGCCCAAAAAACACAAGCCCTGCGAAGAGCCAAACAAACGTATTAGTAAAAGCAAGCAGTAAATAAGCAGAAATCGCAAATATAAACCCTAAAGTTATAACCCTAACCATTCCAATTTTGTCCGATAGCTTGCCAAGCGGTATGGAGGCCAGTGTAAATGTAAGGCCGTATATTAAATACAAAAATGGAACCGAGGTAACGTTAAAACCCAGTTCAAAGGCACGGAATAAGAGAAGTGCTACAGGCAGTGTGCCCAAGCCAAATACAAAAATCGTAGCAATCATAAGTGTAAAATGCTTGTGCGTGCGGAACATATTTTCGCGCATAAACTTGCCGTATTCCGTCGGCGGTGCGGTTCGCACTTCGCGAACTGCCAAAAAGCTAAAGATCGCCGGCAGCCCCAATATAAAAGCCAAGAAAAACAATTTTTTAAAGTCGAATTCCAAAAGCGGAAAAGCAAGCACTGCCACAAGCGGCCCTAAAAGGCCGCCAAAGGCGTCCATTGCTCTCTGATAACCAAAAGATTTGCCTAACTCTTGCTCTTCAACTGAAGATGCAACAAGGGCGTCGCGCGGAGCATCTCGCAAGCCCTTGCCGAACCTATCTGCGGCCCTAATTCCCATAGCACCCGCGAAGCTTGTAACAAACATCCAAAGGGGCCGAACAGCAACAGAGAGGGTATAACCCACAACAGCAAACGGCTTTCTGCGGCCGACTTTATCCGACCACGCACCGGACAAGATCTTCATAAAACTAGAAAGCGCATCCGCAACGCCTTCTATAACGCCTATTGCAAGCGCCGCCTGCCCGCCCAAAAGGAGGCCTAGAAAAACTGGTACAACCGACTGGACCATTTCATTAGAAAAATCGTTAAACAAACTTACTATGCCAAGATAAAAAACATTCCTTTTAAGCCCAAAAACTTTATCTTTGCTTTTATTACTTTCCATTTTTTTTAGATAACTTTCTGATAAAATTCTAAATATTGTTTAGCAATTTTATCCCAAGTAAAATTTTTCACCCAAGCTAAACAATTTTCTCTCATTTTTTCTCTTAACTGGTCATCCTCTAAAATTTTTATGACTGCTTGAGCAATAGCTTGTGAATCTTTAGGCGGCACCAAAAAACCAACTACGCCGTCTTTCACAACATTAGGCACCCCCCCAACATTAGTTGCAACTACCGGCACACCAGATGCCATTGCTTCCAGATTTACAAGGCCAAAAGCTTCGGAAATAGACGGCAAGACAAAAACATCCGCTTTTCGATAGATTTCCGGCATGTTTAATGCCCCAGGTATAAGATTAACACCGCTTTTTCGTATCAAATCCATTATTCTTAATTTATCTTTTGTTTTCGTACTAAGATTAGTAACTGCCGCAAATCCCACTCCTTCTCCAAGCCTATGCTTAATAATCTGGGACGCCTCTAAATAATATTCAATCCCTTTTTCTGGAGATAATCTTCCAACAAATAAAACAGTTTTTTTGTCTTTTTTTATTTTAACTTTTCCGGGTGCAAATTTCTTAATATCAACCCCATTTGGAATAAAATAAGCTTTCTCAGATTTTATAGTACCGCTAACATCAATAATATATTGGGCATTTTTCATAGTGTAATTCCAAACCCACTTAGCTAGTTTCTTTCCGCCGAAGAACCATGGAAGTTTCGTGTATTCATAAACCTCATGAGAAGTAATTATGGATATCTTTTTAAAGATTTTCGAGAGCCAAATTGTAATCAACCAAGAACTAACCCCATGGCCATTTATAATTTGAGAATCTCTTATTTCTTTATCAAATAAGAGGCAAAAAAAAGAAAAAACACTAAACAAAACAGCTTTTACAGAATGAGGGACTCCTTTTATCTTATATAAACCAAGTGCCGGAGTAACTTTCCATTTTATATCTAGATGTTTTTCCAAGAATGGAAAAATATTAGATATAACAACATTGGGTCCGCTAATTCTCTCTTTCGGCTGGTCGGAAAGAATTATAATTTTAAGATTTTGAGAGGATTTTGTAATATAATTTTTCATATTCGTCTATCATTCTTACAGCAGTAAAATTATCCTCTGCCCACTTTCTGCAATCCGCGCGCGAAATCTTGCCAATATCTCTTATTGCTTCGATAAATCCTTGATAATTTACCTTATTATTCTTAAAAGGCGGAACAATAAATCCGGTTTTACCATTTTTCAATATCTCTGGGACCGAACCCCTCTTAAAAGCAACGACAGGCGTCCCGCAGGCCAGAGCTTCTATCATTGTTAAGCCAAAAGGCTCTTCCCATTGCAAAGGGAACAAGAAAGCTATAGCTTTCTTGTAAATTCTTTTTAATTGCTCCGAAGACTTCTCTCCAATATAAATAATATTTCCCTTATTTAGATCCGGAGAAATATACTTTTTAAAGAAAGCATAATCGTCTGGCTGACTGGGTGGTGGAATTCTGCCTATTATAACCAATTTTATTTTAAGTATTTTAGCAATTTTAATAACTTCCTTAATTCCTTTTCTTGGTGACAATTCTCCCACCCAGACAAAATAATTTTCTGGCTTGTGGCCAAAAGGATAATTTTCAACATCTATTCCGTTATAAATATTCGCAACATAATTTAAATAAGGGGCTAATTTTCTCTGAGCAAGAGAAATAGAAACCAATTTTGAATTCAGCTTTTCATACGCCCAAGCCCTGCCCTCTTTCTTAAACGGAACATGCAGTGTGTGTATTATGGGAATATCTAGGTGCCCATAAAGAGAGAGTGATGAGGGCCCCAAATGGTCATGGATAACATCAAGCTTTAGCTCCTTTGCCTTTCTGGCAATCAAGGCCATTTCGTAAGCAAAATAAGGAGTATATTCCACTGGTTTTGTAAATCTATATAAACTTTTTTTAATTACCGGAACCAGCTGCGCTCTTGTTTTCGAATCTTCAGTATCAAAAAGAAAAACCTTGTGCCCTTTATCTGTTAAATTTTCACAAAGCGAATAGACAATCTTTTCTACGCCTCCATATTTCGGAGGCGGAACGGGGAAAAATAGCGGGCCGGTTTGTCCTATTCTAAGTTTTCTCACTTCTTTTCCAATAATCCTTTAATTATACTATAAGCTTCCTTCTCTCCGCTTTCATAAAGTTTCTGTTGTCTTGTTTTAATTGCATTTATTTGCTTTTTATCGTAAAGCAATGCTTTGATCTCTGAAGCAACTTTTTCAGTCAGCGTGCTTTTTGTAAGAATTTTGCAAACGCCGGCCTTTTCAAACGGGCCTACTTCCCAAAAATGAATTCTCGGTAAGGGTTTGTCCTTTAAGTAAGCAATATTGGCTATAACAGGCACTCTTGCGGAAATCGCCTGCGATAAAGTCGCTAAACCTTGGTGCTGAAAAACCAAATCCGATGCAGCAAGCGTTAAAAAAAACTCATCTCCCGCCTCAATACTGCCCGGTGCTATAAGCCAAGGCCTCTGTAACATTTCCGGATCTAAATCATCAGTTCTGCCAACATACAAAACCTTAATTTTTTTATCCTCGCTTATAAGTTTATCTACAGCCTTTATTAGATTATAAAACGCCCAAACTCGGTGAGTGGCGCCATGCCCGCTAAAGTAAGAAAATATAAATTTCTCCCCAGGCTTAATTTTGTACTTGCGCCTGACTCTTGCCTTGTTGCCTCTTGGCGCACCACTTAAAGAGTAAGAGGGTATAAAGCCGACTGGCAAGATTTTGTCTCTCATCTCGCGCCCTATAACAAACCCTCCGCCATTTTTCTTTAGGCCGTTTTCGAACACTCGTTTTGGAAACGTTATAAAATATTTGTCAGCCCAAGATATAAATTTAAACTTCGGCGGGTACAACTTCTTGTTAAAAAGCCAGTTAGAGTCTAAACAAACATTAATCGCGCCAGGAAATATCGGCGCCTGATGAAATTTTTCATCAGGCTCCCATATTTTAGAATTGCAAAATACTATAACATCAGGCTTAATTCTGCGCGCGATTTTCGCAAATCTATCCGCGGTGGGCGCTATAAAAATGCGTTTAAAGCGGGTTCCGTTTAACTCAATAAACCATAGATTTGCCTTTTGTCTGACGCCAAAATAAACATCTTCGCCTTGCTCTGCAATATACGTGGCAAGAGCCCTTGCCTGGCTAGTTTCGCCAGGGCCCATTGCAATAAAAAGATATTTATTCCTTTGTCTTGGCATTACTCTCGTTTACCAGCGGCAAGACGCTCTTCTCAAAAATACCACGCAGGGAATATCTCTTTATAATTTTTCTGTAGAAATATGCCTGCGGCATTCTTCTTATATTTTCCAAAATAAAGTCCGCTATCTCTGATGAGGACATTTCAAGGTTAAAATAGTTAATGTTAGTAGTGCCTATCTCGCGCAGAGGCGGGATATCGGCCGCAAATATTGGGCAACGCATCAAGCCCGCCTCCAATAACGGCAAACCAAAACCCTCCATTTTACTCGTTAAAAGCAAAAGGTCAGATATGGTGTATAACTCCGAAATCGCGATATCCGGAACACCGGTTTTCTCATCAGAAAACTTATCAAAATATTCAGACAAAAAGAAAACTTTATCTTTTATTTTTAAATCTTTTACTAACTGCTTTAGTTTTTTGTAATAATCCATGTTAATCTGCCGTTTGTAGTCCATTTTTGCGGTTAAAAGCAGTTTAAAATCCGTGCCATGGTCGTTCATCGCTTTGGTAATATTAAGCGCAAGCTCAAGATTCTTTCTAGGGATTGCTCTAACCGGCACAACACCTATAAGCTCGCTACCTAGACCATCTATATCTTTGTACAACGCCCTAATTACTGGGCTAAGCCCCCAAAATTTTTCAACGTCGTGGCCGTTTGGTATAACCTCAATGCGCGCGCCGGAATTTTCACCGAAAGCCTTAAGTAAATTGCCTTTTAGGTAGTGCGAAACACATATATATATTATCCCCGGGATAGGTTTAGCAAATAGCTTCCATGGATAAACATCCGCAAGCTCTTTGCCGAGCACAGAATTTGGCTCCTCATAAAAAACCGTGTCGTGCACCCACGAGATAAACTTAACCTCCGGCATTTTTTGCACCAAACGCGCAAGCGCGGAAGCAAGCGCCGGGTTATACGGCCTCGTAAATAAATTGTGCAGTATACAAACTTTTATGTCGTTTTTAACAATATAGTTCTTAATTTGGTTAAAAAGGCTGCGCTCAAATTGTTTAAACTCGCGCGAAACAATCCCTTTTCTTAACTCCTCAAATAAAGGAAAAACAAACGGGTGGCGCGGATTCATGCGCTTTATAATATGCACGGGTATATCTTTACGGAACTGCCTGCCAACGCCTGCAACTATAAAAACTTTGTAGCCATATTGCCTAAAAAATCTGGCTTGGTCTCTTATAATAACATCAACCCCGGATGTATTAGGCGGGCTGGAGTAATGAAAAATACCTATAGCAGGCTTCTCGCTTTTGCTTTTTAAAGCCATAATTGAATTATTGAGATTTAAAAAACGAGTAGATAATATTTCCACTCGCTACAACTACATTATACCATAAACCACTATTCCAAACGCGACAGATACGTTTAGGGATTCTTTCTTGCCGCGCATTGGGATTTCCAAGATTTTGTCGCATTTTTTGAGTATCGCCTTAGATAATCCTCTCACCTCATTACCAAAAACTAAAACGAGTTTCTTAGCGGTGTTATGATGCGTCATAACACCTTTAGAATTATAGGGAATTGAGCGCGGGGACTGTTCTACGGCATAGATTTTGTAGCCATCGCGCTTTAGGTGGGATATTAGAAAGCTGATATTAGAAACTTTCTCCCATTCAACACTATCTTCGGCGCCGAGTGAAACTTTTGTAAGTTGTGGTATCTTTTTGCCAAATTTATCCACCGGAGAGGGAGTGTAGCCTGTCAGATAGAGCTTTTTTACGCCGGCGCCATCTGCAGTACGGAAGATAGAGCCGACATTATGGAGACTTCTTATATTATGGAGAATTGCAACCACAATTTAATTCTTATTGTTCTCACCGTGGCCTCCAAATTCGTACTTAACTATTTCTTTCTCTATTCTGCCCTTATGCGCAAACCTGTAGATTTCGGACTTAATGTAATCAAAAGCCAACTTAAACCTTCCCTTTTCTTCAAACCTGCGCATAGATACGCCAATTCTGGCACTCTTAACATATCTAAATTTTGCCCCGGCTTTAACGGCTCTTGTTAGATAGTCATGGTCCTCCGCCAACTTTAGTTTAGGGTCAAACCCGCCTATTTTCTGATGAATTACTTTCTTAACCAATATGCAATAGCCGCCAGCCATTGGAGATTTTGAACGCTGGAAACTAAGCATATAGCGCATAGTAAGCCAGTTGCCGAGCTTATAAATAAGCTTTTTATCCAGCGGTTTAGTGTATGCAGAAGCGGCGTCCAATCCCTTTTTTTTGGCCCCTACTATAAAACGTTCTAGAAAATTTGGCCCAATTCTTACATCGGCATCAAGAAACAGAAGCCACTCTCCGCTCGCAGCATCCGCGCCATGGTTGCGCGCAAGCGCAACCCCCCGTGCATCGCCTAAAACCAGTTTTACATTAAGCTTATCCTCAAACGACTTAACAACCTCACGTGTGCGGTCTTCGGACTTAGAATCCGCCACAATAACCTCAAAGTCTTTGTATAATTGCGAAGTTAAGTCAGACAAAATGCCGCCTACAAATTTTTCCTCGTTTAATGTGGGTATTATTACAGAAATCATAGAGCCCATTCTATCACCTAACTCTGAATTGGAACAGTAGAACTCACGCGATAATTCTCGTAGAGTTGTAACATCTTTAGAGTGGAGTTCTTTTCATCAAAATTTAATGCAGTTTGCTTCGCACCCGCACGCAACCTTACTGCAAGCTCTAGATTTTTTAGCACTTGTAAAACCTTGTCCGCAAAATCAGTTTCACCACCCTCAACGAGAAAACCACTTATGCCATCTGCAACCGCAGCTTCTATTGCAGAATCGCGCAATGCAACAACCGGCAATCCGCTAGCGAGCGCTTCTAATATAACCAAACCCTGTGTTTCTGTGTGCGATGCGAATACAAAAGCATCTGCCATGCCGTAATACAGTTTTTTCTCTTCTTCGGGCACAAAACCCGTAAAAACCACTTTTTCTTGCAGCCCAAGCTTTTTTGCAAGCGCGCGCAAATGCTTTAAATAACTTCCATCACCTGCAACAACAAACCTTGTCTGTGGCATTTTTTCTTGTACCACAGAGAAAGATTTAATCAAGAAATCTATATTTTTCTCTGCTCCTATTCTGCCAAAATACAAAATTATTTTGTTCTCTATACCAAACCCAAGCCGTTTTTTAAGCTCCTTGGTTTTGGCTATATCGCCTTCGTCCAAAACAAACTCTTTGCAATTTATGCCGCTGGGTAAGATATGTATCGGCGATGTCACATTATAACTTACAAGCATCTGCCTAACCTTTTCCGAAGGCGCTATAACCGCAGTGCTTTTGTCCGCAAACCACTTAATATATTTTTTTGCAAAACGCGGCAAAAACACTTTTTCTTTCATATAAACGCTTGCATAGTGTGTGTAGTCTGTGTGGTGCGTATAAAACATTGGGATTTTCTGCTTCTTTGCAATATATTCACCCAAAAAGCCGATACTAAAAGGCGAATGTGTATGCACAATATCAAGCGGCATTTTTACAATATCGCGTATATGGGCGTCTTTTATGTGCGGCAAAGCAATGCGCATATCCGGTTTCTTTATAACGCGAAACGAACTCAACCTAAATATATTTTGCGTTTCGTCTTTATAGCCCGGCACACGCGGCGCATAAATATAAACCTCGTGGCCAAGCTGCTGCAAACCTTCGCGCAGAGAATCAATATGCGCCTGCACACCATGCCGCATAGGCAAATAACTGTCTGTAAATAACCCTATTCTCATCCTCTCTATTGTACACAAGCTAGACCCTGTTGTTTAATATCATCAAGTTTAGAGTCGCCTATACCACTCACACGAGTTAAATCATCAATTGACGCAAACGGACCTTCAGTTTCTCTAGAATCTATCACTTTTTGCGCTATTATACCTTGTCCGCCTAACCATTTAATATCCATTAACTCTTCTTTGGTAGCAGAATTTATATCAATACATTCAATTTGTACACCTTGTTCTTGCTCTGCAGCCGGCTCGCTGCTTTGTTCTATAGAAACTTCTGCTTCAATTTCGGCTTTTGATTCATCTTCGCCACCAGCGCACGAACCGTGTAATGTATGGTTTGGAAAATCTTCAAGTAATTCCTCCTCGGAATCATAAACTTGCAAATAATCTTTTGATAAATTCTTCCATCCATCGCTCTCTTCGCAGTAATAATATTTTGCAGAGGGGTGCGAGCTTACATACCATTTTTCGCCGTAACTATGATTAATCATAGTTTCATTGGATACAGAGGTAGGTGGTGATAATAGAGGTGAAAGAGACGATGGCACCGGAGGAGGCACTGGCACTGGTGGCGGAGTGGTTGGTTGAGTTTGAGGCAGGGGTGTAGGCGGCACAAGAACAACTGTGCAATTAGACGCAACAGTGTTTCCGTTTAGACAAAAAACCGGCGGTGGAAGAGGTGCTAGCGCAGAAGGTGGAGGTGTAGGTGGCTGAACAGATAAATTCTCGGTGTTATGATTAATCATAACACCCTCGTCTAAACTTTCATCACTAATACTAGACTGTAAATCCTCGGCGGGGCCAAAAAGAGAAGCAGTAAGATAATCATCCGCCGGCATAGCAAGGCCAAAAAGCACATACAAAGAAAACATGCTCGCAAGCAAACCGGCGGCAACCTTATACCATAGAGACATAATTTCTAAGTTCTAATTTTTAAGTTCTATTGAAGTTTTACTTACTTAAGTCTTAAGAGATTAGATCTTGATTAGAAATTAAGACTTAGGGCTTATAACTTACTTAAATAGTCGTAAATATTTAAGACTGCCTTTATAGCATCTCCAGCAGAGATGTTGTTTTGTTTGTAGAGCACATCGGAGGCGTCCCCCGCCGCCCAAATGCCCTCCACGGACGCGCGCTGTGTTTTGTGGTCAACAACTATCTCACCATACTTGTTTGTAGCAACTAAATCTTTAACAAACTCTGTGTTTGGAATAGCGCCTATTTCTACAAACACTCCCCCTAGTTTCAACTCTTTTTTGTCCCCAGTCTTTAAATCTTCATACTTTATGCCTTCAACAAATTTGTCCCCAAAAATTTCTGTTGTTTTAATATTGGTCCAAACTTCTACCTTCGAGTTTTTCTTAATTTTTTCCTGCGTAACAGGATCCCCTTTTAAAGAATCACTGTATTCAAGCAAATAAATTTTCTTTGCATACGGGTCTAAATCTAGCACTGCCTCTAATCCGGCATTTCCGCCGCCAATAACAGCAACATCCTTACCCCCAAAAAGCGGCGCATCGCAAATAGAGCAATATGCCAAGCCCCTTCCATCCAGTTCTTTCTCCCCTGGCACGCCAAGTTTTCTGCGCCGACTTCCGGATAAAACCAAAACTGCCTTGGTTTCTAATGCTTTGCCGGCGTTAGTTTTAACCTTAAAACCACTATCAAGTTTTTCAACACCGTTTACTCTTTCACCTTCAATAATTTCTATATCGTCTTTATATGCTTTAAGATGCTCTTCTAGCATTTTGCCGAAGTCATAGCCAGAAACAGACTTTGTGCCAATCCAGTTTTGAACATCAGCGGAGACCAAAGATTGCCCACCAAAACTCTCTGCAATAAGTGCAACTTTAATCTTCTTGCGTGCAGCGTAAATGCCTGCGGCGACACCACCCGGCCCGGCGCCTATAATTATCAAATCGTACATAACTTATCTATTACTTATCGGGTTTGTTTTTTTCTAGCTCTTTGGCTAGATCAAGCTTAGATTTCGTGTCTTCCAAATTTTTCTTCTCCCAATTTAACATTGCTGAGTCAGTAGGATCTTCTCCTTCTGATAATCTCTTTTTAGCTGCATGAATGCTAAATTCAGAGAGAAGTTTCTTTGCTTCAAGTTTGTCTTTCTCTCTACGCGCCCTAACTGCATCCTGTTTCCTTTTCTCTTCAGCTTCACGCTCAACCTTAGCCTCTTCGCTCTCAAACACATTTTTAAATTTCTCAAACATAATATGAATTATTTCTTTAATGCTTTTTCGACTTGTTTTTGGTTAAAGCCAATTACAATTTGGCCGTTGATGTCTATAACCGGCACCCCCATTTGGCCGGACTTTTTAATCATCTCGTCTCGAGCGGCCTCGTCGCGCACAACATCTACCTCGGTGTACTCAACACCATTTTTTTGGAAGTATTCTTTTGCTTGTTTGCAATAAACACAAGAAGGAGTTGTGTAAATTTTTACCATAATAGCTATATTATATGCTATCCTTTTTTGTATATCAACACATAAATGGACCGTACTATCCGCAAAAACGCCATCTGGCTATTTATTGGCCAGTCCGTAGGCCGCACACTACGTACTCTTATAATAATCTACTCCGCCCGCATCTTGGGCGCCGCAAGCTGGGGCGCTTTTTCTTACGCGCTAGCCCTTGCCACATTTTTAACCGTATTTTCAGACATTGGCGTAAACGCGCTACTAACCCGCGAGGCAACCAAAAACCCGGAGTTGCGCTCCCGCTACATCTCCGCCTCGCTTTTTGTAAAAGGAGCTCTCCTTTTGGGCTTTGGTGCAATAATAATTTTGTTCGGCGCTAAGCTTACAAACATAGCAGAGGTCGCCACACTTTTGCCCTACGTAGTTTTTATATTCGTATTTGACGCTCTGCGAGATATGGGCGCGGCAATCTCACGTGCTCTGGAGAGAATGGAGATTGAGGGACGCAACAATGTGCTTACAAACGCCTTGATCGCCGCCTTAGGCTTTGCGTTTTTAATATTTAATCCAACATCTGGCTCTTTGATGTTCGGCTATACGCTTGGAGTTCTACTAGGTCTTCTTTCAATCGCCATAGATCTGCGGCACCACATTAAAGGCATTTTTACGCATTTTGATAAAGGCCTTGCAATATGGATTCTAAAAACAGCATGGCCCTTTGGAATTCTATCAATAATGTCTGTTGTAATGATTAACACAGATATTCTAATGATAGGCTGGATGTTAGATGCGCGCGATGTGGGCTTGTACGCCGCTGGCCAAAAAATAGTGCAACTTTTGTATATGCTGCCGACGCTCCTTGCAACAGCTTTTTTCCCGCGCCTTGCAAAACTTGTAACTGACACAAACCAATTCCGCAAAACATTTGAATCTGCTCTAACAATTATTTTTATGGCGGCCTTACCGCTCTCTATAGGCAGCGTGTTACTAGCCGGTCCGATAATAGACCTAGTCTATGGCGCAGAATACCTGGAGGGCGCAACTTCATTTCTAATTTTATCCTCAACAATGCTAATAGTCTTCCCAGCTATACTTATAGGCAATGCTGTTTTTGCCCATAATGAACAGCGTGCATTTTTGATTTATGCAACCGCTGGAATGGTGGGCAATATTATCTTTAATATCTTATTTATTCCGATTCTTGGGATAGTTGGCGCAGCAGTTTCTACGCTTGCGAACCAACTGATAATAGTAGGTTGGGGGTGGTGGAAGATGAAGCGAATAAATTATTTCCGAATCTTGCCGCATATGCCGAAAATTCTACTCTCCTCGGCAATTATGACCGCGGGAATAATCCTTATGCAAACGTTTGGAGTGCACGTAATGGTAAACGTGGTCTTCTCTGCCGCTATATACTTCGGCATGCTCTACGCCCTAAAAGAAAGGGCTATACACAACTTTATTCACTTGAAGGAGGAGTTGTAGTTTCTGTAGTTTCTTGTTCTACCGGCGCAGGTGCTGGTGCAGGGGCATTAAACGCATCCAATGCTTGGGCTATAGGGCTCTCTGGGTTTACTTTGCCCTTTATAACTATATTTTTAATATTTATTTTTACCGAAGTGGGCAGCCAGTAAGAATCCGTGCCTAAATTAAACAACTGCGGGGTAGGGGTTTGGTTTTCTCCAACTATGCTTTGTAATACAAACGGCTGTTTAAGCTCAATATAATGAGAGAGCAGAGCCTTTTGCGCCTTACCTACAAAGAATTCGCCGGATATTGTTGTAACCGCCGTGTACCCTGGCGAAGGCAATGGCACAAACAAAACGCCAATAATAACTAAAATAACCAAACCTGCAGTACTTAATAGATTTTTGTTCATAAGAAGAATTATATCAAACCTTATAATACGGGCAAGGGGAAAAGCGTATTAAGCTTTATGCGGGTTATAGGGCCTATAAAGCCCGTGCCGTGTATAAGTCCAATTGGAGTAAGAATATCACTTGCATAAAATTCTTGGAATTTTATAGCGGCAGTGACTGTCAGTGGCCCGAAATAAGCGGTTTCTAAACCCCACGAGCCAGGGCCGGAGTCCGCGACTTTGTAAGCCGGGTTCAAGTTAAATAATACTTGTAGGCAGCGCACATCCTCGCCAACAGAACCAAAATTAAGGTTGCGAACAAAAGCTACATCGCTGCAAACTAAAGGTAAATCTTCCTGCACTGGCGCCTCTAAACAATTAGAAGCAACTGTGTTGCCGTTTGGGCACAAAAACGGCGCAGGCACTGGCGAAACGGCCGGAGGAGGCGGTACCGGAGCCGGTGGAGGCACAACACTGCGGCGTCCACCACCGCCTCCACCGCCGCTGGAACAAGCATTCTCTCCTGGAGCAATAGTTATTGTTTCGCCGTCACCTCCGCCGGAGATGCTAATTTTAGAAACGCTGCCGCTAGAACAAGTTTTAGTAATATTCGCGCTTGTCGCCCCGCCTACAGATAACTCTCCACCCGCCGACTGTACCTCAAAAACATCTTGGTTAGCAACCACAACTTGGATATCATCATCTCGCACAATTAAACTATCTGCCTCCGAACCCGAAAGTATAGTTAGTTCTACGTTTGGGCCTGTAAGATTTATTGTTTGGTCCGCATCCCACACTAGGCCTTGTGCCAAAGCTATAAGTAAAAGAATCATTGCTTTACCAAGTGGTTATAATAGTTCTTCTCGTCTGGATTTGGAAAAGCTCCTTCCTTAAACGCAGCTTTAATCTCTTTTATGCCGTCGCGAACAGTTTTAGACGGCTTAAAACCCAACTCTTTTGCAATCTTATCAAACTTTACCTTATAACTGCGCTGGTCTGTTATGCTCTCTAGAGTTTCTACCTCTATTTCCGGGAATATTTGTTTCACCAATTCCCCAAGTGTTGAGATAAGATAGTTTTCTGAATTCCCTCCAAGATTAAACGCAACACCTCCAACTTTAGACAAGGGCGCAGAGAGCACAGAGAGCACCGCGCGGGCAACATCCTTAACATGCACAAGCGGCCGCCACTGATTGCCGCCAAAAATCATAATTTTGCCTTCACGCACGGCTTTTTTAGTAAATGTGTTTACAACAAGATCAAACCTCATCCGCGGAGAAAGGCCGTAAACTGTGGAGAGCCGCAAAATGGTTGGAGAAAAATTGTGGTCTGCTAAACGCATTATGTCGCGTTCTGCATAAATTTTTGTCTCGCCATAAAAATCAACCGGATGAAGTGGTGAACTTTCGTCTACAACGTCCTCATTATGGGCCTTGCCATAAGTGCTGCACGTTGAGAAAAATATAAATCGCTTTATTCCGTAAGACTTTGCCATGCGTGCAACATTTACCGCCGCTAAATAATTTGTACGTATTGCAAGCTCTTGGTCTGCAGCGCAGGCGGCCTCGCCCACAATTGCCGCCAAGTGCACCACGGCCTGTACATCGGCCATCGCCCGCTCCAAACTGCCGGTGTCTAAAATATTTGCTTCAATAATCTGCAAATTTGTAGATTTTATAGAGGCAAGAGAACTAGTCCCAAAAAGCATTTTGTCATAAACCTTAACCTTGTAGCCATTCTCTAAAAGCTCTCTAACCAAAACAGAACCTACATAGCCCGCCCCACCTGTTACGAGCACTGTCTCGGGCTTGCCGTCTTTTAAAAATTTGGATGTAAGAGGCAAAAGCGTCTCCCGTGTTTTTATGCGCAATGCATCCGGGTTGCTTCTTATGATTTGCCAATATATTCTTTTTGCAAAGCGCACTCCAACAGCAAATATAAATAGCATTATTGCGTAGAGAAATATCACTAAGCGCGGGAAACCAAAAAGCTGTGGCGCAAAGCGCATAAGCCACAGCCCCGTGCCCAAAATAAACACAGACATCAGCACTCCTTTTGCAATAGAGGGAATATCCGAAAGGCTTACATACGAAAACGGAATTTTGTATAACCCAAAAAAATAAAATACAACTGGCGTTAAAAGCATAGCCGCGCCTGTAAACCACAAGAAACCGCTTACTCTGTCTGCGGGTATTACTCCGTCAAAACGCAAAAGAAATGAGAAATATAATGCAAGAAAAACCAGAGTCACATCTAATAAGAGAGTGATGAGGGTTCTGTAGCGTTTAATAGCTTTAAGAAACTTATTCTTGTCCATTAAAAAAACTTTTAATCTCTTTTGCCATAAAATCCATCTGGCTCTTTGTGAGCTCCGGGTACATTGGAAGCGTTAGCACAATATTAGATAAACCCTCTGTTTTAGGCAAACTGCCGCTCTTATGCCCCATTTTGCGATAAAACTTTGATAGATGAATTGACGGAAAATACACTTTAGCCATAATCCCTTTTTGGTTTAAGTGCTTTTGTAGGGCATCGCGCACCTTTTTATTCTTTGTTTGAATTGTATACATCTGGTAAATATGACGATAACCCTTAGGCTCTATAGGCAATGAAATTCCAGGGACACCTTTTAGTTGCTTTGTAAGATAAGCGGAGTTTTTGCGGCGCATTGCAATTAACTTTTCGATTTTCTCTAACTGCGTTCTGCCGAGTGCCGCTAAAATATTTGAGAGGCGGAAATTATACCCAAGCTGGATATAATCTAAATACTCTGTGGTTGCAAAATAATCTTTGGTGTCTGCCCTGCCGTGTGAGCGGAGAAGTTTTAGTTTTTCGTATAAGTCCCGCGAGTTTGTAACTATTACACCGCCCTCGCCGGTAGAAATAACTTTTGGAGCGCAAAGGCTTATCATTGCGGCATAACCAAAAGACCCAACATATTTCCCGCCAACGGTTGCCCCCAAAGATTCGGCTGCGTCTTCCAAAAGAAGCAATTTATGTTTTTTGGCTAGTTTTCTTAATTCGAGTATGTACTTACAAGCGCCGCCGCCAAAATGCACCGGCATTATTGCTTTGGTTCGCTTGGTTATTTTTTTCTCAACATCTTTTGGATCTAACCCATAAGTTTCGCCTTCAATCTCGGCAAAAACAGGTTTAGCGCCCACAAAAAGTACCGCATTTGCAGTAGCTATAAAAGTAAAAGATGGCACTATAACTTCATCGCCCTTGCCGATGTGAAGTGCCAAGAGTAAGGCGTGTAGTGCAGAAGTGCCAGAGTTAAATGCAGCCGCATATTTTACGCCCACATACTTTGCGAGTTCTTTCTCAAAATCAGCCACTTCGCTGCCGGTTGCCCAATTTAGGCCACTCTTAATAATCTGGGAAACTGCCTTAACGTCCGCCTCGTCCGACAAAATTTTAAAAAGTGGTACTCTCCAAGTCATTTTGTTTTATATTTTACGTTGTACTTTGGCGGGGATGCCAAACGCAACCGAATTTGCCGGAATGTCGCTTTTAACCAAAGACATCGCTCCAATCACTGCATTTTCTCCAATAGTCACGCCGGGCAAAATAACGCTGTTTGCTCCTATCTTGCAGTTCTTTTTTAAAACTACTTTGCCTTTGTCGCCATCTATAGTAGAGACAGAATAGATAGAGCAGTGTGCACCAATTTGCACTTCGTCTTCTATTACAACCCCTTCTTGAGCCTGAATATAAGTAAACGCACCTATATCTGTTTTCTCGCCAAGGGTAAGCCCATTAACGCCGCGAACAACCCAGTTCCATTTAGTAGGTTTACCGTCTTCTATATCCGGTTTTTGCCAATTATCAAATCTATCTGCCATATATAATTAAAAACCCTTACCAGAAATTACCAGATATATAAACTTAAGTAAAATTTTTATATCCAGCCACAAATTGCGCTTTGCCTCATATTCTCTGTCTATTTTTTTAATCTCTTCGTCAGTTAGATGCACTCCACCCTTAACCAGCGATAAAGAAACACATCCGGGTTTAATTCCGAGTCGCTCTTTTAGGCTTGGGTCAGCATCTATCCGTAGTTGATAATACGGCCGCGGGCCCACAAAACTCATATCGCCCTTTAAAACATTTAAAAGTTGGGGTAGCTCATCAATGCCGGTTCTACGCAACCACCTTCCTATCCGTGTCGCTCTCGGATCACTGCGTTCATCCTCCCACTTTCTAACTTGTTCTATAGAAACTTTTATCTGGTCCGCGTCTTTATCCATTGTGCGAAACTTAAAAATCTTAAAGATCTTTTGCTTATACCCTAAACGCCTCTGCGCGTAAAATACCGGCCCAGGTGAATCCAACTTAATAAATATCGCAATCACTAAAAAAAGCGGGGCAAGCAAAATAATAGTAACAATACTAACCACAACATCAATTAGTCTTTTTAAAAACAGATATGTCATTTCTTAAGTTTCTCCTCAATTAATCTTTTGTACTCTCTGTCCAAACGCTCAAAGACAAGTTTTTCGTCAAACTCACGCTCAACTTTAGCTCTACCAGCCTTGCCCATCTGTTTTGCTTCTTCGGGGTGCTCGAGCACCCAAAGCAGGGCTTCTGCAAGTTTCTCTGAATTTTTATGTGGCACAAGAATGCCGGTCTTGCCATCATCAACTGCCTCGCGGCATCCGCGTACATTCGTAGATACAGACGGCAATCCCATTGCAGAGGCCTCAAGAATGGAAATGCCTATGCCCTCACGGTGCGAAGGGAGTGTAAAAACATCCATTACACTATATAGCTCTGGCATATCAGTACGCACGCCTAAGAATTTAACATAGTTCTGAATATCATACTTCTTCGCCACAGAAGGATTAACAGCATCTTTTTTATTCTCCTCAGGCCCAATAACAAGTAAAGTTGTGTTTGGATGCTTCTCTAAGACTTTTTTAAATGCATCAAAAAGCTCTAAATACCCCTTTTCTGCAACGAGCCTTGCTGCAATGCCGATTACTTTTTTGTACTCATCTATCCTAAGTTCCTTTTTCTTCTTATTCTTAAAAGTCGAAGAAAACTTGTCAGGATTAAATCTTTCTAAATCTACCCAGCCGCCAAGATATCGCCATGCATCAGGTTTGCCAATGTGTTTCTGTCTTGCTATCTCTATATCTTCTCTATCAACCGAAAAAATAATATCGGCGGATAAAACACTCAAGCGCTCAACCCAACCAAAAACCAATTTTCTAAGCCGCGAAGAGTGTTCATGAAAATAAAGCCCCAAATTAGAGTGGATTATAATGGGGACCCCAGCGAACTTTGCCGCCCATGAACCCAAAAGACCAGCCTTTGGCGTATAGGTATGCACTATGTCAAATTTCTCCTTATTAATAAATTTGTAGAGCTTCCAAAAAGAAACAACATCTTTTAAAGGAGTTATACTTCTTGCCATTGGAATTGTCTTTACTTTAATACCTGCCTTTTCAATGTCGCTCGTCCAATTTCCTGGCGAACAGACTACCGTAACTTCGTATCCCTCACTTTTAAAGTGGCGGAGCTGGTTAAACGTTAAAAATCTAAGCGCGATGTCCGAGGTGGCAATATGGCAAATTCTTATCATTTTAAAATCAATTTCTTTATTTTAATAAAAAACGGACGTACTCGGAGACGAATAGGTATAAAAGAAAATAGATACGACACCCAGCCGAGTATATATCCCTTCCAAAAGTTGGGGAATTCATTCTTGTGTATCTCTCTAGCTTTTAAGCTAAGTGACAAATGATAGCGCATATTTTTGCTGGACCGCCCCTCGCTTGAAAAAATAGAACGCACAAAATATTCCGGGAAGTTATAATACTTGCCTCGTTTTCCCAACCTCATCCAAAGCTCCCAATCCTGTGAGTAGTGAAATCTTTCATTATACCCACCAACAATTTCCCAGTCTTTCCTTCTAAACATTGCAGCCACGTGCACTATCGGGTCGGTTATAAGCATGATATTCCTAATTTTCTCATCGGTTTCCGGCAAAAGTTCACGCGAAATTTCCTTGCCATCGCCGTCAATCCTAATAATGCCGCCACTAACAACCGTACAATCTGGGTGTTTATCTAAAAACTCTGCTTGCTTTTTTAATTTATTTTTATCAATCCAAGCATCATCATCATCAATCCTCGCGATATATTCTCCCTTTGCTTCTTTTATACCCTTATTCAAAGAGCGAACAAATCCAAGGTTAACCTCGTTTCTGACAACACGAATGCGCGGCTCTTTCTTCGCCATTTCTTCAATGCCCTGTTTAGCTTTCTCGTCCGAATAATCATCAACCAACACAATTTCCATATTTGGATATGTTTGGTTAAGCACGGTCGTGAGCGCATTTTTTAGTGTTTCTAGACGATCGCGGGTTGGTAGGACCACTGACACAAGGGGCAATTTCATGAAATAGCGTTCTTCTTTTTGATAAAAACAACGAATCGGGATTTCAAATAATTTAATTCAACAACACCAAACGGAATAAAAGCGGAAAGTAGCAAAAATACCGGTATGCGGATGCGCATTGTTATACCAAAATTACTTATATAAATCATAAGCATTAGAAATAAGCCTAAACTAAAAAATGTTATAGAAAGCACGGGGTGCCTCTGCTTGATAGCATATACAATGCCCAGCAAAATCAAAACACTCAAAGCTGTCCAGGGAATTGTTTCCAACAAAGCAAAGTAGTGCCGCGCTTCCTTAAACTGCCAAGGAAATGGCCCAATTGAAACAAATGTTAAAGCCTTAGGGAAACTCGTTAAAAATGCCTTGGGACTTGAAAAATCAACCTTTACATCTGTTGTAGAAGCAAAACCCGTTTGGATAACTGGCTCTTGGGTAATTTGATCTTGGCTAACTGGCTCTTGGGTAACTGGCGCAGGAGCTACATCTTTACCCGTGTAGGCTATATCTTGGTAATAATCGACTATTACTGGATTTGCGTAATGCTGTAACGTTGCAAGCCCATAGTACCCCATCCCAAACATCTGCGGAATAAAACCCAATAAAACAAGTAATACAACGCCATTGGTAAAACGTGCTTTAATCGGTTCGCGCGAGAGCAAGAACCAAGAAACAACAAAGGCTACGAGCATAATAAACCCCTCGTAGAAACGGAAATGCGTAAGTAAAATGATAGAAACGTAAAACAAGGCAAATAACCGCCAAGAAAAACGCTTTAAAAGATGGAGTATTAGTAGCACAGAGGCAAGAGCAAACACAATAACAAAAACATCTTTTAAAAGAAGACTTGAATAAAAAAGAAAACTAGGATAAAAGTTTGCGCCCAAGCCAATACTAAATGCCCATTTAGGCGATTGCGTAACTTCAAGAACTATAAAGTACAACAATATTACAGCAATAGAAGCAATCCAAGCGTTGAAAAGCTGGCCGACTACCATAGATGGAACTGTAAGGAAATAAACATATCCAATGATCACTGGATAATAATGGCTAACGCCGCCCAGCTCATCACGTTCTGGAAAAGCATTCCATTGTCTAATATCGCGTGAGATAGATTCAGCCGCCTTGTGATAACTATTATAATCCCCACCGCCTCCGCTAAATGGTTGGAAGTCTGTAAGATCGATAAAAAGCACCGCAGAAATATGTATTAAAAGAGTAAACGCAAAAAAAATATATACACGCTTATCCCGTATACCAAACTTCCATAAGACAAATGCAAAAATTACAGAAAGTATAAGAATAAAAAAGAGTCCGATTACTACATTCATAAAAGTTTATTATATAGTGACATATACTCCTGTACTATCCGGTTAAGAGCATAATGTTTCTCTATTCGTTCACGGGCCCGTTGCCCGAGCTGTATGCGTTCCTGTTTTGGCACTGCCAAAAATTCCGCCCAACCATCAGCGATATCCTTCGCGCTACCTATACCTGTCACTATACCGGTATTTCCCACAATCTCCGCCGCATCCCCTACGTCTGTTACCACACACGGCACCCCACTTGCCATCGCCTCACCCACCACATTCGGGAACCCCTCTCCATAAGCTGAAGTAAGGCTAGCAACATCCAGTGCCGCTGTAATCGTAGGAATATCATCTCTCTCACCTAGTAAATAAAATCTATCTTGAAGTCCAGCTCTTTTAATACATGACACAAGTTCTTTGTTCTCCCAATTGACCCCACGTCCGCATAAAACGAAATGTACATCCTTAAAATTAGCATTAAGTATGCGAGCTGCTTCAATAAATATTTTATGGTCTTTCTGCGGGTCAAACCTAGCAATATATCCTATAAGCAATGAGTCTGGAGCAACTCCGAGTTCTTTTCTAACTGAAATTCTTGCCTCTGAATCCAGACGAAACCTAGATATATCAAAGCCATTAGGAATAACTACCATCTTCTTGCTATCATATCCCATTTTTATATGAACATCTCTGCCAGAATACGAATTGCAAATAATTTTTTCTGGAACCCACCGCGAAAGAAAAGCCGAAAAACGCGCAACCAACCTAGTGCGCCGCTTACTTAGCTTAGTATGTAAATTTGTCTGACGAATACCCCAAACAATCGGCGCACCAGAAAACGCAAGTTTTGCCGCAAGTCCGCCTACCAAGTCTGCGTGGTACATCCAAGTTTGCACAATATCTGGCTTGCTTCTCCTTAACCACAGCGCAAGGCGCAAAACTGCAATCGGGAAATCAATGCCCCTCATATGAAGAGCGCGCACCGACACACTAAGTTGCTGTATTTTTTTTCCAACCGGACCTATATCCGTCAAAGACACAACCTCGTGCTGAAAATTCTCTCCAGAGGAATACTGAATTAGCTTATATAACATCATCTCTGCACCACCTGTGTTTAGACCCGTTATAATGTGAAAAACTTTCATTTCTTTTTAATTACAGAAAGAATAAAATCTTGATATTGATCTGTAATCTTTTCTATAGATAAGCGTTCGGCGTCTTTCTGTGCATTTGCCGCGCACTGCGTGCCAAATTTTCTATCATTTAGCATGCGCTCTATGCCTTTAGCCATTACTTCTGGATCGCCAGGCGGCACCAATATGCCATTTGCCTCATTTTCAATAATTTCGTTCGGACCATAATTGCAGTCGGTGCTTACAACTGGAACTCTTAACGCAAAAGATTCTGGGATTACATTGCCAAATCCTTCCCAAATGGAAGAGAGCACAAACACATCCGCATTTGCAAAAAAAACATACGGATTCTCTTGAAACCCGGGAAAATCAACGGAATCAGCAATTCCAAGTTCTTTCGCCAAACCAAGCAACTCCTCGCGAAGCGGTCCCTGCCCGAGAATAATAAGGCGAGTGTCCTTGGGTTTTTTGGCGCGCGCAAACGCGCGGATAAGAGTAGCAAAATCCTTTTGGGGTACAAGCCTGCCCACGCCTAAAACCAATGGGTGTTCCTTGCTCCTGAGCCAAGGATGGTTGGGTCTTTCTCTACTTTTTGTGCGAATAAACCCAAAATCAATTGGGTTGTAAATTACCCGGAACTTCTCTTCGGAGATATGCAAAAACTCCATAATATTCTTTTTTAATCCTTCCGAACCCGCCAAAGAAGCATCAGAAAAACGATACAGCAAGCGCGTAAGCGGCAGAAAAAAACGCCTGAAACCCTTATAAGCGCTTTCCATAACATTTCGCTCGGCCGTAATGACTTTAACCTTACTTATACTCAAAACTTTAGCCATAAGCACTGCAATATTACTGTGGTGCATAAAAGAAATTACAACATCCGGCTTCTCCTGCCTAAAAAGACGCGCAAGTGGAATTATGCAGCTGCGCACACGCTTTTTGTTAAGATCGCGTACGGCGAGAGTCGGTGGAAGTTGAGAGACATATTCGCCTTCTTTTTTACCAACAACAAGCATAGTATCAAATAATTCTGGGTTAAGACACGATGCAATTCTAGATGATACTCGTTCGGCTCCTCCGCCGACCAAAGATGGAATAAATATAAAGACTTTTATTCTTTTCATGCCAAATTTGCCCGTATAGTATCACATACATAAGATATATCCTCTTTGGTAATATCCGGATACATCGGCAGTGTAACAATCTCCTCGGCAATCTTCTCGGTAATAGGCAAATGAGCTGGATATTTTTTTTTGTAATAATCCTGCAAATGCACTGGCGGATTAAAATGCACCGAAGCCTCTACTCCAGCATTATTTAGCGCCGAAACTAAAGTGTTTCTTTTGTCGACCGCAACTTTTATTGTGTACATTTGGTACACATGTTTCCTACCAGGCTTTTCTACTGGCAGGGTAATTCCTAGTATTTTAGATAAACGATCGTTGTACCAACCAGCTGCAATTCTTCTACTTTCGTTCATAGCATCTAATTTTTTGAGCTGCTCAACACCAATAGCCGCGAGCATATTACTTAAACGAAAGTTAAACCCTGGTAGAACTGCCGAGCGATATCCAACGTGTGGAGGGTTTACTGCTTTTTTAATGCCGTGCGCGACGAACAGCGATGCCTGCTCTGCAAGTTTTTGGTTATTTGTGGTAAGCATACCTCCTTCTCCAGTTGTCATATTTTTTGTTGGCCAAAACGAAAAACACCCTTCGCCGAAAGAACCTGTTTTTTTGCCATTATATTCCGCCCCTATTGCTTCAGCGGAATCCTCAATAAGTAAAAGTTCGTGTTTATCCACTATTTCTTTAAGTTCTTTTAGCGGCCCAGCTTGCCCAGCAAAGTGCACTACCATAATAGCTTCGGTTTTCGGCGTAATGGCTTCTTCAACACTTTTGGGATCTAGCATACAAGTATCATAATCAACATCCGTAAAAACTGGCTTTGCGCCAGCATTTACAACAGCGTTTGCTGAAGCAGTAAACGTAAAACTTGGCAAAATAACTTCACCAGTAATTCCAGCAGCTTTTATAACCGCAAACAACACCGAGGCACAAGAATTCATTGAAATTGCATATTTAGTGCCTATATAAGAGGCAAATGCCTCTTCAAATTCTTTATTCTTAGGACCGTGGGTTAGCCAACCGGAGCGTAGAGCCTCAACCATAGAGCTTTCTTCTTCTTTGCCAATTCTTGCCTTGGAAAGTGGAATCTTACGCATAAAATTGCTTGAGAAATTTATAATATTTTTCCACTCCCTGCTCAAGAGAATACTGCGGATTGTATCCGATAAGCTTTCTAGCTTTCTCAATACTCAATGCTCCACGCTCCGGGCGGTGAAAATCCGGCGGAGTTATTTCAACTTTTAGCGGATGCCCGACAAGTTTCTGGATAATATCTACAAGCTCTTTTAGCTGCCTACCCTCGCCCCTAGTAATGTTGAAAATCTGCCCCTCTGCTTTGGGGTGGAACGCAGCCAGAATAAAACCATCTGCAACATCCTCCACAAAAGAAAAATCTAGTTTAGATGTGCCGCCGTTGTGGAGTTTAATCGGCTTGTCCACAAAAGCATTCTCTAAAAACATTTGCACAACACGCCTATTTACATCGCCCGGGCCATAAATAGCAGAAGGTCTTATAATCGTATAAGGAATTTTATATCGCCTTCCATATGCCTCTGTAAGAATCTCTCCGGCAAATTTTGTTGCCCCATATATGCTTTTGGGTTTTTTAGGATGCTCTTCATCGGCGGGGCTGTATTCAAAATCCCCATAAACCATACTTGACGAGGTATAGACAAAGCGCTTAACAAAATCTACGTCTTTCATGATATTTAAAATATTAATTGTACCTTCAATAATACTTGAATTGGCCTCGTCAGGATTTTTGTCGCCGATGTCGGCTATGGGCAGTGCCGCCAAATGAATAATTACAGACGGCTTGTGCTGAAGTACAGCTTTTTGTAAGAACGATTTATGCGTAGTATCCCCCCTTACAAAAACCACTTTATCTTTAATTCCATCAAAACGACGCTGAATTTGTGCTTCTGTATTAAACCCATCAATAGGGTTTGAATATTGAACAAACGCATCATATACAACAACCTTATATCCTTGTTGCAAAAGCTTGCGGGTTATGTAAGATCCCAAAAAACCAGCGCCTCCTGTGATAAATACAGTCTCTTGATTTGGCATAAAATTAGCTGAAAATTGCATTTATATTAACAAATTATACGAGTCTTGTATAATGCTAAATATGGACAAAGCGCGTATAGACAAGGTAAGGACCGCGGACGAAAAAGCATACAACGCAATCCGAGATTTGCTTGCCCAGTTATATCCGGAGAGGCCACCCTTGGAGTTTGAGAAATTCCAAAGAGTGGTAAATAGCCCAAACGTAGGGGTATATATTGCAACAGTTGACGGGGAAATAGTTGGCACATCCCAACTCGCCTCTTACGAAAAACTTGGAGGAGAAGTATGGACTATTGAAGATGTTATAGTAAACGAATCTATGCGAGGTAAGGGAATAGGTAAAAAACTTACAGAACAAATGCTAAAAGACGCGCGCGAAGGCGGAGCAAGATGTGTTGACTTAACAACCAGAAAAGAAAATGCACGCAGATTTTATATTGAAAAGTGCGGCTTTAAAGATAAGGCGGAAGGGCGGCCTTTTTGGGGGTTACGATATACGTTTAGTTAACTACCAATTGCACTTATAAACTTTTTATAAACCGCATCAGGAGCATACTTATTTTTTGCAAGCTCTTGGCTCTTTATTTGCATACTAATAAGTAGTTTGCGATCAGAGGCTAGAATAAGTATTTTCTCTCGCAAATCTTGAACATTGTCTTCTTTGAACACATATCCATTTTGTCCTTCTTCTACATACCATCTCGCACCATTGCCCGTACTGCAGATAACAGCCAAACCGGTCGCGATTGCTTCAAGTACTGAATATGCCAACGGTTCAGACCCCGCAAGAACGAATAGATCGTGCTTTCCATATTCTCCCAAGGTTTCTTGATGTGACATATCTGCATATATCTCTACTCGTTTCTCCATTCCATGCTTCGCGATATATTCCCGCATTTCTGAGAGATAAGTCTGATCTCTCGATCCCAGAAAACCAACAAACGTAACATGCACATCTTTCATATCCTTAATCGCCTCAAGCAGCATAAGATTGCGCTTTTTAGGAAGATATAGTTTCCCAACAGAAATAATCTTCAACATCTTGCTAGTCGTATGTTTATTGTTAATGAGCGGCTCTACTGCAAGCGGCACATAAAAAGCCTTGGGATGAAACTTATTAAATTTCTTATTATCTCCTTTAACCGGTGTAATCCATAAATCGGCGAGAAGCCTCATTATTACCCTAACCACAAAAGAACGCGCCCAAGACACGGGTTTATGGAGCAGCGTCTGGGAGTAAATAACAACTTTGCGTTTCTGAAAACGCGCCAGAATCATGGCTAAAAAGGCGAAAATGTAAAAGAATGGGTCGCGTACTACCACAACATCAGGATTAAAAGCTCGCATTTTCTTCCAAAAACGCGCTGGGCTTGGAATTTCCCAGCGAATATCCTCTTTTGCCATATTTCTATGCTTTCCGAATAATGAATCAATAAGCTCGGGGGCAACCACGCTATGATTCTCTGTTTTTTCTATTCTCCAAACAAAAAACTCTACTTTATGGCCGCGCTCAACCAGCATTTTCACCCAAAAATGCTGGTTTGTGTGAAAACGCGGGGCAATAAATAGAAATTTCATAGAAATTAGAAATTACTTCTTAGGCTTACACAGAACTCCTATATGCATAGCTAACAAATTGCGGAAAACCGGAGCGGGGTAGTGCAAGCCAAGCTTGGGAACCATACCCCGTCCCGCAATTTTCTCAACAGTAAAATATGGCCCCAACCTTTTGGAGAGCGAATGCGCTGTAAAGAGTTTCTTATGGTAGTCCTGTGTCAGAAACCTCTCTGCTAAGCCTAGGAAAGAAAGTATACGAAAACTCCAAAAGTTGTAATTAGGAGTAGTAAGAATCACATATCCATCTGGGCGCAGAACTCGCCACAGTTCTTTTAGGTAATGCTCTGTATTCCAAAGATGCTCTATAACTTCCAGCGAAACAACTAAATCAAAGGAATTATCTGGAAAAGGCAGACGTTCTTCTTCTAAATCAATACACGCTGTTTCATATCCTTTTTCTTCAAGTTCTTTACAGAGCTCTTTTGTTCCATCTACACAACTTACTTTATACCCGCGTTCTGAAAGTATATCGGCAAATTCTCCTTTGCCGGCACCAATATCGAGAACTACTTTCCCAAAACCCCTATTCTTCACCAACTCAAGAGCCAAGCGATATTGAATACGACCCTGTTCATATTGACGCTGCGATTGTCCGAAATCTTTCTCCTGCATCATTCTTCTTTAAAATAACGCGCGAGGATTTTTTTTACTGCACCTTTTTCAAGTAGATATTCCGGATTGTTCGAAGAGAAAAGCTTGCGCTGCGATTTCTTGAAGCCTAATTCTTGATAGCGTTGAATATCTTTCTCTAGCAAACCCACGGGCGGGCACAGTAAAAATCTGTCATTTTCCATAAGCAATTTTGTTTCTTCTTCTAAGAGCAATTCTTCGTCTTGGCGGTCTCCTTCACGTGCTCCGATAACCTCAAAGCGGTCGGGTTTGTAGCCGCGGAGCTCCAGGTAGGCCTTAGCAAGCGTATCAATCGTGCAAGATGGCATTTTGAATATAAATATCTCGCCATCTTGCATATACCGGCTCGCAGCAAAAATAAGGCCAGCTGCCTGCGACGTGGACATTATAAAGCGCGTCATTTTGGGGTCGGTAATGCTAATTTTTTCTCCACGTTTTAGTTGTCGCTCCCAAATCTCTAAAACAGACCCTTGGGAGTACAAAACATTTCCGAAACGCACCACGCCGAACTTTGTGTGGTTTCTGGTTCTTGACATACAAGTTGCCTCCACCAACCTCTCTGCTTGGAGTTTTGTCATACCCAAAACGTTTGTGGGGTTAACTACCTTGTCAGTGCTTATAAAAACCATTCTATCTAAATTATTATGAATAGTGGCATCAATCACATTTTGGGTGCCGGTCACATTCGTTGCAGCGGCCTCCGACGGGTTACGCTCACAGACCAAAATATGTTTCATCGCGGCAGCATGGAAAACAATATCCATACCCCGCAAAACCTCGTGCAATCTTTCGCGATCTCGCACATCCATAAACACATATTTCAACCGCGGGTCTTTATTCTCCCAAACACCGTAGAACATCGCTGTCTCACGATTGTCTCCAACAACCACCGACTTTGGTTCATATTGCAATACTTCTTTTACAATGGCAGAGCCAATACTGCCCAAACCACCTGTTACAAAAATATTCTTGTCTTTAAATAAATGTTTTAATGAGTCCATCTTTAAGTGTAGTTTTTGCTCGCCATCCTAAATCTTTTTTGGCTTTTGTACAATCTAGCGCACTTCTTGATACACCACTTTGGGGCGCAGAAACATACTCCGGCGCTCCATTCCATTGTAGTGTATTTGCCAGAGTTTCAAAAAGCTCTTTTAAACTTGTCTCTTTTGAACTCCCTATGTTAAAAATCCCAGTTGCATTAGAGTTGGCAGCTTTAATAAACGCATCCACCACATCGCCGACATGCACAAAATCTCTTGTGGAACTGCCATCCCCGGCAATTTTTGGAGAAATATTTTTTTGCATATCTTCTGCAAAAATCCGTACAACATTACGCCACTGTCCTGGCCCATACACATTGCTTAAACGCAAAATCACAGTAGAGATTTTAGAAACAGCGCTATAGTCTAGAATCAACTTCTCCATCAAGATTGTCATAATACCGTACAGTGAAGAAGAACTTGTTGTATAAGTTTCTGGAGTGGGAACCTCTTTGGCGTTCTCATAAACTGCGCTTGAGGAAGAAAAAATAATTCTTCTAACGCTGGATACACGAGCCGCCTCAAGTACATTCTTTGTACCCAAAAGAATAGATACGCAATCCTCAAAAACTGTTTCTGCATTGGGGTTTCGCAAGCCAATCGGCCCAGCAAGGTGCAATACAACCTCTGGCCGCTCTTTCTGAAAGAGCTCTTGAAACCTAAGGCTTTGCATATCTAAACCGTTACGCTTGTCCACAACAAAAACCTCGTGCCCCTCTCTCTTAAGAGCAACTACAAGATGCGACCCGATAAAGCCGGCCCCGCCTATTACAAAAGCTTTCATAACTTACTATTTTATAGGTTTGTTAAGAGAAAACAACATTAGCATATTTGCGTCCAAGACTTATTCGTTCTAAGTCACGTTTTGAAACAGGAAGGAGCTCGCCTTCAGAACTAATTTCATTCGCGGAATAACCAAACTCGAAAAGCATACCGGCTGCGGAGCGCGAATATTTGTTCCACAAGTCTTTACCCCACACCTCCATAATAACTACAGGTTTGTGTTTCTTTAGTGTCTGCGCGCCTCCCCTAATCACTAGACTCTCAGCTCCCTCAACATCAATTTTTACAATTGTTGGTGGCCTACGCGTTTTAACATAATCGTCAAGCGAAATCGCAGAAATTTTTAGTGCATGAGACCGATTCGCACTAATTTCTCCAACTCCTTCTAAAATAGTGCTGCCTCCGCTGTGGCCGTTCACATATTTGTCGTATAAAGTAATCTCACCAACCTTATCCGCGAGCGCAGCTTGATTAATAAAGACGCCGCTTGGAAAAGATTTATTGAGACACTCGGTAAGTAATGGATGCGGCTCAAAAGCGTGGATTTCCCCATCCCTAACCAAAGCTTTAGCAAGAGCAGAATAAAATCCGTAATTTGCGCCGACATCATAAAAGATATCGCTACTTTTTAAAGTCTTTGCCAAATATAACGAAAGCGGATATTCCTGTTTTGGCAATAACCCAAAATAATACAAAGAACCGGCGTTTTTATCCGGAAGAAGAATAAAAAGCTCCCCGCCCCAACAGGTATGTGTAGAAACTGGTTTTTTACCAAACAACCCAAATTTTACAGCGAGTCCCCGACACACATATTTTACAGGATAGCGTAAAAGTCGCTTAATCTCGGTTAAAATGCCGCCTTTATAATAGGCGTTATATCTTTTATTGGCATGTACAAGTGCACTAATAATCATTTGACTACCAATACTTTTCTTTCTTCTCCAATATGTCTTACATAAGGCGCGTCTTGTTCCTCTGCGTAAACTCCAGAGATTAACCAACCTCGTCTGTGCACTTTAAAACTAAATTCCACGTTAGTAAAGTAAAAAGGAAATGGGAGATTTTCTCTAAAAAACTTTATAGAAGCAAGATATGGCCAAAAACCAAACATTTCAGAAGTTTCGCGATGGCTTACCGAAACTTGCCGAGCCCCAGAGAACTTTTTAATATCATCACCAAGTAGCATTAATTGGCTCAAATGAGGATTCTCGCGAATAATTCGAATCATTCTGGCAATAGGCACAGAGCGCAAAATCTCAAAATCTTCTTGGCAGTAAAACACAAACTCGCTTTTTACTTCTGCGAAAATTCTGTTGATTGAGTATCCAATGCCGCGGTTGCGCTCGTTTAAAATAACTTTCTCAAAGAAATCTAAGCTTTTTATATAATCTCTTGTTTCATATGATGCCGGGTAATCATCAATTATAAGCCAGTGAGTCTTTACTGGATCGTAGTTAAAATTTTTGCGCAGCGCCTGAATGGTCTTGCGCAAATATTCCACGCGCCCGGCACTTTGAATAATGATAGAAACATGATCTTTTAAAAACTCCCGAGTTTTTAGGGGAGCGACCATAGCTTTTGTTTCGCGCGCCTCCCAAATACCCTTAAAAATTCTAAAGCCGTGCCGTTTAAACCTTTGCGGAAAGACTAGTATATGCCATAGAAACCCGCCCACATGTACTTTATGTCTTAGCCAGTTTTTTAAAGCTTCTATCATAGTTTCTTTGCAACAACGATAAGATTGTGTGAAAAAAGAAACCTAATTGGTAGAAATTCAAAAATGCTTTTCATAAAATTACGCAACAAACTCTCGCCGCGCAGTTTACCGGCTGTTTTCTTAGTAGATAACAAAGGGACTGTAGTCGCACCAGAGATCTCTGTGTAAAAGCCGTACAAACTATCAAAAAAATCCGACTTTATAAACTTAAAACCCCGAGCCTTCAATTCACTCGCAAGCTCGGCAGATGTAAACGCATACTGGGAATAATCTCGCTTTCTGCTGTAGAACCCTAAACGGCTCTTAAACTTTCTCAAAGGGTTAGCATACGGAACGCGCAATATAACAACACCTTCTTTATCTAAAACGCGGGCTGCTTCATTAAGAATCTTATCGGGCAGGAAGTATCCAATAACACCAAAAGACAAATATCCTTTAAGCGACTTGTCGGGGTAATCTAGTGCAAAAACTGTTCCGGTTCTAACTGGCAAATCCGGTAAGTTTTTTTTTATAAATGATATGGTGTTCTTAGAAATATCAATGCCCTCCACGTTATAACCTTTTTCTTTTAACCAATGCGTCCAGATTCCGGAACCGCATCCGGAATCAAGAATCTTGCCGTCTTTGGGTAAATATTTTATCAAAATCTTTTGCACGCGAGGTGTCTTGCGAAAACTTTTGTAGTATGTCTCAAGCGATGCTCTATCAAACTTTTCTTTCCAAAAATTCTCCCAAAAACCAGATACGGCGTCTCTTTCACAATGTATAGTAATAGGCATATTTTATAAATCTTCTTTTCGGACCGCATTGACCGCTTCAGGAATAGACATTCCCAACTCTCGTAAAAAGTCGTAAAACACTTCCTTTCTATAATTCAAGGATTTAAAATGCACAATCTTATTTTCTTTAGTCACACCATATCGCCGTGCGCGATAATGGTTATACACTCTGCATGGCAATATTTTAACCCGTATCTCTCCCTGAGAAAGACGCACTAAAACCTCATTATAGTTAGTGAACACATCTTTGCCAACATTCTCAAGTAAACGAGTAAGAGCGCTTTGCTCTATATATCGCTCATGCGTTTTCTTCATAAAATCTATCCAATATCCTAAAAAAGATGTATTTCTCTCTCTTCCGCCCAAGAAAAAAAGCACACCCGAGTTAAGTACCGAACAAGAATTTTTATTGATACTTATTTCTCCTTGCTCTCTAAGTGTTACTCCGACATCAAAAGAATCCCTGAGAAGCTCATCAAATTTTTGGGCAACAACCGCATCACCATCTAAAAACACAACATTTTCCTCATAGCGCTTTATACAATCCAGAATACACAATGGCTTGTTTGCAAAACGCATTTCCCGCTTTAAAAACAACGCATATGACTGGTCGTTAACAATACGGAGTAGATTCTTTATATAAGGAAGAAAATCTTTTAACCTTCTAATGTTGTATACCAAACTTAACTTTTCCCGCAAAGAACGAAAATGCATAGAAATATCAAAAAATCGGTCTTCCCAAGGAACAAGAGTCACGTTCTTTTGCTCTCTAAATTTCTGCCTTTGAGCAGGGGTAAACCCGCAATCGTATATGTATATTGAAACATCCGGATACAAAGAATTAATGTTCTCTATAGAGTAGTAAATTGTGTGGAAATAAGCCTGATTGCCTATAGTTATAAAACCGAATTTTTTCATATTTTAAATTATATTTGATTTCAGCTTATTGTACACAATAAGGTATGCTATAGAACATGCGACAAACAATAACCCGTAAAATCCTGGGATTTCTTAAATGGTCCGAACGCTATACCAAAACCGATATGACATATGCGGTTAAGGGAACTTTTTGGATACTTTTGGGAAAAGGAGGCAAGTTCTTAATTTCTCTCGCAACCATGGTTGCTTTTGCTTATTGGATTCCAAAGGAAATATACGGAACATACCAATTTGTACTCGCTGGGCTCGGCATCGCTGGTATATTCGCTCTATCTGGAATGAACACAGCCCTTATCAAAAGTATCGCCCGCGGCAAAGAAGGAACTCTAACATTAGTGGTTAAAGAAAAGATAAGGTGGGGTCTATTAGGATCTTTGGGACTTTTCCTGGTTTCTATCTGGTACCTTTTAAACAAAAATTTAGTACTTGCTGGCGGCTTTGCTCTGACAGCAATATTCCTGCCTCTTATAGAGGCATTTGCTCTAGCACCAGTCTTCTGGAATGGTAAAAAACGCTTTGATATTGAGGGATTTTACAAAGTTGCACCTGCCGCGCTTTCTTTTCTTATTATCTTACCAGCGATATATTTAACCGACAGTATATTGTGGATTATCTCAATTACCCTTGGTTCTCGTGTATTGTTTGACGGGCTCTTTCTCTGGAAAACAATTAAAAAAACAAAAAATAATGAGAGAGACACAGAAGCTGTGAAGTTTGGGAAAAATTTAACCATAATGGACGGGATTGTTAGATTAGGCGCCCATATGGACAAAGTTGTTTTATGGAAATTCCTAGGACCGATCCAAGTTGCAATCTATTCATTCGCGCTGTTTCCAATAAAGTCGCTAAGCGATATTGTCCCCGTACAGGCACTCGCCTTACCAAAGCTTGGCGAGAAAAACATAAAAGATATAAAACACGGTTTATTGTATAAGTTCCGTCTACTATTTTTATTATCAATTCCAGCGACAATTTTAGCAGTTATTACAGCCCCAGTTGCATATAAAATACTTTTTCCTCAATATATGGAATCGGTAATATACTTCCAGATATTGTCTCTTATAATAGCAATACTGCCATTTAACTTGCTTGTGGCCGCGCTTATAAGCGATCTTCGTAAAAAAGAATTGTACGTTGTGCGCGTCGGGTCAGTTATACTCCGAGTCGGACTGTTTCTAGTTCTAACCCCATTCTATGGAATATTCGGCGTAGCGGGGGCGCTGCTTGTATCAGAAATATTTCGCGTAGGCACATCTCTGTATTATTTTCTAAAACTCTAACTATTCTCTCTTTGTTCCGAAAGTCTCGTGGTCGTCTATGCCTTGGTCGGCAATCATTTTGTTATTGATCTCTTCAACTGTTTTATGGAGCTTTAATTCCACACCCAAAGATTCGGCAAGCTGAATCAAAGCACGAATGTCTTTTGGCAAACACTTTCCACCATAACCACGATAATCTTTATGGAAAATCTCCAGGTGCGATGGGCCTATACGCTTGTCGCCTGCAGCGGCTTCTTTTACTATATCGTAATCAATACCCAGCTTTTCACACAGATCATACATTTGGTTGGCAAATACTACCTTTGTAGAAAACCAGGTATTGCCGAAATACTTAACAGTTTCTGCCGCAGTCGCTGGCATTATGCGCTCATAAGGCGCTAAGGGCAGTAGCCGCATAACATGGCCGGCAACGTTATAACTCTCTTTTGTGTGGCCTATAATCTGGCGGTCGGGATAATTCATATCTTGGTCGGCAGTAAGCTCTGTTAAAAACTCTGGGTTGAATAGAAACTTTAGGTTTGGATACTCATCCTGTAATTTCTGTGTAGTGCCCGGCACAACAGTGGATTTAATTACAACAACCTTGCCGTCGTCTAAAAATTCGCAAGTTTCTTTTACATACGAGAGATCAAACCCACCCTCTTTTACCTTGTATGGGGTAGGCACCGACACAAAAACAACATCTGCCTTGTTTACTTCTCCTTTGGAACCTAATTTTTTATATGGGTCGTAAAGAAAGTGAGTCCTGCCAGCTTTTTCAAAATACCTCTGCATAGCGCCGCCCACCATGCCAACACCCACAACCGCTACTGTAATATCTTTTATAGATTTATTGTTCATTTTATAAACTTTCAAACCATTCTTTGGTCATGCGAAGACCTTCCACAAAGTCTACCTTAGGTTCCCATTCTAAAAGTTCTATAGCCCTAGTCAAGTCTGCAGCTGTGTGCATCGGGTCGCCGGCTCTCGGCGGCAAGTACTCTTTTTCTCCGCCTATAGCTTCTGCAATCTCTTCCACAGAAACAGGGTCTTTTGCGCCAATGTTTATCACCTCTCCCTTGCCAACCTTTGGGGATAGCATAGCTTTGATGTTTGCCTCCACCACATCGCCGACATAGCAAAATGCTCTAGACTGCTTACCATCACCAAATATTGGAAGTCGTTTACCTTCCTTATTTAACCTAAGAAATTTCCCAACAACCAAACTGTAATCGGAGTTAACATCAATCCTCGGCCCATACACATTAAAATAACGCAGAGAAACAGTGGGTAAACCATAGAGCGATGAAAACAAGCGAAGTTTCAACTCCCCAACATATTTTTGCAAACCATATGGACTCAAAGGATTCGGCACCATATCTTCGTGGAGCGGCAATGTTTCTTGCTCGCCGTAAGCAGAAGAAGAAGCGGCATAAACAACCCGTTTAACTCCGGCATCGTGAGCAGCTTTTAGCACATTAATTGTACCCAAAATATTAGTCTTAGATGTGCCAACCGGGTCTTTTATAGAAATCGGCATCCGCGGGATTGCCGCTTGGTGGAATACATATTCGGGTTCTGTTTCTGAGAAAACCTTATCTAATGCATCGAAATCTGTAATATCCACTTCAAAAAATCCTGCTTCAGGGTTTAGGTTCTCGCGCTTGCCTGTTGAGAGATTATCTACAACAAAAACCTCATAGCCTTCATTAAGTAATCTATCAACCAAATGACTACCTATAAACCCTGCCCCGCCAGTTACTAATACTTTTTTCATTTATCGTGGAGTAAGAATATTATCACAAAAACAGCGAGCTTTACAACAGTCGGAAATTATTGAAATATATACCTACATGGTTAAAAAAGTAATCATCCCGGTAGCCGGGTTGGGCACTAGATTTCTGCCCGCGACAAAAGCCCAACCAAAAGAAATGCTGCCCATTATAGACAAACCGATAATCCAATATTTGGTAGAAGAAGCGGTTGCCTCCGGCGTTGAAGACGTTATTTTTATAACAGGTCGCACTAAACGCGCTATTGAAGATCATTTTGATTTTTCCACCGAGCTTGAGTCCCACCTTAGTAAAAACGGCAAAAAAGAAATGTTTGATGAGGTAAGGAATATAGCAAAGCTCGCGCGGTTTTCTTTTGTAAGACAAAGTGCTCCGTTAGGCGACGGCCATGCAATACTCTCTGCAGAACACTTGGTGCACGGCGACGAACCGGTCGGTGTGCTATTCGGAGACGATATAGTGGACAGTGTTGTGCCCTGCCTTGCCCAGCTAGGCGAGGTATTTAAAAAACACGGCGGTATTGTTATAGCGCTTGAAACAGTGCCACGTTCGGAGGTACATCGCTACGGCGTTGTGGATGCAAAGAAAATCTCCGGGAATGTTTACGAAATTAAAGACATCGTAGAGAAGCCAAACCCAAAAGACGCACCTTCCAACCTTGTAATAGCCGGTAAATACATTATTACTCCGCATGTGTTCCACGAGCTTAAAAAGCTCGATAATTCTAAAGACGAGATACGATTGGCATATGCGCTAAAAAATATAATCGGTAAAATGCCGGTTTACGGTCTAAAGTTTGAGGGCAAAAGATACGACTGTGGCAGTAAACTTGGCTTACTCAAAGCCACAGTGGACTTCGGCCTAAAGCACAAAACCGTGGGCAAAGACTTCCGCAAATACCTTAAAAAGGTATCAAAGGGGTTGTAAAGCTCGAGAGATAATCAAATCGCGCAACGTTTGCGCTCTGCTGTCCGATGGATCTTTAGTAATAGCCGTTTCTGCAACCTCTAGTGCCTCGTCGTATCTCTCTTGAAAATAAAGATTAAAAGCCAAAAGCGCGTATGGGTGCGGATAGAGGTCGGAGATGGTAATAGCTCTACGTATAATCTCCTCGCCTTTTTCTAATTTATTAACACCAACGGCATTTGCGGCATTTATTACTTTCCCATACTGGAAATTAAACTTAAAATTATCTTTGTATCTCGACTCAAAACTTTCGTAAGTATCCAAAAACATTTTAAACTCTCCTTGTAGCACTCCTTTGATAGCAGGCTCGTCAAATCTGTCTCTGTAGTGCATAGCGCCACGCATAAAACCGTCACTCAACAAATTAATAATATATAGCGGGTCAACTTTAATCTCTTTAAGTTTTGGTAGTAACTGCTGTCTTTCTTCTACCGTCGCGCCAGAAGTCAGTTTTATATAGAGCAAATTTTGCTCTGTAGGCACAAATACCCACAAATAAGAAGCTACTATAAAGGCGACAACCGCACCTGTTTTTAATAAATTTCGCAATCTAAGAATGGAAACTTTCAACTCTAAATCCGGCTCACGCGAGGCAAGAAACGCAAGCATTATAAAAACTAGAAGCAGCGAGCCAGGACCTTCTAAGAATGTTTGCAGTTGCAGAAAATGCAATACTAATACAAGTGGAATTACTAAAAAGTAGAATTTATTTTCTTTTAGATAGAGTTTGATACTCTTATGCGCCGCGGCGGCAAAAATCAAAAACATTCCCAAAGCTCCCAAAACACCTGCACTAATAAACACATCAAGCGTAAGATTGTGTGGATGGTCAAAGAACAAATCTTCGTCTAGTGCTAGTAATTTTGGATCAAGGCGTCTATCAGAAATATAGTCAAAGTTTCCTGACCCATAGCCAAGTATAGGGCGTTCTTTAATGCCCTGAATAGTGCTATCCCAAACTGTGAGCCGCACAGGTCCATCTATCTCCAAAAACTTGTCATACAAAACACCTTTGCCGGAGAGTATTGATGTAAACCCATATACGTAAACACCTAATATAGCTATAAAGAGAAATGCAGCTATGCCGGCTACAAGTTTTTTATTTTTTGCGAATCTATATACCGCAAAAATCGCGCCTAACACCGCAAGCCCAATCCAAACCACAGCCGACGATGCTCGGGCCTCGCCAATAAGATTAAAAGTTTTTCCGGACCAAACATCAAAATTAAACATATCCGGATTAAAGAAAATAACCGCTAGCCCAGCAGTATAAACCCATTTCCAGATTTTCTTAGTTTCAAACACAACGCCTATTAGAGATAAGAAGAATGCTAGTAAAAAGTATGCACCACTGTAAGAGTTGTTGCCCAAAAATGATCCATCTTTAAGATATGGAAATAGCCCCGTATTAAAACCGTCCTCGCCAACCCAAGAAACTAGAGCCAATACTGCACCGGAGAGCATTATGGCGCGGAAAACATACTTCCAATCCTCACGCTTAGAAACCGCAGAAACCACAAAGAAAAGCGCAAAGTAGTGCAGCCAAGTGATAATACCTGTCATTCGGTTGTAGCTGGACCAAAACGACTTACCAAAATCAACGCCCGTTAAGGCGGTTAAAAACAAAACGGCTATGTAAATCGCAAGTGCAATAGTTATATAGCTTTTTTTGAAAGTAATTTTCCCTCGCCCAAAATCGTGCCATAGATACAAAAGAAAAAGCAGCTCGGCAATAAAATATATAAAAACCGCGTGGGAATACACAGCGGGGAAAAAAAACGCCTTAAAATACAAAAGAGGAAACAAAAAAACCGCAACTACAAAGATGTTCCTAATCGCGTTCTGCATACCTAAGTATTATAACTCAAATCGCTAGTCGTTATAATTTAGAGAAAATTCACCTACCACGAATATACCCTTACTTCGCCGCGAGCGCCGGCAGCTGGATCTTGGGCACCGCCTCCGCCTCCGCCACCTCCAGGAATACTACCAGGAGTTGCATCGGCGCCAATTTTAGAACCAGTTCCACCACTACCACCGTTTATCGAAGAACCGCCGGAGTACGCTGCCGAAGAACCACGATGACCTCCTCCACCACCACCTCCACCATATTGCGATGAGGCTCCAGCTCCTCCTAATTGTTCACCGCCAGTCCCTCCGCCAGCCCCTCCACCACCTCCACCAAATGTAGCGCCAGAAGCTGCGCCAGTAAGATTACCTCCATTAACTCCACCACCACCTCCACCACCTTCTATATTGGCAGTTGCATCAACATCAGAACCACCGGGAGCACCAGCACCCAACTTAGTAGTTCCAAAAGCATAATTAGGTGCACCGCCGTCGCCGCCACTAGCATTAGTGCCTACTCCCCCAACACTCCCAGCGGAACGTGTGCCGCCACCTCCACCTCCGCCGTGGTGTGTAGTAGAATTACCATCGCCCCCACCGCCGCCTCCTCCACCATATGCTTCTAATCCAGCGAAACTAGATTTTTCACCCACTTCTCCAGGAGGATTTCCAGTTGTACCAGCCAGACCCCCGGAGCCAACAAGAACAGATTCAGTAGATCCTAAATCATCAGCTCTAAAGAGCTTTGTGGAATAAGCACCTCCGCCGCCTCCACCGCCCGATCCAATTATGTTGGGGTCTTGGCGACCCCCACCACCGCCGCCGCCCCACATTTCAACCAACACGAGTTTCGCTCCAGTGGGTTTAATCCATGTACCGTCAGATGTAAAAATCTGCATATTTGCAGGACTAGGAGGCGTAGCCCAAGTTTGATCACCTCTCAAAAACTTAGCTGAATCAGCTGTGCCACTACCTAAGCGCGCTGTTGGTACAATGCCAGAGCTAAAAACGTTTGTGGCATTTAGCTGACTACCGCCAGTGTTATTCTCGTGATTGTGCAGTGCGTTAATAAGCGACCCTGAAATATCTGCATCACCATTAACATTAAAAGTCCCGCTCGTATCAAAACGCGCAAGTTCTGTGTTGTTTGTGATTATAGATAAATCAAAGTTGTCTGTTGTGCCTAGAACCGCTGTTTCTAAGAATGAATTCCCGCCTTGGGTGAAAAAGCCGGGCACGGCGTATGAAATTCCGACGCCCAATAAACTACCTGCAAAAACAGCAAGTGCCGCCAAAAAGACTAATTTTGTTTTCATACAATAATTATAACAGATCACAAACAGAAAACCGCCCCTTACGGGGCGGTTTTCATTAACTCCTAAGCAAAGCTCAAGTTGCTTGGAAGTTTAGCTAAGCTAGATAGCTTGCAAGAAGAGTTCCGGAGTTGATGTGTCCGCTTCACCCAAACCTGCAGTTGTAAAGATGTCAGGCGAGGTGTCGGTTACAACATCATCCCAGTTGATTGAAGTGAGATACACCTTTGAGAAGTGATCATCTGCAGCTTCAGTACTTGGTTGCAAGGCAACCGTAAGAGTAAACTCATTAGTTTCGGTTTCACTAATCAACCAAGCTGCTCCAGTGTCATCTGTGTTGTCATCAGCAGTTGACGCAAACGTACATGTGGAGGTGTTAGATGCGTTGTTGGTAACAGTAAACTCTATACCCTGGTCAGCCGTATCTGCATCAGCCTCTTCACAACTCCTGTCAATAGAGATGTCTCCACCCCAAGCGGTAAGGTTAAACTTGATGGTATATGTACCAGTGTCCCTAGACCCAGCAGTCGCTCCATCACTGGGGGAAGTTATAGAAGCTGTCGCGCTTATGAGGCTAAAGTCAAATCCGATAACTCGGACTTCAGAAGCCTCAGCTAAAGCAGTGCCTGTTGCATCATCGTCGGAAAGCTGTTGTCCAGACGAGTCCTCCACCGTTATGTTGTTAACGTTGGTTGCAGTAATTTGAGCCTGAAGTGTGTCGCCCACAGTAAGATTGCCGTCAATGTCTTGAATATCAACAAGAATCTTGAAGTCCTCTGTGTCGTTCTTAGCAATGGTGAAATCAAGGTTGTCAAAAGTTACCGCGCCGCCATCGGCAACAGTTTCCGAGCCAATCTTAACGCCTTCCCTGTAAAGGTGAGCGGATTTGAAGATGTCAGACTCGGTAGTTGAACCACCAGTTACAGTAAGTGTAACAGGAACCTCTGTAACCTGGAGGGCTGAACCTTCAGCTTTCATCTTAAACGAAAGAAGCTCTATGTCGTTTGTGTCTGACGCGCCAGCGTTTACCTTTATAAGGTGAGCTTCGTTGATTTCGTCATCGGCTGTGTTCAAAGAAACCTCTAGCTCAACGCTAGCAACCGTTGCAAGTGAACCAAAGTCAAATTGCTGCTCAATGGTGTCGTCAACAACGTTATCAGTTAGATCAAGAGTGTAGGTGTTTGTGGTTGTTACACCAGAACCATCTCTAAACCTAATTGTAGCAACACCAGCAGCCCAGTCATCTGTGTCGCTGTCTCCGGTGTCAATATTGTCAAGCGATGAAACCGCGATGTAAACAGTTTTGGTCTCGCCAGCATTGATTCTTGCGCCGCTCAAAACCATGTTCCTTTGGAAGTCGTTCGTAGTAGGCTCTGAGAAAGCGCTTACATTATCCCGGCCAACTTCTGTGGAACCAAGCCAGATTGAGACATCTTTCATGTAAGCATCCATATCTCTGTCATCTCCTGTTGATATCTGGAAGGCCTCAACTTGCATTGAAACCAACTCTATGTCGGACTCACTGCCTGCCTCAATTTCAAAAGCGATAACCTTTTGATCAGTCTCGCCTTCGCCAACTTGTTCAGCAGAGTAGGTTGAAAGACCGTTAATGGTTATTGAACCTACAGTGCCGCTCAAACCGGTTGTACCAGCTGCCATACAGTTGTTGGAAACTAGGTTTCCATTAGGACAGGTTGCGCCAGTTGCGCCTGCCGGAGCAGTCATACAATTGCTTGCAATTGTCATACCGTTCGGGCAAAGAGCTTCTGTCGTTGTACCTGTTCCTGTTGTGCCTGTTTGGCCGATTGAGGCCATGTGGGCACGTGTTATTGGGCCAAAGTAACCGGCTGCTGGGCTAATACCGACCGAAGTCTGGTATTTTGCCAAAGCGGCTTGAGTTATTGGACCAAAGTAACCGGTAGCCGCTTGGCCTGCTGGCCACATAGCTGCCGATTTTGAAATTAGGAAGTTTTGGAGATCTGTTACGTCAGTGCCAGTTGAACCCACAGTGAGGTCGCGGGTGTAAGCGGCAAATGTTGGAGCAGCCAATAAGACTGCAGCCAAAATGACAGCAGAGCTCAAAACACCTAATCTTAGTGTTTTACTCATTTTGTAATTTGTAATTAATTTATTTCTTATTTGTAATTTGGGTAACGCCTCCACAAGGTTAACACCATCGACCAACTGCCTTAAGCCCTTATTCCGCCCCTCCTGGGGCGATTTTCTCTCGCCCTCGTGAGGTTGGGCGGAGGTTTAGTCTAAGGCGGCAAGCTGATGCCTATGGGAAGGTTCTAATAACAAAACAAAAAACCTCGTAGTGAGGCGATTGGATAACAACATAACTTGCAACCACATAACTGCGTAACTGGCTCCGCCTCACTTCGGAACCAATAGCAGATATTCTATCCTTTCTGTAATTTTAACACAATCCCGATACTGTTAATAAAACGAGGGGTGCGACCGTATAGTTACAGTTGGGCAGTAGATGAGGTTTTTATGCCCGTTAACTGGAAGTAGCTAGCTGGGCCGCCATTGCCTACGCGCCTTACGAGGCCCATATTTATAAGGTCTTGTATGTCGTTTCTTATAGTGCGGGGGCTTACGCCGTCTACATCATCTACAATGTTGCGCAAACGGCAAAATTCGTTTTGCCGAATGGATTCCAAAATTGCCATTTGCCGTTCCGAAACACTACTTAGAGCTTCTTTGGTTGCTTCTAGACTAGCTGTATTAGCTTCTTTAGTTTCTTCAGATTTTTTAGCTTCTCCGCCAGCTGGCGGATTGCCGTTTAGATTGCCACTTGAGCCAAAAATGTCGTCCAAATTTGCCTCTTGAGGTTCTTTTTTGCCACTTGTTGCCACTTGAATTGCCGCATTTGCCTCTTTAATTGCCGTTTGAAGATTGCCGAGTTCCCTTTTTAGAACCCTTGCACTTATTGGACCGATCTCTTTTATTGATTCGCCCAAAGTTATAAGGCGCTCCAAAATGCTGATTACGGTAGCACTTTTTGCAAGCGCCGGGTTTGCAACTGCCTCGTAGTTTACCGCAAGCTCCACTGCTGAATTCTGGAGTTCTTCGCGAAGTTTTCTGTGACCAACAAGAGCCGCCACACGGAATGTGGCAAACGCTATATCGTGAGCTTTTTGAGAAGTGGAATTCATAAAGATAAATGCGGTTGCCATGTGGCAAAACACGTTTGCCGCTTAGAATACCAAAATTGCCACGTTAAGGCAAATCCGGAAGTTTTAAGGCCTAAGTTCTAATTTCTATCCAAGAATTAAGTTATAAGGCTTAATTAGGTATAATGCGTTTATAACATGGTCCAAGATAAGTTTGATCTACAAGAGCGGACGGCACGATTCGGAGAAAATATTATAGATCTATGTCAAAAAATAAAAATTAATTCTATTTCTCAACCAATTATTAACCAATTAATAAGATCTGGAACAAGTATAGGCGCTAATTATTCGGAAGCTAATGGAGCGAGTTCTAAAAAAGATTTTAAGAATAAAATTCATATTACGAAGAAAGAATCCGAAGAAACAAAACACTGGCTTAGAATGTTGGCTAAGTGTTATCCTGAATATAAGGATAAAATTAGTGCTCTATGGAAAGAAACTCAAGAGTTGACACTAATTTTTGCTAAAACCCTTAGAACTTTAAACAATAAAACTTGATTAGAAATTAAAACTTAGAAATTAGAAATTAAAATTATGAAACCTGTAATTGTAAGCGGTATACAGCCATCTGGGGAATTGCATATTGGGAATTACTTGGGCATGCTGCGCCAAGCTGTGGAGCTGCAAAACTCAGGGCATTACACGTGTATTTATTCAATAGTAGACTACCACGCGATGACTGGGCTCTTACCCGCAAAAGAACGCGCAGCGCAAACCCTGGATTTAGCAATAGATATGCTCGCAGCCGGTATTGACCCAAAGAAATCCATACTCTTTGTGCAATCGCACGTACCCGAGCATACAAACCTTGCTTGGATTTTAGGCACAATAACATCTATGGGGGATTTGCAGAGAATGACAGCGTATAAAGAGAAGGTTGCGGAAGGCAAGACGCCGAATGTAGGCCTTTTTACATACCCTGTGCTTATGGCAGCAGACATTTTACTCTACAAAGCAGAGGCAGTGCCGGTTGGCGATGACCAAAGGCAGCACATAGAGCTTGCCCGCGAAATTGTGCGCAAGTTCAACAGCGCTTTTGGCAAAACTTTTAAAGAGCCTCGCACAATAACAGCTAAGGCAGAGCGGATTATGAGTTTGGATAACCCAGAGAAGAAAATGTCTAAATCTATCCCCTCCGGGTGCCTATTTTTGCACGATTCGGCAGACGAGATGCGCAAAAAGGTAATGTCTGCCACGACAGATTCTTTCTCTGGTATTGGTTATGACCCCGAAAAAAGACCGGGGATATCAAATTTGGTTTTGATATACAGCGAATTTACAGGGTTAACGCCACAAGAAGTGGTTAAAAAATATGCCGATATCGGATACGCGGACTTTAAGCGCGAGCTAGCGGAAGTAATAATAAACGCGCTTGCTCCTTTACAAAAAGAGCGCAGGGCACTCTTAAAGAAAAAAAGTGAGATATTGCGCGCGTTGCAAGCAGGGGCAAAAAAAGCGCAAAAAATAGCGACACAGACAATGGAAGAAGTTCGCGCAAAAGTAGGGCTTGTCTAGATCTCTATTATTACTGGCAAAACCATCGGGCGACGAAAGGTTTTGTTGTACAAAAACTGCCCAATCTGGTCGCGGAAGATATTTTTTAGGTAGTCAATATCCGGCGATTGTTTGCGCGGAATCTTGCCTACAAGAGTGCGAATTTTCTTACGCACCTCGTTTAGCAAGTCTTGGTTTTCTTTAAGGTATATAAACCCGCGAGAGATAATATCCGGGTTCTTTAATAGCTTGCCTGTTCGGCGGTCAATCGTGGTAATAACAACCACCATGCCTTCTTGGGCTAAAATTCGCCTGTCGCGGAGCACAATCTCGCCCACATCACCCACGCCAAGCCCGTCTACCATAACGTAGTTCGCCGGCACAGTCTCTTTGGTTATTTCAAACTTGTCTTTACTCAAAATTGCAACCTGGCCGTTGTCCATAAGGCGAATGTTTTCTGCAGGCACGCCGGCCTTAACTGCATTCTGCCCGTTTGCAGAACGCATAAAGTAATACCCGTGCACGGGCACAACAAACTTAGGCTTAGTTAGCTTTATTGTCATTGTAAGGTCGTCTGCCGGCGCATGGCCGCTGGAGTGAATGTCTATAACTTTAGATGTGTGCACTATTGCCCCTTGCCGAGTAAGATTATCTTTAAGGTTTTGCACGCTACGCTCGTTGCCAGGTATTACAGAAGAAGAAAATATCATTGTGTCGCCGGGTTTAATTGTAATGTGCTTGTGCTCCCCGTTTACTATGCGCGAGAGTCCTGCATTTTCTTGGCCTTGGGCGCCGGTAGTAATAATCATAATCTGGTTATCTTTAAGCTTTTTCATATCCTCAACGCCTACAATTGTTTCTTTTTTAACCTTCATATAGCCAAGATTGCGCGCAATTTGGATTGCTTCTTTCATAGACCGGCCATTTATTATCACTTTGCGGCCCAATCGCTCGCATATTTTTATAATCTCTGCAATGCGAGTCAGCATAGTAGAGAAAGTTGAGAGTATTACCCTGCCTTTGGCGGCTTTAAACAGCTCCTCTAAATTTTGCTCCACTATTTTTTCCGAAACAGTGCGCCCCTCCTCTTCTGCGTTTGTGGAATCCACCATAAATGTGTGAATGTCTAACTTTGATACGCGCTCAAATACATCTAAATCTTGCGCATTGCCTTTTGCGTCGTATTCAATTCTAAAATCCGCATAGTGTGCAATGTTTGCCGCCGGAGTTTTTACTACCACACCTACGGTGTCCGGCACTGTGTGGTAAACGCCAAAAAACTCCAACTCTATATGGTCGCCGACTTTAACTTTGTCCCAAACATTTATTACTTCTATTTTTAGTTTGGGAGCATTAACAAAGTCTTCTTGGCGCTTCTCGATAAGGGCCTTTGTAAGCTTTGTGGTGTAAATGCGCGGGTTGCCAAGCTTGCCCATAAGGTAGGGTATTGCTCCAACGTGGTCAAAGTGACCGTGGGTTAAAACAACTGCGCGGATGTTTTCGCGTTTTGGGATTAGAGACTCTATGTTTGGGATAATAAAATCCACGCCCGGAGTTGCTTCTTCGGGGAACTGTATGCCCATATCTATAATTACAATTTCGTCTTTATACTCAATATAGGCCATATTCCGGCCAACCTCTTCTAGGCCCCCAAGGGGGATTAGGCGAACTGTATCTTCGTGTTTAGATTTCATAACTTGTTTGTGCCGCGGGGGAGATTTGAACTCCCATGACTTTCGTCGCTGACTCCTGAAGCCAGTGCGTCTGCCAATTCCGCCACCGCGGCATCAATCACGGATAGGAGGCAAATCTGCATAATAAAGAGGCTTCTTAATTGAACTAATCTTATATTAAGGCTTAATAATTGTCAATCTACTAAAACTCCCGGCGTGTTTTTACATACCACTCTCCAACAGCGCCAAATCTGTCCGGCGGCGAATTGATTGTAAAGTTAGAGTCAAAGCCCTTTAAGCGCGGCGCGTGCACATACATATAGTTTGGCACATACAAGAAAATAGCGGGGTAATCCGCGGCAATCTGGTCGCCAATTTCAGAGAGCATTTCATGACGCGCTTCCTTGTCCGGCTCGCTGCGATATAGCTCAAGTAATTCATCTATTTTCTTACTCTGATATTGCGAAAGATTTTGATCCGGATAAAACCGTTTTAGCGAATGCCAAAAAGCGAACAAATCGTAACTCTCGCCAACGGCATTGCCAAAAACAAGCATCTCGTAATTTGTGGTTTTTAATGTTACCTCTTGAATATCTTTTAGGGGCAAAACTAATAGATTCACCTGTGCTCCATAGGCCTCCCAATTTTCTTCTATAATTTCTACGGTCTTTACAAGAAAATCTTCGTCAGGCACGGTAATGTTAAACTCCAAACCTTCTAAAACCGACAAATCCACCTCTTCGGTATCGGACGCCACAAATGTAGTAGGCCCATAGATAGGCGCAGCCTCGCCCCCAAAAACTTCTTTTATAATGCGATCTCTATCTACTGTACTGGAGAGCGCCCGCCGCACATCGCCGTCTTCAAGCGCATCAATTTCTAAAGAATTGTTTATAAAAATCGCATAGTGGCGCAGAGACCTAATTGGCTCTACCACGCGGCGTATTTTTATATCCCCGCCTTCTGACAAATCTTGACCGTGTGCAATGCTCAGCCCAAACCCATCAATTGCGCCTCGGTTGTAGTTCTGCACCAATTCTTCGTCGGATTTAAAAAACTTAAAAACAAAATTCGTTATGTTTGGGGCTTCCACACCCTTGTCATGGGCCACAAGTTCCATTTGGCTTATCACGCCGCGCGAATCCTGCTGCAAACCCGCAACTTTGTACGGGCCGGAGCCAACAGGCCGCAACCCAAGCGCAGAAAGCTTATAATTCTGCACCGGAATGTCTCCAAAAATGTGTTTTGGGATAACACCAAGAAGTTTTAGATTTTCTTCGCCGAAAAAAACATAAGGAGATTGCAGTGCAAACTTAATTTCCAACTCACTTATACGCTCGGCTGCAACGCCCTGGAAAGATGCAAAATATGGAGAACGCGCCTCCACATCCTGTAAAACTTCTAAGCTAAAGAGTATGTCGTCGGATGTTACGCGCGCTCCGTCGTGCCAGAGCACACCTTCTTTAAGGCGCAGGGTCCAAACCTTGCCATCTTCTTCCATTTTTATGCTGTCTGCCAAATCTTTGGCACTCGAGAACACAAGTTCTGCAATATCCCTATCCACGCGGCTTGTGGGAATAATCGGGTTTATAAAAACCGGCTGGCCAACTACACCCTCTACAAATCTGCCACCGCGCTCCGGCAAAAGCTCACCCTCAGAGACGACATATATAGCAGCCTTAACCGAGCCAGACAAAACAAAAACGGCAATAGCGCCTATTAAAATAATCTTTTCTAACCTTGAAAAGGAATTAAAAAGTTTTTTGAGAAACATTTATTACAAGATCAAATTTGCAATGCCCAAAAGTGCAAAAACAGCTATGGACACAACTGTTAGTATAAACAAAAACTTCTCAAGGCCGCGGCGTGTTTGATATACAGAGTCCCCGCCTGCACCGCCGAAAACGCCAATACCAGCAGAGCGGTTTTGCACCGCAACTAGAATTACTATGATTACGGCAACTACAATTATTGCAAAAGTTAACATAAAAGTAATTATAACAATATAAATCTTAAAACTACATTCACCGCCGAGATAATTAACGTACCTAAGAGTAGTGGAAGTAGCCCGTCTATTGTAATGGAAGTTAAGAGGTAGTCAAGGAGATATAAAACAAGCATATTTACTGCAATAAGCGCCAAACCCATTGTTAGAAGTATCAGCGGGCTAAAAATGAGCCTTAAAAACGGCCGAACCGCCAGATTAATGAGAGATAAGACCACCCCTGCTACGATAAGTGCCCATATACTCTCTGGAACCATAAAACCCTCAACATATTTCCCCGCCGCCCAAATGCCAAAAACGTTTACAGAAATTGGAATTATTATGTAGCGCCACATAGAAAAATTTTACAATTTAAAATTTTGCAATGAATTTTCAATGTTTTAAACATTTAAATTTTTAAATTCAATGAAAATTGGAAAATTGGAAATTATACAATCATATTAATGATTGTAGCAGACTAACGCCGGTCATCTCGGGCGGTTGTTGAACGCCCATAATGTCTAGCACTGTAGGGGCGACATCCGATATAAGCCCTGTGCTTAATTTTTCTGACTCGCTTATTTCGGCCTCACCTTTCGGTTTTTTATACTCCTCGCCTATAACATATACCGGCACAGGCGAAGGGTCGTGCTGGGTCTCCGGTAAACCGGTTGCAAGGTCCAACACTTTTTCGGCATTACCGTGGTCGGAGGTAATCAGCATCACTGCCTTTGTGCGCAAAACCTCTTTCATTAAAATACCAATTTGCTCGTCTACAACCGAAACCGCCTTTACGGTTGCGTCAAAATTTCCGGTGTGAGCCACTATGTCTGCGTTTGCATAGTTTATAAGGATAAAATCGTAGGCTCTTTCTTTTATTGCTTCTAAGGCGCGAGCAGTAATATCGCGCGCGCTCATCTCCGGCACTTCATCGTAACGCGGAACATTTTTAGACGGCACTAAAACCCTGTATTCGTTTTTAAAAGGCTTTTCTAAATAACCGTTAAAAAAATAAGTAACGTGTGCGTACTTATTAGTCTCGGCGATTCTTAATTGCGTAAAACCCTCATCCGACAAGACCTTGCCGAGCGAATTTACAACATCCTCAGGCGGAAATGCAACCGGAAACGGAAATTTTTTGTTGTATTCTGTAAAAGTTGCGACATTCAGGTCTTTTAAATTGCCTGAATTGATGTTTTCTATAAACATCTCCGTGAGCTGCCTGATGCTATCTTCTCTAAAGTTAAAAAATATCGTTGCATCTCCGCTCTTTAGCGCGCCTGATGGGTCTATAATTTTGGGTTCGATAAACTCATCTGTTAAGCCCTGCGCATATTGCAACTCAATATATTCGGCTGCACCCATTCGTATATTCGTATTGGATTCGTTATTCGTTGATGACGCGCCGGTAATGGCCGCGTATGCTCTCTCTGTTCTTTTCCAATGTAAGTCGCGGTCCATCCCGTAGTACCTGCCTGCAATGCTCGCAATCCTAACATTCAGTCCCCTTGCCTTATATGACTCAATATCTAGTTTTTGCAACAGCCTCAAAACGGATTTTGGCGGCGAGTCTTTGCCGTCTGTAAATAAATGCAAATTTACTGCACCTGCCTTTTGCCGCTCCGCTAGTTTTAAAAGGCCTTCTAAGTGTTCGAGTGCCGCGTGCACATTGCCACCGGTTAAAATGCCTATCAAGTTAACTGCGCCGCCATGCTCCCTTGCATGGTTAAAAGCCCCTAGTAAAACTTTATTAGAATAAAAGCTTTCGTCGCGCAGAGATATGCTTATTCTTGGGTAGTGCTGGTATATAACGCGGCCGGAACCAAGTGTAAGGTGTCCAACCTCCGAGTTGCCTTCTTCTTCCCACGGTAAGCCGACTGCAATACCAGAAGCCTGCAAAGAACCAATAGAATAATTGTGTTTTATAAAATCAATATTCTTGGGATTTAACTCGTATATTGGGTTTGAGGCATCATGCTTGCCTATGCCCCAACCGTCCAATATAACCATTACAACGGTTTTCTTAGCCATTGTTTATAGTTTTCTTATGCTTATTTGTGCCTCTTGTGAGTCAAGCTCTGCGGTTTCTTCTGCGTCAAACTTTTCGGATTGGCGATAATTTACAGCCGAGGCGCCAACAGTCTGGCGCAAAATTCGTTCGTGTTTTTTTATGGCTTCAGTTATACCCTGTGGCGCATGGATATTTACTTCTATTTTTTCTACAGGCTTCATCTGAAGTTTTTGCCTTAAAGTTTGAATAATTCTAATAGATTCGCGCGCCAAACCTTCTTCTTTTAGGGCGGGCGAGATCACAACATCTAACTCAAGCTCATCTTTTAGCTTAGGGCTTATAATAACCTCTTTTACATTAACTTCTTCTTTAATAAGGTCTAACAGATCGCCTGCAAGTGGCACTTTAGTTTCTTTAATGGTTAATGTTGAAAGCGGCTGGCGCACTTTTATGCCAACCTCGGCCCTTTTTGAAAGAGCTAGGGTTGAGATTCGCCTTACCTCGCGCATTGCAGTTATTAAATCTTTTTCCAGATAATCTTTCTGCATCTCCGGGTAATCTTCTAAATGCACAGAGAGGTTTTTGCTCATTTCAAGCGATTTGTAGAGAGCTTCGGAGAAAAATGGCGTGAACGGTGCCGTAAGTTTTGATATTTCGCGCAACATATAACCCAAAGTTTTTACCATATCGCTCCTCCCGCGGCTGCGCCTTATATACCACCGCGATAAATCGTCAACTAAATTTTCTATCTCGCGCGTTGCGGTTATTATATTGTAAGAATCCATATTTTCCGTAACAATTTTTGTCGTTTCATTAAGGCGCGCGACAATCCACCTATCTAAAATATTTTTTACATGAAGCGGGCCCGCCTCCAACTTCTCTCTAAAGGTGTCGTAGAAAACATAAGAGTTATAGAGCGTGCCGAAAAATCTCCTAAAGACTTTTGCTAGGTCGTTTTCGTCAAAATTTTTAGCCTCACCTGGCGGATTTACGGTGTAGAAATACCAGCGCACAACGTCTGCGCCGTATTTGCCCATCATCTCCCACGGATCAACTGTGTTGCCGCGCGACTTAGACATCTTTTGCCCAAGCTTATCGTGAATAAGCCCAAGCGTAATAACGTTTTTATAAGGCCGCTCCTTGCCTAAAACTGAAGCAACTGCAAGTAGGGTGTAAAACCACCCGCGCGTTTGGTCCATACCCTCGCAAATATAGTCCGCAGGGTATTCCAACCCGCCTGCAGCAAAAGGCATTGCGCCGGAGTCAAACCAGGCGTCCACTACCTCCGGCACGCGGCGCATGTCCCCGCCTGCGCGGGCAGGTTTTTTGCATGTCCCGCACTTTATTACAACCTTATCTATATAAGGCCTGTGCAAATCCAGCTCGCCCTCCGAGTTGTAAGAAATATTCTTAAACTCAAGCTCCTTCCATTTGCCGGGCTCCAAATATTGCAAGTCTTTCTTTGCATCTTCTTCATCGGTTCTTTTTACGGCGAGTTCCAGCATCCACAGCGGGTCGCCATGGCTTACAATAAGTATATTTTTGCCGGAATATTTGCTGTCAATTTCTTCTAAGAATTCAAACATGCGCCGGCGTAGTTCGCGCAAAGTCTCTCCGCCAGATGGAGCACGTTTAAACCTATCCATCGGGTTATCAAAAAAATTTTTGTACTCGCTTATTGTCTTCCAATTGAATATCCCAGCGTTCAATTCGCTAAGGCGCGCATCTTTAGTAATTTGGATTTTTTTGGGTTTGGCGACAATCTTTGCAGTTTGCAAGCACCGCTTATAAGGAGAAGTGAATATTAAATCAATTTTGTGTTTTACAAGCTCTTGCCCTGCAACTTTTATCTGGTTCTTGCCATTTTCAGTCAACTCCGGCGCTCGGTTTTTAGACTCGGGACCGGAGGCAATAATGCCATCTAAATTGTGCTCTGCTTCGCCGTGCCGCAATAAAAAGTAATTATTATTTGGCACAACTAACTTTTGTAATTCATCTAGCGACCCTACAACTTTTGTATGGCCTCTACTGCACTGCCAAACTGGCAATGGCGTTGCCCAATATCTCTCGCGCGAAACCGCCCAATCCCTAACATCCTTCAGCCACTCACCAAACCGACCCGTTTTTACATGCTCCGGAATCCAATTGATTTTGCGGTTTTCTCTAACTAGCTTTTCTTGCAACTTAGACATTGATATAAACCAGCTGGGCCTTGCATAATATAAAAGAGGGGTTTTACAACGCCAGCAAAACGGATATTCATGCGTGTATGATTCTTTTTGGAATAATAAATCTTTTTTATTTAGATATTCCAGAAGTTTTTTCTCAGCTTCATTAGACTTAACATACATACCCTTAAACCCGGCAACATCTCCAGTAAACTCGCCGGATTCATCAACAGTGTGGTGCATTGGCAAGTTTAATTTCTCTCCTAATTTATAATCATCTTCACCGTACATTACGGCGGTATGCACAACACCCGTGCCGTCTTCGGTTGTTACAAAATCTGCCGGGTAAACTTTATACGCAGCCGGGGTTTGAAGCGGGCTTATATTCCAAAGCGGCTCGTATTTTAGCCCAACTAAGCTTTTACCGCTTATTTCCAACTCTAAATCTCCTAAATTATTTAGCGGATCCGAACCCACAACTTTCTTCGCAACAATATAGCGTTCTTCTACAGATCCGGATTTCTTCTTAAATATGGCGTATTTTATTTGTGGCCCAACAGCAAGGGCAACGTTGCCAGGCAATGTCCACGGAGTTGTAGTCCAAGAAAGAATATAAGTGGAGTCGTCTGTTTTAAACTTCGCACCTATTTTTTGGCCCTTTTTTAATTTAAATTTTACATAAACCGCAGTGTCTGTAGACTCGCTGTAGCCTTGGGAGACTTCGTGCGACGAAAGGCCTGTGCCGCAGCGCGTGCACCATGGCACAACCTTGTGCCCTTTGTAGAGCAGTTTCTTATTCCAAGCTTTTGCAAAAATTCCCCATAACGCTTCTATATAGCCAGGTGTGTAGGTTATATAGGGATTTTCTAAATCCAGCCAATAGCCCATGCGATCCGTCATCTTGTCCCACTCGTCTTTGTATTCCCAAACAGACTCTTTACATTTCTTATTGAACTCCGCTATGCCATATTTTTCTATATCTTTCTTCGACTTTAAGCCAAGCGACTTTTCAACCTCAATTTCTACAGGAAGACCATGTGTATCCCACCCGGCGCGGCGGGGCACAAAATATCCGCGCATTGTTTTATAGCGGCATATAACATCTTTAAAACTGCGCGCCAAGATATGGTGCAACCCCGGCCGCCCATTTGCGGTAGGCGGACCCTCGTAAAAAGTAAATGGCTCTTTGCCGGCTTTTTCAGACAAAGACCTCTGGAAAATAGTGTTTTTCTTCCAAAATTCCAAAATCTTTTCCTCAAGTTCTGGAAGTTTGAATTCTTTAATGATTTTAAGCATACAGACTTAGAATCCTATATTAACGAATTAGCTTCAAGATGGCTAATTTCTGTGGATATCTACATTCTCTCTAAAGGGGTAATGCCTAAGAGCTCCATACCCCTCTTTAGGGTGCTTGCGCATGCGGAAATCAGCGCTAAGCGAGCCTCGCGAACCCCGCGTTCAGACTGCAAAACCGGGTTTGACTGATAAAAGCCGTTTACAGCTTTTGAAAGCTCGTAGATATAGCTCGCAATTTTTTGCGGTGAGTTTGCAGTAAACGCCTCCTCAACTGCCATGGGATATGAATCCAAAATCAAAACCAGCTCTAAGTCTGCCTCATTGGATAACGCCTTAGAATCAAACTTACGTGCGGGCGCTTTGCGCAAAATACTCTTTAACCGCGCGTAAGTATATTGTATATATGGGCCGGAGTTACCTTGAAAATCCAGCATCTTGTCCCAATCAAATTTTATATCGCTCTCTCGCCCCATACTCAAATCGTTATATTTTATTGCGCCCACCCCTACAGCTTGTGCTATTTTTACTTTCTCTTTTGGTTTTAAACCCATTTGCCTAGTGTTTAGGGTCTCTCCAGCGCGGGAGATACTCTCCATTAAAACATCGTTAAGCTCTACTGTTTTACCTTCGCGCGTTGAAAGTTTTTTATTGTCCTCACCCAACACCAGACCATGGCCAATATGGAAAAGTCTCGTTCCGTTAACCCCCAAAATTTTGCCGATTATAAAAAGCTGTTCAAAATGAAACGACTGTTCGCTGCCAACAACATATAAAATCCTTGCGGGTTTATATTTTTTGGCGCGGTACTGTAAGTTCGCAAGTTCTCTTGTAAGATACAAGCTCGCACCGTCTGATTTTTGAATAAGTGCCGGCACTTTTTGGCCGGTTTCAACTATCACCCCGCCCATACTTGGCCTTGCAATGCCTCTTTTTAAGAGCTCTTCTACTAAATTGCCGAGCTTGCCTTCGTAATAAGATTCGCCTTTAGAGACATTAAACTTAATGCCGAGTATGCGATAGATTTTTTCGAACTCTTTTAGCGATTCTTTGCGAAACCAAGCCCAAAGTTTTTTATTAACTTTCTCTCCATCTTCTAATTTTTTAAACTCTTCGCGGCCTTTTTCTTCAAGCTCGGGGTTTTTCTCTAACTCTTGGTGGAAACGGACATAAAGTTTTACAAGCTCTTTTATAGGGTCTTTTAAAACCGCCTTTTTATCACCCCACATTTTGTAAGCGGCAATAAGCTTGCCAAACTGGGTGCCCCAATCACCAATATAATTCCATCTAATAACTTTGTAGCCCGAGAATAGGTAGATGTTGGCAAGCGCATCGCCGATAATAGTTGAACGCAGATGGCCAATATGCATCGGCTTTGCAATATTAGGCGAAGAATATTCAATTATTGCAGTTTTGCCTTTGCGGGATTTTAACACATCCGGCTGAGGCGCACCCCAGTTTTTATTTCTTGATATGATTGAAAGCTCGTTTTGAATTGCAGATACGCTAACAAAAAAATTTACAAAGCCGGGAGGCGCAACTTCAACTTTTTCCAACAAACCCCAAGGCGCAACCTCTACGGCGGTTTCTTTTATCTTCTTCGCCGCCTCCATTGGAGAAATTTTCTCTTTTGCGCCAAGCGCAAAAGCAAGATTTGTAGCATAGTGCCCATGCAAGTAGTTGTCTGGCTGTGACACCTGCACATCAAGCCCCGGGAAACTTTCGGACAAAAACTCTTTTATTTTTGCAGAAAGCATTATTTCTTATTAGATGCAGTAAACCACCAACTGTCAGACTTGGAACGCAAAACCGCTTTTGCAAGCATCTTTGCCTCTTTTGTTTTTAGCCTGCTTTGCAGTTTAGGTGCCCAGTTTTTGGCGCGAATATTGCCTGTGTCTCCAACTTCTTTTAGGGTGATTAAAAAATCCAAGATGTCTGCATCTTTTACAATTTTCGCCTCTTTTGTTTGGCGTTTTTCATATTCAAGAATTATTTTTTTAATCTCTTCGCCGAAAGGAATCTCGCGAGCTAAATCTGTTAGAGCTTTATGCTCGTCTCTTGCAGCATATCTTTGGTGAACGTGGTTTAGGTCCGAAATACGCGCTTCTGTTAAGTCGTGAAAAAGTGCCATTTTTACAATTTTATCAATGTCTACCCCGTGAGTCATGTAGCCGAGGCACATTGCAGTGTAAGACGTGCGATTAAGATGGTCTGCTACAGACTGCTCGCCGCCGCCCAAAAACGGGCTAAAACTGCGCGGGGTTTTAGAGAGCATGCCAACCTCAAAAAGAAAATCCGCAACTTTGTTGTATTTTTTATTATTACTTTTAACCCTTTTTGGCATAACAAGATAAGTATAACAGAAAATATGCCAACCGGGTGGCATATTTTATTGGTGGAAGTGGGAGGATTGAACCCCCGTCCGAAAGTAAAGTCCATAATTATCTACAAGCTTAGTTACTAATGTAACAGTTTTGTTCCACTTTGTTTCGTTTATCGGCCGCAGAACATTTCCGAAAAACTACTCTCCAATTATTACACCAGTTGTCCGCTATGGAGACTCACGGGCTGATGCGCTCGGCTAGGCTACAGCAAAAGCTGGAACTCTAGGAGCGAAAGCTAAATTTTGTTTAGCAGTTATATTTTTGATCTGTTTTACGAGAGAATCTTCTCGGCTTGCAAACTATAGAAATGTACATTCGTCGATACTTGCACTCCCTCACTTAATTGAACGCCGGATTTCCCGCTCGGTTTCGCGCTTTTTTATTACTTCACGCTTATCGTGTTTGCGCTTGGAGCGAACGAGGCCGACAGAAACTTTTATAAGCTGTTTCTTACCTTTAGTATAAACACTCAAAGGTACTATTGTCAAGCGCGCCTCTTTGCTTTTGCCGATTAACTCTTTTAATTCTTCTTTTTTCAGGAGCAGCCTACGTGTTCGCTTTGGGTCGTAGCCATCCGGCACATTAAGGGGTTGGTATGGTGGAATGTCTGAATTCAGAAGAAATGCCTCATTGCCTCTCACAATAACGTAACTGCCCTGCAAACTGATTTGTCCCTTTTTTACGGATTTTACTTCGTGCCCGCGCAGCTCAATGCCGGCTTCATATGAAGCTACTACAAAATAATCAAAAAAAACCTTTTTGTTTTTAACTAGTTCTGCCATTATTCTTGTAAGTATAACCCATTATCCGGGTTCAATCTGTTTAAATTGACTTTTCTCAACAATTAACTATTCTATTTAATACCAAACCTTAAAAGGTCTGGCGAGTACCTTTCGGGTTAGGAGGAGGTGTGAAACACAGTTATGAAGGTGGAAAAGTTCGCGCCGTCGAACGCCGCACAGAAGACGTGCAAGGCTTTGGTTTGAACCTCGCGAGTAGATCAGACCACGCCACACGATGAACGCAAGGTACATCCCACAAGAGGGAATGTAACCACCAAGAGAGGACGAAGGAGGTGAACGCCGTCCTAACCAAGGTCGCATACCGCGACTAACAATCAGCCGCTGGAGTAGGGCCTCCCCACTCCAGCGGCCTTTAACTTTCTGGGCTTGCACTATTTATATAGTTAATATAATATTCAACCTATCCAAAACTTAAACGTAAAAAAGAACGAGGAGATAACCGCGGAAAAGCTTCGGGTTATAGGCGATGACGGGCAAAATCTGGGGGTGCTCACACTTGCTAAAGCCAGGAGTCTTGCTAAAGAAAAAGGGTTGGATTTGGTGCTAATCGCACCGTTGGTGGTGCCACCCGTTGCACGCGTTATAAGTTTTGATAAGTTTAGATATTTAAAAGAGAAGGAAGCTAAGAAACAAAGGCTTGCTCAAAAAGCGCCGGAGATGAAGCGGGTGCAAATAAGCCCGCGGGAAGCGAAAAACGACCTTTTAATGAAGATAGAGCGCCTTAAAAGCTTTTTGGAAGACGGCCACAGGGTAGAGGTGCATATGCGCCTCCGAGGCAGAGAAAACTATATGAAAGACTGGGCCCGCCAAAAAATGGATGAATTTTTAACTCTTATACCTTTTGAATATAAACTTATACAAGATGTGCATTTTGAGGGCAGGGCGCTTGTAACACAGATTGATACAAGTATAAAACCAAAACATGATGAAAATGAAAACCAGAAAGAGCGTATCAAAGAGAATAAGGATAACAAAAACAGGCAAAATCCTACGCCGCAAGATGGCGCAAGGCCACTTTAGGGCCTCAAAAAGCGGCAAACAAATCCGCGACAAGAGAGGATCCATAAAAATGTCTGAATCCGACCATAAAAATATGCGAGTATTTTTAAAAGGCCAACAAAGAGGCAACTAGAAACAAATAACAAATGCCAAGAGTTAAACGCGGGGTTGTAGCAACCCGGAAAAGAGGAAAAATATTAAAATACACAAAGGGGTACAAATGGAGGCGCAAAACCCATGAGCGCGCCGCAAAAGAAGCGCTTTTACACGCCTGGTCCCACGCTTTTCGCGGGCGTAAAGTTAAAAAAAGAGACTTCCGCACGTTATGGCAAGCAGAAATTAACGCTGCTGCGCGCAAAGAAGGCACAACTTATTCAAAGTTTGCCGCAGCGCTAAAAAAACAGAGCGTTAAACTTAACCGCAAAACTCTCGCCGAGATAGCCCAAAAACACCCAGCTGTATTTAAGGAGATTGTTTCTTCCGTTCTACCACGCGCTTAGGAAACCTAATATAGTTAAAGGCTTTTTTGAGTACAACTAAACTATCTTTATAGTGTTTTAACATTTCCGCTGCTTCTTTGTATGCAAACCAGCCAAAACCATAGTGTTCTTTAGAAATTTTTACTTCTGATGTTTTACTCTCTGCAAGATAAAAAATAACGGTCTTAAAAATCTTTACCTTGCCGCGCGAAAAATGAAAATTTTCATACGCCTTAAATCTGTCAAAGATTCTTAAATCCGACTTTTTAAGACCGGTCTCTTCCATGGTTTCGCGCACTGCTGCTTCGAAGCTTCCTTCTTCGGCTTCTAGTTTACCCTTGGGGAAATTCCAATATTTGCCGCCGTGGTACAAAAGCAAAAAGCGCGGACCTCCAGAAATCCGCCTAAAAACTATTATTCCAGCTGATATTTCTCGCATAAATATTTATTTTAGCATGGAAAGCATCTTTTCCACCGGCCAAGCATTTATAATATCACTCTTCTTAGCCCACCCTCTTCTTGCCTGCGAAATTCCATAATCTAAAAACTTAAGGTGGGAGACAGAGTGCGCATCTGAATCAATTGCGAGCTTAACGCCGGCATCAACACACTTTCTAATATACTCGTCCTTAAGGTCAGACCTGTCTGGATAACTGTTTATCTCCAAAACAGTACCGGTCTCTTTTGCAACACTAATAATTTTATCTATATCTACCTTGTAGGGGTCGCGTTTGCCGATAACGCGCCCGGTTGGGTGGAAAACAATATCCACATTTTTATTCTTCATTGCCTTAATTATCCTCTCTGTCTGCTCGTGCTCCGGCAAATTAAAATACGAGTGTACGGAGGCGCCGACAATATCAAGCTCTGCTAATACATCGTCTTTTAAATCTAGTGAGCCGTCTTTTAATATATCGCACTCGGTGGACTTCAGTATCCTGAATTTTAAATTTGAAATTTTAAATTTTAAATTAATTTTGTCTATTTCTTTGCCTTGTTGTCGCAGGCGCTTTTCATCTAAACCACCTGTCATAGCCAAACGCTTTGTGTGGTCTGTAATTGCAATATACTCCAAGCGCATGCCTATTGCGGCATTTGCCATCTCTTCAATTGAATTTGCACCGTCAGACCAAGTTGTTTGCACCTGCAAATCCCCTGCAATTGTGCCGTATTCAATAAGCTTTGGAAGATTGTCTTTGGCAGCAAGTTCAATTTCGCCAGTGTTCTCGCGCATCTCCGGCGGAATGTAAATCAGACCCAGTTTTTTATATAACTCTTCCTCTGTCTTGCCGGCAATCTGTGTTTTGCCCTTGAATAAACCATATTCATTGAGTTTCCAACCGTGTTCTATAGCAAGCTGACGAAGCGCTATATTGTGCGCTTTAGAGCCAGTAAAATAATTAAGCGCAGCACCATAAGACTTCTCTGGCACAACCCTTAAATCAACGTCTAAACCATTCTTTAACTTTACTGCAGACTTAGTTGGGCCATGCGCCAGTTTCATAGCAACCTCCGGCATATTTACAAAAGCATCCATTATTTTTTTAGGCTGATAAGACGCCGCCAGAATATCAATATCTCCTATAGTCTCTTTCCATCTGCGCGTAGAACCGGCAGTATCAATGCGCGAAACGCCGGGCACTTTGCGTAAATTTGCGACTAAATCGTCTATTGCCGGCATAATCGGCACAAGCAGAAACCTGCCAGAAGACTTTTTTAAAAATTCTATGCCACGCATAATATTTTCTTCCGACTTTTCTCCAAAGCCCTCAAGCTTGCGAATTTTTCCTTTTTTAATTGCTTCTTCAAGGTTTTTTAGATTCTTTATCCCTAGTTTTTTATATAAAACTTGAATCTTTTTGGGCCCCAAGCCCTCAATGCCTGTAAGTTCTGCCAAGTCCACCGGCATCTTATGCTTTAATTTTTCGTAATATTTAAGTTTGCCAGTGCGCAAAAGCTCTTCTATTTTCTCAGCAATAGATACGCCAACACCAGGGATACCTTCAAGCGCCTTTAACCCGCCGCGCTCGTATATTCCACGCAAGTCTTCTTCTAAGTCATCCAACGCATCTGCAGCTTTTTCATATGCGCGCGGTTTGAAAGGCACTTCCTGCATATCTAAATACTCGCCAATCTCGCGCAAAATTTTTGCAACTTCTTTATTGCTCACAATTCTAGTTTAATCTCTCCATCGCGTTCTTCAACTTTAACCTCGGAACCTCTTGCAACTTCGCCAGATAAAATAAGTTTTGATAGCGGGTTTTTAATATATTCTGATATCGCTCTTCTAAGCGGCCTTGCCCCATAAGCAGGGTCATACCCTAGGCTTGAGAGTCTATTTATTGCCTCTTCAGAAAAAGAAATTTTAATTCCCTGCTCTTCGTAAAGCTGAAGTGCAAAGTCCTTAACTTGCAAGCGTGCAATCTGGGTAATATCTTCCGGCGACAAATTTTTAAACACAATGGTTGCAGAAAATCTATTTAAAAGCTCTGGCCGGAAAAACGCGGTTAGTTTTTTCTTAACTCCTTCAGCAATCTCATCCATACTTTTGTCGGCTTCCAATTCCCTCTTTATAAAATCCGAATGCGCGTTAGAGGTAGCGATTATTATAGTGTTTGTAAAATCCACTACTCTCCCCAAGCTGTCTGTTAATCTGCCGTCGTCCAGAACTTGTAGGAAAATATTCAAAATATCCGGATGGGCTTTTTCAAACTCATCCAACAAAATCAAGCTATATGGCGCCTCCAATATTCTCTCTGTTAGCGCGCCGGTGAGCGTTCCGTCCGGCGAACCGATAAGCTGAAACAAGTTTTTCTTGTCTTGATATTCAGACATATCAAAGCGCACCATCGCCTCAACACTCCCAAACTGAAGTTTGGCCAGTATCTTAGAGAGCTCCGTTTTACCAACCCCCGTAGGCCCTACAAAAAGAAACGCACCTATCGGCCCACCGCGGCGCGCAAGGCCGCTTCTGTATTCCCTTAGACTTCTGGCAACCGCACTTACAGCCGGTTCTTGGTCTATAAGCTCGCGATGAATAATTTCTTCTAAATTTAAAAGTACTTCGCTTTCTACGAGCCCTGCTCTTTGTATCGGCACCTTTGTGCGGGTTTCTGCAACAGCTATTACACTTTCTTCACCTACTTGATTATCACCGCGTCTGCGTGTATCAGACACCGCCTCCCTTAAAAGTCCGATCGCAGAGCCGGGCAATGGCGAAGACCCAAAATATTTCTCTGCAAGCTTTACTGCAGACTTAATAGCCGGATATGTTATCTGCACCTTATATGTTGATTCAAGTATTAAACTTTCAAATATTAAAATTTTGCGCGCCTCTTCTGGCTTAACGCTCTCTAACCGTATAACTTCAAAGGCACCTACGAAGGCGCTGTCGCGCTCTAAATATTGCTTAAATTCGTTTGGGTATGTTGTGCCTATTAGCGGAAAGTTGTCAGAAGTTAAAAATGGAATGATAGTGTCTGCCGCAGACATTTGCCCTTCAACACTAGCAGTTTTTAGCATGTTATGAATATCCGGAACATACAAGATAATATTACCCGCACGCAGAATTTCTCCAAAAACCCTTTGAATTCTTGCCTGCAATTCCGCCTGCTCGGCCCCCGATACAAGCCTGCCAATATTCAAAGACACTAAACGTTTATCAAAAAGTTCCGATGGAACTTTGTCTTTTATAATCTGGTGCGCAAGGTGCGCTACAACCGTTTCTTTACCTATGCCAGGCTCACCCACTAAAAGCGCATTCGGCTGCGAGGAACGCGATAGAACATTAAGCAGCCTTTCGTATTCTTCTCTGTGGCCAACCAAAAATCCTGCTCTGCCAGCGCGGGCCATATCTGTAAAATCTTCGCCGTATAAATCAAGCATAGGAGTCGGCCTAGAAGTCCAAGCGCGGTTTATAACCCTGTGTCTAATGTGCCTTGCTGCAAAACCGCCGAGTACGGCAGGTATGCGCCGTGAAAAACTCTTAACGCGGGCGAATATCATCATCTCGCTTACATCGCCAGATTGTATTTCAAACAAATTCAAGATTCTTTTAAGGTCGGGGTCGCCTAAATCTTCTAATGCAGCAAAAACATCCGCGGGCGAAATATCGGCCTCGGCCAAATCAATAGCCCTCCTAAAGGCGCCTACAGAAAGAATTTCGGCATCCCTTTGGATGTCTTTTGTACTCGATTTTTCTTTATAATCTTTAAGGCATTCAGTAAGTTTTGCTTTTAGCTCGTCCACATCCACACCCAAGCGCAAAACCGCGCCATAAACGCCGCGGTCTTCTAAAAGAATGTAAGCGGCGTTTATCGCAAACTTGCCGCCACGAAAAAAGGTTTTATCTGCGGCCCTTATTACATAACTTCTTGCCTTAGGAGACATAAACCGAGCAACATTAGCCTGTTTTTTACCACGGTAATAATGCAAAGAATCTACAGGCTTACCGAAATGCACTAACCGTTCAGCTAAGTAAAGCGAGATTAAAATACCAATCCAGTAAAGCGGCTCTACGTCATTCCAATTAGAAAGGAATATTACCGTGGCAACAACGATTATGCTAAACCATATTCCCCTTAGAACGCGCACAATGACACGGGAATATGGCCCCATCTGCAGTAAGGGTTCTTTAAAATATAATTCCATGAATAATTCTATATACGACGACCAGTGGAACAAGCATCCAAAATAGAAACACAACAAAAATAAGAGAGAAAATAAAAGTATAAACAACAAGCGTTATAAAAAGTCGGGTTGTTCTAAAAACGAACCCGAGCGCATAGCCGATAAAGCTTCTGTCTTGGTAAAGCGGTTTAAAAAAATTGCGCAGATTCACCTTAAGCGCGAAGGTTTTATCTAAACGTTCAAAGAAGCCTAATGTAAAGTGGCTAAACGCCCTGAAACCGCCAACGTACCAATGATTGAAAAAGAAAAATATACTCCACAAAAATCTCTTGCCTAAATAGAAAAATGGATTTGCATCAGTCATAAGCTAATTATAACCCGATTCGGGTTTCCTGTGTCCTCGGCAGGAATTGAACCTGCATCACCTCCTTCGGAGGGAGATATTCTATCCGTTGAACTACGAGGACGCTAATACAAGCTCTTGTAAAACTAACACGCCTCCTATTACAAAAATTGCAATAAGAACGCTTGCAGCGAGCTTTACGAGAATACTTCTCGGCGCAAGCTTTAACCACATTGATATTACCAAAATACTCTCAAGCGCCAAAAAAATTCCGCCAGAAACGCTCACAAGCACAATAAAACTTTGAAGCCCCATAAAATAAAGCGTGATGGGCAGTAGAACAACTAAAACCTTGCTTAAATTCTTAAGCTTGAAATCTTCCTTCAAAATGGAATTAAGCTCCAAACCCAAGAAAACATAAGAATCCCAAAACGAAAAAAGCACTCCGACCACAACGAGCGCCCAAATAAGGATGCTTGGCGCCAGATCCATTCCCGCAAGCGCGTTTTCCGAAACCGTAGTAGACAATCCTAAAACGCCAATTACAAACACAGCATAAAGAAGCACTGGGAATAGAGTGCCAGCAAATATAGACGGCTTTGCGAATTTATCACCTTTCTCTCCAAAATATTCTTTTACCGCAGTTACCGCGGACCTGCCCGATAAGGCAAAAAGCACTGCTCCGTAGGGCAAGAGCCAATTTGCGAAATTTGCCTCCCAAATAGATTCCATAGATAAAAACACCTGAAAACCAAATATAAAAAATAGAACCGTTATAACTGAAAGCACAACTGTTATTAAAATTCCCATCCAGCCAAAACTTTTTATGCCTTTTAAGACTGTAAAAGAAGCTGCTGCCCACAAGGGCCATACAACAAATGATTCATTTAACTCTGGCAGAACTATACGCATAAAACTCGCAGCTAAAACCAAATATATGAGCAAAGATAAAGTAAGTCCCACAACTGTTGTAAAAAGAGATAAGACAAATCCTGGAATGCCGAGATATTTGCGCGCATAGCCCACAAATCTGGTGTGCCCTGGAGTTTTTTGTACTATCTCGTAATACATAACGTGCAGCACCCCCAGAAGAGGCGCAAAGATCGCCAAATATAAAAATCCAACCACAAGACCAGATTTAGAAAATAAATAAGGCAGGGAAAACATCCCCGCTCCAATAATCAAAGCTGACATAAAACCTGCCGGTATTATAATTAACTTAAGAAGATTCAAAGACTTCGTCACCCTCTCTTACTCTCTTGGATACTTTAATTCCAACCTCTTTACCTTTTGCAGCGCGCTTTATATCTTTGTGGTCATACTGCATAGACTTTATTTTTGTTTTAAAGTTAGTGGTTGCTCCAACAATATTTATCTCGTCACCAACATTAACCGCGCGCTTAAACTTTATAATTGCAACCTTAATGCCGCCATAATAATGCTTTATAACACCTATTGGCTTTGGCACACTCGCTTTAGGCATATTAAGATTATACCAAACTCTAGAGTACTCTAATTATCTCGTTTTTGTGAGCGTCTATAACTTTAATAAGCTTGTCTAAAAGCTCTTTTGGGTTTTCAGATATTACAATCTTATCTTTCATTTCTTCTGCTCTGTGGGATTTTTCCATCATATTCAATAAGACCTCATCTGTTTCCCACGGGCCGCGCAATATACCAATAGGTTTTTTATCTTCAAAAGCAATTGTAAATTCATTTAGCGTGCCCATTCTGCCACAGCCGACTATAACGGCATCGGAGGCCCGCGTTAAAAGCAAATTGCGGCCGGAATAATTAAAACCCGTGTAAACTATAAGGTCGTGGTAATCAACGGGCAGTTTATAAATTTCTACATGCTCTTTCTCGCTCATAGCAGGAGAAAGCCCAACAACTATTCCCCCTTTTATAGATTTTGCCCCCTTAGCAGACCAGTATGGAAACCCAGTTGTTGCGCCATCTATTAAAATACCATTGTGGCGTATTATTTCTCTGCCTAATTCCTCGGCAATGCTAAACGCCTCTTCGCCGCAATTAACGGTCTCCGCCGCTCCAGAAACGCAGATTTTATATTTCCCATCATAGAAGCTTGGTGGCATAAGTTTTATTCTAATATAACTTCCTCGTTTAACGAAGGCGCAACCGCATCCACCGCAAGTTTATCTTTTATTAGCACTGCTAGTGTTTCGCTCGCATGCTGCTCGCCTTGTACAACAAAAACTTTCTTTAAGCTTTTGCGCATTGGGTATAGCCACTCCAAAAGGTCTTTTTGGTCGGCGTGCGCTGAATATTCAGGAATATTAACCACGCGGGCCCGCACAGACACTTTTTCGCGCAAGATCTTAACAGTCTTTTCGCCATCTAGAATTCTTCTGCCAAGCGTGCCCTCTGCTTGGTACCCCACAAACAGAATTGTGCTCTTCGGGTCCGACAAGTACCTAGCCTCGTGGCGTAAAATACGCCCGCCGTTAGACATTCCGGAACCTGCAATAATAATTTTTGGAGCAGGCACTTTATTTATCGCGATTGATTGCCTCGTTGTATTTGTAACTTTTAATCCCGGAAAATCAAAAAACATCCTGCTTGTACCAATTATTTTTTTGGCTTCTTCATTAATAAACTTGTCGTAATACCACTTGTAAATTGAGCTTAACCTTATAGCAAGCGGAGAATCTATAAAAACTGGCACGCGCGGTATGCGGCCATTCTCAACAAGCTCATCAAGTTGGGCAAGGAGCATTTGCGTGCGCTCCATCGCAAAGGCAGGAATCATAAGCACCCCGCCGGCCTTTACAGTTTCTTCCACGACATCTTCCAATATGCCTTCTTTCGCAGATAAATCGCCGTGCAGGCGGTCCCCATAGGTTGACTCAACAAGACAGTAATCAACCGGCTCTTCAATTAAATCGTATTTATTTATAAGCGCGGGATGTGAGTTACCTAAGTCACCGGAAAAAATTATTTTTTTACCCTCTGCTTCAATAATAATAGAAGCAGAACCTAAAATATGCCCCGCATTCTTAAAAATTGCTTTAAACCCATCAACCTCCACAGTGCCGCCGTAGTCAACGGATTCCCAAAGCGCCATTACGCTGTCAACATCGGCCTTAGTGTAAATCGGCTGCTTTTTCTCGCGCTCGGCTTCACGTTTTAGAATATCTTCGGAATCGAGCAGTAGCTCATAAGCAAAATCTTTTGTTGGACCAGTACTAAAAACCTTTCCCCGAAAGCCGTGCGCATACATTTTTGGGATTAGCCCCGTGTGGTCAATGTGGGCGTGGCTTACAAAAATGGCTTTTACCTCTTTCGGGTCGTACTTAAACGGCTCAAAATTATGCTTTTCGCAAAAATGACTGCCTTGATGCAAACCGCAGTCAACCAATATTGATATTGCGCCTTTAGTATTGGAACTCTCCAGTAAAAAATTGGAGCCAGAGGTTCTGCGTGCCGCTCCATAAAACTTAAGTTTTAACATTCACTGAATTTTACCACAATATTAAGCATCCCGCCCTCTTCAAAGAAAAAAACCGCGAACTAATGTAGCGCGGCGCGTAGTTGTACTCACTCCTTTTTAATGGCGAGGAGCAAAAATTGCTGTGGGCGATTGTTCAGTTTGTGCACCAAAGGGTAAAAGAGCATAAAAGCTCCGACTGATGCCATGCCCCAGAGAAACTGGAGAACATCTCCGTACACAACTGCGTTTAGAAGGACAGCTCCTCCAACTACGAGGAAAAAGCCCCAAGTAGTAAGCAACCATTTAATTTTTTCCATACTTCCATTCACTTCCTATTTTTGTCTGCCAAAGAACTTGGCACTATAAACAAAATAAAACTACCTAACTGATTTGTCAACTCGACAGAGCTTTCTCCACTGCTTTTTTGTCTGACCACGGAAGAGTTTTGCCACCTTTAACGTGAATATACGGCTCACTGCCCTTTCCTGTAATTACAACCGCATCTCCCAGCTTTGCGAGTGATATCGCTTTTTTAATCGCCTCCTTTCTATCAAGAATTTCGTACAAATTTGAAATTTGAAATTTGAAATTTGAAATTCCAGATTTTATCTCCGATAAAATCTGGTTAGGGTCCTCATCGTAGGGATCTTCGTTGGTCAAAATAATTTCTCTGCAATATTTTGCGGCAATCTCACCCATTTTGGGCCGCTTCCATTTATCCCTGCCGCCGCCTGCAGAACCAAGAACACAAACCAAATCTCTCTTGTTCTCGGTGTTATGATCAATCATAACACCGCTCGTTAGGGTTTTGTACACTGCCTCTAAACTATCGGGTGTGTGTGCGTAATCAACAACTACCGCGAAAGGTTCGCGTTGTACATATTCCATCCTGCCTGGCACACCATTAAAAGCTAGAAAAGTTTTTTCAATTGTTTCGCGCGAAACACCAACTGCTTTTAACACTGCTTCTGCCGCGCCAATATTCAGCTTATTAAATTCACCGGCCATTTGTTTTTTTAGATCGCTTTTGCCATACAAAATAATGTTTTCCCCTTTTGCTGCTTCCTCAAAATATTTTGAGTTCGCATCCTCGCGGTTGATAAAAAAATTCTTGTTGTCTTTATGCGAATATTTTCTAACGTCCTCAAAAAATCTAACCTTTGCAGCCCGATATTTTTCAAAACTTCCATGCGACTCAATATGTTCCGGATGTAAGTTTAGAAACACGGCTGCGTCAAAATCAATTCCACGGTGCCTATATTGGGCTACACCTTCGGATGTAACTTCAATAATTGCATATTTGCACCCTTCTTTTGCCGCGTTACGTAAAAACTTCTGCAAAAAAAATCTGCCGGGCATTGTGTTACCGCCTTTATAATCAGATTTATCGCCAATTTTTCTCCTATAAGAAGAGCTTATTGCGGTTTTGTGCCCCGCGGCCTCCAACCCGGCATTGATAAGCTCAATAGTAGTCGTCTTGCCCTTCGTGCCAGTTACACCAATTACAAAAAGTTTTCGCGACGGGAAACCGTATAAAATGGGGCCAATAAAAGATAAAAAACGATGGTAAACACTCTTTATAAGATTCAGCATAGCTTATACACTATTATAACAACAAACAAAAAAAGGCTAGATACTCATCTAGCCGTAATCAACGTAATAAAATCCGCCGCCGGACGGTAAACTTTCGTACTTAAGCCGTCCACCTGGAGGAACAGTGTGGCCGTGGCCATCGGGATCCGTCTTAAAGCTCCAACCCTCTGGAACAGCGTGTCCTTCCCCATGACGATCCGTTCTCATTTGGCCGCCCGTGGGTACAACTACACCATTTCCATTATGGTCTGTTCTGAATGTCTCATCCCCACCAACAGCATGACCATTCCCATTTCTATCTGTTCTCATGCCACCGCCGGGGGGAACTACCACACCATAACCATTATGATCCGTTCTGAACGACCAACCATCTGGCACAAAATATTCTATTCCATGGCGATCTGTTCTAGTCCCCAAAGTTTTACACATCCTTGTTTGGTTGTTAAAGAAACCTTAAGTCAATTAAGGATTAAAAACTAGATTTAGTCAAGAATTTGTATCTATGATTTGATTATCTTAAGAGCTTGCCTAAGCCGTTCTTCAGCGATAGTGATTTTGGCGTCAACCTTAGAAAGCGCACTCTTTGCCTGCGCGCGTGTGTAGCCCAAAGAAACTAAAGCCTCCAAAACATCGTGGTCGACCTCCATGGCACGCACAAGAATTCCTCCATCACCCACATCCAATTTTTCTTTAAGTTCCATAACAATGCGCTCCGCTGTCTTTTTGCCGATGCCGAAAGATTTTTGGAGAATCGCAGCATCGCCGGAGGCAATAGCAGCAGAGAGTTTTCCAATCGGGGCCACAGACATTACAGCGATTGCAATCTTAGGGCCTACGCCAGAAACCGTTAAGAGTATTTCAAAAAAGTTAAGCTCACGCTCGGATAAAAAGCCGTACAAATTAATTGCATCCTCGCGCACATGCATATGGGTATACAGCTGTACTTCGGCGCCATCTTTAGGGAGCACCGAGAAAACAGTCTGTGGCACATTTACTCTAAGACCTACACCATGGACATCTACAACAATATACACATCATGTTTGGCCGTGAGCGTGCCTTTAAGAGTCCTTAACATAATTCAATTATACTCTAAAAATTACTTAATTGCTTGATTTTGGTCTCAAATAATGGTTCTATTTTACTCAAATGTCCAAGAAATTTACTGTCATAGTTCTATCTGCCGGTGAGAGTTCAAGATTCGCGCCGCTTGCAGAAAATAGGCATAAGTCTCTTACAAAACTGCTAGGGAAAGAACTTATCCGACACAGTATTGAGTCTGCATTAAATAGCGGAGCAAATAAAGTAATTATAGTGCACGGTCCGGGGCAAGAAGAAAAATTTCGCGATGCCCTAAATGGTTTAGATAATGTAATTTTTGTTTTGCAACCCGAACCCAAAGGAATGGGCAATGCCCTACTACACGCTGCGAATCATATAGATTCGAATTTTATAGTTTTTAACGCCGACCGCCACGACGCAAGCGATTATATTAAGCATCTTATTGAAAAATCAGAGAAAACCGGAGCAGAGCTGGCTCTTTTATGCTCTCCGACTAAAGACACCTATAAATATGGAATTGCAGAATTTGATCCAAATATACAAGATAAAATAATCGCAATACATGAAAAACCGGGCGTGGGCGCACCATCAAACCAAAGAGTTGTGGGTATTTACTATCTGCCGCAAAACTTTTTAGACTACTACAAACGCATCAATGAGCACCAATATGCGTTTGAAGACGCTATAAGTTTATATTCAAAAGAAAATAACTCGCGGGCGGCCTTTATAGACGAGGCCCCAAGCTCAACAAAATATGCTTTTGATCTGTTAAATAAAGCAAGGGAACTAACAAGCCGTATTAAGCGCAAAAAAATAGCAAAAGGCGTAAAAATCGCAAAAAGCGCAGTAATAGAAGGAGCGGTAGAAATAAGCGAAGGTTCACGAATATTTGAAAATGCTGTTATAAAGGGCCCCGTATATATTGGTAAAAACTGCCGCATAGGAAATAACGCCCTTATAAGAGAAAACTCAATAATAGAAGACGGCTGTATTATTGGAATGAACACAGAAGTGACCCGCAGTGTAATACTCGAAGGGACACATATTCATTCTGGCTTTATAGGAGATAGCGTAATCGGGCAAAACTGCAGATTGGGTGCAAACTTTATATCCGCAAACCGCAGGCTAGACCGCGCAAATATAAAATTTATAGTTAAAGGCGAACAAGTTGATTCCGGCAAAAAGTCTTTGGGTTGTATAATCGGCGAAAATACAAAAGCAGGAGTTAATGTTGCAACAATGCCCGGGACAATAATAGGCGCAAACTGCATTATCGGCTCTGGCACGGAAGTTAAGGGCAATGTTCCATCGGGGAGTATAGTCTACGAAAAGAGAGAAAATATAAATTATGCCAAATGAGTAAAAAAGTTGTCGCATTCGGCGGCGGGTCGGCACTGCCAAGCCTGGTTTTGCCGGCTCTAAAAAAACTAAACTTGGATATTACAACCGCAACTTCAATGACAGACAATGGCGGGTCAACCGGAGCGTTAAGAAAAGAGTTCGGTGTCCACGCAATGGGTGATATTAGACGGCATCTTCTTGCACTGTCTGATGCAGAAGACTGGAAAAAAGAACTTTGGAAATTTAGGTTTGCAAATGACCTAGTTTTTGAAGATGGCCACAAAGGCCACAATTTTGCGAACGTCTTTATAGCAGGTTTGGAGAAAATAACCGGCGACTACGAGAAAACACTCGCGATACTGCACGATTTTTTAAAGGTAAAAGCGCAGTGCTTTCCGGCCACAGAGCAAAAAGTTGAACTTTTTGCAGAGCTTGAAAACGGTGATGTAATTGAGGGTGAAGACCCAATAGATGTTGCACGCCCAAATAGAGATATAAAGCTAAAAATCGTAAAAATCTGGCTAACACCTACTGCCAATGGATACCCCAAGCTTATTGATGCAATAGGCGCAGCAGACTATATAATAATCGGCCCGGGCGACCTGTATTCAAGCGTCTTACCATGTTTTTTACCTAAAGGAATAAAAGAAGCGATACAAAGTTCAAAAGCAAAAATGATCTACACCTGCAACCTGCTCGCCAAGCCCGGCGAAACATATAAATTCACCGCAAGCGACCATGTTAAAGAAATTCTAAAATACACCGGCCGAAATAAATTGGACTATCTAATTGCAGCCGACGAAAATTTAGGTAAAGAATATCTAAAGAGTAAGAATATGAAAGAATATTATCCGGTAAAAATTGATTCAGAAAATCTAGAAAGACTTGCCCACAAAATAATTGTTACAGATTCAACAAAAGTTGAAGAAATGCAAAAAACTATAAAAGAAATTACTAAATGAAAATTAAATGCGTTGCGTTTGATGCAGACAACACACTGTATTCCACCCGCGAGGCGGCAAAGTTTGCCGACAGCGCGGCAATAGATGTGCTCGCCCGCGAAATAAACCAACCGAGGGATATACTCTACAACGAGTGGCAAAAAACTGTTGCAAAAATAAAAGATTCTAAAGACCCGAAAATGCGCAATCGCATGTATTCTTACGGCAAACTCGCAGACAAGTTTGGAGCCGCAAATACTGTAAACAAAATGTATGCAAAAATGATGGAGATAGTGCTTAAAAAAATTGAACTTCTGCCTGGTGTTAAAGAAATACTCTCAAAACTAAAAAATAAAAAAATAAAACTATTCGTAATTACCGAAGACGAAGACCGCGAAAAAGCGCTAAGTAAACTCAAAAATCTGGGTATTTTAGATTATTTTGACGGTGTTATTACCTCAACTGACGTGGGAACAATGAAACCTTCAGAAAAATATTACACAGAGATTCTGACTGTTTTTTCACCATCAGAAATATTGGCAGTGGGCGACAACGCCGAAAAAGATTTAGTAATCCCGGCCCAGCTCGGTATACAAACTCTACTTATAGAAAACTCTGTGGATTTGAAAAAGATAGAAGCCCTAGTAAAATAGAACCATGCTAACAAAAGAAGATATAAAAAAGTTTGGAGCCCAGCTTACAAAAGATATAAAAAGACTAAATAAAGAAATTAAAGAGCTGGAAACTCCAACTGATTTCGGCGACGATATTGGCGATAAAAACGAAGAAGAAGCCGACGAAGACGAGGAGCTAGAAAACCGCGGTGCAGCCGCAGACGAACTAAAAAAGCGGCGCGCAGACGACGAACGGGCGCTCTTAAAAATCAGAGAAGGCAAATATGGCATATGCGAAAACTGCGGGAACCACATAGAGAAAGAGGTGCTCCAAGCCGCACCAGAATCCCGCCTTTGCAGGAATTGTAAACAAAACGTATAAATGTCGTTCGCCAAAACTTACTGTGCCGAACTGGAGGGCATACATGCACGGCCCATAGAAATTGAAGTTGACGTAAACGTAGGTCTCCACAGTTTTAATATAGTAGGATTAGCAGACAAAGCCACACAAGAAGCAAAAGAACGTGTAAACTCTGCGTTAAAAAACAGCGGCGTAAAGCCTCCAAATAAAGAAAATAGAAAGATAACAGTAAACCTTGCGCCCGCTGATATTAAGAAAACCGGCTCGCAATACGACCTTGGTATTGCAATCGCCTATTTGCTTGCGACAGAGCAAATAAATAAAATCCAAACCGAGGGCAAACTTTTTATAGGCGAACTCGCGTTAAATGGCGCACTCCGGCCTGTTGCCGGAGCGCTTAATTTTGCGCTCCTTGCAAAGTCAAAAAAATTTAAAACTTTATATATGCCGCGCGAAAACACCAAAGAAGCAAGCTTGGTCGGCGGCTTAGAAATTATCCCTGTAGAGAATTTAGAAGAACTTTTAAACCACTTTGAAGAAATAAATAAAATTAGAGCGAAATCCAAAACCAAATTTAAACCAAGCGCAGAATATACGGTAGACATATCAGAAATAAAAGGCAACGAATATGCAAAGCGCGCGCTTGCAATTGCCGCCGCAGGCGGGCATAACATATTGATGAGCGGTCCGCCGGGCTCCGGCAAAACAATGCTTGCACAGGCGCTAAACTCAATATTGCCGCCACTTACATTGCAAGAGGCGTTAGAAGCTTCGCAAATATGGAGCGCGACGGGGATGTTAAAAGACAAATTTATAACCCAGCGACCTTTTAGGGCGCCGCACCACACTGCTTCCCCTGCATCCATTATAGGAGGCGGGCAAACTCCAAAACCCGGCGAGATAAGCCTTGCGCACCGCGGGGTTCTATTTTTAGACGAATTGCCGGAATTTCGCCGCGACATTCTAGAAGGCCTGCGCCAGCCGCTTGAGGCCGGCGAAGTTGTGGTTTCGCGCGCAAAGGGGCACTTAAACTTCCCCGCCAGATTTATACTCGCTGCAGCAATGAACCCATGTCCGTGCGGATTCCACGAAGACCCGGAAAAAACGTGCGAGTGCTCTGCTTTCCAAATATTTAAATATCAAAAGAAAATATCAGGACCCCTATTAGACAGAATTGACATACAAATAACGGTGCCACGTGTAAAAATTGAGCATCTTAAAAAGCCCTCGCAAAAATCCAAAGAATCCGAAGAATTAAAACTAAAAGTTCGCCGCGCAAGAGAAATCCAGGCAAAAAGATTTAAGACTGCTGGTTTGGATGTTGTTACAAACTCCGAAATGAGCTCAAAAGAATGCGACAAATTAATTGAACTTACTGCCGAAGCAGAAGAATTTGTAAAAACAATTTTAGAAAAATCATTAATATCTGCGCGAGGATACTATAGAATATTAAAAACCGCCCGCACTATAGCAGACTTAGAAAATCAAGAAAAAATTGACCACAACCATTTAGCCGAGGCCTATCAACTAAAAGTAAAAGAATAGGGAGACAACTAGCGAACGAACGGGTTTTTTGCTCCGTAAACTTCTAAGTGAACATGGCAACCGGTTGGGCCGTGCACGCGGCCTGTGTTGCCAATCTTTGCTATTTCATCTCCGCGGCTGACTATTTCTCCAACCGACGTAGTGCCGTTGTCAGAAGTGTGCGCATACAAAGTTCTTATATTTCTCGCCTCATCGTGCAAAATTTCTATAAATCCGCCAAACCCAAGATTGTAAGCTTTAGGAGATCCAACATCTACAACTAAACCGTCGGCGGAGGCAAATATCGGCGTGCCGCAACGAGCAGCGATATCAACCGCATTTGTTCCATGCAAATAACCCCAGTTGTATCCGTCTACAACCGGAAACGCCAAGTCTAGAGAAGGCAAATAACTGGCAGATGTAAGCCTTTTGATCGGCTTTGCATATGGGACTATAACCACATCACCCTCCACAACACCATTTTTGTTATATGTAGAAATGCTCTCGATGGAAACTCCATACATTGTAGCAATAGACCCTAGTGTTTCCCCCGGCTTTACAGAGTGGAGCACGCCGGAAACCGGCAAAATTAATATTTCTTGCCCCGGCCTTATAAGATTTGATCTCTTAATGTTATTAGCCCAAATAATCGTGTTTGTAGTAATTCCAAACTCCGCGGCAATTGTTGATAGTGAATCACCTTCTTTAATGGAGTATGACAAAAGTCCTCCAAAAGTGGGTCTAGTATTTGATGTGGGAGAAAAATTATTCAAAAATATTCCCTTATCCACAAGAACAAACCCAGCAAAGTCATCAGGACCATCAGACAAACTAATTACCGGGCTAAAATTAGGGTAAAGAAGCGCCTCGTCAATTTCGTTAAAGGTTTGATCAATGTTTTGGGGTTCAATTTGTTGCGCATGCCCCACGGGGCCCATCCAGAGACCCGCCGCCGCTACTATGCCGGCGCCAAAAACTATAGAAACGGCTGGCATAAACCCAAACCACTTCTTTTGTGCATTAGCTATAGCAAATCTAATAAAATCGAGCATAATAAAACGGGAAGTAACACTTCCCGATTAATATGTATTATAGCATAAACATATGTTTAAAGCCAACAAAAAATTAGGCCAACACTTTTTACAAAGCAAGAACACACTTAAAAAAATAGTGGATTCTTTGGATATAAAATCTACTGATACTGTTGTAGAAATAGGTCCAGGACATGGAGAGCTGACAGAATACCTGCTCGCCGCAAAACCAACGCAACTCATCCTGATTGAAAAAGATCCGGATCTTGTAAGTGAGCTGAACTTAAAACTAAAAACTAAAAACTTAAAACTTATTGAAGGCGATGCGCTCAAAATTCTTCCAAAATTATCTACTACGCTACAAACTACTCACTACAAACTATGCGGCAATATTCCCTACTACATCACAGGTTATTTATTCCGACTGCTTGCCGATATTGAACCAAGACCCTCAAAAATAGTATTTACCATACAAAAAGAAGTCGCGGATAGAATCTGCCAGAAAGCGCCAAAGATGAATCTGCTCGCGGCGAGCGTGCAATACTGGGCAGAGCCAAAAATAATAAGCGTAGTCAAAAAAACTGCCTTCCGCCCGCAACCGAAAGTAGATTCAGCAATTATTGAACTAATCCCAAAACTACGCGCTACAAACTACCCGCCACAAACTAATTACTACAAGTTTATAAAAGTTCTGTTTAAGCAACCTAGGAAAACAATTTTGAATAACTTAGTAACAAGAATAACAAAAAACGAAGTAACAAAAATACTAAACAAAGTGGGTATAGATCCAAGTCTCCGCCCGCAAAATTTGAGCATAGAGCAGATAGAGAAGCTTGTGGTATTATTTAAGTAAATTATGTTGCGAAGGATTTTGATACTTTCTACAGCTTTCTCGCTTGTATTTATTGCTAATCTATCCAGTGCGTTAATCCAAACCTCACATGCGCAGGTTTTAATTAGTAATTTAGAAATTGACGATTCATATAATTATGCGGGTTTGGCTGGCACCTACACGGTTAGTTTTACTTTGGGTACGATTCCGCTCCCGCCAACTGATTCAATAACAGTAACTTTTCCTAACAGCTTTTCTTTCTCTAAAGACGAAGTGGAAGCTACTGCTTTTTCCGATAATAACCAGTTGTCTTGTACTACGCAGCCAACACAGAGACGCGCTACCTGCACAAACAACTCTATAGCAAACATTCCATCTGGAAGTAATATCACAATATATATTGATGAGGTTATAAATCCATCAAGCGCCGGCGACTACCCAGTTACAGTTGCAACAACTGCCGGTGGGTCAGACACCGAAAACGTTACGGTACAAAATCAACCACCCCCTTCAAATCCAGGCAGTATACTGCCGCCTTGGGATTGCAGCGGTATAGTAAGTTGTCTGAAAAGCGTAGCGCTTTTTATACCAAGATTGCTGGTTAATCTAGTGGTAGCGATACTAGGTTTTATTGTTGAATCACTAGTATCAATACTTATACTCTTTGCGGCGATTTTGATAAAAGGTGCAGCAGCCTTAAGTATCAAATTGAGCGACCCAAATGGGCCAGCAGCCATAGGATTTAACATAACTCTTGGACTTACAAATATTGGCTTTGTAATAGCAATAATCGCAATAGCATTTGCAACAATGCTGCGGCGAGAAAACCTTCAAATAAAACAAGCTCTGCCAAAACTTATTGTAATAGCGCTTTTAATAAACTTTAGCTGGCTAATAGCAACAACAATTATTTTTATAAGCAACGGAATTGGAGAAGCACTACTAGCAATGGTCGGCAAAACCACTGGTACACCTATGAGTATCTCATCTATTGGAAATTTCGGCAGTACAATTACTGGCGCGCTTAACAGTATTAAAAACTTTGAAATAACAAAACTATTTGGGTTTGAAATTCCAGCAATACCGGGTCTAGATTTCATGCTAAGTATATTAGCCGGACTAATGGGGGTTATAATGCGGGCTATATTCGGTCTTATAGCTTTCTTTGCACTAATAGCAACAGCTGTTATGCTTGTTATAAGATACGTGGCGCTAACTTTCTTATTAATATTGATGCCGCTTGCTCTTTTGGCGAATGTATTCCCAGGTTTTAGCGGGCAGTGGAAAAAATGGTACGAGACATTCACAAACTGGATTATTTTCTACCCGGCTGTTCTACTTTTTCTGGCGATAGGCCTTGTAGCATCGGATAATTTAATTGATCCTCAAAACTTTGACCCAATTAACAATATAGTCGGGATAATAGCCGTATCGGGTCTAATGATAGGTGGTCTGATAGTTGCACAAAAGCTTGGGCTTACCGGCGCAGAAAGCGCAGCTAGAATTGGAACTTTTGCAACTCGCAGAGCTGTTGGTTTAATGGGGAGAGGAGTGTTGGCCCCAGCTGGAAGGTTTATGGGCAGATTTGGTATGGGCGCTGCCGGAGGAGGCCCTGGAGTAGGCCCAAGTGGGCCACAGGGGCCATACCAGATGGGCGCGCCGAGCACAAGACCTATATTAATGGAACAGAGATTAAGAGGAGTACCACAAGCGCCGGAAGGAACAGCAGAGTGGTTTGAACGCATGGAAAGACCGAGTACCGACACCATGGCTGACCTGTACGAAGGAGGAGTTGGTGCGGCACAACCTGAACAACCGCCAACCCCACCCTCACCGCCAGAGGCGCCAACAACTCCGCCAGCAGAAGCGCAATCAAGGCCCGGAAGACTTAGAAGGATGGCCGCTGGGCTGGGTCGCGGTTTAGAAGTCGCAGGCAACTATGCAAAATTCTACGGCGAAGAAACTGGCATATCAAAGAAAAAACCAGTTAAAGAAAGAATATTGGATACAATAAACAAAGGGCTCGGCAATGTTAAGCCGCTAAAAGACTTTGCTTTGCCTAAAACAGTATCTGGTAAAAGAGCAGAAGATTATGTTGCTAGCCTCGGAGAAAAAATGGTTAAAATTGAAGACAATATAAATAAAACACTAAGAGAATTAGAGAAGTTAAAAGATCCGGCACACATAGCTGAAAGAGGTTTTACTCCAGAACAAGTTCAAACCCGTAAAGACGTTCTTGAAATCCGAGTAAAAATGGGTGAGACAAAACTTGATATTGCCAAAGACAGCTTCCAAAAAGCGCACAAAGCGTTTAAAGAACATAAACCTATTGAGTTCAAAGAAGAAGGAGGTGGAGATAAAAAATAATAATCTATGATTAATTATAGCAACTTAACTCCAGAGACTATACAAAAATATATTCAAAATGCCACTGGTGTGGTTAAAACACTGTTGGAATCCGAAGAAATATCAGAAACGCTTGCGAATATATCAAACAAATATAATTTAGATGTTGACCCGGATGACGATATCACCTTCCACCAAATTGTAACGTTTGCAATTTTAGGGCTGATTAAGCCTGAAGAAGTAGCGGGAGAATTAAAAAAATTTATAGATATTAACGAAAAAGCAATAGCCGGGGCTGCAGAAGAAGTGCGCGCAAAAATTCTCTCGCGCATGACACAAACTCCACCAAAACAACAAATTAAAGAAACCGAGCACCCGGCACCGTATGTTTTGCACGCCGCAGAAGAGATAAAACCGGTTGCAAAGCCGCAAAATGATTACCTCCGCCCGGTATTTAAAGAAAGAGAAGAGGGCCGGCAAGCAGGCAGCACTGCAAAAATAGACATAGGTGAGGGTGATGGCTACGAACCTAAAAAAGAGGTTAAAAGCGCAAGAACGGCACCTCCAAAAGTTAAAATTATAAACTACTCGGCTCTTCAAACCCCGGAAGATCCATTTAAACCGAAACAAACCGGTCCCAAAAATAATGTTGACCCCGAAAACATTATAGACCTAAAAGATGGAAAATAATGCCACAGTTTCAGGTTCCTCAATTTATAGAGACCGAGGATAAAATATTTGGCCCATTTACGCTAAAGCAATTCTTATACATCGCAGCCGCAGGTTTTTTGTCTTTTGTGTTTTTCTTTATAGTTGAGCTTTGGCTTTGGTTTCTAATAACTGTTGTTTTAGGTGCGGCGGCATCAGCACTGGCTTTCGTAAAAATTCACGGCCGCAGCGCCATTACTGTTGCGTTCTCGGCTTTTAAATACATTTGGTCTCCGCGATTGTATATATTTAAGACAAAAACTCCTGCACCGGAACAAAAAATCCCAGGCGGAGCATTGCGTAACATCGGCGAAAAACTAGCGACAACAAAATCTGCAATACCAAAACGCGAAAGTTTCACTCCACACATATTCAACCCATTTAAAGACAAAGAGAAAGAAGAGCAATACGAAGCAATACAGCGCATAACTGGGGATAAAGAAATAGCAAGAAGGGTAGATTATCGTTAATATATAACTATGCCAAAAGAAGACGCCGGCAGAACTCAACAATTTGTAGACATAAATAGTATTAAAGACGGCATAGTTGTCTTAAAAAACGGAGGACTCCGCAGAATAATTCTCGTTGACGGCGTAAACTTTGATCTTAAATCAGACGAAGAACAAACGCTCATTACCTACGGTTACCAAAACTTTTTAAACTCTCTTGATTTTGAAATACAAATAAACATCCACTCGCGCAAATTAAACATTGAATCTTATTTGCAGCGTCTTGAAGAGAGAAAAAACAAAGAAGAAAACGAGCTTTTGCGTACGCAAATAAACGAATATATTGCATTTATTCGCTCCTTCGTTGGAGAAAACGCCGTGATGACAAAAAGTTTCTTTATAGTGGTGCCATATAACCCAATTGCAATACCTACGGCAAAAAGCAAAGTAAAAACCGAAGAAACTGAGGCAAAAATCGACCCAGTGCGCCGCGAGCAGCTAAACCAGCGCGCGGACCAAGTAGTGTCTGGCTTGCGGCGTATAGGCCTGCGCGCCGTGGCCTTAGAAGACGCCGAACTCTTAGAGCTCTACTACAACTTCTACAACCCCTCGACGACAGAGCGCCACGAAATACAACCTAAAAGCGCGGACGCAGAGAAAGTTATTGAAAACATAATCGCGCCGAACTCAATAGAAGTAAAAGCACAATACCTTAAGATGGAATCAAAAGTTGCAAAAACAATGTTTGTATTGAACTACCCGAGATATCTGGCAAGTGGGTGGTTTTCTCCAATTATAAACATGCCGAGCCTTTTGGATATTTCTATTTTTATAAGCCCGACAGACACGGGTATTGCACTAAAAAATCTGCGCAAAAAAGCGGCGCAAATTGAGTCTCAAATAATAGATTCACAAGAAAAAGGCAAGGTGCGCGACCCGATGCTCGAAACCGCCTTTAATGACATAGAAACGCTTCGCGACGCGCTCCAGCAAGCGCGGGAAAAACTATTTAACGTGGCTATGTACATTACAATATACGGCGAAACAGAAGAAGAGCTGCGCAAAACCGAAAACGAAATAAAAAGCATTTTAGACAGCAAATTAGTGGAGGCGAAGCCAGCTTCGTTTGAGCAATTAAATGGGTTTATGTCCACAATCCCATTGGGCACCGACAAACTACAGATACATTCACCTCTAAACTCCCAGCCCCTCTCTTCTTTTTTCCCGTTTGTTTCACTAGAGCTTACATCGGATAAAGGGATTTTATACGGCATCAACAGACACAACAACACGCTTATAGTTTTTGACCGTTTCTCGCTTGAAAACGCAAACACAGTAATTTTTGCAAAATCCGGCGCTGGTAAAAGCTATGCTACAAAACTGGAAATGGTGCGATCGCTGATGGTAGGCACAGATGTTTTGGTTATAGACCCAGAAAACGAATATTTAAACCTTGCAGAGGCAATGGGCGGAAGTGTGCTAAAAATATCGCTTGATTCAGAGAACCACATAAATCCGTTTGATATTCCAATTATCCCGGAGGGTGAAGAGCCAGGTGAGGTTTTAAAAACTCACATTATTAACTTAACTGGGCTAATTAAACTTATGCTCGGTAAAATCTCTGCAGAAGAAGAAGCGATGCTAGACCGCGCGATAACAGAAACTTACGCTTCTCGAGACATTGAACCCGGCAAAGACTTTACGGGCAAAGAACCGCCTCTTTTAGAAGATTTTAAAACAGTGTTGGAGGGGATGGAAGGCGGACACGAAATGGCAACAAGGCTGTATAGGTTTACCGAAGGCAGTTTCGCGGGCTTCGTTAATAAACCCACAAATATAAATGTAAAAAACCGGCTTGTAGTCTTCTCTATAAGAGATCTGGAAGAAGAACTGCGCCCCATCGCAATGTATGTAATTTTAAACTTCGTTTGGAATTTGGTAAGAGCCGAATTTAAAAAACGGATTATGATTGTAGACGAAGCATGGCTTATGATGAAATATCCGGATTCTGCCACGTTTTTATACGGCTTAGTAAAAAGAGCGAGAAAATATTACTTAGGAGTATCAACAATTACGCAAGACGTAGAAGATTTCATGAACTCTCCCTACGGCCGGCCGATTATAACAAACTCTTCTATACAGCTGTTGCTAAAACAAGCTCCAGCAACAGTGGACATAACCGCAAAAGCTTTTAATCTAACAGAGACCGAAAAAAATTATCTTTTGGAGGCAGGGGTAGGCCAGGGCCTGTTTATTGCAGGGCTTAAGCACGCTGCGATACAAATTGTGCCGTCTTACTTTGAAGATAAGCTTATTACAACAAATCCGGAACAGCTTTTAGAGCAGAAAAGAGAAATGAAGGAATAAAAATATGGCAGAGAACGAGAAAAAAATAAGCATGGTAGAGGCAATACTGATGTTGATGGTAACAGTCACGGCAGATATTGCGGAGGTTATAGCAGACCTAACTCTTATCGGAATTCCAATAAGTATCCTTATAAACGTTGTCGCATACCCCACAATACAATTTTGGCTTATAATGAAAGGTATAAGAAACCTAACATATACTGCCGGCTCAATGATAGAGTTTATTCCGATAATAAACGCATTGCCAGTTAGAACAGCAACAATGATTATGACTATATTTCTTGCAAATAGGCCTGTAGTCGCAAAACTCGCAAGCGCAGGCCGAGGAAGAGTAGCGGCAAGAAGACCAAAAACCACAACCTTGGACCGCTGGGAAAAGACAGAAAGCGGAGGATGGGAAAAAACAGTATAAAATCACATGATTAATTTTCTAATAAACAAGGTTTGGGCCCAGGACGTGCAAGAAGAAGTAGAAACCGCTATAGAGACTGGAGTGGGCGGAATTTTGCCCGGCTTTGATATCAACAATATTTTCGGCTGGGCAATAGCAATAGGTGCACTGGTCGCACTTGGAGTTATAGTATTCGGCGGGATAAGATATGCCTCTTCGGGTGGCAACGAATCACAGGTTGATGACGCAAAAAAATGGATATGGGCAGCAGTGTATGGTTTACTATTACTAATAGGCGCGTGGCTGATACTAAATACAATTAACCCGGAAATTCTTGGAGGATAAATTAATAAATTTCTAAGTACTAATTTCTAATCAAGATCTAATTCCTTAAGACTTAAGTAAATATAACTTCAATAGAACTTAGAAATTAGAACTTAATACTTTCTCTACGGCCTACTCCGTAATCTTTACAACAACAAATCTCTCCTTGCCTTCACCCGAACTTTCTGTTGTAACATCCGGCCTAATTGAAAGCTCTGTATGCACCAAACGCCTCTCATATGCATTCATCGCCGGCAATTGCACGGCTTCTTTTGTAGCAACAGCTTTTCGCGCGGCAGCTTTTGCTAAATCAATAATAAGAATGTCGCGTTCTTTTCTATAATTATTAACATCAACCACAACGGGCCCCAAATCCAGCCTTTTACTGATAAGGCGCGCAACATGGTTTAGATTAACCACAAGCGTGGGCAAATATTTAGAAATATTAGGGTCGTCTCCAACAACTATAGAAACTTTTCTATAAGCCGGGTCATGCTCCGCGCTAACTTCCCTAAAACCCATAGATTCAACTAGTATTTTTAAAGCGTCGCTTAGTTCCTGCATCGTGCAGGGATTCTAACTTAATTTTTGCTTATTGTCTACCCTCTTCCGCTGTCTTTTACCACCAGATACAAAATAAACACGGCGGCGATACTAGCTAATTTTAAGAAGCACAAGGAGTGACGACGAAGGCGTACCCGTAGTGGTACGCCAAGCGAGGAAGGACACTGTGATTCTTATAAATTAGCTGTATCCCTTTGGGTTTGGCTAAATTTTATCTATTTTCTTGTTGCTCGTCGTCATTGTAGTCTACGACTACATCTTCCTCCTCGCGCCTTAAACTAGCTAAAATTTAGCTCAAACGCCGTTCGCGGCTATTTTGTATCTGGTGGTTCTCAACTTTCTTATTTATCTGGCGGTTTACTATCACCTGCTGTATAAGCGAAAAACTCGTGCTAGTTAGCCAATAAAGCCCTAAAGCAGAAGGGAAATTAAGGAGCACTATAAATGTTATCGCCGGTCCCATAAAAACCATTTTTCTGCCCAACTCTTCTGCCTTACTAGGTTCTTCGCCACTTTTTCTTTTAGAGAGTGTAAGTTTGCCGTGCATATACTGCGCGGCAACGGCAAGCAAAACTACAAAGATGTTCATTTGTGTTAAATCAACTACACCCAAAAATTTATCGTTTATAACTTCCGGCCTCGGAACAAAAGAATAAAGCGAAGAAAGTGCTTCTTCAGAAAATCCCCCCTTTATAACCAAAAACAGGGCTATAAGAATAGGAATTTGGGCGATAAGAAGCAGAATTGGAGTAAACGGATTTATTTTATGCTCGCTGTATAGGGCAAGCATGGCTTTTGTCTGCGCTTCTCTATTGTCTTTATGGTCCTTCTGAATTTTCTTTAACTTTGGCTGCAGGCTTTGAGTAATTTTCTGATAGTGTGCAGATTTATGGAAAAGCGGAAAAAGAATAATGCGAATAATAATAGTCAATGCAATAATAGCAAGACCCAAGTCGCCGAAAGTTACATTTTCATACAAAAAAACTAAGGCATTTAAAAACGGCCTATATAGAAGTTCATTGAATAAAGCGCTCATAGTTTTGTAATTCTTTTATAATATCTTGTTTTTTTAATTTGGGAACTCCTTGATAAAATATTAAAAGCACGTCTTTGTACCCCGTACTCGCACTACTCACTAAAAAATTAGTTGCCCAATCAAACGCAATCCTTTTAAGTTTGTTTCTCTGCACTGCAGACTTTATTGTGCCCGATTTAAACACAACTCCAAACCTGTTATATGTAAGTTTGTTAGGAAAAACTCTTAGAGAAGTAAATTCCCCACTGCCCGCGGCCCTAATATTTTTAGGAAAAGAGCCTACCGGCAAGCGGAATTTTTTGGCAAGCATTAGTGCCTTCTCTTTACCGGAATAATAAGCCGTTTTCTGCCTTTTTGCCGCCTTCGGCGCATTATAGCCCTTCCGCCAGAGCTTCTTTTTCTCTTCAAAAAGCCGTGCGTTCGGGAACGCTTTTTCTTTTTAGGGTTATACGTACGCGACATAGAAGAAATATTACTATATCCAAACAGAAACCACAATAGTAATCTAAAATTAGCACAATAAACCTGGGTTTGGGGAGTTATTTAACACGCTAATCATTAGGCGCATTATCCGAGCGACTTTGTCTATGTTTTCCACAATAAATTAACAGTTTCTACAGATTGTGGATATTTGACTGGGGGCTGTAAATCAATAAGATTATAAGCATGACAACAGCCGAGGAACTATGGGAAACAGTTTTAGGGGAGTTGGAATTACAAGTTTCTCGGCCAAACTTCTTAACTTGGCTTAAAAACAGCAAGCTGGCAAAAATGGACGATGCAGGCTCCGTTTTTGTTGCTCTTCCAAACCATTTTGCCAAAGAATGGGTAAGCTCTAAGTACAACAAAATTATTTTAGGCTCACTCCGCACACATAAAGATTCTATTAAAAAAGTTGAGTACATTGTAGAGGGCAGTTTGGTAAAAGCAAGGCCCAAAATACAACCGCAAAGCGCTTCTGCAGAAAAGAAACAATTAATCTTCCAAGAAATGCGGGTAGACCCCGAAACAAACCTAAACCCAAAATACACTATGGGATCGTTTGTTGTGGGGCCGTCAAATGAGCTCGCGTTTAATGCTGCGAGCGCAATAATACAAAGTGTAGGGGTTAAATATAACCCTTTTTTCATATATGGAGGAGTTGGTTTGGGTAAAACTCACCTGATACAAGCAATGGGCAACGAAATAAAGTTGTTATACGGAGGCAAAGTAAAGGTAAAGTATGTAAGTTCCGAAAAATTCACAAGCGACGTTGTTTGGGCAATAAGAAACCGAAGGATGGAAGATATAAAAGCTGCCTACAGGCACATTGATGTGCTTATAATTGACGATATCCAATTTATCGGCGGAAAAGAAAAAACAGAAGAAGAATTTTTCCACACATTCAACGCGCTATACGAAAACAACAAACACATAATAATATCTTCTGATAGGCCGCCTAAAGCAATACCAACGCTTGAAGAAAGGCTATCAAGCAGATTCCAGGCCGGCATAACGGTAGATGTAGGTTTGCCGGAATACGAAACAAGGGTTGCTATCATTAGAACCAAAATGCAGGAGCGTGGCGTAACTCTTAGCGATGAAACAGTAGATTTAATAGCCAAAAAGGCGCAAAAAAACATAAGAGAAATAGAGGGTATACTAAACAAGCTCGTATTCCACCAAAGCGCGTATTCTAAAGATCTCTCGGCACCTATTGTCGAAAAAATAATAAACGAAATCACCCAAAAAGCCGCGCCAAACATAACACCAACACAAGTCATAAACACAGTTGCAAGCTTTTTTGAGATATCCCCGAATGAGCTAATCAGCAAATCAAGAAATAAGCAGCTTATAGAGCCTCGCCAAATAACCATCTATATACTAAGAAACGTGCTTAATATGTCTTACCCGTACATAGCCGCAAAAATCGGCAACCGCGACCATACTACAGCCATATATTCACACAAGAAAATAAGCGACCAATTGCCTAAAGACACAAATTTACAAAGAAAACTTGAAACTATAAAAGAGGAGTTAAACAAACTAGGATAAACTGTTAAAACAAATGAGTATAAAAATAAACCGGGAAAAATTAATAACACTTAATTAACAGGAAGTTAATTTTTAAATAGAGTATAATTCACAGAATTAACATAATTAATAAAACATAAGTTTATATAAATAAAATAATTAATATGGAGTTAGTAGTGTTAAAAAGCAATATAAAAAAATGTTTGGATGCGCTCACTTCTGGTGTTGGTGTAAATCCAAACGTGCCGATGACGGCAAATGTTTTGCTGGAAACCCAAGGTAATAAAATAAAAGTTTCTTCCACAAATTTGGAAATAGGAATAAACTGCGCGCTCTCCGGCAAAATAATTGAAGCCGGCGCAGTTTCTGTTCCGTACGGCGTTTTTTCAAGTATAGTTAATAATATTTCCAGCGAGCGAATAAACCTTAAAAACAGGGAAAATAATTTAATTATCCAAACCGATAGTTATGAAGCTCTGGTACAAGGGCAAAACAAGAGCGAATTCCCCATTATTCCTCAGTTAGAGTCAAAGAAAAACAAAGTTGTTTTAGATAAAGATGTTTTTGGAAAGTCATTGGAACGGGTAGTTATTGCCGCAGGAACGAGCGACTTGAGGCCAGAGATAAACGGGGCCTTGTTTTCCTCGGAAGCAGGAGTTGTAAAAATTGCGGCGACAGACAGCTTCCGCCTCGCGGAAGAGAAAATAAAAAATCGCGGCGTTCACGAACAGCCAGAAACGGGCTTCAACTTAATCTTGCCGTTAAAGTCTGTTGAGGCGATTATAAAAATAATAAGGTTTGCAGAAGAAGACAAAGTTACGCTATACGCAGAGGCAAACCAAGTGCTTATTTCTGCTGGGAATGTTGATTTAATCTCCAGAGTTATAGATGGTAAATTTCCGGATTACGAAGCAATAATACCCTCAAGCTCTGAAACAGAAATAACTCTCCCGCGCGAAGAGCTTTTAAGCGCACTAAAGCTTGCAAGCTCTTTTACTTCGCGTATAAAAGATGTGAATCTGCGCACTAAAAACCAAAAGACATTAGAAGTCTATTCTGGCGATAACTCACTAGGAGAAAACAAATATATGATAGCTTGCAAAATAAAAGGTGAGGATTCCGAGATCACATTTAACTTAAAGTATATTTTAGATGGGGTTAAAGCACAGAATAGCGATGAAATAACCTTGTCTTTAAACGGAAACAACAAGCCTGGTCTTATAAAATCTCCAAAAGACGACTCTTATATCTACGTTGTAATGCCTATAAAAACGTAATATTTTTTACAGATAAAATATTACTTCTTTAACCTCTTCTCTTTTAGATTCGTCTGTTACCACGATACGCAGTTTGTTCTGTTTTGGTAAGAGGTTGGTAGAAAAGTTTGACCTGTATGTATAATCATCTACCCAATTTCCATTTTTGGAGTCTATAAGTGTGTCGTTCAAAAATACTTCAATCTTTCTAATTGATTCTTTGCTAGTTATATTTGCCTCTACTAAAAGCTTGCCCTCTACCACTTCGCCATTTTTTGGGCTGATTAGGTTTATAAAAGGCCGTGCGGGGTAAAGCGAGGATTCTGCCACCCCGCTAACTGCAAATTTACTAAAGTCGGGAGCGGGGTTCGATTTTAGCCAGCTTTCTAAGCCCAACTCCCAGTTTTCAAATTGCGGATCATCCAATCTCGATAAATAGTACAAAATTGAATGAGGGTTGTCTCTATCTTCTTGTGGGAATTCTCCGCGCACAACAGCTATATTAGACTGTTCTATGGATGTCGGTTTAGCAAAGGTCTTCAGCGGAAGCATAGGTAAAGCAACGCTCATAAAATCATGCCAAATTGGTACGGCGGCAAGAATACTGCTGCCGCGGGCCGTCAGCGGTTCTCTGTGGTTGTTGCCTGCCCAAACTCCTACAACTAAATTCGGCGCATACCCCATCGCCCAAGCGTCTATATAGTTGTTCGTGGTTCCTGTTTTTAGCGCCACTTGGTAGCCTGAAACCCTTGTAAGAGGGGCGCTAGCTTGGAAAAGTGGTGCCCTTAAATTAGAGTCAGATAATATTTGGTTTATAAGCCGCGGATATTGAGGATCTATAACACTCACTCCTTTGGGTTTCCACTCTTCTAAAATTCTGCCACCTTCAGTTTCAATTTTTATTATTGGAGTTGTTTCGTATTTCATACCATCAGCGGCAAAAACTCCGTATGCGCTTGCAAGTTCAATAAGCTTTACCTCTCCTCCTCCTAAAACAAGCGTTAGCCCGAATCTTTCTCTGTCTTTTAAAGTGGTAATTCCAAAATTCTCTGCTAAATTGATGCTATCCCCAATTCCAGCTAAATAGAATGCTTTAACAGACGGCACGTTTATAGATTGAGCAAGGCCCTCTTTTAAGGTTACTGGTCCGCGGAATTTCTCATCAAAATTTTGCGGTTTATAACTACGGCTCGGATCGCCTGTTGTATCAAATTCAGTTTCTGCATCCCAAACTATAGTTTCGGGGCTGTATCCTTTTTGGAAAGCGGCAGTGTAAACAAACGGCTTAAAAGCCGAGCCCGGCTGCCTTAGGCCAGACACCGCTACATTAAAATTACCTTCGTTTTCTATATCAAAGTAATCCGCCGAACCGACCATAGAAAGAATCTCGCCATTTTGCGGGTCAAGCGCAATCAGGCTCGCATTTTTGCCGCCGTATAGTTCTGTGTTTCTATCTGCGCCTTCTTTTACAGCAGTTTCAGCCAGCTCCTGCATTTCCCAATTAAGCGTGGTTGTAACTTTTAAGCCTGCCGTACGTAAAAATTGCTCGCCATATTTATTTTGCAAGTAATTTTGCACATAAACCACAAAGTGGGGCGCTTTTATACCCGCTTTTGTTCTTGGCATAATCTCTGGGCTTTCTTTTTGCGCTTCTTCTTTCTCCTCTTCGCCGATATACCCAAGGGTATACATCTTTTGTAGAATAGTGTTCTTTCGGCTAATTAAATCTGGAACATTATCTCCCCATGGCGAATAATACGAAGGCGCTTTTGGGAGTGCTGCTAAAAGTGCAGACTCGTTTAGCGTAAGGTCTTTTGCTGGTTTGCCAAAATAAACCTGTGTTGCTGCTTCTATGCCATAGATATTCCCTCCATAAGGAACTTGGTTGAGATAAAGAGTTAGTATCTCATCTTTTGTGTGGGTTTGTTCTAGCCGCATTGCTAAAACCAGCTCTTTTAATTTTCGTTTTATATTGCGTTTAGGTTCAAGGAATATATTTTTAGCAAGCTGTTGCGTGATAGTGGATCCGCCCTGGAACCGCCCAGTAGAAACTCCTGCCCATATGCCGCGCAATATTCCTTGCCAGTCAAAAGCTGGGTTTTCATAGAATCTTTCGTCTTCCGCGGCTATTGTAGAGAGTTTCATATATTCAGGTATGTCTTCGGAGGATATTATAGTTCTCCTTTCTTCACCTCTTATTTCGTAAAGAAGAACTTCGCCGGTGCGATCGTATATTTTTGTAGATTCTGCAGTTTTTCTGTTATTGATTTCCTCTATTGGAGGCAAGGTATAAGAAAAATACGCAAAGGCGAGAGCTCCTGTTGCTGCAAAAAACACAGCAAATGCTGCAAGAGCCACCCCTGCGCGTACAGCCCACTGTTTTAACTGCCTCTTTGAATATTTATTTAAGTATTTACGTAAATATTTACGTACGCGGTCAATCATATTTTGCATGAATCTATAGTCTACCCAAAAAGCAAACCCCCGCCAAGGCGGGGGTTTGCTTTGAGTCAGGCGTTACTCTTCCTCGTCTGCATCGTCGTCTTCCTCTTCGCCCCAATCTTCATCCTCATCGTCGTCTTCCTCGTCTGCATCGTCGTCTTCCTCTTCGCCCATTTCTTCACTTTCGTCGCTTTCCAGCAAATCTTCAGACAATAGGGTTGATGTCTTTATTGCCATTTATTTGTTACTTTTTCGACCTTATTTTCAGCAAAGTTTATATCAGGTTTTGAGTATGTCAACCCCTTTATTCACCCCCCTCTCAAAACTTACTCTAAGGGCTATAGCAAGAGCATCAATTGCATCGTCTTCTTTTTTTAATTCTCCACATTTTAAAGTTAACTCAACTGCTCTTTTTATGCCTAATTTGTCGCTTCTGCCATATCCGGCTACCGTGGCTTTTACGTTCGTGGGGTCAAATTCCATTATTTTTATATTTTGTTTGGCTAGGTTTGTGAGTATTACTCCCCTTGCTTCAGCAACTAAAAGTGCGGTTTTCTGGTTTTTTGAGAAATATAGTGTTTCTATTCCCGCAACTTCAGGTTTATATTCTTTTAATATTTTTTGGATTTCTTGGTCTATAGTCTTGAGCTTTTCGATATTATTGCCTTTTGTTTTTATAACCCCATAATCTACAAAGCCAAGCCCATTTTTTGATTTTTCAATTACTCCAAAACCAATGAGAGTTGTGCCAGGGTCAATACCTAAAATAACCATCTATCTATATATTTGCATAAACACTATTAATGTCTTCCCTTTCTTCTGCTGCTTCTATAAATTTTGTAATTTTATCTTTTGCATCTTGGGATATATCAGTTTTAAAATTTGGGGTAAATCCATCTTCGGTTTTTGCAAAACTCCATTTTACACTTCCTGGTGCGGCTAATTTAATATCGTGCTCACCCATAAGTATCTTAATTTCATTTATGCTGCGCGGTTTATTTTGTGTTAATCCCTCAATTATTATAGCAGCGCCTTCCGGCCCATAGCTTTCTATAAATATTTCTTCTAAGTTGCCTGCTTCGGTTGCTCTTTTAATTGCGCGTTCTATATTTTCGGCTGGCATGCTTTCTTTTTTTGCTCGTTCTATGGCGCTGCGCAGCGTTGGGTTAAAATCTGGATTAGGCTCAGATTTTGCTGCTGCCGAAATTGCATTTGCGAGTTTAGAAAACACCCGTGCACGTGCGGCATCTTCTTTGCCTTTCTTATGTTTAATTTGGTGCCACTTTGAATGCCCTGCCATATTATATAAGTGTAATACTAATCTACGAATGCATGCGAATGCAACGAATAATACAAATGAATTCATTCGTTAACTATTAGTATCATTAGTACAATTCGTATATTAGTATTATTATTTTATAAATGCCTGAGTTTACAAACACGTCTGATGCTGTTGCGCAAAAGCTTGCAATAATGCGGCGCGAAGGCGAGGAGCGCGAAGCAAAGCGCTTGGCAGAAACCCTAAATCTTCCTTATGTTAATTTAGATTTTATACCTACGGATTTATCCGCCCTAAAACTTGCGCCGGAAGATATAGCAAAGTCGGCAAACTTAGTCCCTTTTAAGCTAAAAGGCAAGGATGCAATAATTGCCTCAATTCTACCAAAATCTAAAGAGGCTATGAAAGTAATAAAAGGGCTGGAGTCTAAAGGATATTCTGTACAGGTTTTTGTTTGTTCCCAATCTTCTCTTGAAAGGGGTTTAAAAAGATATAAAGAACTTTCGCGTGATTTGCCGGAGCTCGTCTCGCGGGTTGATATAACCGAGGGCGAGTTTGGAGATCTAAAAAAGGCAGTTGCGAAAGTAGAAGATATAGAGCGTGTTTTGGATGGCGGCGCCTCAAAGACAGACTCAACCACTCATACGCTTGGCGTTGTGCTCGCTTCGGCTCTTGCAATTCACGCATCAGACATTCACTTTGAATCAAAAGAAGAAGATGCGCTTATGCGTTTTAGGATAGACGGCGTGTTATATGATGCTTGGCGCCTACCCAAAGAGCGCTACAGAACTCTTTTAAATAGGATGAAGCTTCTCTCTGGATTAAAAATCAACATAACTGATGCTCCACAAGATGGCCGTTTTACAGTGCGTGTAGGTAGGAGTGATATTGAAATAAGATTTTCTGTTATTCCATCTGAATTTGGCGAAGCGGTTGTTATGCGGGTGCTTGACCCCAGCGCTATTTCAATAACTCTCACGCAATTAGGCCTGCGCAAAGATTTAGAGGATGTTGCCAAAAAAGAAATAAAACGCCCTAATGGAATGATTTTGGTGACCGGCCCCACCGGCAGTGGTAAAACAACAACTCTCTACGCGTTTTTAAAATCTGTTGCAAACCCGGAGTTAAAAATAATAACAGTTGAAGACCCAATTGAATACCACTTAAGCGGTATTCAGCAAACACAAGTTGACAATGGTGCTGGCTACACTTTTGCGTCCGGCCTGCGCTCAATATTGCGGCAAGACCCAGATATGATATTAGTCGGCGAAATTCGCGACAAAGAAACAGCGGAAATTGCAATAAATGCATCGTTAACTGGACACTTGGTTTTTTCAACGCTCCACACAAACAATGCTATGGGCGCAATACCCCGTTTAATAGATATGGGTGCTAAAACATCTGTGCTAGGCCCCTCGCTTACGCTTGTTATCGCCCAGCGGCTTGTGCGTAAACTATGCGAAAATTGCAAAGTAAAAGCGGAATTTTCAGAAGGAGATAGAAAGAAAATAGAAAGTTTTATAAAAACCTTGCCAAAATATTTAGCCCCGTCGTTTAAAACGCCCGCATTATATAAAGCTGTGGGGTGCGCAAAGTGTACAGGTGGCTACAAAGGCAGAGTCGGTGTTTTTGAATTTTTGGAATTCGGCGAAGAATACGAAGAGCTTATTAAAAGTGATGCATCGGAGTCTGCTATACGCAAAATTGCACTAACGCACGGGTTTGTGGGTATGCAAGCGGACGGAATATTAAAATATCTCTCCGGCGTTACAACCTTGGAAGAAGTAGAAAAAGTTACAGGCCCCATTGAGTGGCGGGTTGGGGTATAAGAAAAACCAGAGGTCTGCGGGCACACCCGGGAAGGGCAACACTCAAATACTTATAAATAAGCTTTGAGATAAGAATCAAAATCCGAGGATAGGCTCAGTCGGAACCAAACCGTCCTTAAATCTAGATTTAGATTCGCTGCCCGCAGGCCTCTGGTTTAATCTTTCGCGGGCGCATTATAACAGTATTATAAGTATTTGTCAAGAGTGTATCGATGGTGCTAAAATTAATACGCAATATGCCCAAAAAGACCACTCCTAAATTTAAAGAAGCTCCAGAAGACAACAATATCGATTCAATTCTACGCCCTACCGATTGGGAAGATTACATCGGTCAAGAGAGCGTAAAAAGAAATCTCGGAATAATACTAGAAGCTGCTAAGAAGCGTAACGAAACTGCTGATCACCTTTTATTTTATGGACAGGCGGGTTTGGGTAAAACTACTCTTGCAAACCTAGTTGCAAAAGAAATGGCAATGCCTATTAAAATTACTACTGGCCCGGCGATTGAAAAAATGGGTGATCTCGCCGCGATACTTTCCAATCTAGAGCCGAATAATATTTTATTTGTTGACGAAATTCACCGCCTAAACCGCGCGGTTGAAGAAGTTTTATATCCGGCTATGGAATCTCGCAAGCTGCATATTGTAATTGGTAAAGGTGCAGGCGCTAGAACCTTATCCATTGATCTGCCGCCGTTTACTTTAATTGGAGCAACAACACGCGCGCATATGCTCTCCGAGCCGCTGCGTTCCAGATTCGGCGCTATTTTTAGGCTGGATTATTATAATAATAAAGATATAGAGCGCATACTTGCGCGCTCGGCAAAGATTTTAGGTATAAAAATTACGCCAGATGCTATAGAGATTCTGGCTCGCGCTAGCCGCTTTACCCCGCGTGTTGCAAATCGCCTATTAAAGCGCACCCGCGACTATGCCGAAGTGCATAACCTAAAAGAAATTACGCGCGATGTCGCAATTAAAGTGTTAGAGGTTCTGGAAATTGATTCAATGGGGCTTGAGTTCCACGACAGGCTAATATTACAAACATTAATCAATAAGTTTGGAGGAGGCCCGGTTGGGTTAAAAACAATCTCAGCCAGCTTAAATGAAGATGAGGATATTATAGAGAACGTTTACGAGCCATACCTGATGAAACTTGGGTTTATAAGGAGAACTCCTTCGGGTCGTGTTGCCGAGCCTTTGGCATTTAAGCACCTATCTATTAAGAGTGAAGAAGGTCTTTTCTAAGAGCGTACGCCATACCCGCGCGTTTGCCAAAGAGTTGGCAAACAAGCTAGAGCCACACAAGAAGCAAGCCGTTATTATCGGTTTACAAGGGCATTTAGGCGCAGGTAAAACTACATTTATTAAAGCATTTGCCCGGGCGTTTGGTTATAAGGGCCGCGTGACAAGCCCAACTTTTTTAATTTTAAGGAGCTTTAGGCTGCCTAAATCTGCCGTATTTGGTAAACTAATCCACATAGATGCTTATAGGGTTGATGCTGCAGAGCTAAAGCAGTTGGGTTTTACTGATATTATTAAAAATCCCAAAAATATTTTAGTCGTGGAATGGGCAGACAGAGTGAAAAAAATTATGCCTCGCGGCACTGCTTGGATAAAAATAGAACATGGAGAAAAACAACATGAAAGAATTATTCATCATAGACGCTAATTCTCTAATACACCGGGCCTTCCATGCTTTGCCGCCTTTCACTTCTCCGGATGGCAAACCAACCGGCGCACTCTACGGCATTACAAACATCCTTTTAAAGATTCTGCGCGAGCGCGCACCAGAGTATGTTGTTGCTGCATACGACACGCCGGAGGCTACATTTAGAGAGAAAGATTTTGCAGAGTATAAAGGAACACGGGCCCCAACAGACAGCACTCTTATCCCACAGATTATTGAGTCTAAAAATATTTTTGATTTACTCGGCATTAAAAGAATTGAACACCCCGGCTGGGAGGCAGACGATATTGTAGCGACTCTGGCTAAGAAATTTAGCGACGATTTAAATGTAGTTATATTCTCCGGCGATTTGGATATCTTACAAGCAGTGCGCGGCAAACGAGTGGTAGCAATCACGCCTAAAAAAGGCATAAGCGAGAGCATAACATACGATGAAGACAAAGTCTTAGAGCGTTTTCTGCTGCCTCCGGAGAAACTTGCGGACTATAAGGGTTTAGTTGGAGATACATCAGACAACATACCCGGCGTAAAAGGCATAGGCCCCAAAACAGCAGCGATGCTTATACAAAAATATGGCACGCTTGAAGATATGTATAAAGAGATTGAAGAGCTTGGCATGTCTAATGCCGCTTTGTTAAAAAAGCTTGTAGCTGGCAAAGAAAGCGCTTTAATGTCTAAGAAGCTTGCTAAATTGGATGCCGGCATGCAAATAGATATTAAGCTTAAAGATCTGCGAGCCTTAACCCCAGATGCAGAAAAACTTATAAAATATTTAGATATGTTGGGTTTTAAAGGACTGGTAGCGCGCTTAAAGAGAGAGAACGGGGTATAATTAACCAGAAATGTTATTTTATCTTTTAATAATTGTTTCGCTAATTGCGGTGACACTAGGCGTAGTACTGGCTTTACAAGTTATTAAACTTAAGAAAATTAGCGCCGAAGCAAAAGAAATAAAAGGATATTTGGCAGATATTGTAGATAATCTTGCAGATGGAGTTGTGGTTTATGACAACGATTTTAAGGTTTTGGTCTTTAATCCCGGAGCTGAAAGGATTTTTGGTGTGAGCGCAAGTGATATTATCGGCAAAAAAATCGGGCCGGAGAGAATTAAAGATAAAAATCTAAAAACTCTCGTGCAGGTTGTTTTCCCATCTCTTGCCCCCCAAGTTGTGGAAAGAACAGAAGAAGGATCTAATACACAAATTGCAGATTTGTCGTTTACCGACCCCGAGCTTGAATTGCGAGTTTATACTGCAGCCCTCAATATATCAGAAGGCGAAAACGGTTTTGTTAAGGTAATAAGAGATATGACCAGAGAAATAGGGATGTTAAAATCGAAATCGGAATTTATAACCGTTGCTGCGCACCAACTGCGCACGCCCCTCACAGGTGTGCTTTGGGCTTTTGATATTTTAAGAAAAAGCAACTCGGTTTCGCTCGATGACAAAGATATTGCAGAACAAGGCCTCGGCTCCGCGAAAGCCCTCTCCAAGATAGTTAACGATATGTTGGATGTTTCTAAAATAGAAGAAGGCAAATTCGGCTATAAGTTTGAAAATATTGATATTATAAAATTTTTAACCTCTTCTTTACAAAGTGCTTCTATTTTTGCGAAAAGAGCGGGTGTTAACCTTTATTTTGATAAAGGCGGAGAGGCGCCCCTCCCTTTAAAGGCGGACCCGGAAAAACTAGGCTTAGCAATATCTAATTTTGTTGATAACGCAATAAAATACAACGTACAAAACGGTTCCGTCACGGTTAAGATTGAACGGCTAGAAGATAAACCCTATATTCAGGTAAGTATTAAAGATACAGGCATAGGTGTTCCCGCAGAAGAAATTGATAAATTATTTAAAAAGTTTTTTAGAGCAAAGAATGCCTCTGCTGTACAAACTGTTGGCTCGGGTTTAGGCCTATATATTGCAAGAAATATAATCTTGCAGCATGGAGGCACAGTTTGGGCAGAATCAACTTTAGGCAAGGGCACAACTTTTTATCTTACTCTGCCTACAGACCCAAACCTTATACCCAAACAAGAGACAGTTTACGAATAAGCATGATTATATTTATCTATGGCCCCAATTCTTACTTGCGCGGCAAGCGCCTTAAAGAAACGCTTTCGAGTGCTTCAAAAAAACAAGGCACGTCTCTGTTCTTAGAGCAATTTAATGTCCTGGAAGATAAAGAGTTTGAGCGCTTGCTTAATTTTGTAGGAAGCAGATCTATGTTTGAGCCGCGTAAGTTTGCGGTGGTAGAGAATATTCTAGAGTCGGAGAACAAAAAAGAAGTTAAAGAGTTTCTAAAAGAAAACATTGGAGACAAAGAAACAATCTTGATTGTCCTTGCGGATAAAAAACCAGCGAAAACTTTTGACTTTCTGCTTGCAGATGATGTGGTGCAAAGATTTTGTGACTTACCAAGTAAGGGGCCAGAGCTGCGCGCTTTTATAAAACGCGAGGCCGTAGAACGTGGTCTACAACTTGGTGCGGAAGACACAGAAATTCTGGAAGAAAATTTTGGAGAGGATTTATGGGGAATAGTTACAGAGCTTGATAAAGTTGCTCTTATGAAAAAACCTACTCTGGAATCTGCGCAACTCGGCAGTTATTTCGCGCTCTCCGGCGCATTAAAATATGGCGGAACTCCAACTCAGAAACTTACTGCGCTTGAAAAGCTTTTTAGCGATAATAAAGAAGATCCCGCCAGAATATTTAACGGGCTCATTTTTGGTTTAAAAGACCGTAGCAAAATAGAGGCACTCGCCGACTATGATGCTGCAGTAAAGTCCGGCAAATTAGACTACGAAGAGGCGCTCGTTGATTTCGCCTTAAGTTGAGCCGACAAGCGAGATTTAAGTCTGCTCGCTTTATTTTTCTTAATTAGATTTACTTTTGCAGCCTTATCCAGTGCGGAATAAACCTTAGCAAGATCCCCTGTCTTTTTATACGCCTTAATCTCGGCTTTTAGTTTTTTGATTCTATTTAAATTCCTTACGCGCCTTCTTATATTTTGGCGCAAGGCCTTTTTTGCTGTTTTTGTTCTTGGCATAGTGTTGAATGGGGTAAATAATAGAAGATAATCGGCAATTTGTAAAGCGCGCACAACCCTCCTTTGACTCCTTAGTCTATTTCTTATATATTTTTTTTGGTACCTTAAAGGTGTGCCTATGGAACAGGAAGAACTAATCAATGCAACAGAAGATGGGATTAAACGCGCTCTTGCCGAGCGAGCGGGCATGGTGGCGTCTCTAGATTATATCTGCGGGCGCCTTGAAGTTGATGATGGCGACAGATTGTTTTCAGTTGCTCTTCAGGAGTTGGAGCGGATTGGAAGCATCAGGCAGACGCATCGCGGCAACTTCAGGCTCGTGCAGCCTAATCTCCTCGCTACATAAATCGTATTTTCGCGCCCTCGGGCGCTTTTTATTTTAAATATTCTCGTAATGTTTCACACTATGCTCATCACCCACTATATTTATAGCTATTAGATCTATTTGCCAGCCGGCGTCGTCTGGATGTCTTTCAAAGTATTTATTTGCATATAGGCTTGCTGTCCGTTGGAGTTTAGTGAGTTTGCTCTGGGTTAGTTGTTCTTCGGCGGTGTAGTCTGGGTCTATTCCGGCAACGGTCTTAACTTCCACAAAAACAAGTGTTTTACCAGGCGAAACAGCTACAATATCCAGTTCTCCCCAAGGTTTCCTATAGTTTCTCTCCAAGATCTTATATCCCTTACCCACTAGGTACTCACAAGCTATACTTTCACCATTAGCCCCAAGCGCAGATTTATAGGTCATTCTCGTAGTATACCAAGTGTTTCACATAAAACTTCAAAATATGTTCTACTATAGAACATATGGTGTGTGTTTCACACTTAGTGTGAAACACTCGAGGACTTTTACTTATAGAAGATCTAAAGTGTTTGCTGTGAAACAATTAAGTTGGTATAAACATGGCTCCAAAATGTTTCACGTTCACACATATATAGGTTCTCCATAGGTGAAACATTCTCAGTGTTTCACGCTTTGGGTATGAAACATCTAGTGTGAAACATTTTAAGTGTTTCACACCCATGTTTTACAGTTGTTTTACACCTCTCCCTCCACTACTTACCAAACCGCCTTTCTCGGCTGGCATAGTAATCCAAAGCCTTATTTAGGTCTGATTTTGTGAATTCCGGCCACATTTTAGGGCTAAAGTAGAGTTCTGCATAGCGAGTATCCCACATCATAAAGCCATTAGATAGATGTGGCTCATTGCCGCCTGTGCGTATAACTAGGTCAACAGGGGGTAGTTCGGCAGTCCAAAGTGCCTGTTTTATTGAGTTTTCATTAATTTTGCCGTTTGCCGTTTGACTAACAAGCTTATTTATTGCGTTTATTACCTCTCTGTCTCCATTGTAGGCGATAAGTATGGTAAGGCCTCGCCTAGTGTTGTTCTTAGTTAGATCTTCTGTTTTTTCTATTGCGGTTATGGTTTTGGGGGTTAAGAACTCGCGCCATTCGCCTAAAAATCTTACACGCACGCCTTTTTTAACTACATCCTTGTCTTTAGCAAGTTTTTCCGCGCCATCGCGGTAAACCTTGTCTAATACCGCTACCTCTTTTGAAGTCCTTTTTACAAGATTATCGTACGAACTGCCCCAAATCGTTACATATTTTATTTCCAAATCATTAATGGCGCGGATTATCTCTTCTGTAGTTTTTGCGCCTTTAATATGGCCTTCCCAAGAAGGTTTGTCTTTTTTCTTTGCCCACCGGCGATTGCCGTCTGGGATTATCGCAATATGTGTTGGCAGTTTTTTGTCCATAATATATTAGGAGTAGATTAATATATCAGATTTTAACCTAATCAGTAAAACTCGCAACAAAAATAGGGAGTTCATATTTGAACTCCCGTTTGCGAGGCCTTTAGTCGGCCCTGCCCTGCCCTTCTCTTGTAGCTTCGTTTCCAGCGACTATGCCTCGTGTTATGGGGTCGCCGCCGGCGATGAGCACCGTTTTTCCGGCGCCCATTGTGCGCCATGTCTCAAGGCGCTGCATTTCCAAGAAAGCGGCGAGGATCTCTCGTTCAGACATTCCTTGATTGTCTTCCCGGATTGTTTTGATCGCATCGCGCATTGCCTCGGCATCCGCAACCTTGAGCCTGCGCTCGTTTTCGGCTCTGCTCTTCGCCGCAATTGTCTGCCGTTTTTCGGCTTCAATCGCGTTCATTGCTTCCGCCACAGCTTCCGGAGGGTTGATATCCTCAATCAGCACCTTGATGATATCAATCGCTGATATCTGTGCTTCTGTTGCGGGGCTTTCCTTGAAGATGCCGTCCATAAGCGTTTTGATCTTACTCTCGACTTCCTTTGCTATATCATTTTTCCGAGTGAAAAGGTTGTCGAGGGTTGTGTCCGGAATCAAGGTGCGGGTTGTGTCCAACACCATGCTTTTAATTTGCGCCTGGAGGTCCGAAAGGACATAGTATGCCGCAGAGGGCATACCGCGCTCGTTCCGTATGCGCCACTGCACCGAGAAATTGAGGTCCACGAGGACTTCATCCTTCGTTCGCGTGTGCTCCGCAGAAAAATTCAGCGAAAGTACGCGCAAGTTCAGGATCGCCGCGATTCTGTCCACGAACGGTATTTTCCAGTGCAAACCTGGCCGCACTTCTCTTTTAAATTTGCCCAAGCGTTCCATGATTGCGGCGCTTTGTTCCCGCACTATGAAGACCCTGATTTTTTTCTTGTCATCTATAAAGAAAAAGCCAGAGAGCAAGAAAAGCACAATCGCGATCCACATAGCCAAGAGAATTCCCTGTATGGTTTCTAGGATTGCCATTCTGTTTCACCTATTCAGTTTTGTAGTGTTCGTTTGGCGAGGGACAAGCCCTGCCGCAGTTAAAAAAGCATAAAAATTCTTTCAAGTCAAGTTTTTGGTGCGCGCTGAGGGATTTGCCCTACAAGTCGCTCGTCGCCGTCGCTCCTCGCGCTCGCAGGCCGCCCCTCGCTCAAATTTTCTGCTGAAAATTAGAGCTGCGGTCGTTCAAATCCCAGATATATTCAAAATGAAAGATCACTCACAATGTGTAGCTTTTTATTTTGGTGCGCGCTGAGGGATTTGAACCCCCGACCCACTCGGTGTAAACGAGTTGCTCTGCCACTGAGCTAAGCGCGCATACTTAAGCTGATACTAGAATAGCGAAATTACGAAAATGTGTAAACGGGCGAGTGCGCCCTCTTCCACTGAGCTAAGCGCGCATAGAATACAAGCAATTATAATTTGCTATACTTAACTTGTAAAACCATGAATTTTCCCGAACGCCATTACGAAGAACTTAAAACAATAGGCGAATCTGTCCGCGAAAAGGTTGTTAACTATTCCGAAAAAGGAATAGAGAAGAAACCAAGAGAGGTTGCACGAGAAGCGATTGATGAATATGTGGCGAAAGCCAAGTCTGCGCAGGTCGCCGGCACATTACCGAAGATAGAATTTGCAGGCGAGGAAATTACAGACAAAACCGTAAAACTAAAAAAACTTTTGGACTATGCGGCCGAGCATGGTCCGGTTAAGGCATCGCTTGCCGCGCGGAAAATCGGTGACCCTTGGTTAGAAGACCAATTACATGATTCTTTAATTAAATGGCTTCAGTCTTAATAGTTTTGAGTTTTCTACTCTTTGTAGTAGTTCTCGCTCTTATATTCGCTGCAGTTATCATCACACACAGAAATTTTAGAGAGCGCGTTGCAAAGTCTCTTAACATGCGGCTCTTATCTGTAAGTCTCCCGAGAGATATACAGAAAGAAGGCGAAGATCCAAAAGAAAAAATAGCTGTGATGGAGCAGTTTTACTCCGCGTTTAGTAAGCTAAAAAATGCGCATATCGCCATTGAGGTTGCCGTGCCGCATGTTGGCGAAGAAATTGTGTTTTATATTTCTGCGCCGGCGCGCATAATTGGAGATGCTGAGAAGCAAATATACAGCTATTTCCCAAACGCCAATATAGAAGAGGTTCAGGATTACAATATTTTTAATCCGTCCGGCGCGGCTTTTGGCGCTTATGCGATCTTGGAGAGAAGTACTTCTTTGCCAATTAAAACTTATACAGATTTGGAGTCTGACCCATTGCGAGGAATTGCCGGCGCTCTTTCTAAACTAAAAGAAATCGGCGAAGGTGCGGCCTTGCAAGTGCTTTTTAAGCCGGCTATGGGTCGTAGAGTGCGTAAGACAGGCATAAAAATTGCTAAATATTTAAGAAAGGGCAAGAGTTTGGAAGAGGCGCTAAAACTTGTTTCTGAAGACCCTATTTCTAAAACAATCAAAACAGTTTCGGCGAGAAAGGTAGAAGAACAACTTGGAAGCTCCTCGGAGGTTTCGGAAGAGCTTATAAAAGCAATAGAGAAAAAATCATCAAAAAACCATTTAGAGGTAAATATTAGAATTATTGCCTCCGCTAAAACCCCTGCGGAAGCAGAAGATGTTGAAAGGCAAATTGAGAACGTTTTTGGGCAGTTTAATTACCCGGTATCAAACAGCATAAGGTTCGTCCATGCAAAAGGGGGCGAGCTAAAGAAGCTTTTGTTTAATTTTGCCTACAGGCTTTTTGATAAAAAAGAGAAAATTGTTTTATCAACCGAGGAGTTAACGAGTATCTATCATTTTCCGAATGTTGCGCTAGAGGCGTCTCGGGTTAAAACCGCAAAAGCTAGGCTTACGGAAGCGCCTGTTGAGTTGCCAAGAGAAGGACTATTGTTGGGTAAAAATGTTTTTCGCGGCAATGAACGCAAAATATTTCTTACGCAAGAAGACAGGCGCAGGCACGTATACGTTGTGGGCCAAACAGGCACAGGCAAGACGAGTTTGATGAAAAATATGATTGTGCAGGATATTTTGAATGGCGAGGGTGTTGGGTTAATAGACCCGCACGGTGATATAGCAGAAGATATTCTGGGTTTGATCCCAAAAGAAAGATATAACGATGTTGTGGTTGTCGACCCCGCGGAACTAGCGATGCCCATTGGCTTAAATATGTTGGAGTACGACCCGCGATATCCGGAGCAGAAGACATTTATTATAAACGAGCTTATGAATATCTTTGACAAGCTCTACAACCTAAAAGAAACTGGCGGGCCGATTTTTGAGCAATATACGAGGAATGCTTTGCAGCTTTTGATGGCGTATCCCGAGCGCGGATACACGATATTAGAGATTCCAAAAGTACTCGCAGACAAAGAGTTTAGAAAATCACTCTTAGAAAATACAACAGATGTTTTGGTTCGCGACTTTTGGGAGAAAGAGGCGGAAAAAGCCGGCGGCGAGGCATCTTTGCAAAATCTTGTGCCTTATATCACATCAAAATTCAACGCGTTTTTGGGCAACGACTATGTGCGACCGATTATCGCGCAGTCTAAGAGCACAATAAAGTTTCGCGATATATTGGATAGTAAAAAGATTTTGATAGTGAGCTTGGCAAAAGGGCGTTTGGGGGATATAAGCTCCTCGCTTTTGGGGCTAATTATTGTCGGGAAAATTTTAATGGCTGCATTTTCGCGCGTAGATATGAAGGAGGCAGACCGCAAAGATTTTTATCTATATATAGACGAGTTCCAAAATTTTGCAACTGACTCAATCGCAACGATCCTCTCCGAGGCGCGCAAGTATAAACTAAACCTCACCGTCGCGCACCAATTTATAGCCCAGTTGGAGGACGACATACGTGATGCTGTCTTCGGTAATGTTGGCAGTATCTTATCGTTTAGGGTTGGTGCAGAAGATGCGGAAACTTTGGCAAAACAATTTGCCCCCGTGTTTAACGAATCGGATTTGATAAATATTGATAATTTTAATCTTTATGCAAAACTTCTTTCCGGCGGCAAAACGACAAGGCCATTTTCTATGGCTGTATATAGGCCACAAGAAGGGAACTCCGCAGTTTATACAGAGGTAAAACGCTTGTCGCTCTCCCGCTACGGAAGGCCAAAAACAGAAGTTGATTCAGAAATCCTTGCGCGCTTGAAAACAATTGAGTAATATCAAGAACGTGCTCCGGGAGTATAGTTTAACGGCAAAACAGTTCTCTTATACAGAACGGTCCTTGGTTCGACTCCAAGTACTCCCACAAAAGTTATGAAACGCCAGATTATTGTTATAGGAGGTGGAGGTGTGTTTGCTTCGCGTAAGAAATTAGTTGCTTATTTAAAGGGCAAAAAAGTAAAGAGCATTGATTACTTTAGAAAAGAAGGTTGGAAGAATTCTCTGCAGGAAAAACTTGGCATAAAGTTTGACGTGATAAGCCCCGAGATGCCGAATAGGTTTGATGCGCGCTATAAGGAATGGAAAATATGGTTTGAGAAATTGTTGCCTTTCGTAAAACGCGGGGCGATTTTTATCGGTCATTCGCTAGGCGGCATGTTTTTAGCAAAATACTTGTCAGAGAACACTATGCGCAAAAAGCCGGGAGCAGTGGTAATCGTGGCCGCGCCATATAACGGCTCTACGAACAACGAAGTTTTTAAGGATTTTAAACTACCGAGATCCCTTGCCAGATTTAGCAGGCAATGCAAGAGAGTTTATTTTTTTCAGAGCAAGGATGACCCACTTGTGCCTTTTGAAGAAGTAAATAAATATAGACGCGAACTTCCAGGTGCAGAGCTAAAAATCTTTAGCAAAAAACAACACTTTAACCAAAGCACGTTTCCGGAACTGGTGTGGCTTATAAAGTCTATTTGATACAATTAAAGAAAGGTCGGAATTCTTAATTCATAATTCTGTTAATATGACTCATAAAACGTTTTTCAAGGTAGCCAGCACAATATTTTTAATAGTCGGAGTCGTCCACGCTCTTAGGATTCTTAACGGCTGGTCGGCAGTTATAGGCGGGTGGTCTGTGCCGATGTGGCTAAGTTGGCTCGCGGTTATTCTCACTGGCTATCTTGCATACACCGGTTTCCGCTTTGGGAAATAGAAGGGAAAGTCTTATAGAGCAGAGATTTTCATAGGCTTTAAACCTTTGCCTATTAGCGCATAGAATTCTTCTTGCTCAAGAGTTTCTTTCTTAATTAGTTCGTCTGCAATCTTTTTTAAAAGATTTTTGTGTTTTGATATAATATTCGCTGCGGTTTTGTAAGCCGTTTCTATAAAATTACTGACTTCTTCGTCTATTTTTTGTGCAACTGTTTCTGAATAGTCTTTATGTGTTGCTATTTCACGGCCTAGGAAAACCATTTCTTCCGTTTTGCCGAAAGTTTGTGGCCCTAATTCTTCGCTCATGCCATAACGGGTAACAAGCGCTCTAGCAAGGTCGGAAGCAACTTTAATGTCGTTTGAGGCGCCGGTTGTAAGTTCGTTAAAAGTTATTTTTTCCGCGGCGTATCCGCCCATAGAAACCGCAAGGTCTGCCATAAATTGCGATCTGGTTTTTAACCGATTGTCTTCAAGCGGCAGTTTTAGGGTGTAGCCTCCGGCTCTTCCGCGCGCAACAATAGAAACTTTATGCACCGGGTCGGAGTCTTTTAGCCCCGCCGCGACAATTGCATGCCCTGCTTCGTGGTATGCGGTTATCTCTTTTTCTCTTTTAGATACGAGACGTGATTTTCTCGCCGGACCCAAGAGTACTTTCTCTACGGAGTCGTATATATCTTGCTGGGTTATAACCTTTTCGTTCTTTTGTGCCGCTAGAATTGCCGCTTCGTTCATAAGGTTTTCTAAATCTGCGCCGGAAAACCCGGGAGTACGCGATGCGACTTTTCTTAGGTCCATATCTTTAGCAATTGGTTTGCCTTCCACATGCAAAGTAAGTATTTGCTCGCGCTCGCCGATATCCGGCAAATCCAGCACTATTCTTCTGTCGAACCTGCCGGGCCGCAGTAATGCTTGGTCTAAAACATCCGGTCTGTTTGTGGCGGCCATTACTATGGTTTTTGTGTTTTTTTCAAAGCCGTCCATCTCCACCAAAATCTGGTTTAGTGTTTGTTCGCGTTCGTCGTGCCCACCGCCAAGGCCAGCTCCGCGTTCGCGGCCGATTGCATCTATCTCGTCAATAAATATTATTGAAGGCGCAGTTTTCTTTGCGGTTTCAAACAAATCGCGCACCCGACTGGCGCCAACACCAACAAACATCTCCACAAACTCCGATGCCGACATATGGAAAAACGGCACATCTGCCTCACCAGCCACAGCACGGGCGAGAAGTGTCTTGCCGGTGCCGGGGCTACCCATTAAAAGCACTCCGCGCGGTATTTTTGCGCCTATATCCAGATATTTCTTCGGGTTTTTTAGAAAGTCCACTACCTCAACCAGCTCTTGTTTTGCCTCTTTTAACCCTGCAACATCTTTAAAAGTTATCTTTTTCCTAAAAGGCGCAAATCTTTTTACGTTTGCTTTGCCGAATGTAAAAGCTTGGTTAATGCCGCCCTTTGCACGGCGCATCATCCAGAAAATTATAGAGACAATTATTATAAGTGGCAGGAGTGTAGGTATTAAGAGACTTGCCCAGAATGTAAGCGTAGATTCGCTCTTTACTTCAATATCAACTGCAGCGAGTGCTTCGGACGATATGTTGTAGTTTGAGAGTGTTACAGTTAGCCCAACGCCGTCTTCTTTGCGGCTTTTGAATTCTTCTCCATTTGTCGCTTCAATCGCGAGCTCATCGCCGTTTACAAGAATTTTTGTAATCTCGCCATTTGTTATTTTTGCGGCCAGATCACTTATACTTATTGTTTCTTTTGGCGCAGATGTTTCAAAAGACGAGGCCAAAAACGAAAAAACCAGCAGTATTACTACTACCCATATAAAATTTTTATACAGACTTTTCACTTGCTAGTTTTAGAATTATACGTTTGTTTTCGGGTTTTACTGAGTCAATTAAAAAGTTATATTCTTTACCAACAGTCAGATTTTTCTTTAATTCTTCCGTACTGCCGAATTCAGAAACGTGGATTAACCCAGTTATGTCGCCTCCTAACATTATTATAGCTCCAAAAGGATTCAATTTGTATACGGTGCCTTTTATGCTTCCGCCTTCTTTGAATTTTTCTGCAGCTTTTGCCCACGGATCAACTTGCAAGGCTTTAAGAGATAGAGAAACCTTTCCGTCTTTTATATCTATTATTTTAGCGCGTACCATATCGCCTATTGCAACTATCTCTTTAGGATTCTCTATTAGGCGGTGGCCGAGTTCAGATATGTGGATAAGACCTTCAATTTCCGGTTGGTCTGCAAATTTTATAAAAGCGCCAAAGTTAGTTACGCCGGATACTATGCCGGAGACAACATCTCCCGCATTATATTTCTCTACTAATTCTTTAACGTTTTGGCTTACAACTTCTCTTTCGGAAATTATAAGTTTGCCGCTGCGCGGGTTAATGTTTAATACCTTTACAGTAAACTCTTGCCCTATAAATTTTTTAAGCTCTTCGGCAAGCTTTGTCCTGTCTTCGCCGGCTTGCATATCTAGGCCACTTGGGTAATTTTCGTTGGAAAGTTGCGAAGAAGGTAAAAAAGCAGATAGTCCGGATATGTCGGCTATTAGGCCGCCGGCGTTGGCGTTTATTATTTTTACCTTTATAGGTTCGTCTTTTTCTTTTAATTCTTTTAGTTCAGCCCAAACTTTTTGCGCTCCTGCCTCTGCTAATGATAGCTCAACCAAACCGTCTTTGTTTTCTGCAAGCACAACTTTCGCAGTGGCCGAGTCTCCAACTTTCATCTTCTTTAAAATCTCTCTGGCGTTTGCCAGTTCTGCACCATATAGAACGCCCGTGCCCACCTTTGGAATCTCAAAGAAAACTCCCTTGCTTGTTTTCTCTAATAACCTTACATCCGTCAAATCTCCATGCTTTAAAAGAGGCATAGATAAGGCATCGCCTTTCAAAATTTGCATTTGCAGAGAATCTTTTTTAGTTGTTGTGGTTTCCATAGTGCAGATATTATAGTCAATTCTAATTGAAAAGCAAGCTGTTCTGCGCTAGAATTTACAGTCTATGGTTATAACCATTCAGGGAGAAAGACAGATTAAGTGCCAGTTGTCGGATTTTTCGCTATATGTTGATTCTGCCCGCGAGGGTTCTGGCGATGTGTCTATAAAAACCGCAACAGAACTGCCTATAAAAAATGCCCCAGGCAGTATTATACAGGGCCCAGGAGAATACGAAATGGCGGGAGTGAAAATCAGGGGTATATCATTGCCTAAAGAATCTACTGCGAAGTTTTTAAGAACTGCATACATTGCGCATATGGACGAAATAAATCTTTGTTTTTTGGGGGAGCTTAAATCCAAGCCGGACGATAGTGTGCTTGATAAGCTTGGCGAAGTAGATATTCTTTTTGTCGGAGCGGGCGCAAATGCCACCGAAGCTAAAAAAATAGAGGAAATTATAAAAACTATTGAGCCAAAACTTATTGTGTCTTTGGGTAATCCAAAATATTTGGCCGATGAGCTTGGGTTAAAGCCTGAAAAATCGGATAAATTAACTATAAAGAAAAAAGATTTGTCGGAAGCAACACTTAAAATAATATGGCTGACTTAGAGAAAAATACAGGCGGGAAAATAAGCAGGCGCGAAATAACCACCGAACTTAAAGAGTCTTATTTAGACTATGCAATGTCTGTCATTGTTGGCCGCGCTTTGCCTGACGCGCGCGACGGCTTAAAACCTGTGCACAGGCGCATTCTTTGGGCCATGTGGGACTCTGGGCTAACTTCTTCTGCAAAATTACGCAAGTCTGCAAACGTGGTTGGAGAAACTTTGGGCCGCTACCACCCGCATGGAGATACTTCGGTTTACGATGCCCTAACCAGAATGGCTCAAGATTTTTCTTTACGCTACCCCTTAATCCAGGGGCAGGGCAACTTTGGCTCAATAGACGGCGACAACCCGGCAGCAATGCGTTATACAGAATGCCGTTTGTCTAAAATCGCAGAAGAACTTTTGGCCGACATAGACCGCGACACCGTAGACTTTACTCCAAACTACGATGCATCGCGCAAAGAGCCCTCCGTGCTTCCCACTAAAATACCCAATATGCTTATAAACGGCTCGGATGGCATAGCGGTAGGAATGGCTACAAAAATTCCTCCGCACAATTTAAGCGAGGTATCCGACGCAATACTCCACTTAATTGAAGCGCCGCACGCTACATCAGAAGATTTAATGGAATTTATTAAGGGACCAGATTTTCCGACAGGCGGAATAATCTACAACAAGCGTGCGATTGGAGATGCCTACGCTGCAGGCCGCGGCACTATTACAGTGCGCGCGCTAACGGAGGTTGATGAGAAAAAAATAGTCATCACGGAAATTCCATATCAAGTTAACAAAGCCGACCTTGTAGTTAAAATTGCAGAACTTGTAAAAGACAAGAGAATTGAAGGCATAAAAGATTTAAGAGATGAGTCAGATAGAGAGGGTTTGCGTATAGTTATAGACCTTAAATCAGACGCCGTGCCGCAAAAACTTTTAAACCAGCTCTACAATTCGACAGATCTCCAAAAAGATTTTCACCTTAATTTACTGGGCCTGCGCGAAGGTCTAAAACCCAGCACTCTTACAATTAAAGATGCGCTAGCTGATTTTATAGAACACAGGAAAAACGTGGTTCGCCGCCGTGCGGAGTTTGATTTGGCGCGCGCAAAAGAAAGAGCGCATATTTTGGAGGGTCTCTCAAAAGCGCTTGGGGTAATAGACAAAATAATTGCAACTATTAAAAAATCTTCCGATAAAGAAGCAGCTCATAAAAACTTAGTAAAGAATTTTAAACTTAGCGATTTGCAGGCAACGGCTATTTTAGAGATGAAATTGCAAACACTTGCTGCGCTTGAACGCGAAAAAATTGAGGCTGAACTTAAAGAAAAACTAAAGATTATTAAAGAACTAACGCTTTTACTAAAGTCTCCTGCAAAAATATTAGATGTTATAAAAGACGAGCTCGCAGATATTAAGAAAAGGTTTGGCGATGAGCGCCGCACAAAAGTAGTTGTATCGGGCCTCAAGGAATTTAAAGTAGAAGATTTAATCCCTAAAGAAGAAGTTATTATTACAATGTCCGAAGACGGCTACATCAAGCGCCTGCCGCCAAAAACATTTAAACTACAGAAGCGCGGCGGCAAAGGAATAATAGGCTCGGATGTTGATGAGGCTGATATATTAGCCCACTTCCAACGTGCGAGCTCGCACGACAATATGCTGTTTTTCGCCGAAAATGGAATAGTTTATCAAACCAAAGCTTACGAAATTCCCGTTGCCTCGCGGATTTCAAAAGGTAAATCTATACATGGCTTTTTAGAAATACCTATGGATAAGGGTGTTAGCGCGTTGGTTTCTTACACTTCCCAAAAAGATGACAAGCGAAATGTATTGATGGTTACAAAGGGTGGTGTTATAAAAAAGACCACGCTTCAGGATTTTGCAAACGTCAGAAGAAGCGGAATTATTGCCATAAAGTTAAAAAGCAAAGATACGTTAAAATGGGTAAAGCTTGTTTCTCCGAAAGACGAAATTATTCTTACAACTTCTAAGGGCCGCTCTATCAGATTTAAAGAGTCTGATGTAAGCGCAATGGGCCGAGCCGCCGCGGGTGTGCGCGGAATACGCTTGGGCTCCGGCGACTTTGTAAGCTCAATGGATATAATTTCACCCTTACAAAATCAGGCTAATTTATTGGTTATTATGTCTAATGGTTTCGGCAAGTTTACGCCGCTTAAGGAATATCGCCTGCAGAAACGCGGAGGCTCCGGGATCGCAACCGCAAAAATAACTCCTAAGACAGGCGAGCTTATTTCTTCGCATGTTATAATGGACGAGCGTGAGTTGCTTGCAGTTTCCGTTAAAGGCCAAATGATTAAAACAGAGCTAAAAGGCATTCGCCGCACTGGCAGGTCCGCACAGGGTGTGCGCATTATGAAGCTTAATCCGGGGGATAAAGTTGCAGGTACAGTAGTTATATAAGTTGGATGACTAAGAACCAGAAAATAATAATTGCAATAGCGATCGGCGTGGTATTTTTATTCTCTCTTTTGCTCATTGTTGGCCGCAGGCCGCCGCAGAGTTCCGTTGCGCAGCTCTCTTTTTGGGGTCTGGAACAAGAAACTCCGGCTTGGAACGCGCTCATAGGTGCGTATTCGACATTGCATCCGAGAACAAGAATAACTTACACAGGATTTGACGAAGATGTTTATGAAAAGACGCTTTTAGATAATATGGCAGCCGGCACCGGCCCCGATGTCTTTATATTTAGGAACGATTGGTTTACTAAGCATAAAAACAAAATTGTCTCCGCTCCAGCAGATTTAATTTCTCCTGCAACTGTTACCGAGAAATTCCCGGCTGTTGTAAGCAGTGATTTTGTAGACGGCGGCGCAGTTTGGGGGCTACCTCTTTCTATAGATACCCTCGCTCTTATATACAATGTAGGTTTATTTGATGCCTCCGGTGTTGCTTCTCCGCAGTCAAATTGGGACGAGGTGCAAAGATGGATTCCGCGACTGCGAAGAATAGAAGGCGGCATACTAACACGGGCTTCTGTGTCTTTGGGCGGAAGCGAAAAAAGCGTTGCAAACTCCGCTGATATTCTACGGCTTTTAATGCTGCAGCATGGTGCAAGGCTGACCGACCTTGATTATCAAAGAGCGACATTTAATTCGTCGTCCGGTTTAGAGGCCTCCGAGTTTTACATGAAGTTTTCTAATAAACAAAATATAAGCTATGCATGGGAGGAATCCTTTGATAATTCACTAAAGTCCTTTGCAGATGGCAAGACTGCTGCAGTTTTCGCATATTTTAGCCAAATTCCGCAAATTAAAGCGATGAATCCGGGCGTAAGAATCGGCATATTGCCGGCTCCTCAATTTGATATAGACCAACCGGTAAACTATGCAAAATATTGGGCTCTTACTGCCTCAAACGCAACCAAAAGCAGAGGTACCGCATGGGACTTTATAACATTCGCTGCCTTAAATTCTGGTCCGGCAGGTGAATATTTGAAGATAGCTGGTAATCCGCCTGCGCTTCGCGAGCTTATAGCCCGATATCAAACAAACCCAACGCTTAAAGTTTTTGCTCTCCAGTCGCTTAGTGCACAAAGCTGGAGAAACCCCGACCACACAGAAGTTGCCCGAGCGTGGGACAAGATGTTATTATCATTCTTAAGTGATAGAGCAAGTATACAAAGAGCTCTTAGTTTAGCCGCGGAAGAAGTTACAAAACTAATAACATCTAGGCCAAGGTAAAAATGAATCCCCGCACCTAAAATGATTATGAAATATAAAAAAGGTCAAAACTTGGTAACGCTTAGGTGAGGGGATGAATTTAATACAAATTGCCCAAGCCGCGCTTGTGCCAGAGTGTTCTCCGACCGGCGCCGGAGGTTTGGAGAAATGCACCACGGAGCATTTATTTGAACTTTTTTATAATATATTCAACTTTGGAATTTTTCTTGCAGGCGTTATAGTTGTGTTAATGGTAATTTGGAGCGGTTTTCAATTTATGCTTGCACAAGGCAACCCATATAAGCTGGAGAAGGCGGGCAAGAGTGTATTTAATGCAATTGTTGGGTTTGTAATCGTGCTCTCTGCATGGCTTATAGTAAATACGATAGTAACTGTTTTCACTGACTGTACAGGTTGGAATATAAATCCATTTGCTGGCGGGTTAAATTGCCTATAACAATACTATGATAGAAAACCCATTTAAAGCAGAAACCTTCCCCGAGCTTATTGCGCTAGTTTTTGGTTTTCTTACTGCTATTGCGATACCAATTGCATCTATTATGATCTTGTGGGGGGCTTTTAAGCTCTTGACGTCGGGTGGTATTCCGGAGAAAATCACCGAAGGTAAAAAGATTATTCTATATGCAATAATTGGTTTGGCGCTTGTGCTTGTTGCCCAAGGTTTTATTTTTGTCTTAAACGAAGTTTTACTTGGCGCGCCGGACGCAGGTAGTGTATAATTGTTTTATAATAAGAAAGGTCGATATTAAGACTACTAAGTTATAAAATGTTAGCGTTAGACAAAAAGGTTGTAACAGCGGTGTTATTTGTGGCGGTTGTTTTGGCAGCATCATCCATTGCCTTGGGGCAAGATGCTCCCTCAACTGCATTCGAAGACATTTCCGGTTTTATGGGTTTGCTCACAAGAATATTTAACTTTTTGTTTGGATTATTCTTAGTTGCGGCTTCTTTCTTGTTTCTTTACGCTGGAGTTGTATATCTCTTAGCAAGAGGAAATACCGAAGAATTAGACAAAGCAAAAAGTATTTTAGTTTGGTCAGTGGTCGCTGTAGCGGTTGCGGTAGTCGCTTGGGGCATACCCAAAGCGATTCAAGGTTTTCTTGCCACAGGCCAATAAGTAAAAAATAGTTGAAATTTTTGGCAAAGCCCTTATAAATATGTAAGGGCTTTGTTCGTTGGGCGGGTGGCGAAATGGCAGACGCAGCAGCTTTAGGAGCTGCCGCCGCAAGGCATGGAGGTTCAAGTCCTCTCCCGCCCACAAAAACATAATCACTCGGCTTTTGTCGAGTGATTATGTTTGAAGGGGACTTGAACCGGGGAAGGGGTCGGGAAACGGGAGTTTCCCGTGTAGGAAATTATTCAAAACCGAGGGTTTTGAAAGAGCCCCGCATCGCGGGGCGATGGTGAAATGTCCTCTCCCGCCCACAAAATTATTTTCGCCTGCGAGCATGAAACGCCCTGTGTACTTCTTTAAGTTCTTTATTAGTTAGGTGTGTGTAAATTTGCGTTGTAGCAATATTTTTGTGTCCCAAAAGTTCTTGCACAGAGCGCAAGTCCGCGCCGTTTACGAGTAAGTCTGTGCCAAATTGGTGGCGCAGAGTATGCGGAGTTACGCGGCGCGGAATACCCGCCGCCGATGTGTAGTGCTCCACTATTCGCTCCACGCTACGCGAGGTTATGCGCCCGATTATGTTTTCTCTTTTTCCTTTTGCGATGCTTACAAATAACGCTTCTTCCGGGTCTGTGCGACTTTCTAGATAAACCTTTATGGCTTTCTTTGCAGAGTCTGAGATAAACACAATACGCAGGCGCGAGCCTTTGCCGCGTATTGTTATCTCGCCTCGGTCAAAATTAAGGTTTCTATTCAGGTTGCAGAGTTCGGCTACGCGCAAGCCCGTGGAAAAAAGCACTTCTAATATTGCTTTATCGCGCAGAGCGCGCAAAGAATTGCCTTTTGGTGCGGCAAGTAGGCGTTCTAAATCTTTATAGTCAATAATTTGTATTTCGCGTTCCGGTATTTTGGGGAGTTCCACGCGCTCTGCTGGCACTGCCTTTGCACCAACTTTCGCCAAGTATTTTAAGAAGCTGCGTATCACTATTACGTAATAGCTCTGTGTTATTTTTTTAATCTCTGGTTCCGCGTTTGCGAGCTTTAACCTAAAGTTGCGCACAGATTTTTCGGTTATATCACCCACTGTTTTTATATTTTCTGATTCAATAAACTTTTTTAAATATCTTTCGTAATTAGTGCGCGTCTTTGGTGAACGGTTTTTCTCTATAGTTAGATAATCTAAGTATTCTTTTACAAATTTATTTATTTCCATTTTTTAGTATTTTACCACGGTTCGCGTCGCATAATAAATATTGTTCCAATACGTACACGTGTGGGATTAGACAAAAAAGCGATTTTCAGATAGAATAGACAAACTATGTTAACTACTAAGAAAAAGAAAATTGTAATAAAAGAAAGTCAGGCGCACGAAAAAGACACCGGTTCGGCGAGCGTTCAGGTTAGTCTTTTAAGTAAAAGGATTGATGAGCTTGCTGACCACCTTAAGGCCCATTCTAAAGACAAGCACTCGCGCAGAGGGCTTGTTAAGATGGTTAGCCAAAGGAGAAAGCTCCTAAAATATCTATCTACGAATTCCCCAAAAGCCCACTCCAATTTGGTTAAGCGCTTGGGGCTTAAGAAGTAATGCCAATAATCCCAAATAAAGAGCAGACGATAGGGATTTTTATAGACGTGCAGAATCTTTACCACTCCGCAAAAAATCTATATGGCGGGCGAGTAAACTTTGCCGAACTTATAAAAACCTTAACAGGCGAGCGCAAACTTGTGCGTGCCGTCGGGTACGTGGTTAAAAGCACTCCGGAAACTGGCGAAGAGAGTTTTTTTGAGGCGTTGCAAAAGTCTGGCATTGAAGTGCGCAGCAAAGATATTCAGATTTTCCATAGCGGCGCGAAAAAGGCAGATTGGGATGTAGGTATGGCAGTAGATGCAATTAGAATGAGCGGCATGGTGGACATTGTTGTGCTTGTTACCGGCGATGGAGACTTTGTGCCGCTTGTTGAATATTTAAAATGGGGCTTGGGCCGCGGGGTGGAAGTTGCGGCATTCGGCAGAACTACATCTGGCAGGTTAAAAGAAATGGCAGACAGGTTTATAGATTTGGATACAACCCCCAAAATGGTCTTTAAGTCTTTAAAGAAATCAAGAGCAAAATAATGGATTTAAATAGAAAAGTATATAAAACAACTATTGCAGGAGAGGAGGTTAAATTAGAGGTATCTAATCTTGCCGGTCAGGCAAACGCTGCGGTTTTGGGAACGTATGGCCAAACTGCTGTGCTTGTTACTGCTGTTATGGATAAGCACGACAGAGATGGCATTGATTTTATGCCGCTCTCGGTTGATTTTGAGGAAAAATTTTACGCAGCCGGCAAAATTTTGGGCAGCAGATTTGTAAGAAGAGAAGGTAAGCCGTCGGATGCGGCAATATTGTCTGGCCGCCTGATAGACAGGACAATAAGGCCTTTGTTTGACGATAGAATAAGGCGCAGTATTCAAATTGTCGTAACTGTTTTGTCTTACGATGGCGAGAACGACCCAGATTTTATAGCACTCTTATCCACATCGGCAGCACTTACTCTTTCTGATATTCCATGGAATGGCCCGGTCGCGGGTGTACGAGTTGCAAAAACGAGAACCGGCGAACCTGTAATAAATCCAAAAAATAGTTATATCACAGAGAATTCCGATAAGCTTGAGTTTGACAGCTTTGTATCTGGGCCAAAGAAGAGAATTAATATGATTGAGCTTGCCGGTGATAATGCCGAGGACGTTAACGTGCTTAAAGCTTATGAAGCCGCTCTTAAAGAATGCGAAAAGCTTATAGAGTTTCAGCAAAAGTTTGCTAAAGACGGCAAAACAAAAGCAGAGCTAGGCAAGCAGGAATTTGATGCCGCTCTTATTGCAGAAGTGGATAAGTTTTTAAAGGATAAACTTGATAAAGCTTTTTTCAATAAAGAAAAAGCTGCCATATACAGACTCAAAGATGATTTAATTGCCTATATTAAAGAACTTAAGCTAGATGTAACGCAGGCCGGCCATATATATGAATCTAAACTTAATGATGTGCTCCACAGTGGAGTTTTAGATAATAATAAAAGGCCAGATGGCAGGGCATTAGATGAAGTAAGAGATTTGCATTCCGAAGTCGGTTTATTGCCCAGAACCCATGGGTCTGCATTATTTATTAGAGGCAATACGCAAGCGCTTGCCGTTACCACCATCGGCCCACCTGGGGCAGAGCAAATTATTGAAACAATGGAAGAGCAAAGAAAGCGTAAATTTTTATTGCACTATAATTTTCCTAAATATTCGGTTGGCGAAACCGGGTCCTTTAGAGGCCCAGGTAGGCGTGACATAGGGCACGGCGCATTGGCAGAAAAAGCAATATTGCCAGTTTTACCAGACAAAGATGCATTCCCATACACTATAAGAGTTGTTTCGGAGATTTTATCTTCAAACGGGTCTTCATCTATGGCAACAACATGCGCGACGTCCTTAAGTTTAATGGATGCAGGCGTTCCTATAAAAAATGCAGTTGCAGGAATTGCAATAGGTCTTGTAGTAGACGAAAAAACACTCTCTACCGATAAACCGCGGTATAAAATTTTAACCGATATTCAAGGCCCGGAAGACCACTACGGAGACATGGATTTTAAGGTGGCCGGCACGAAAGACGGCATAAATGCAGTTCAGATGGATGTTAAGTTTGGTGGTTTAACCCTGCAAATAATTAAAGATGCGCTTGCCTCTGCTGAGGCAGCCCGCACAAAGATATTAGGTGTTATGAATAAATGCATCAGTAAACCGCGTGCAGAGTTATCGCCTTATGCGCCCCGTGTGTTGCGCCTTAAGATTGACCCCGCCCGCATAGGAGAAGTTATAGGCAGCGGCGGCAAGATTATAAACGGAATTATTGAAAGTACCGGAGCAACCGCAATTGATATTGAAGATGATGGCACGGTTTTTGTCTCCGGAGATTCAGTGGAAGCTGCAGAGCGTGCAGTTGCGGAGATTGAAAGCATTCTAAAAGAACTTGAAGTAGGAGAAATTATTACCGGAAAAGTTATAAAAATTCTTGAATTTGGCGCAATAGTTGACTTAGGAGGCGGCAAAGATGGAATGATTCATGTCTCTGAGCTAAAAGACGGCTTTGTTAAAAGTGTTCACGATGTGGTTAAGGTTGGCGATGAGGTTACAGCCAAAGTTGTGCGCGTTGAAAACGGTAAAGTAGGCTTGTCTCTCAAACAGGCAAAACGCTGAATTCTTATCACGGAATTCAGTAATTCACAGTATAGATAAACTTCTCTATGCTATTATTAATAGCATATGCCAGACGACAAGCGTCAGGATCCTAATCTCTCCGATTTACCTGTAAATGAACCAAGAACAAGCCCTTGGTCCAAAAAAGCAGAGCCTTTTGGTCCACAGCCTGCGGAGTCAACTCCACCTTCTCCACCCCCGCCTCCATCTTTAGAGTCTGAAGTTGGTGTGCGCACTATGTCCGGAGATGCTGAATCTTTAAGCCAATCAGGTGGTGCAGAAGCTAAGCCTAAATTATTTAGGCCAAAGGATATTTTAAGCAAAGAACCAATTTTTGAGCCCAAAAGCACTTTTTCTACAGAACAAAAACCTATTGTTGAAGAAATAGTTAAGAAGAAACACCCCAACTTAATAATTATAATTATTGGAATAACCGCATTTGTGGTTTTGGGTGGAGTTGCAGTTTACTTTTTAGTTTTGCCTATGTTCGGTGGGCAAGGTGAACCAGTTGAACCAGTTCCTCCTCCAGCCGAGGTCATGCCCCCGCCACCAGTTGCAGAACCAGAGCCTCCACCCCCACCTGCATTTATGCACCAAAGCTTGTTTACCGCAGGCGCAGTTGAAAGCGTAAATCTTAGTTTGACCGCTCTAACTCCCAGTGAAGTTGCATCAGCAATTAGTACTTCTATAGGTGAGGAAACTGCCGCCCCCGCAACAAAAGAAATTGGTTTTCAATTTGAAGGCGCTACGGTAAATTCATTTGCACTTTTAGAAGCTTTGTTTGGAACACTTACAGAAGAAACAAGAAACCTGTTTGTAGAAGACTTTACGGGTTTTGTATATAAAGATGCAAACGGCTTGTGGCCGGGCTATGTATTCGGGCTAACTGGCGCAAATGTGGACGCTACCGCCCCCGCAATTACTCTATTAAAATCAACACCAACTCTTTTCTACACGTCCGACCCCGGCAACCCAAGTGGTGTATTTAAAGAGGGTTCAAAGTTTTCTGCAAGTATACAATCAGTAGAATACCTGCCATACTCGCTTACTGGCGCGTCTTTCAATGTGGCGCTTGCTTTGCACGATAGTAAGCTCTACGCGGTTGTTAGCACATCGTTCAACGGCATAAAAGAAGCCTTTAGACTGTTGGGGTGGTAATCTGAATTTGACTAGGGCAAATATTTTTGCTAATATCACCGTAATGATAGACCCCCGCCCAAAGAGGCGGGCGTTTAAATAATTAATATGTTAGATCTAAAAAATATTATTCCTGCAATCAACCAAATAGCAGAGGAAAAGGGCATAAATTCCGAAGATGTTTTGCATGCAATTGAAGACTCTCTTGCCGCCGCTTACAAAAAAGAATATTTAGGCCGCGGCGTATTTGTGCGTGCAAAGTTAGATACTTCTTCAGGTATCGTAAAGTTTTACCAAGTTAAAGAAGTAGTCGCGAAAGATGGTGTGCGAATGCCGGTTGAGGGAGAAGAAGAAATCCCTGCGGTAGAAACTGAGTCCGAAGAGGGTAAGCTCCCGCGCTATAATCCAGAGAGACATACTTTTCCGGAAGAAGCAGAAGAGCTAATAAAAGAGCATAAGCTTAAAGTAAAGCCTGAGGTGGGGAGTGAACTTGAATTACCCTTGCCCCAAAAAACAGATTTTGGCCGCATTGCGGCGCAAACTGCAAAGCAGGTTATTACTCAAAAATTAAGAGAAGTTGAGCGCAACTCCATAATCCAAGAATTTAAAGATAAAGAAGGCAGTGTTGTAAGCGGCGCTGTGCAGAGGTTTGAAAGAGGCGCAGTATTTATAGACTTAGGCAGAACCACTGGGATAATGCCATACAGCGAAACAATACCCGGAGAACACTACAAAATTGGCGAAAGGCTAAGATTTTATGTTATGTCTGTTGCAACTGATTTAAAGGTGCCAAGTATAGTGCTGTCTCGTGCGCACCCTAAGTTTGTTTCTAAGCTTTTTGAAATAGAAGTACCCGAAATTACTGATAAGGTTGTTGAGATAAAATCAATTACGCGTGAACCTGGTAGCCGCGCAAAAATTGCCGTGTATTCGTCCAACGAGAGTATAGATCCGGTTGGCTCGTGTGTTGGCCAGCGCGGTACCCGTGTTATGGCTGTTACAAACGAACTTGGCGCAGAAAAACTGGATATTGTGGAATGGTCTGAAGACCCAGCAAAATTTATTGCGAATGCGCTTTCTCCCGCAAAGGCCCAGAGCGTAGAAATTAAGGGCCCGCGCGATGTTCTTGTGCTTGTGCCGGACAACGAACTTTCGCTAGCTATCGGCAAGGGCGGGCAAAACGTGCGTTTGGCTGCAAAGCTTACCGGCTGGAGAATAGACGTTCGATCGCAGTCTAGGCCAGAAGAGCAGGCGGAAGGTGGAATAGCGGGCACGGCTAATAAAGAAGCTAAGAGTATTGAAGAAACCGACAAACCAGTTTATCTTAAAAAGAGAGAAGACGAAGACGAATAAAATGACAATAGATGTAATTGTTGAGATCCCAAAGGGCTCAAGAAATAAATATGAATTAGATAAGGAGACGGGGCGGATTAAATTAAACCGCGTACTTCATAGTTCCGTCGCTTTCCCCGCTGACTATGGCTATATTGAAAACACTCTTTCCGACGACGGTGATCCATTAGACGTTCTAATTATCAGCCGTTTCCCAGTTTTTCCTGGATGTGTCGTGGAGGTAAAGCCAATAGCGCTTTTCAATATGGTTGACACTGGCGATAATGATGAAAAGATTGTTGGTGTACCAGCAAAAGACCCTTATTTTAAATCTTGGACTGATCTTAAAGATATTCCCGAAGCGCTGAAAAATGAGATAGAAGAATTCTATCGAACTGTAAAGGCGCTTGAACCAGGTAAACATGTTGAGACAAAAGGTTGGGAGGGCGCAAAAGAAGCCGAAGCGCAAGTTAAAAAAGCAATAGAAAATGGCAAAAAACAATAAAGAGTTATACAACAATTATTTAGTTCCGACTGTTATTGAGAAGTCCACTTATGGCGAGAGGGCATACGATATTTATTCACGCCTTTTAAAAGATAGAATAATCTTTGTAGGCGGGCCTATAAATGATGCGGTTGCCAACACTGTTATTGCCCAAATGCTTTTTTTGGAAATACAAGATCCAAAGCGCGACATTCGCCTTTATATTAATTCCCCGGGCGGGTCCGTAAATGCGGGGCTTGCTATCTACGACACGATGCAATATGTAAAACCGGATGTTGAAACTGTTTGCGTTGGCATTGCGGCTTCTATGGGAGCGTTTTTACTGACATCTGGTAAAAAAGGCAAGAGATTTTCTTTGCCTAATTCCGAAATTCTTTTGCACCAAGTTATGGGTGGCGCCGAGGGGCAGGCTGTTGAGGTTGAAATTGCCGCAAAGCGCATACTAAAAACCAAAGCTAGAATTAATCAATTACTATCAAAACACACAGGCCAGCCGCTTGCGAAAATTGAGAAGGATACAGACAGAGATTTTTGGTTATCACCGGAGGAAGCAAAAGAATACGGAGTCATCGACGAGGTAATAAAGAAAAGTAAGTAGTTTGTAGTGTAGTAGAGAAAGTAGTTTAGTAGAAAGTACGCTCGCTATTATGCGAGCGTATTATATTGTAGAATTAAATTTATGAATATTAGCGAAGTTTTATCCCGTTCTATAGATAAGATCTACCCCTCGCGCGAGGATTTAGAAAAAATACTTAAAAGCGGCAAAAAACTAAAAATTTATCTCGGTGTTGACCCGACTGGCCCGCATTTGCATTTGGGGCATGCGACAAACTTGCTTGTGCTTAGCAGATTTCAAGATTCGGGCCACAAGATAATTTTCTTAATAGGCGATTTTACTGGCAGAATCGGAGACCCCACCGATAAATTATCAACTCGCAAACAATTAAGCGAGAGGGAGGTTAAAGAAAATTTTAAGACTTTTAAAAAACAGGTTTCTAAGATTATAAAATTTTCTGGCAAAAATGCCGCGAAAGTCGAGTTCAACTCTAGATGGTGGAAAAACATGAAACTTGCTGATTTTTTTGGCATTCTCTCAAACTTTACTGAGCGGCAGATGATTCAGCGCGATATGTTTCAAGAGCGCATTAAGAACAATGAGCCGATTGGTTTACACGAATTTATGTACCCTCTTTTACAGGGCTACGACTCCGTGGCAATGGATGTTGATATGGAGATTGGCGGTACGGACCAAACATTTAATATGCTGATCGGCCGAGACTTGATGAGAATTTATAAAAACAAAAATAAATTTGTTCTTACAACAAAACTTCTTGAAAACCCAAAAACCGGCAAGAAGCTTATGAACAAAAGCGAAGGCGGGCTAATTAATTTGGATGATGAGCCGAACGATATGTTTGGCAAGGTTATGGCGCTTCCTGATGAGGTTATATCTACCGTTGCAGAGTTTTCAACACTTATGCCGATGGATGAGTTTGGAAAACTAAAAGAAATGCCGCCACGCGATGCCAAAGCGCGCGCTGCACACTGGGTTGTGCGCACTTTTTATGGAGAAAAAGAAGCAGTTTATGCCGAAAAAGAATTTGATAAAGTTTTTAGAACTAGAGAATTGCCGAGTGATATGCCTCAATATGTTATTAAAGAGGGCAGAGATACAACTATAGCTGTACTCACTGATACAGGCATTGTTAGTAGTAATAGCGAAGCGGTTCGATTAGTTCAACAGGGGGGTGTTACTCTTGATGGCGTAAAAATTACAGATCCTCGTAAAAGTCTTGATGTTAAGGAGGGTGGGTCAATACTAAAATCCGGCAAAAGGCATTTTATTAAAGTTATTAAATAAGAACCGCCCTATGGGCGGTTTTGGTTGGCCATTTGCTCAACAGTGTAAATATCTGTACTCCACAAGCATCCTTGGATAAAACCGAGCCATCGGAAAGCTTTGCTTCTTCGGCCTTCTTTGACGAAGCGTTCCATGTCATCAAGCATATTATGGCAGTGAGCTAAGATTGAAGTTTTGTCCGCAAGTACATATGAGCCGAGTGGAAACTCTTTTTTAGGGATATTTTTCCGCTCAAACATTTCTCGGTATTTAGCTATTACTTCTAAGATTTTGTTGTTGTCCATGTATTCACCTTTTAATGTGCAGCAGTCGGCGGGCCCACCAGGATTTGAACCTAGATCAACGGTTTTGGAGACCGTCATTCTGCCATTGAACTATGGGCCCTTGTACTCTGAAAAATTACTACGGAATTTGTATAAAATCAAACGCCAATCTTGACAAAGCGTTAAAAATCTGCTAAGCTGCAAAGCAGCAGGCCAACTAAGGTGGTTGGCTAGGTTAAAAAAAGAAGAGGAGGAAGAAAAAATGCCAACGTATGCAGAGAAGGTACGTATGCTGATGGAAAACGGCCGGTTCCACGAAGCCAGAGAAGAGCTGGAGGAAGCGTTAGGGTTGCCGCCAGATATCATCGTTAGCACCCGATCTACGCTCTTCGCCCTTAAGGGTTGGCACGTGTACGTCACCGGTGGCGAGAAGACAGACCACGCTGCACTCCGGTACGGAGAGATGAGCTTGGAGCTTGATCCTGGCGAACTCTTGGCAAAGCTCTTGGTTGAGCAGGTTCGAGACCATCACCACGGCCCCGATGAGTTGATGGGGCCGAAAGAACGTGAAGTCTCGTTCTACACTGCCGCGATGCAGGAGAACACTGCTTCGCGCCGCGAACATCCGCAGAGCGAAGAACTCAAAAGGAGCTTTGCGCAACTCGAGCACCGCCATGCCGACGTTGCGGCAACGCTCCCCCCTCTACCCATTGCGCACAGGCACTAATAAAGCGCATAAGCTCCGATTTGGGTCGGAGCTTCTTTTTGTGCTGATATTGTATACTTATAGTTGTAATATGGAGGGCTTTTTATCTAAAACAATATTAGATTTGCGCGACGTTGCACGAGAAGTTAGCGAAAAATATATTCGGCCGCACTCCGAGCGCAACGACCGCGAAGCGCGGTGGCCCGAAGAGGGCATGCGTGCTTTAGGCGATGCAGGCCTCTTAGGCTTAAATGTGCCCAAACGTTTTGGCGGGCACGAACAAGGCTTGCAGGCCTTGGCTGTAATTTCCGAAGAAATTGGTAAGGTTGACCCTTCTTGTGCGCTTTGCTTTGGTATGCATTGCGTAGGTACTGCAGTTATCGCGGCAAAGGCAACTCCGTACCAAGAGGAGAATTATTTAAAACCAATAGCCGAAGGCAAGCATATTACCACGCTTGCTTTGTCCGAGTCCGGTTCCGGAGCGCACTTTTATTTTCCAGAAACTAAACTTACAAAATCCGGCAAAAAATTTTTGGCGAATGGGGAGAAAGATTTTATTACCAACGGCGGGTACGCCGATTCGTACGTTGTATCTACACATATTAGCGAAGAATTGCAGGGCGAAGCTGGAGAAGGCAAATTCAATATGCTTATTTTAGATAAGCGTGCGCGTGGTATTGAATGGGGGCCGGCATGGAACGGTTTTGGTATGCGCGGCAACTCATCGCGCGGTATGATGCTAAAAAATACAGAAATTCCTGTTGAAAATCTTTTAGGCGAAGAAGGTGACCAAACATGGTATGTCTTTGAAGTAGTCGCGCCTTATTTTTTACTCTCTATGTCCGGCAGTTATTTGGGCGCCGCTCAAGGTGCGCTGGATTATGTAAAAGAACATCTTAAAGCTCGCCGCTATAGCCACTCTGGCACTTCGCTTTCAAATGTGCAGGCGCTCCAGATTTCTTTAGCAGATCTTTGGATTCAGGTAGAGAAAACTCGCGGCCTTATTTATGATGCAGGACAAAGAGGAGATGTCGCAGACCCCGGCGCGCTTTCTTCTATCCTTGGCTGTAAGGCAGATGTTGCCGATATGGCAGTGTATGTTGTAAACGAAGCAATGTCGCTTGCCGGCGGCAGGGCTTATGCCCAGAATTCATATCTCTCGCGATTATTAAGGGACGTGCGTGCGAGTCATGTTATGGCCCCCACAACACAGATTTTAAAAGAATGGCTTGGAAGATATCTTTTGGGTTTACCGTTATTGTAATAAATTATGCAGACTAAAAGTGATTGTTATTTATATGTAAACGAATCCGGAAAAATTTCGGATAAAGAACGCATTCTTTTTAAAGATTTATTTGTAGAAAGCTTAGATTGTGTAATAGCAAAGAGGGATAAAGCTAAAGAAATATTTAAGCAACTTTTTGATGAGCGGAGGCACCCCCTCATAGTTATTTTTGAGCAAGATTTGGCTGCTTCACTTGAATTGGCACGTTATTTTTATTCGCTTGAACCAGATATGGTTTATATATTTTTAACAGAAAATAAAAAAAGAAAAGAAGATATGGAGCGAGATTTTAAATATGCCGCGCGAGTAGGCGATTCTTGGCTTGTTATAGATATAAATTCCATTTTCGATTTTAAAAACCGAGTTTTAGAGCTTATTCAAGGCATAAAACAGAAAAGAAGAATGCGCACTACAATCGGCGCGGTGCGCGAACAAATACGTACAGACCCGCCGCTTGACGTACCCGAATATCGCCGTCTTTTGCTCTCATCGCGTTATTTTAAAAATGTTTTAGACAACGCCGGAGAGGCTATATTTATCACAGATTTGGATGGAAGAATTACTCAGTGGAACGTGAGTGCGCAAAAACTTTTTGGCTTGAGCGAAGTTGATGTTTCTGGAAAATTAATTTTTGATAAAGCGGTTGGCGAGTTTAAAGATAAATTACTCGGTCTTTTTAAAGAAGCCATAAAAAACAAATCAACTACCGCTTTGGAGGTTAAAACCAAAAACCGTAAAGGAGAAGATTTAATAATTTCTACTGCACTCTCGCCGGTGCAAAACGGCCATAACAGGCAAATTGGAATTGCATTTTTTGTAAACGATCGCACCGAAGAGGTTAAACGGCGCGAAAGAGAAAAAGCAGTTTTAAAAGAAGCGGAGCAGACTGAAAGAGAAAAAAAAGAGATATTGGCTTCTTTAAAAATACAATTAGAAAAACAAGTAAAAGAGCGAACACAGGAACTACAAGAAAAAATCAATGAGTTAGAAACAATGAACAAACTAATGATAGGAAGAGAACTAAAGATGATAAAGCTAAAAGAAGAGTTAGAAAAACTCAAAAACAAACAGAGCGGGTAAGCGGAATCGAACCGCCATCTCCTCGTTGGCAACGAGGTATAATAGCCACTATACGATACCCGCGTACATATAATAATATCCACTCTGTAATAAAAATCAATTATGATATAATTTCTATAACATGCAGAAGAACACTATTGTTCTAATTGCCATATTGGTGCTTGTAGCTGCGGCCATTTATTATTTATTTTTCTTCAAAAAACAAAGCGCGCCTGCAACGCTGGAAGATTTAACAACCCCGTCTATCCTTGCCCCTATAGAACAAAACCCAGCTTCCGATTTGCCAGATACCAACCCGCTTAGAGAAACTAATCCCTTTACCCAAACATATCAAAATCCTTTTAATGAATAAACGCATTACACTTGTTTTAGCGCTAGCTTTTTTACCGCTCTTTGTTGCATCTCTCGTGTCTATTGCAGATGCCGCCTCCAAAGATGATATTGTATTCCCAGTTGAAGAACTTGGTGGTTGCACAAGCGAGGAGGAGTGCCGCTCGTATTGCGACAATCCGGATAATTTCCGCGCATGTTTTGCTTTTGCTAAAAAGCACAATTTAGTTGAAGGGCCTATTGCAGAGCAAAAAGAAGAAGACCTAGATAAGTTTGCTAGTGCGATGAAAGAGGGTGGTCCTGGAGGTTGCACAAGTCATGTTTCTTGTGAGGCTTACTGCAATAATGTCCAAAACTTAGATGAGTGCATAGAGTTTGCAGAACGTCACGGGTTTATTGACAATGAAGATTTAGACGAAGCTAAAAAAATCCGGTCGGCTATCAAGCGCGGTGTGCAAATTCCAGCAGGCTGCACAAACAAAGAAGCTTGCGAAGAATACTGCATGAACCCGGACAATATGGAAGAATGTTTGGCCTTTGCCGAAGAAGCCGGCTTTATGGATAAGGGCGAACTGGAAACCGCAAAGCGCGCTATGGAGCTTATGAGAAACGGCGAAACCCCTGGTGGATGTCGTACGCAAAGAGAATGTGAAGCGTATTGTTTTGAGGGCGAAAACATAGAGGAATGTATGGAGTTTGGTTTAAAGATGGGACTTATGAATGAGGAGGAGGCATCGCAAGCTCGCAAGATGCTTACTTTTATGAAAGAAGGCAAGATGCCGGGTGGCTGTAGAACTAAAGAGCAGTGCGAGGCGTATTGCAACGACGAGAATAATGTAGAAGAGTGTTTCCGTTTTGCAGAAGAAGCTGGCTTTATATCCGACGAAGATAAGGCTCGTATGAAAGAGGGCTTACAAGAATTTTCTCGCGGTTTGGAGCAAGCTCCGCCCGAAGTTATAGAGTGCTTGAAACAAAGTATAGGTGAGGCGGAGTTTAACCGGCTGTTGAATGGCGAGGGTTTCCCAACTCCGCAATTGGGTGAAAAAATGGAGGCGTGTTTCCAAAGTTTCCAGCCCGGTCCAGAGGGGTTTGGAGATCACGAGGGCGGTTTTTCTGGACCTGGAGGTTGCCAAACCGAAGAGGAATGTATGGCTTATTGTAAGGAAAACCCAGAAGAATGCCGTGGTTTTGGCCCTGGCTCAAATGAAAGCGGAGCTCAGCGAGAGGGTGGAGGTTTTGAATCTTCTGGGCCTGGCGGGTGTAGTACTCAGGAAGAATGTCGTGCTTATTGTGAGGCAAACCCACAAGACTGTGGAGGTTATGGCAATAGTGAAGAGCGCGGAGGGCGCGAGGACGAAGCTGCCAGAGTCTGCGCTGAACAAGGGGGATATTGGCAGGAAGGCCAGTGTGTTTTCCCGAAGCGCGAAGAATATCAAAGGCAATACGAGGAGCAGTCTCAGCAGTATTACGATGAACAGCATCAAGAGGAATATGATCAGCAATATCAAGACCAACAATACCAGGATCAACAGTACCAAGATTACCAGAGTGAAGAACGTTAGCTTATTCTAAGTGCACTCTTTGTTTGAATTCTCGCAGTTTTTCTAATAAGGCGGTGTGTGTTTTAAGGTCTGGGTCTTTCGCAATTATTTCTAGCGCTGTAGTGCGGACGCGCCCAAGTAACTCCGGATTTTTTAAGGATTCCATGGCGATATCCGGTATTCCGGTTTGAGATTGGCCCAAAAATTCTCCCGGCCCGCGTATTTTTAAGTCAACTTCTGCTAATTCAAATCCATTTTTCGCCTTTGCAATTGCCTCAAGGCGTTTTTCTGCAGTTTTAGACTCCGCCTCTGTAAACAAAAAACAAAAAGATTGGTGCTCGCCTCGGCCAACGCGCCCACGAAATTGGTAAAGTTGTGCGAGTCCGAACCTTTCTGCCCCTTCTATCATCATAATTGTGGCATTGGGCACATCAACGCCAACTTCAATAACAGAAGTTGTTACAAGTATGTCAATTTTGCCATCTGTAAAATCAGACATTACTTTTTTCTTTTCTTCACTTTTTAACTTACCGTGCAGCATTTGAACCATTAGGTCTGGGAATACATTTTTAGACAGCTTTTTATATTCTTCTTCAACATTTTTTATGTCCTGTAATTCTAATTTATTCTTGGTTACTTGTTCTTGATTATTTATTGTTATTCGTGGGCATACCACAAATACCTGCCTGCCGCGGCGCACTTGTCCGCGTATAAAAGCGTATGCTTTGTCGCGGTTATGAGGGGATACGACTTTAGTTAAAATTGTCTTTCTTCCTTTTGGGAGCTCATCTATTATTGATAAGTCTAAATCGCCGAATATAGAGAGCATTAGTGTTCTAGGTATTGGTGTTGCAGACATACTTAAAAAATGCGGCATAGTTTGCCCTGAGCTTGTCGAATGGGTAAGCTGTGCTCTTTGGCTAACTCCAAATCTATGCTGTTCGTCAATAACAACTAAGCCGAGATTCTTGAACTTTACATTCTTTTGTATTAAAGCATGCGTGCCAACGACTATTTTTATCTCGCCGGAGGCAATTTTTTTTATTAAATCTGATTTTGTTGATGCTGTCTCTAGTTCTTTGCCGTAATGTATGCGTGCTTCTTTTCCAATTAAGAGTGCGATATTTGTGTGTGCGTCACCAAAGAGTTTGACAAGTGTTTTGTAGTGCTGGCGGGCTAAAATTTCGGTTGGGGCCATAATTGCAACCTGCCCAACTTTGCCGGCAATAAGCGCAGCAATACCCGCCACAACTGTTTTGCCGGAACCCACGTCGCCTTGGAGCAGGCGGTTCATTGGGTGGTTTTGGTCTAAATCTTTTAATATTTCTACAAGAGCTTTCTTTTGCGATATTGTAAGCTCAAACGGCAGTCCCTTTAATATATCTTTAATTTCATCGTTTGTGTGTGCTATCTTATGTGCGCGCTCGCGGCGAATAGCAAGTTTTTCGCGTAAGTTGCGCAGCTGCAATAAAAAGAGCTCTTCAAATGCGAACCTGTTTTTTGCATCTCCCGCGCTTTTAGAAGTTTTTGGGAAATGTATGTTTTGCAGAGCTTTATTTATCTCTGGAATCTTCTCCGATTTAAGAATTTCTGGTGGGATAAAGTCGCCTATTTCTTCTAGGTGATCCAACACGCCTTTTATAACAAATCTTAATCCTTTGGATGTTAGTCCTTTAGTTTCTGGATAAATTGGCACAAGCCGGCCGGTGTGTTTTGCCTCTGTTTTGCCAACCAATTCATAAGTCGGATTTGAGAGAATTAATTTGCTGTTGCGCGCCGAGATTTTTCCCGCAAAGTTCGCAAGTGTACCGGGTTTTAATATATTTTTTATATATGGCTGGTTAAACCAAACTGCTTGTATTTCGCCAGAGTCGTCTGCGAGAAGGCCTTCAATAATTAGCATTTTTCGCCTTGTCCAAGCTCTGCGGGATTCAATTTTTATAACCCTTGCGCGTATTGTTTTACTTTGGCCGCCCGTAGCTTTAGCGGAGGAGGCTGTCTCTGATTTTAATTCCGCAATATTAACAATTTCACTCCAGTCTTCGTAGCGGGAAGGAAAATGGTACAAAAGGTCACGCGCTGTTAAAATCCCTAGCTTTTTCAGGCGAGGCAAAAAATGTGGCCCAATACCGCGAATTTCGCCTAATGGAGTCTCCAGCTTTACAAGCATATCTTAATTATAGAGCCAGCTGTTCAATTTTTGCCGCCAGTATAAAGTCGTTTTCGTGCAAGCCCTTTATTTTATGTGTATAGATTTCTAAATCCACTCTATTCCAATCATGTATATTGATGTTTGGGTGGTGCCCCTCGCGCTCTGCGATATCGGCAACTTTATTTACAAATTGCATCGCTTGCGCAAATTCTTTGAATTTGTAAGTCTTCTTTAGCCGCCAAATTTTGTATTCTTCTATTAATTGCCAAGAAGGTATTTGTTCGTGCAGTTTTTTTGCCTCACCGTATTCTATCGGAGGTGTTCCCCCCTTGCACGGCACACATTTTTTATTTACTAAATTCATTGTCCCCCCACAAGGAATCGAACCTTGATCTGCGGATTAAGAGTCCGTAGCTTTACCACTAAGCTATGGGGGGTAGCAATAGTTTTGATTTTACCTAATTTGTTATAATTTACAATGTAAAGGTCGATTTATTACTTCTTTTAACAATTCAATCATCATGAAGAATGTAGTAATGGCAACAGGCGCTATACTTGCGCTTTTGGGGCTTCTTAGTTTTATAGGCAACCCGATAGTTGGAGAAGGAGCATTTTTCGCGGCAGACGCCACACATGGAATACTGCTTCTTGCCACAGGCATCGTGGTTTTGTGGGCTGCTAAAGGCGGCGCGTCCGGTGCGATGTACCTTAAGGCCTTGGGCGTAATTTACGTGATTTTGGCAGTTTTAGGATTCTTTGCGCAAGACGGTAAAATTTTGGGGCTAGTCGCTACAAACGCGGCCTCAAGTTGGTTGCAGCTTGTTGTAGCAGTTGTCCTTTTGTGGGCAGGTTTTGCAGGCAGAAAAAGTGGAGCTATGCCAATGCAGACCCCACCTTCGCGACAAGGAGGTCAGATGTAAAAATTTATATGCGAAACCCCCGAATAGGGGGTTTCGCTTTTGGTCGGTCTGCTGGGACGCTGCGCTTCTCACTGCTCGCTCGAGATATTTTATTTTTGTCGGGCTGCTGGGAATCGAACCCAGGCCGCGTGTTCCCAAAACACGTATACTGCCATTATACGACAGCCCGTAGCTTGTGCTCCCGGAGGGAATCGAACCCCCATTAAAAGGTTAGAAACCTTCTGTTCTGTCCATTGAACTACAGGAGCATAAACTTTTAGAAGTTTAAAACAAATTTTCTATTTTGTATAATTATTGTTTAATACTCCTACAATGGACATTTTAGAGATTATATTGATTGTTGTCGGGCTTGTTCTCTTTGAAACAATTTCAAGCGTTGACAACGCGGTAATCAACGCAGATGTACTGTCCACTATGTCGGAGCGTGCGAGGCGCTGGTTTCTTTTATATGGAATAATAATAGCGGTTGTAGTTGTTCGCGGCCTTTTGCCTCTTGCCATAGTTTATGCAGCGAACCCATCTTTGGGGATTTGGGGCGCATTTACCGCAATGTTCAGTTCCGACCCGGCAGTAATGGAGAGTATCGAGCGGTCTAAGCCCATACTTTTGGCCGGAGGGGGAATATATCTTATATTTTTGTTTCTACACTGGCTTTTCTTACAAACAAAAGAGTATGCATTTTTTTTAGAAAAACACATACACAAGAATTACTCGTTTTGGTTCTATGCTCTTGCATCAATAATACTTCTTACAGTTGTGTGGACAACAATTTATATAAATCCACTCATCGCGCTAGGTGCAGTTATCGGCTCAACCGCGTTTTTCATAACCACTGGCTTTAAAGAGAATGCAGAGCAGAAAGAAAGAGAGCTTAAGCACGCCCACTTTTCTGACGTAAGCAAAATTATGTATTTGGAAGTTATTGACACAACTTTTTCAATTGACGGTGTGCTTGGCGCTTTCGCATTTACTATATCGGTGCCGCTAATACTTCTCGGAAACGGGCTAGGCGCTTTTGTTGTAAGGTGGTTCACCATCCATGGCATTAAAACCGTGAAGAAATACCGTTATCTTAAGAATGGAGCGATGTATTCTGTGGGATTTCTGGGGCTTATAATGACAGGTGAAAGCTTGGGAATACATATATCATCCTTAACGGCGCCGCTAATAACATTTCTGGTTGTGGGGCTTTTCTTCTACCTATCAAAGCGGGAACTTCAAATTGAAGGAGCGCTTAGGTAAAATTCTGGTGCCCCCACCAAGAATCGAACTTGGATTTGAGGTTTAGGAAACCTCCGTCCTATCCATTGAACGACAGGGGCTTACAGAGAGAATACATTGTGTTTTTTCTAATTGCAATTTTAAAACTTAAAGTTTAAGATGTTTATATTCTTTAAATGCCGTGGTAGCTCAGTGGTAGAGCGCAGCCCTGAAGAGGCTGGCGTCGGGTGTTCGATTCACCCCCGCGGCACAATAAAAAAATCCCCCTCCGGGGATTTTTTTATTGTGCTTATGTATAAGATTTCCAGCTGGTTTCGTCTACGTTTTTTCGCAGATCTGCCAATACTTTTCGTCTTTCCGGAGCTTCTTTTTTAACTTTTTTCCAAGTCTTCTTAAAATTCTCCCAGCTAAAATCTTTTACATTACCGCCTAGTTGTTTATACAAACCCTTAGCCCACCTTTCTGTAACAAGGCTCTCGGCATCATCAACTCGTGTTTTTGGATCTAACTCTAATATTTCATTTAGAACCTCTTGCTCGGCTTCAGCTTCCTTAATAAGCTTATCAGCGTTTTCCATAAGCTTTTTGTCTTCTGGATTTTTTGGATTTATCTTAATCTCTTCCTCTTTTTTGTTTTCGCCCTCTGTGGGGAACTTAATTTTTTCTCTCATATAGTCATCCTACTATAAACCTGTTTACTTGGCAAAATCCGGAAAGGTAGGTATAGTTTTTAGGGTTTTTATGGTGCCTATGGTGTAGCGGCAACACAGAAGCTTGTGGAGCTTTTGATACGGGTTCGACTCCCGTTAGGCACCCAAAGTAGATGACATTAGAACTGTAGTAAAATTTAATTTATGAAGGATTATTATTTTCTATGCACTCCACTTTATTCTTGGAATGGCAGTAAACTGGTTTGGGATGAGGAGATGCATAAAGGTTGGGAGAGCGTCGTGAAGAAATTAGAGAGCTCTGGTTTGAAAATAGTGGTTGCTTTTAGAGATTTGCCACAGAAAAAAAGCGGAGCTTGGCTGAGAGAAAAGGAGTTTCAACTCATTAAAGATGCAAAGGGTGTTATTGTGCTGATGGGCAACACTCCCGGAATATATGCAGAGAGTGGCTACGCCAATGGTATCGGCAAGCCGCTTTATGGAGTTCGGACTCCGAGATTGCTTGATTTTGGCCAGAAAGTTCAAGATTGGATCGAGTCAATTTATACCAAAGTGTTTGAAGACCCAGAAGAGTTGATAGCATTTCTAAAAAAGTAGATACAGAAATAGTGAGCAGCGGGGCGGGGTGATATAATTTTAACTATGAAATGGATTGGAATTAGTGGCAGTTGGAGAAAAATTAACCAAGAAATTGAAGAGAAATTAAGAGGAATAGTTAAGGACATTATTCAAAGAGGAGATGGTGTTGTCTCTGGCGGTGCATTGGGAGTTGACTTTATAGCAACCGATGAAGCACTTAAACATAATCCAGAAGCAACTCAAATTAGAATTTTTTTACCTACAACATTAGAGAAATATTCAGAACATTATCGCAAGCACGCTAGCTTAGGAAATATCACAAAAGAACAGGCAGAGAACTTAATAAACCAACTCAATAAATTAAAGAACACAAATTCAAGTAGTCTTATGGAAAATCCAGATACAGATTTTAATGAGGAAAACAAAAAAGCAAGATACTATGAAAGGAACGCAAAGGTGGTAAATGCTTCAGATGAGTTAGTCGCGTTCCGAGTTAAAACTGAAATGAGTGAGAGTTTAGGGACAGAAGATACCGTTGAAAAGGCACATCAGAAAGGGATACCCGTACAATTATTTACTTACGATTTAACAAATAACGCCGACTAAATATTTCCAAGGTCAGGCACATAAATATACCCATCCTGCCTTGCTATAATGGTTCCGACCTACTATTAAAGATTTTAGAAAAGTTTTTGGTCGTGTGATTTTTTATGCCAGCTTTGGTAGTATTTTGTGATGGAATACATAGATATATTGGACGAACTAGGCAATCCAACTGGAGAAAGTAAACTAAGGGACAACGTTCATAAGGATGGAGACTGGCATAAAAGCACGCATATTTGGATTATTAATTCTGACGGTAAGATTCTTGTCCAAAAAAGGTCTAAAATAAAAGTCAATTACCCTGATCTATGGGATATCTCAGCTGCGGGGCATATATTTACTGGTGAGACATCAATTGAAGGGGGTATAAGGGAAGCCAAGGAAGAACTTGGGATTAAGTTAAGCAAGAATGAGTTCGAACACCTTTTTGTAACTACCACCGATGTAGTATTAAACAACGGAACATATATTGAAAGGGAGTTTCACGATATTTTCTTAGTTAGAAAAGACCTGGACTTATCTAAACTAAAACTACAAAAAGAAGAAGTGCAGAAAGTTAAGTTCGTTAGTTTAGATGAGTTACTAAAGGACTGCGATAAGAAATCTGTTTTCGTCCCACATAAAGATGAATATAATAAACTGTTTTCTGCTCTGCGAGCAAGGAAACTGATAAGTTAAACTAATGTCGGGTTTGATATAATTCTTTTATGATTATCGGCACAGATGAGTTATTAAGATTAGTAAAGGAAAAGGGACTTGTTAAAAATTTGAGTGAGCGTGAGTTGACAAACCCAGAGGGCGCGGGGTTCGATTTGAGATTAAAAGAAATTTATTCCATTGAGGGTGAAGCATTTTTAGGGATAGATTATCGGGAGACTCCTAAAACCAAGTTAGTTGCTTCATATAAAAAGGGGGTTCGTGAAAAATTTACTATCAATCCAGGTGATTTTTATTTAATTACAACCATAGAAGAAGTGAATCTCCCGAAAGACATCACTGTTAATCTTGAGCCGCGCTCAACAACATATAGAAGCGGTCTCTATATACGAATGGGGAATGCTGCGCCTGGATATAAAGGTAACTTTACGTTTGCACTGAAGAACGAAGGTCCTGTGCCTGTGACGTTGGAATTAGGAGCTAGAATTGTGCATGCGCAGTTTTATAGAGTAGATGGCGGTGGGAGTAAGTATCGGGGGCAATGGCAGGGAGGGCGTGTTACGACTGATAAGAAAGAGAAGCAAATATAGTTCTAATATTCTCCACAATCCGACCCATTTGATATACTTTCTCTATGCGCGTTGTTGTAATAACCGGCATAGACAAAGGTATTGGCAAAGCCCTTGCAGAAAAATTTTTGAAAGAAGGCGATTTTGTAATCGGAACATACCATAAGTCTATAGATTTTAAAGACGAGAATTTGGTTGCGCTGTCGTTAGATCTAAATAATCCGCAAAGTATTAGCGATTGTGTAGATAAAATTAAGAGTCTAGGTAAGAAAATAGATATTCTTATAAACAACGCCGGCGTGCTTTTAGACGAATATGACGCTACAGTAATTGTGGAAAAATTAAGAGCGACATTGGAAGTAAATCTTATCGGAACCATTGATTTTACCGAACGGCTTATTCCGCTTATAGCGCGCGGCGGGCACATAATAAATATAACTTCGCGGGCAGGCTCGTTGGATAAAACAATAAAAGGCGAGAGCCACTTCCCCGGGTATTACCCGAGTTATAAAATGTCTAAAGCCGCGCTTAATATGTACACGGCCACTCTTTCTAAGAGACTTAAAGGTATTGTTGTTTCTTCTGTGCACCCGGGTTGGGTGCAAACTGACATTGGCGGAATGGAAGCGACATATACATGCAAGGAGGTCGCCGACGATATTTATAAATTCGCGTTTTCAAACCCGGAAACTGGCGGTTTTTGGTTTAAGAGTGAACGGATGCCGTGGTAAAAAAAGAGGCGAGTCGCAATTGCGGCTCGCCTGGTAGGGTTGGGTAGAGAGGTTAGTCAGATGGTTGTGGCTTCTTCCAGTATGGGAAGCCCAAATCTTTCAGTCTCTGTCTCGTTTCCTCCATAGTCATCCCACGTTGTGCTTGCTTGTTCTCCACTTCATATCCCTCCTTGGGGTACTGTATGGACGATACCTTATCGTCCTTTGGTAAGTATAGCACACAACAAACTTTATGTCAAGTCAAGGGTGTGAATTATGCTATAATCTAGCCTATGAAAGATAAGGCTATTTCTAATTTAATAAAGAAAGAATCAAAAAGGCAGACAGAGACTTTAGACCTTATAGCCTCCGAGAATTTTGCATCGCACGATATTTTAGAAGCGCTGGGATCGCCCTTCACAAACAAATATTCCGAAGGCTACCCGGGCAAGCGTTATTACCCCGGGAACGTTTATTGCGACATGGTAGAGAACCTCGCCCGTAAGCGCGCACTTAAGCTTTTTAAACTTAATCCTAAAAAGTGGAGCGTTAATGTTCAGCCGCTTTCTGGTTCGCCTGCAAACCTTGCGGTTTATTTCGCGCTTTTAGAGCCCGGTGATACGTTGATGGGGCTAAAACTCTCTTCTGGCGGGCACTTAACCCACGGGCACAAAGTTTCTATAACCGGCAAACATTGGAAGGCGGTGCAGTATGGCGTAGATGGCGAAGGCATTGTTGACTACAAAGAAGTTAAGCGTTTAGCGCACAAACACAAGCCTAAAATTATAATCTCGGGCTTTAGCGCATACCCTCGCAAAATTGATTTTAAAAAATTTAAGGCTATTGCCGACGAAGTAGGCGCATACCATATGGTAGATATGGCCCACATTGCGGGCTTGATTGCCGGTGGAGTGTATCCAACGCCATTTCCATACGCAGATGTTGTAACAACTACCACGCACAAAACTCTTCGCGGGCCGCGAGGCGCCATGATATTTTCCAAAAAAGAACTTTCAGAAAAAATTGATAAAGCGGTTTTCCCGGGTCTGCAGGGCGGGCCGCACAACAATACGACCGCAGGCATTGCGGTTGCGCTCTACGAGGCTATGCAGAGGCCGTTTAAGAAATATGCGGCGCAGATTATAAAAAATGCTCGTGCGCTTGCAAAAGAGTTAAAACAATTTGGCATCCAGCTTGTTAGCGGAGGCACAGACAGCCACTTGCTTTTGTTGGATGTTAGAAACTTAGGAATAGATGGTATGGAGGCGCAAAATAGATTAGAAAAATCGGGCATTATTGCCAACCGCAACACCGTGCCGGGTGATCCATCACCGTTTAAGCCGTCTGGTGTAAGGCTTGGCACACCTTCTATAACATCGCGCGGCATGAAAGAACGTGAAATGAAAATTTTAGCATTCTTTATTTACCAAGCTCTGTTAGGTCGAGATATAAAAGCGAGAGTTGTAAAATTATGCAAGCAGTTTCCGGCCAAGAGATTTCTAAAAAGCTAATATCAAAACTTAAAAAGCGGGTGCCGATAGACAAAAAACTTGTGGTGGTCCAAGTTGGAACTTACCCAATTTCACTTAATTTTATTAAAGAAAAAGAAAACGTGGCCAAATCGTTGGGCCTTTCTTTCCGGGTGATGAATTTTGCCTCTGATATTCCAGAAGACGAATTAATAAGCGAGGTTTCAAGTCTGGGTGCAAGTAACGATGTCGGCGGCATAGTAATTCAGCTTCCACTGCCAGAGAAGATTAATAAGCATATGGTTTTGACCGCTGTTCCGGAAGAGAAAGACGTTGATGTTCTAGGCAGAGACGCACTTGGTATGTTTTATGTTGGGAAAAGCAAAGTTTTACCGCCTGCTATTGGGGTTGTGGAAGAACTAGCCAAGCTCTATAAAATTGACTGGCAGCATTCAATCGTAGCTGTTGTTGGGTTCGGTTTTTTAATTGGCAGGCCAGTGGCAACTTGGTTACTAGGCGTGGCAAAAGAGGTAATTGTTATAGATTCCAAAAGAGATATTAAAGATATTAAAGATGCAGATGTTGTAATCTCCGGCGTTGGCAAGGCGGGGATAATTATGCCGGAGATGCTAAAACCTGGAGCAAGCGTTATTGACTTCGGCTATTCTTTCCATAATGGTAAGATGCTCGGAGATTTTTCTCCGCCGAAACTTAAAACTAAGAACTTAGAACTTAAAACTAATTTCTACACTCCAACCCCCGGCGGAACAGGCCCTATACTTGTGTCAAAACTCTTTGAAAATTTCTACAAATTAAATGAGAATTCTTAAAAGTATTAAATATGCATTAGATGGCCTAAAGGATGCGCTCATGTATGAGAAAAATTTCAGAATATTTGTTGTTGTAGCCGGATTAGTTATAGCGGCAATGGTTTATTTTCCGACTACAACAATAGAAAAACTAATCTTAATAGTTACGATTTTTATGCTTTTGGCTTTAGAGCTTATTAATTCTGTTATTGAGCGTATTATGGATTTTATTCAAATGGAGCACCATCAAACTATCAAGGAAGTAAAAGATATAATGGCCTTTATTGTGCTTTTGGCGAGTGTTGGTGCCGCAATAGTCGGAGTAATTATCTTCTGGCCTTATTTATTCTAACTCTACCTCCGCAGTTATTTTATTTTTTATTCTATCTAAAAGTTTTGAATCCGATTTAAGCTTTTCGCGCACGTTTTCAAAACCTACACCCAATTTTTCGCTCTCAAAACTGTAGCTGGCGCCGGATTTTGTTATAACTCCGCGAGAGAGTGCAGCATTTAGCACATCGCCTTCGTAAGAAATGCCTTCGCCGTATATTATGTCAAATTCTGCAACTTGGAACGGCGGAGCAACCTTATTTTTAACAACCTTTACCTTAACTCTGTTGCCCACTATTTCCTCTCCCTTCTTAACTTGAGCGATTCGCCGCACATCTAGCCGCACCGAAGAGTAGAATTTTAGGGCGCGGCCTCCCGGAGTTGTTTCTGGGTTGCCGAACATAATACCAACCTTCTCGCGCAGTTGGTTTATAAAAATTATCATTGTGTTTGATTTTGAAGTAATTGCTGTAAGTTTACGCAGTGCTTGAGACATCATACGGGCTTGCAACCCAACGTATTGCGCCCCCATTTCGCCCTCAATTTCTGTTTTCGGCGTAAGCGCGGCGACAGAGTCTACTACAACAACGCTTATTATTCCGGAGCGTACCAGGCTCTCTAGTATATTTAGCGCATCTTCGCCGGAATCCGGCTGGGAAATTATCAAATCTTTGGTTTGCACTCCGATTTTTGCGGCATATTCCGGGTCTAAAGCGTGTTCTGCATCAATAAAAGCGGCCTTGCCTCCGCGTTTTTGAACTTGTGCCACAACAGACAAGGCTAGCGTTGTTTTGCCGCTGGATTCCGGGCCGTATATTTCTATAACTCTCCCGCGCGGCAAGCCGCCAACTCCCAAAGCCAAATCAAGAGAAAAAGAGCCGGAAGGCACAGTATCTACATCCACCCTGCGGGCTTCGCCCAACTTCATAATTGATTCTTCGCCATATTTCTCGCGAAGAGATTGGAGTAGCGTGTCTAACTGCCCATTCTTTTGAGGTTCTTTTTTCTTAGCCATGTGATAGTTATGATACCACGCAGCTTAAAATAAGCTGTTGTCTAATTGTGGAATGGTAGTATTCTCCACCGAGGGTTCGTAATAAACCTGTTTTACAACAGTTTTTTCTTTACCCAAAAACCTTTTAACTTTAAATTCAAGAATATTTAAGCCTGGTTCCAAGAATACAAGTTTATTGAAAACTCCGTTTTCATCCGTGTAAATTGCCTCTTCGTTTATGGTTAGTTTGTCTTTCGGGTTAATACTGCCACTTATCTCTAGTGTGCTAAGAGCTGTAGTTCCCGGAACTTCTACATTTAGCGTTGGCAGGCCGAACACTTGGTTAAACCGTAATACTATTATTAGTGCGGCGGCTAATGCCACGATAATAAAAATTATTACACCCCTTCTTAAAGGCACACTTGCGAATCTATTACTGGGCAGCAAATCCTGACTGCCGGATTTTTTCATTTGCGCCGTGCTTTTATATATAGCGATAAGTTCTGCAGGGTCAGTTTTTAGTGCAATAGCGATTTTTTTAATATACCCGCGCACATATGGAGACGCAGGAAGAATTTTATAATCTCCGGTTTTTAGCGCTTTTATAAAGCGCAGGGGTATTTCTGTAATTTGGGCAAGCTTTTCGTCATCTGTGCCGTGGGCTTGCATTAATTCTTCTAAAACTTCGCCCAAATCGTTTTTATTTATATTAGGATTCATTTTCTTCGCTTAGAAAAACTTCTCTTGGTTTTGCGCCCTCTCCCGGGCCTATTATACCCGCTTCTTCCATAAGGTCTAGAAGCCTGGCGGCTCTTGCATATCCTACTTTTAAGCGCCTTTGCAGAAGCGACGCAGAAGCTTTTTTAGATTCGCGTACAACCTGCACTGCCTCGTCGTAGAGTTCATCTTCACCTTCCACCCCACCTAGATTCATATTTTTATTTTCTAAGCTTTCTTGTATTTTTGTTTCTAGTTCACCGGTAGAATCAAATGTATTTTTGTTTTTTATAAAATCTACCACTTTCTTAAGTTCTTCGTTAGAAACATAGGCCCCCTGTATCCTTTTAGGTTTTCCAAGATCCGATGATACAAAAAGTAAATCTCCGCCGCCCAAAAGTTTTTCGGCCCCGGCCATGTCTAATATGGTTCGCGAGTCAACTTGCGAGGCAACTTGCAAGGCTATGCGCGAGGTAATGTTTGCTTTTATAAGCCCTGTTATAACTTCAACCGAGGGCCGCTGGGTAGAAAGCACTAAGTGAATGCCGGTAGCGCGGGCCATCTGCGCAAGGCGTATTATAGAGTTTTCTATCTCGCGGCCGTAAGACATCATCAAATCTGCAAGTTCGTCTACCACTATTACAATATATGGCATTATGTCGTTTTTGCGCCCGCTGTTGTAAGAAGCTATATCTCTTTTGCCTGCGGCAAGCAACGTGTTGTACCTTCTTTCCATTTCTTCTATTGCAAACCGCAAGATTGACACAACTTTTTTACCCTCTGTTATAACAGGCGTCATTAAGTGCGGGATTCCTTCGTAGATAGAAAGCTCAACTCGCTTCGGGTCAATTAATAACATCCGCATAGTCTCTGGAGAATTTTTGTATATTAGAGATATCAAAAGGCTGTGAATCATTATTGATTTGCCGCTTCCGGTTGTGCCGGCGATAAGCAGGTGCGGCATTTTAGCAAGGTTCGCAAGCACCGCTTCGCCGGCGACATCCCTGCCAAGCGCAAATGTAAGGTTCGGGGCTTTTACAAAATCTGCATATGTTATAAGACTGCCAAGTCTTACCAAGCTTGCGGTTTTGTTTGGTATCTCAATGCCTACCAAGGACTTTCCGGGTATTGGGGCCTCAATGCGTATCGGGTGGGCCGCTACAGCTAAGGACAAATCTTGGTTCAAGGCCGTTATTTTGGAGAGCTTTACACCCTCTGCCGGTTTTAGAGTGTAGCGGGTAACTTTAGGTCCGATTGTTATTTCTCCCATTTCAACCGGTATACCAAAGCCCTCTAGTGTGCGTTTTATTATATTTGCATTCGCTCTTAGGTCGCCCACAGTTGGTTTTTCTACGGCAGAGTGCAAAAGATTGGCCGGCGGGGGAACATAGTTTTCCCAATTTACAGGCGCTACGGCTTGCATGCGCATATTCTTTTGTCCTTCGGTAATCTTAATTTCTATTTCTTTATCTTTTTCATCTTCTTCCTCGGGTTCTTCGTCTTCTTCAGGTTTTCTTTTATCCTCATCTTCTTGTTCTTCTTCTGATTCTTCCGTTGCACCGGTTATTTTTAGTTTTTCTTCTTCGGCATAATCACCCCTCTTTTTTGTAAGGTGTATTTTTAGAGATGTGTTTAAACCAATTAAAATTGAAATTATTAGCGTAGTAACGCCTAAGACCACAGTTGCCGGTGCGCCAAACACAAATTTTAGGCTTCCTAATATTTTTCCAATTAAGCCTCCGCCATCTGGGTTTATTACTTCGATTATTCCCAATGCTGCTATAAGAAATATTCCTCCTCCTATTGCGGCAACACCCACTCTTTTTTGTTTTCTGCCCGAAACAAGGCCCAAACTTACGCCCGCCAAAACCAAGGGCAGTAGGTAATATCCAACACCAAAAAATTTATAAAGTATCTCGAATATTACTTTGCCCACAGACCCGGCCCAACCAAGCGCCGAGAGCATTAGTATTATGGCGGTTGATGTGAGCGTAAGGGCGGTGATACTCGCCTTAGTTTCGGGGTGAAGCGCCGAATTCGAGTTTTTAGATTTTCGTTTTTTTGTCATTATCTTGTAATATCTTATCACATGAATTTGCAAATAGACGAGTCAATATTTAGGGCTTATGACATCCGCGGCCGCTACCCAGATGAGTTAAATGTAAAAACTGCTCATTTAGTTGCAGAAGTTTTAGCCAAAAAAATCGCTGGTTCTGCGCGCCCGTTTATTTTAGTAGGGCACGATGCTCGGGTTAGCTCGCCTGCGCTTTACCACTCGTTTATAAAGGGTTTAGAGCATACCCTTGGCAAGCGTGTACGCATAATATCTGCAGGTTTAATAACCACACCTATGATGTATTTCTTAGCCAATTATTTTGGAGCGGATTTAGGTGTTGCAATAACTGCATCACACAGCCCTAAAGATTACAACGGCATTAAAGTAGTGGGTGCCGACAATAACCCAATAAGCGGCAAGCAAATATTGAAGGCATTGCATCAATTAAAATGAAATCTGTTTACGCGGAATTTTTAAACAGTTTTTTGGATGTTTCGGAACCGCTTAAGGTTGTGGTAGACAATTCAAACGGCAGCACGGGGGAGTTTGCAAAAGGCGCTTTTAAGCACAGAGCGCTGGAATTAAAGTTTTTAAATGACAAGCCGGATGGGCGGTTTCCGGCACACGGCCCCAACCCTCTGGACCATGGCTCTACAACACAGCTTAAAAAAACAGTTTTAAAACAAAAAGCTGATTTGGGCGTCATCTTCGATGGAGATGGCGATAGGGCGCTTTTTGTTGATAATTTAGGCAGGCTTATAGACCAAGACATAATAAGCCGCCTTCTTATAAATTATTTAAAACCAAAAAAGGTTGTAATAGACACCTCCACTAGCGATGTTGTGCGTAAGGCTTTTAGTAAAGACATTAAAGTATTCGCCTCCAAACCAGGGCCTTATTATATTGTGGGAGTAATGCGTGCCCGCGGGGCCTCCTATGGATCCGAGAGATCCGGCCACTATTACTTCCATTTAAAGTGCCCTAGATTGCGCGGCAAGCCTAAATATATCTATCTAAATTCTGGAATACTTTCCGCCGTTTTTGTAATTAACGCTTTTTCTGAAATAAAAAAGAGGGGTCTAACGCCCGCAAAGTGGGCTAATAAGTTTAGAACACTCTATTTTAGGTTTAGGGGTGAAGTTAATGCAAAAGACAGGGGGGTAGTTGTAAAAAAGCTTATAGAACACTTTCGCCGAAGCGGGAAAAAAGTTTCAACGGCGGATGGGATTACTGTACGTGAGCCGGGGTATTGGTTTAACGTTCGTTTGTCTAAAACCGAGTCTGTAATAAGGATTACCGCCGAGGCTAAAGACAAAAAAACACTCTCTGCACTTAGGAAAAATCTAATTATCTTGATAAAGCGGTTTAAATAGAGTAATTTTAAGTTATGTCTAGTTTTAACGGCCCATATGGAATGAAGTTTGATATAAGCGCCGTGGCTAAAGCCACAGTTGATTTTATGTCCGAAGACAAAAACCGCGAGTACCGCGTTACCATCGGCACAGACTCCGCTTTATATGAAAAAAGCAAAGCGGATTTTATAACCGCTATTGTTGTGCACCGCGTTGGCAACGGGGCGCGTTATTTTTGGCGGAGAACAGAGTTAAAAAATTTTCATACTTTGCGCGACAGAATAATAAAAGAAGTTATAATGTCGCTTGATGTTGCAAAAGAAACCTTAGCTGCGATAAAAGAACTAGACCCTCCTAATTTTAGCTTTGAGATACACGTAGATATTGGCGAGCACGGTGAAACTCGCGCTATGATTCAAGAGCTTACCGGCATGATCCGTTCGCTAAATTACGAAGTGCGCACAAAACCAGAAAGCTACGCAGCAACTTCAGTTGCCGACAGGCACGTCTAGATATATTTATTCGCCACCCACCCATACTCTACAAGTCACCGGCATAAAATTCTTACTGAATTTTCGCCTTTTTCTCGCGCCGTCGCGCTCCGAAGATGACTTTACGAGCATAGCTGGGCGGCTTCATTAACTTTCCACGAACCAAACCCATTGTGTCGAGCGGCATTTACGGAGGCCAGTGGAGCTTGGTACTCCGTTATATAGGCCGTAAGGTCCTACGGAGACCACTGGCCGAGTAGAAGCGAAAATCTGCCGCTGGAGCAGATTTATCGCGGTGCCGCGAGATACTGTGGGTTTGGTGAGTTTAAGATATATTGCCCGAGCGACTTTGATCTGTTATAAATAATTACTATGAAAGATAAGTTGGTAATAGATATAGAAACGTCTAACACTTTTGATGATGTTGGCGGCAAGCATAATTTAGAAAAACTTTCTGTTTCTTTAGTCGGTGTTTATTCTTACAACAGCGACAGATTTTTTGCCATACGTGAGGGGAATATTGAGTCTCTGGCAGACCAATTCAAAAACGCCGGGCTTATAATCGGCTTTTCAAGCAACAGGTTTGACCTGCCGGTGCTTAAAAAACATTTTAATTTTGATGTAATGAGTTTACCTAGTTTTGATATTTTAGAAGAAATAGAGCGGACTACAGGCAAGCGCGTGTCTTTAGATATTCTGGCGCGCACGAATCTAGGGTTCGGCAAAACCGGCCATGGCCTAGATGCCATCAAATATTACGCGATGGGCGACTGGGAAGCACTAGAGAAATATTGTTTGCAAGACGTAAAAGTTACAAAAGATTTGTATGACCTGGCCGAGCGCCAAGGTTATTTAATAGTGCCAGAGCGCTGGGGCGGCAACTTAAAGAAAGTAGAATTTGAATTTCCAGATTTAAGCGCTATAGCGCCAGCCGAAATAAAAAACGGCACGTTATTCTAATTCAAGCCTGATTTGAGCAGTTCTTCAAAAACTACTCCCCCCGCAAGATTCGTTCTGCTGGGTCTTTTTTATTCTATTTGTTTTAGTAATTAAAAATTGATACATTTATTGAAAATTGAAAATTCTAAATTAAAAATTATGAGCGATAAGCGAATATATTTGGATTACGCCTCCACTACTCCCGTTGACTCGCGAGTTCTCAAGGCTATGCAGCCGTATTTTGCGGAAAAATTCGGTAACCCGGGCTCAATACACTCTTTTGGGCAGGAGGCAATTGCCGCGGTTGATAAGAGCCGCGAAACTATAGCAAAGGCAATCGGCGCAAAGTTTGATGAGATAGTTTTTACGAGTAGTGCAACGGAAGCGAACAATCTAGCTTTAAGAGGAGTTGCATCTCAACTGAAAACTAAAAACTTAAAACTTGTGCCTAGAATAGTTGTTTCTGCTATTGAGCACGAATCAATTTTAGAAACTGCAAAAGATCTAGAGAAGCAAGGCGTTGAAGTAATCTATATTCCAGTTGATAAAAACGGCTTGATTGATTTAAAGAAACTGGAGAAATCTTTAACAAAAAACACAGTTTTGGTCTCTATAATCTATGCGAATAACGAAATCGGTGTTATTCAAGATATCCCTAAGATCGCAAAAATTATTAGAAATTCCAAAGACACTAACAAGCTAAGCGGTGTTATGATTAATCATAACACCGCGAGCTATCCGTTGTTACACACGGATGCGACGCAGGCTTTTCAATACTTAGACTGCAATGTAGATAAACTCGGTGTGGATTTGATGACTATATCTTCCCACAAAATATATGGGCCCAAGGGTGCCGGCGCATTATATATTCGCGGCCAAGGCGATCTAAATACTAGAAACTTAGAACTTAAAACTATTCTTACTGGTGGCGGTCAAGAATTTGGCATGCGTTCTGGCACAGAAAACGTTCCGGCAATTGTAGGGTTTGCGAGTGCTGTAGAAATTGCGGCTCAAAATAGAAATAAGGAAGCTAAAAGAGTGCAGGCCTTGCGCGACTATTTTTTTGGTCGCCTTAGAAAAACTTATCCAAAAATTGAACTAAACGGAGATGCTAAAAATCGATTACCTAATAATCTCAACATCTACTTTAATGGGTTTGCCGCAGAGCAGTTGATTATAAAACTAGACCTTGCGGGTGTTGCAGTTTCTGCTGGTTCTGCTTGCACAGCGCGCTCATTAGAGCCTTCTTATGTTCTAAATGCATTGGGTTATCCAAACGCAAGGGCAAAAAGTAGTTTGCGTATAACGTTAGGTAGGCTTACTACTAAAAAGGAGTTAGATAAAGTATTGACTATTCTAACCGAGGTTTTAAAATAGTCATCAAGATGAGGGCTAAACTTTCAGTATTTACTTTATTGGGTGGAATACTTTTGCTTTCTATTGCATTTGTCGGTGTTGTTGGGCTTAAAAGTATTGTTCCAGAAAACCAACTGCAAGAGTCTGGTGAGGAGATTGTATATCTCTCTACAGAAGATTATGAAAAAACTGTAATCAGCGCAGTTGAGTCTGCGGAGAATAGTGTTGTTTCTGTTATAGTTTCTAAAGATTTGCCGGTTATCGAACGATGCCCGTATAGCCCGGCGCCAGGCTTTAACTTCTTTGTGCCTTGTGAGAAAGGCACCGAAAAGCGCGAGGTTGGAGGCGGGAGCGGATTCGTGGTTTCTCCCGACGGGCTTGTAGTTACAAATAAACATGTGGTTGCCGACGTTAAAGCCGAGTACACCGTGCTTACAAACGATGGTAAAAAATACGAGGCGCAGGTTCTTGCTAAGCATCCTGTTTTAGATATAGCTGTTTTAAAGTTTATTGAGCCTCCTAAAGATTTAAAACCAGCTAAATTAGGCGATTCCTCTACTATCCGCTTAGGGCAAACCTCTATTGCTATAGGCAATGCCTTAGGTGAGTTTAGAAATACGGTTTCTGTTGGCGTTGTTTCGGGTCTTTCAAGAAATATTACGGCTTCCGGCAATGGCGGTAGCGAATTTATTGAAGATTTAATACAAACAGATTCGGCAATTAACCCGGGCAATTCCGGCGGGCCGCTTTTAAACCTTAAAGGAGAAGTAATAGGCATAAATACCGCAGTGGCTTTGGATGCACAAAATGTTGGCTTTGCAATACCTATAAATCATGCAAAGCGCGCCATAGAGTCTGTCCGGCGAACCGGCACTATTTCTGTGCCCTACCTAGGGGTTAGGTATCAAATGACAGAAGACGGCGCAGAGATTGTAAGCGGCGATAGCCCTGGTATTGTTCCGGATTCTCCGGCAGAGCGGGCGGGCCTTAAAGACGGAGACATAATATTAGAAATGGGTGGAGAGCGCCTTAGCGAGAATAGAAGCCTTGCGTTTGTTATACAGAAATATAACGTTGGAGACAGAGTTTCTCTAAAAGTACAGAGAGACGAACAGGTTTTGTTTATAAGCGCAACTCTTGAAGAAAGGCCGGAATCAGAGTAGTCTATAAGTGAAAGATGAACCACTTTAATCGTTTTACAATAAAGGCGCAGGAGGCACTCCAGAACGCACAAGATTTGGCCGGTGCGCAGGGTCATGGCGAGTTTAAAACCTTGCATCTTTTGTCTGCCTTAATTGCAGATGCAGATTCGCTTGTGCGGCCGGTTATTGTGAAACTCGGAGTTAATTTAGAAGAATTAGATAAAGAGATAAACTTGCATTTAAAGAAACTACCAAAGGTATTTTCAACTTCTTCAACCGGCCAGCTTTATTTGTCGCACGAAGTGCTGCGCGTTTTAGACAGAGCTGCAAAAACTGCGCTTGCCAACAAAGACGAGTTTATATCATGCGAACACCTTCTTTTGGGAATTTTAGAAGTGGATTCTTCCGCAAAAGAAATATTAGAAAGTTTTGGAGTTAAAAAAGATATAGCTTTTTCTACGCTCTCTGGCCTGCGCGGTGGTGCGCGCGTAACAGACGAGACTCCTGAAAGCAAATTCCAGGTTTTAGAGAAATACGGCATAAACCTAACGACTCGTGCAAAAGAGGGTAAGCTAGATCCTTTGGTTGGCCGTGAAGAAGAGTTGAGAAGAGTAATCCAGATTTTGTCGCGGAGAACCAAGAACAACCCGGTTTTAATCGGTGAACCTGGAGTTGGTAAAACTGCGATTGTTGAGGGGCTCGCGCAAAGGATTATATCCAATGATGTTCCAGAGATATTAAAAGGCAAAGAAATTATTGCGCTAGATTTAGGTTCGCTTATAGCCGGCACGAAATTCCGCGGTGAGTTTGAAGACAGACTTAAAGCTTTTATAAAAGAAGTGCAGAATTCTTCGGGGCGGATAATATTGTTTATAGACGAAATACACATGATTGTGGGCGCTGGCGCCGCAGAAGGCGCGGTGGATGCCTCTAATCTTTTAAAGCCAGCCCTTGCCCGCGGCGAACTACATGCTGTTGGAGCAACCACAATAAAAGAGTACAACCGCCACATAGAACGTGACGCGGCCTTGGAACGCAGGTTTCAACCTGTTATGGTTGAAGAGCCTTCTATAAGAGACACTGTAACAATTCTGCGCGGCTTAAAAGAAAAATATGAGCTTCATCACGGTTTGCGTATTTCAGACGAGGCGCTAACTGCAGCGGTTAATTTGTCTGCGCGTTATATAACAGACAGATTTTTGCCCGACAAGGCGGTAGATGTAGTTGACGAGGCGGCATCAGCCAGAAAAATTGATACAGAAAGCTTGCCGGCAGAGATTGATAAAACTCGCAGAGAAATTACAAACCTTGAGATTGAGCGCGCGGCGCTAGAGAGCAAAACCAGAAAGTCTGCGTCCAACACTAAGCGTTTGCAAGAGCTTGAGAAAAACATTGAGATGTTAAAAAACAAGAACGACGAGCTTTCAGGCGATTGGAAAGCGGAAAAAATGGTTTTTGAAAAATTAAACGCATTGCGCGGCCGCCTTGAATCTCTAAAAAGAGAGAAAGAAGTTGCCGAGCGCGAAGGCCAGCTTGAGCGCGTTGCCAAGATAATTTATGGCGAATTGCCGGAGGCCCAGAGGGAATACGACGCTTATGAGAAAAAATACTTTACTTCTCCAAAAGGGTCTAAGGGGAAGTTTCTAAAAGAAGAAGTTGATGTGGAAGACATCGCATCTGTTATCGCGCGCTGGACGGGCATTCCTGTGCAGAGAATCTTAGAATCCGAAGCGGACAAGCTAAAAAGAATTGAAAAAGTTTTAGGCGGGCGCGTTGTAGGCCAAGAGGAGGCGATAACGACGGTATCAAGCGCACTGCGCAGAGCGCGCACCGGCCTTTCTCCAGAAGATAAGCCCATTGCATCTTTTATGTTCTTGGGCCCCACCGGCGTCGGCAAAACGGAGCTTGTGCGCGCGCTTGCGGAGTTTATGTTTAACGACGAAAAATTCTTAGTCCGCATTGATATGTCTGAGTATATGGAGAAGCACGCAGTTTCTAGGCTTATCGGCTCGCCCCCAGGCTATGTTGGGCACGAAGAAGGCGGTCAGCTAACAGAGATTGTGCGCCACAAGCCGTATAGCCTTATCCTTTTTGACGAAATTGAGAAAGCCCATCCAGAGGTGTTTAATGTGCTTTTGCAGGTGCTAGACAACGGCAGGTTAACAGACGGCAAAGGCAGGGTAGTTAACTTTAAAAATACAATTATAGTTATGACTTCTAATGTGGGCAGCGAACACTTAAGAGAAATGTCTAAACTCGGTTTTAGCGGAGAGGATAAAACATCTACAGAAGCGACGTCAGAAGATTATAAATCCCGCGTTATGAGCGAATTAAAAGACCATTTCCGTCCGGAGTTTTTAAACAGGATTGATGATGTTATTGTTTTCAACACGCTCTCGCGCAAAAATATAGAAGCTATTGTAGATATTCAGCTTGAGAAGCTCCTTGAAATGCTGAAAAATAAAAATCTAAAGCTTCAAATAGACCCGTCTGTTCGCAAACATATAATTGAACATGGGTTTAGCCCCGAGTATGGCGCAAGGCCGCTTAAGCGCATTATACAAAAAGTTATTTTGGACAAATTAGCAGACAAGCTAATAAGCGGCGACATAAAGAATGGCGGAAAAGTTAAAATTAGTCTGGAAAAATCAGGAGTTAAGGTTGGCGCTTAAAGCGCTAACACTAGCCTTAATTATATATTACACTCGTCTGGAATCAGGTTTTTGGATGATATTCCTTGCCGGTGCGCTTTTGTGGTTCTATTTTAGGCCCCCGATGGATTTGCAAAAATTTCTGACTTCTTTTTTTGTGCTTACTATCTCACTAATCCTATTCCCAAAGTTTATTTCTGGCTTTGTATCGGGCTTTATAGCCGTATTTTATGCAGCAGCGTTTTCTCTATTAGTGGGAGTAAAAAACCTGGTCTTTTTAAGGCGAGATGTTTTGTATTATATTGTATATGCCGCCGGCATTGGCTCGCTTAGCGCACTTTATTTTTATATTCGTTTAGGTTCTAGCATATTTGCACAAATAGGTTTGTTTATAGCTGTGTTTTTCTTATCAAAAGAATTTTTCTGGATTTTAGGCAATGAAAAAAACAAGATCTTGCCTGCGGCAACTGCTCTAATTTCTATAGAGTTATTATGGGTTGTATCAATTTTGCCAATATGGCATTTTAGCAAAGTGATTTTCGGAATTTTGGGCATATTTTTGTTTAGTGATTTTCTGTTAAATCGGCTTCTGCGAATGGTATAATCAGATTTATGTTGGTTATACCTGCAATAAACTGCAAAGATAGAGACTCTGCATTAAAGCAAATAAAAAAAGCAGACAGTTTTTTTAGCGCGTCGGGCTGGGTGCATATTGATGTTGTAGATGGTGAGTTTGCAAATGTTGTGACTTGGGGCAGCCCAGGTGAAGTTATAGAACTCACTCACAAGTACAGCCATATCAATTTTGAAATTCATCTTATGGTCGCGCACCCAGAAGTCGTGCTTAAAAGCTGGCTCAAATCTGGCGCGAAGAGGCTTATATTCCATATAGAATCTTTGCGCGACCCTGTCCGTGTGGCCGCGCTTTGTAAAAAACATGGGGTTGAGGCAATGCTCGCTTGCGGCGTGCGTACTCCGGCAGAGTGGCTAAAGAAATATTTTGGTATTTTTGACTCTTTCCAGTTTTTGGCGGTTGAGCCCGGTTTTGCGGGCCAAAAGTTTGATGTATCTGCACTTAAAAAAATTAAATTCTTACGTGGGGAGCAAAGACATGTTAAAATTGAAGTTGATGGTGGTGTAGAGCCGGAAGTTGCAAAACTCGCGAAAGACGCCGGCGCAGATATCGCGGTCTCGGCATCTTACATATTTAAAAGTAGGAGTCCACAAAGAGCATATAATGAACTTACACGAATCTAAAATAAGGTTTTTGGAAGAAACGGCGAATAAGATTCGCAAAACTATTATTGAGGTGCTGGTTGAGGCAAAAAGCGGCCATACTGCCGGCCCTTTAGGCATGGCAGATATTTTTACTGCTTTTTATTTCCATATACTTAACCATGACCCTAAGAACCCTAATTGGGAAGATAGAGACAGGTTAATTCTCTCCAACGGCCATATTTGCCCCGTGCGCTATGTAACAATGGCAGAGGCCGGCTATTTCCCGAAAAAAGAATTGATGACTTTGCGCAAAATCAACTCTCGTCTACAGGGGCATCCGCACCGCACAGCTTTGCCGGGTGTGGAAACCACTTCTGGCCCTTTGGGTTCTGGATTAGGGCAAGCCGCCGGCGTTGCCCTTGCTGCGAAGATGGACGGGAAAAAGTATAGAACCTATTGTTTTATGTCGGATGGCGAACACGATGCCGGCAATACTTGGGAATCCGCAATGTTTATAGCGAACAACAAACTGAATAATCTTACTGCGGTAATAGACCGCAATAATATTCAGATAGATGGTTTTACAGAAAACGTTATGCCTTTGGAGTCTCTGCGCGATAAATATGAATCTTTCGGATGGCATGTACTAGAGATTGATGGCCACAACATGCAAGCAATTGTTGATGCAGTAAACGAAGCTAAAGCAATTTACGAAAAGCCTACAGTGATAATAGCGCATACTATTCCGGGCAAAGGCGTTAGCTTTATGGAAAATGATTTTAAATGGCATGGCACGCCGCCAGGAGCAAGTGATATGCCTGGCGAGCCGCCGAAAGCCGAGCAGGCAAAGTTGGCGCTGAAAGAACTGCGCACATTAGGCGGTAAAATTAAATCAGAACACGAATGATAAACAAAGAAGCAAAATTGAGCCCGGAAGTATTTAAGGATGATATAAAACAAGCGCCTACACGCAATGGTTATGGTGAAGGCCTACTTGTCGCAGGCGAGGCAGACAAAAACGTTGTAGTGCTCTGCGCAGATTTAACAGAGTCTACGCGTTCAGAAGCTTTTTCTAAAAAATACCCGGAGAGATTTATAGAAATGGGCGTTGCCGAACAAAATATGGCAACTATTGCAGCTGGTTTGGGAATTTCCGGCAAAGTTCCATTTATTTCTTCTTATGCAACTTTTTCTCCAGGCAGAAATTGGGAGCAAATTAGAACCACTATTTCTTACAATGATTCTAATGTTAAAATTGCCGGTTCGCACGCGGGAGTCTCGGTCGGCCCAGACGGCGCAACGCACCAAGCAGTGGAAGACATCGCGACAATGCGTGTTATGGCAAATATGAAAGTTTTTGTGCCTTGCGATGCAGTTGAGGCCAAAAAGGCGACCGTCGCCGCAGCCAAAATCTGGGGCCCGATTTACATACGTTTTGCCCGCGAAAAGTCTCCGGTTTTTACAACCGAATCTACGCCTTATACGCCGGGCAAAGCCGAAGTTTTTTGGGAATCTAAAAAGCCGCAGTGCGCGATTATTGGCTGCGGCCCGCTTTTGTACAACGCGCTTTTAGCCGCTAAAGAGCTGGAGAAAATAAAAATAGGCACAATCGTTTTAAATAACCATACTGTTAAGCCGATGGACGAGAGAAAGATTATAGAAGTTGCTAAAAAATGCGGTGCGGTTGTAACTGTTGAAGAGCACCAAGTTGCGGGAGGCATGGGTTCTGCAGTCGCAGAGGTGTTAGCTAAGAATTATCCGACTCCTCAAGAGTTTATAGGTATGCAGGGAGTGTTCGGTGAATCTGGCCCGCCAAACGAGGTTATAGAAAAATACGGTATGGGTGTAAAAGATATTGTCTCTGCAGTAAGGCGTGTTGTAAAGCGTAAGTAACGCTATAAAAATTTATTGCCACCAAGTTAGCGCAAGCCCCATTATCACAAGCGTTGTAAGGTGCAACCCAAGGTCTTGCGCACGTGTTGGTGCCACAAAACCGAGCCATATAAGCGCACCGAAAGCTGCGCCTTTTAGCGGATTTGCAACCCCAAGGTTTGCAATAAGAGTAGCAAGTACAAACGAGCTAATTAGGGCAAGCGCGGCTGCGGCTAAACCATTATCTTTTTTCCAAATAATTCTTATCGCAAGCCCTATTGCGGCCACTCCGAAAACAGCAAACCAATTTATACCTGAAAAGTACTCCATATCTATTTGCTGCGTGGTTTTTGTGGTTTTTCTGATCTGCGCGGAGCCTGCACTCTGCCGCAGTTATAACACAATTTTGCAAATACGGGTCTATCAGATTTTATTTCTTTAACAAGTGGTCTATGGCAATGAAAGCACTTATGCATAGAATAATTCTAGCACACTAATCTAGAAATCTAGGGTTAATTCTGATTATCTTATCGTCTCCAGTACGCACAGCGCCGCGGCCGTCGCGGTTGGAGGTCGTAATATAGAGCATATTATCCGGCCCTATGCGCACAGTGCGTATGCGGCCGAATTCATTCTTAAAATGGGTTTTGAGTTCTCTAACTTTGTCGCCATCTAACACCGCTTCGTATAGCGCCTCGCCTTTTAGCCCGCCGAAGAATAAACTACCTGCCCCGACCGAAGCGTCGGGGTTCTTCCAATAAACCAAACTTGCAGGCGCCCATGTGTCGCGGCCCGAGTGTAACGCTGGAGCTATAGTTTCTGTAAGCACTTTATCGCCAACGCTATCAGGCCAGCCATAGTTTGCGCCAGGCTTAATTAAATTAAGCTCGTCTTGGCAGCAATTTGGGAAAACCACAGCGGATGGGCCGTGCTCTGTTTCCCATAAATTACCCTTATTGTCCCACGCTAAGCCCTGCGGATTTCTATGGCCGTATGAATAAACTTCGCTTGTACCATTCTCGTTTAGGCGCAGTATTTTGCCGCCAAGTGAGTTTAAGTCTTGCGCAATCTCTGGCCGGGTTGCGTCGCCTGTTGAAATATAAAGCTTGTCATCAGGGCCAAACTCAATTCGCCCGCCGTCGTGGTATGGAGCGCCCGGAATATTATCAATAATTATTTTCTTTTTCGTTAAAATATTGTTTACAAGCTTATATTGCTCAACACGATTTATTGTCTCGCCTCCCGCTTCGGGAGAAGAAAGATAAATGTACAGCCAATTATTTTGGGTAAAATTTGGATGTAGAACCAAACCCAAAAGGCCTCCTTCGCCAGCGTGGCGCACCGATTCAACAGGAATTTGCGTGCGTGTGCCATCCACGTCGATCCTAACAAGCCGCCCGGGCCGCTCTGTTACAAGTAAATCACCATAAGGCAAAAATGCTATATCCCATGGTATTTCAAGGCCCTCGGCTATTACTTTTACCGATTCTGCTGCGGTTTCTGCTGGCTCACCTGTTACCACAATTATTTCATCCTCCCCACCGCGGTTTATTAGAAACACACCTATTACAGCTGCAATTATTATTAAAATTATTATTTTTATTCTCATTGCTCAAATTGTTGGTCAATATGCACGTGTTCAAAGTTCGGCAAGTCTGCAGGCGATTCATCTAATATTTTTACTTCACCTGAATTCTTATTATATCTAAACTCTATACTGCTTATGTTATTTGTACTGTCAGACTCTTCTAAGATACTTTCTGGGTTTACTATAAAACTAAGGCGATATGTGCCGCTTGGCAAATCGGTGATGTTCAGTCGCTGGTCGGGGTAATAGTTAAAGTATGTATCTGCCCAGCCCACTGATATTCCCTGCAGTTCTTTGCCGCAGATTAGATATTTTGCCTTTTCCAGCGTATTTTCTAGAATTGCATCAGTTTTGCTTACATCCCTTATACAAAAAGTAGATTTTACGCGATTACCTTCTAGGTCAGTTGCGCCGAGGGCCTTAATCGGCTCTAGATCATAAATTACAAAATCTTTGTAGTGGTAGTGTAAATGTTCTTGATGCCATAGAAATGTGCCGGCTATTTTATCTTCATATGTGCCATTTTCGTTGTATATTCTTTGTAAGACATTTCTTTCAATGTCGGCTCTTATTCCCTTTGTCGCCGGGTCTGCAATGAGTTCCAATGGCCCGCGGCCATTGTTATAAAACATTGTGGTAAAGAGCAGATATATATTGTCGTCTTCTTCTTGAATCTCTAAATCTTTTGCCGGGTAGGGTATAAGGTCCGGCAGTAGGCGTGGGTCATATTTTATAGCCAGTTCTGTTTTGTTTGCAGAGGCGGATGTTTTAATGTTTATTTTTTCTGTCGGAGTAAAAATTGTAAGTGTAAAAAGCCCAATAATCGCGAGTGAAAGCCCAAGTAGGCCGATAGAGAATTTCATTTAGGATTTAAATTTAGCTACGTACGAAAACTTGCATATACACGGTGCCTTGTGGCAAACATGGCAATTATTTTTATATTGTTTTGCGAGCCCCCTTGCTATATCAATTCCTGCAGCGCTTGCAACATTAAAAAAATGGCAGGCAAAATCGGCAATCTCTTTAGCTACATCCTTAAACTGGCTATCTTTATGCTCTCCGTAATATATTTGTATTGCCTCGCTCACTTCTCCAGCTTCTTCCGCTAAGTGAATTGTAGAGTCAATTAATGTTTTTTCGCCTTGTGGGTATATTGACTCAACCATTTCTTGAAATTCGGCCAATGATTTTGGACGCTTAGAATCTTTTCGCACAAGGCGCACCATTTTCTTCGGCTTAACCTTTCTAAAGCGGCATTTGCAAGGGCATCCTCCGCAATATGGGCAATATCCCGGGAATCTTTTCCAAATAGAATCTTCAACGTCGATATGCAGTCGACTTGCAAGCGTCATAAGCCATGAAAATGCAATAAGAAGATTATTTTCTAATCTGCTTTTATTTTTCTTGCGAACGCCTTTTATGGCGCGCATTGTAAAGCGCAGCTGGTTAGCCATTATATCTGGCAGGGAATACAGACGATCGTCGTTCTCGTTATAAATCTCTCCGTTTATTCGCTGAAATTCCCTAAGGCTTTGGTTTCTCTTGAATGATACCTTTTTTGCCATTTTTATAGTTGTAATATAGTGTTGCGCCTAACACAAGCCAGGAACCAAAAACCCCTATAGAGAATCCTATTATAATTGGCAGGTCTCTAATTTGTATACCATATATTGTCCAAACAAGTGTACCTATGCTTAAAATTAGATAAGTAATAACAGAGACATCTTCAGCTGATTTCGTCTTTATAATCTTATATGCCTGTGGGAGATATCCGATAGACATTAAGGCTCCCATAATTGTTACAATTAGCTTAAACATTGCTGGCGGAGGGAGTGGGAGTCGAACCCACCTGGTCCCTTCCGGGGCCAAAGTTTAGCAAACTTTTGCACTAGCCGCTATGCGTCCCCTCCAAATTTCTTATTACAGAATATCGTAAACGATTGTAATAATCAATTTATTCTGCTATCTTGTAGAAACTTATGGCCTCAAAAACTGCTACTAAAACTAAAGAAACATTACTTACAAGGCCCCCCGTGGTCGTTGTTGTCGGCCATGTTGACCATGGCAAGACTAGTTTGCTGGACTATATTCGCAAGACCAACATTGCTGCGCGTGAAGCCGGCGGCATAACGCAGGCAACAGGCGCATATGAGGTAGAAAAAGACGGCAAAAAAATTACATTTATTGACACCCCGGGCCACGAGGCATTCTCTGCAATGCGCAGGCGCGGTGCGGCTGTGGCAGATGTTGCAATACTTGTTGTTGCCGCAGATGATGGCGTAAAGCCGCAGACAAAAGAAGCGATAGAGATTCTAAAAAAAACTGAAACGCCTTTTATAGTTGCACTCACTAAAATAGATAAAAACAATGCGGATATTGAGCGCGCTGCGCGCGAGCTAGGGCATATGGGTGTTATGCTAGAAAAATATGGGGGCGATGTTAGCTGGCATGGCACATCAACTGTTAGCGGCGAGGGGATTGAAGAGCTTTTAAGTTTAATTGTTCTTTTAGGCGAGCTTGAAGAATTAAAATATGATACTGCAGCAAAAGGTAAAGGCTTTATTATTGAAGCGCACAAAGACAGCCGCAGAGGGATTGTAGCGAGCTGTATTATAAAAGACGGCGAACTAAAAATAGGAGACGAAATTGGCACGGACTCTGCAGCATGCAAAGTAAAAATTATGGAAGACTTTCTCGGCAAGAGAATTAAATACGCTATACCATCAATGCCCATTAGAATTCTTGGCTGGGAGGCTATTCCTAAAGTTGGCGAAATTTGGGGGGTTGGCAAAGAACCAGGTTTGCAAAAAGAAGCATCGGCAGTTGCTCCGAGTGGCGAAGGTGAAGAAAGAATAAAGGCAGTGCTTAAAGCCGATGTTGCAGGATCTTTAGAAGCCTTGCGCGAACTAGTTGGGGCAAAAGTGCAGGTGTTGGACGCATCGGTTGGAGAGATTACATCCAATGATGTAAATATGGCTAAAAACACCGGCAGTGTTATTTTGGGGTTTGGTGTAGAGCCCGATAAGGGCGCCGAAAGCTTGGCCAGAGTCCAGAATATTCAGATAATTAAACACGATATTATATACAAGCTTTTAGAAGATTTAGAGAGTTATATAAAGGGCGAGTCTGGCTCGCAAGCCAGGGGGCAATTGGAGGTTCTAAAAGTATTTAGCGTTAAGGGCAAAAAGCAAGTTGTAGGGTGTAAGGTTGCCTCTGGTGTTGTGCAGAATAATTCGGATGCAGATATTCATCGGGGTAGCGAAAAAGTAGGCGAAGGAAGAATTGTTAACCTTCAGCAAGGTAAAGAGGATAGGCGAGAAGTAAGTGAGGGTGAGTGTGGAATAATGCTGGATTCGGTTTTTATGGTGCAGCCGGGAGATATAATTAAAGTTTATTAATGGACATTAAACGCCAGCCTAAGTTGGAGAGCCTGATTGAGCAAGAGCTTAGCAAGCTTATTGCGCGCGAACTTGATCTTCCCTCTGGAGTTTTGGTTAGCTTAACGAGTGTTGAGCTCTCCAGTGACTTAAACTCTGCAAAAATTGGCGTAAGCGTATTTCCAGACGGAAAAGCTGTAGAAATAGTTGATCAGCTGAAAAAATCTTCAGGCGGCTTGCATTACAAACTTATTAGAATATTAAATATACGCACAGTGCCCCAACTGAATTTTGTTATAGATGAGGGTGTGGAGCATGCGGCGAAGATTGAAAAAAAGCTAATGGATGAGTAATATCTATATGTTTGGCCGCATAGCCAAGTGGTAAGGCAGGGGACTGCAAATCCCCTATGCGTCGGTTCAATTCCGACTGCGGCCTCAAATAAAGTTGACATTTATCGCGAATAACAGCATATTAATTTCAGCACTTTACCATCAAAGGAGATGGTTTTTGTGGTAAAAATTACGAAGGAACTTGAAGTGAGAGAAGTAGTCTTGACCGGAGATGGTCTTCGGAAAATAATTTTCCAATCTCAGGACATTCCGGGCGAACTGAACCTTCCCAATGGGATTGAATTCAGCGAAGAGTTTATCATGGTCAGCCAACACTTTTTCAGTCAGCGAGCCAAGATACCGACCGAATTTTTCCCGGAGCGCCACACGCTCGTTTGCACTCTGGACTCCAGCGTCTTGATGATGAAGGAGGCGCGAAATCCTGAAGACGTCGTTCTAACATTGATCGCGCTTGAGATTGATGATGAGCGACACCCTATTCTACTGATGAGTGCAGATCAATCCCATGATCATATGGGTCTGCGCTTCGCGGGACAAAAAACCAGGCTTTCCAATTTCGTCTGGTCTCTCACTCCCGACGAAGAAAAGATCATCCGCAGGAATTTCCCGACCAATGGGAAGTTTAAGCTGCAGCTTTCTCTCAAAAAGGAGATTATCGAAACCGAATCACCGCTTGCCAATTAGGCACGCGGCTTTTTTGTTGAAATTTTTTTTAGTCTGATTTAGACTTTTGAGTGCGAATACGCCCGGGTGGCGGAATGGTTTACGCAGAGGACTTAAAATCCTTGCCCAAATTTTGGGTTGTGGGTTCAAATCCCACCCCGGGCACCAAAACAAAATCCAATACGCCAGCTGGTTGGCATATTGGATTTTGTATAATAAACTAAAAGACTAAGACAAATAATGAAAAAACCGCTTGTAGAGGAAAAATTGCAAATTCAGCCCATGGGAATTCCCGGCCTGGATTCGGTTTTAAATGGCGGGTTGGTGGAAGGTTCTTCTGTTATACTTTCTGGTCAGCCCGGTACGGGAAAAACTGTTATTGGCTTGCAGTGGCTATTTACCGGTTATACAAAGTTTAAAGAGCCGGGAGTATACATAAGCACAACGGAGCCTATTGCTTCGGCTATAAAAAATACTAGAACCCTTGGGTTTTATAGCCAGAGCGCGGTGGATGAAGCAGGAGTTTATTTTTCTGACTTAGAAATTTTGGTAAAAGGCCGGAATCTTGAGGAAAAAAAGTTGGATTCAAAAGATATAAATGCAGTTGTTCAAGCTATTACCAATTTAGTTGATAAACTTGGCTCAAAACGAGTGGTTTTTGACAACATTACAGGATTTTTATATAGGCTTACAGATGTGGCCACGGCAAGGGTATTTCTCTCAAGGCTTATAAGGGCTATGTCAATTAGAAATGCGACTCTCTTATTAATAGCTGAAAGAAATAACCAGGGCTTGTCGGTATTCGGAGTAGAAGACTCTGTGGCGGATGGAATTATTGTGCTGAACTACACTCTTGGGGAACAGTCTATGATCCGCAGGTTGAACGTAGAAAAGATGCGCGGCGTATCTTACAGAAGCGGTCAGGTTATTTTTGATATCACAGGCGATGGAGTTATTATTTACCCCAAAATTCCATCTTACAGCTCCACTTTTAAAACTGATATTACAGAAAGGCTCTCAAGCGGCCTGCCCGCTTTAGACAAGATGCTGGGTGGCGGAGTTCCTTATGGGCACTTAATGCTAATAAGCGGAAACACCGGCACCGGCAAGACAACCTTTGGCCTGCATTTTCTTATGGACGGCTTGCTAAAAGGAGAAGATGTTATTTATCTGACGATGGAAGAGCCGCCAGAACAGATTGTTAAAACAGCGGCTGAATATGGCTTTGATCTCGAGAAATTTAAGAAATCCGGCCAACTTGCATTTGTTAGCGAGAGTCTTCTAGACACCAATCTTGATAAGCTGCTCTATAAAATAGTGAATGCAGCCAAAAATAAGCCGGATACAAAACGGATTTTAATTGACTCAATATCTTCAATTGAATCGCGTAAAATTCCTCTTGAACTTGTTCGCGAATTTTTAGTCCAGCTAAACTTCTTTTTAAAGAGCGAGGGCATCACGGCGTATGTGAATCACTTAGAGCCAAGTTTATTCGTATCTGTTCCGCCACAGACCTTCGGGCCCACATCCGCAACAGCGCTTCGCCTAAGCTCGCTCGTTGACGGCGTAATTCTAGCCCGCTATATAGAGCGCGAAAAAAAGATTATAAACGTTCTTAATATTTTAAAACTTCGCGGCTCATGGCATGAAAAAGAAATTATAGAATATGAAATCAATAAAAAAGGAATCAGTATTACAGGGCCGTTAAATAAATAAGCGGCAAATAAGAGTATTAATGTTACAGAAGGCAATTAAAAAGAAGGAAATAGAGTCTGAGCTTCAAAAAGCCTTGGTTCAAAATCCAAGAATCATTACTATAAAGGCCGCGCTCCGAGACGATTTTGAAATAACCTCCAGGGTTCTCTCCGAACTTATCTCTATGGGCTATAAAGGTGTTTTATTAAGCGCGTTCAAAAGCGCCACGGAGTTTATGCAACAGATAAAAGATCGCGGCATCCATTGGGCGGACAATATTATGGTAATTGACGCAATTTCCGTGTCATACGGAGTTGCAGAAAAGGGTGTTACCAATATAAATGGGGTTGATTTTGTTGAAGGGCCGTTTTCTCTGGATGATATCTATAAATGCGCCACCGAAGCTATAAATAATATAAAATCCGAGAAAAAGTTTTTGTTTGTTGACTCTGTAATGGCTTTTTTGCTGTATAACGAAGAAAAAAGAATTACTGATTTTCTTTCTAAGCTTATGAATCTGGGAGAAAAGATGGATGGATTGTCTGTTTTAATCACCCAGCCTGAGTCCGCTTATGTAATTCCGGTAGAAAAGATTAAAACCCTCAATCCGAGTATTGAGTTTAGTATTGCCGATTAATTCGTTTTTTATTCAGCTTTTACTTTGATTTTGCGCGAAGAACCCCTATAGATTTTTGGCAGCTTAATTGTAAGCACGCCATTTTTTAGAGTTGAATGCGCTTTTTCTGGGTCTACCTCTTGCGGCAGTATTATTGAGCGCGAAAACCTGCCCCAAAAACACTCGCGGTAGAAATAGTCACTCTCGTCTATTGTGTCTTCTTGGTGGCGCTCCCCGCGTATTGTTACAGACTCTCCTGTTACATCAACTTCTATGTCGTCCGGCTTTACGCCTGCAATAGTGGACTCAATTATAATTTCATTTGGCGTTTGGTAGACATCAACCGCCAACTGGCCCTCGCCTTCATCAGTTATTTTCTCTAAACTCTCTTCGTTATACATTTCTTCTAATTATAGCAAAATCCTTAAAGAGTAAAAGCGCAAAGATTGTGAGTGCCATTACGGCATATAGCGTGTTGCCGGAATAAATCAGCAGATAATTGAAAAGTGCATGGATTATAACAGCAAGCACTATGCCTAAAATTATTTTGCCTTTTGACCAGTAGTAGCCGATAAATCCACCGGCCACGGCGTGCAAGAGTATTGCCCCGATTGCCCTAAAAATGTTTACGCTTACAAAGCTCTCGCCTGCGGAGAGCAGATATAAAATATTCTCAAACGCGGCAAACCCCAAAGAGCCGGTTATCATATAAATCATTCTGTCTATTGATTCATCAAAGTATTTGCTTTTTGAGGCAGTGATATACACTGCTACGAATTTAAATACCTCTTCAATAAAAGCAAGGCCTATAAGCCCAACCAAAATTATAGGTTGGAGTGTGAATAAGCTTGCAGAGAGAAGCCCATTAAATTGCGGGTAGCGGGCAATAAGATATAGTTGCAGAATTCCGGCAAGCCAAGCGGAAACTGCGCCTGCAATAAAAACTCTAGAGAGTACCCACGGCGGTTCGGGTTTTAGCTTATCTTGCCGCAAAAAGAATAAGAGCCAAAGTATAGGCGGTATAACCGCGAATATTGCAACCCAAATTGTATAAGCGTTTACCACCTTTCTATTATAATAGGGTTTTTCCTATCAGGCAGCTTGCTCCAGATTTCTTCTGTAACAAACGGCACAAACGGGTGGAGCATTTTTAAAGAGCCCTCCAGTATTTTTAACAGTGTTTCTTGGGCTGCTGCGCGGCCTGCACTCTCTTCTGCGGCAAGCCTCGGCTTATAACTTTCAATAATTTTGTCCGCAAAAGTGTGCCAGACATAGTGGTAAATCTCATAAGAAGACTGATTAAAGTCATATTTATCAATTAATTTTGTTATTTTAGCTTTTACATCTTCCAGCTCTTTTAAATTCTTTTTGTCTTCTTGGGAAAGCTTCGGTTTTATATCACTATCTTTTAGGTTTGATATTATAAACCGTGCTATATTCCAAATTTTTGTACCAAAGTTTCTGTAACCGCGGATTTTATCTTCTGAAAGAGCTAAATCAGTTCCCGGGGTGTTGCCAACGATAAGCGCCATACGCAGCGCGTCTACTCCATATTTTTCCGTAAGTTCAATTGGATTTATAACATTCCCTTTACTCTTGCTCATTTTTCTGCCCTGGGCGTCATTTACAAGTCCATGCAGATAAACTGTGTGGAATGGAACTTTTTTTGTAAGATAGAGCCCGAATATTACCATTCGCGGAACCCATTTAAATATCAAATCGTGCCCGGTTTCCATAACATCAGTTGGATAATATTTTTTAAAGTCTTTTCCATTCGGGTAGCCTAAAACGAGTAGTGGCCATTGCCCGGACGAAAACCAGGTGTCAAATGTGTCGCTGTCTTCGCGCAGTTCACCGCTGCAATTTTCACATTGAGATAATTTATCTTCTAAATCAGGAATTCCGTTGCCGCATTTGTCGCAAATCTTCGCAGGAATTTTTATACCCCACACAATTTGACGAGATATATTCCAGTCAATTGTGTTTTCCATCCAGTACAAGAAAATTTTCTCGTAGTTTTCTGGGATAAATTTAACCTCTCCTGATTTCACTGCCTTTATGGCAAGCTCTGCGAGCGGCTTCATTTTTACAAACCATTGCGGGCGAACCTGCGGCTCTATTGGGTTTAAGCACTTGTAGCATTTTTTTAGAACGTTGCTGTAATTTTCATCTATCTTCTCTACTAGCCCCATCTTTTCTAGTTTTTCTACAATTTTCTCTCGCGCCTCGCCGATTTTCATTCCTTCAAATTCGTGGGCTATAGGCAGTAGTTTACCTCTCCAGTCTATAATTTGTTCTATATCAAGTTTGTGTTTTTCTGCTATATCAAAGTCAACTTGCGAGTGCCATGGTGTCATAGTCATAACCCCGGTTCCGAAGTCCATATCTATAACCGGATCTTTGATAATAGTTGCTGTTACCTTGCCGTTCAACCAGTTAACTTCAATTTTGTCGCCGTCTTTCCATTTTTTGTAACGCGCGTCGCTAGGGTGCATTACTACATATTTATCTGCAAATTTTGTCTCTGGCCTTGCGGTTGCTATTGTAAATGGGCCGTATTTTAGGTAATAAAGCTTAGATTTTTCTTCAACGCTTTCGGTTTCTACGTCAGATAGTGATGTTTGGTGTTTTGGGCACCAATTAACAATGCGGTTGCCGCGGTAGACCAATCCGTCGTCATACATCTTCTTAAATGTATTTTGAGTTTCTTTAATCACATCTTTATCAAGAGTGAATTTTTCTCTTGACCAGTCGCAGGAGGCTCCAAGCTTACGGACGTCTTCCTCCATATATTTTTTGTTTTCAAGCGTAAAGGCCATAATTTCTTTAAAGAGTTCGTCCGGAGTCATTTTAAAACGAGAGCGCCCCTCTTTTTCTAATTTCTTTTCATAAACAATTTGCGTTTCAAAGCCTGCATGGTCTGCGCCCGGAGCCCATAGGGCTTTATAACCGCGCATACGTTTATAGCGGGTGACAATGTCTTGAAGCGTAATAAAGAGTGCGTGCCCGGCATGGAGCCGCCCATTTGCATTTGGCGGAGGCATTATTATTGTGAAGGGTTTTTTGTGCGAAGCGGGGAGTTTATCCGGATTAAAAAAACCCGACTTTTCCCAAAGTTTGTAATTTTTCTCTTCTATTACTTTAAAATCGTAGCGGGATTCCATATCTTTATCTGTATACAAAGTGTAAGGTTTAAAAATTAAAAATCAAAATCTTCAGGGGTTGACACGCGCCAGTCGGTTTAATACCCTAATTTCAGCTCTTTTAGAACAAGGATACGATGAAAAATGACAAAACAAGCAGTGACCGTAGTTATCGCAGCTGCGCTTTCTCTTTCCGGGTGCGTAGGCGGCAATGATGAATTCTCCGGCTCAGAAAACGGCTCGGAAAATGTTGTTGCGGCTGTAACTTCGGTGTCGGCCACGGCTAACGCAGACTCAACAACCAAGGATAATGAAACTTCGACTAAAACAATTGAGGTTGGGCCCTGGGATGCAAAAATGCAGACCTATGTGGCTGGCTGTTTGGTGGTCGAGTGTTTTAGCACCAGCAGCGTTTTTGGGCAAACCGCCAATCCGTCACTGGAGCTTCCTTTAGGGAACATAACCCAGGCGAACTTTACAATGACATGGAGCGCGGTTTCTCCAACCACGGAACGATTTGGTCTAAGTATTTGGGCCAAGTCTATTAATGCGACCGATGGTTCGACCGACTGGAGATTGATCTCTGATTGGCCCAAGGGTCGTTCGCCTCTCGCGCTTATTGGTCCAGTGCAGCCGATAGGCAGAAACGAGACTTCGTGGCTCTGGGTGATACCACTTCCTACGATTCAGGTAATTCAAGGCCCAGTCTACATAAATGCCTTTGTGATACCGGAGCAGCAGCTTCGCGTCGAGGGAACTGTAGTAATCGCCAAACCTAACTAAAATAGTTGGGTTTTTTATTACAAATTTAAATTAGAATTTGCCTCAATTTTATTTTTTATTTTTTTCTTTTTTAAAGTATTAATGTAGGCCGCTGCGGCTATCATTGCGGCGTTGTCGGTATTGAATTGGAGCTGTGGCGAGGTAAATGCGAGTCCAATATTCTTGGCTGCCTTTTCCATTTTTTTAGTTAAATATTTATTTGCCGAAACGCCTCCCACAAGGGCAATTGATTTTACTCCAAATTCTTCTGCAGCGCGTATTGTTTTTGCAACAAGCGTTTCTGAAACCGCTTTCTGAAAGCTCGCGGCTATATCCGCCTTTTGTTTTAAGTTTAAAGTTTTCAGTTTTAAGTCTCTAATATAATAAAGAACAGATGTTTTTATGCCGGAGAAGCTAAAGTCAAAGTTCTTTTGGTGTATCATCGGGCGCGGAAAATCTATTGCGTTTTCGTCGCCTTTTTTAGCTAATTTTTCAATCTCCGGCCCGCCGGGGTAGGGCAAACCAAGAAGGCGGGCAACTTTATCAAACGCCTCGCCTGCGGCGTCGTCGCGCGTTTCGCCTATTTTTTTAGCTTGCCCGAGCTTTTCCAAATGAATTAACATAGTGTGTCCTCCACTTACAGACAACACCATTGCCGGAAACTGTAAGCCAGCTTTTTGCTCCAATAAAAAGCTGTAGAGGTGTCCTTCTAGGTGATTTACTCCCAAGATGGATTTCTCTAGTTTCTTAGCTAAATCTTCGGCAAAGTTTATTCCTGTCCAAAGCGCCGGTTCAAGCCCAGGGCCTACAGTGACTACGATTAAGTCAATGGTTTCTAGTTTTAAGTTTTTAGTTTCTAGTTGCTGTAGAAGCAGAGGCAAATTTTTAATATGTTCTCTTTTTGCTAAGTTTGGCACTACGCCGCCGAATGGGCGATGTACTTTTACTTGAGACGATATTAGGTTAGCGAGCACGTTGAAGCGGGGATTCCTGATTAGAGTTCCAGTCGCCTCAACCAACGCTATTGCACTCTCGTCGCAAGATGTTTCTATTGCTAAAATCCGCATAGTAGCTATATGTTAATTGGATTCTCATGGAAAGCAAAGCCAAAAAGTGCCGATTTTTCCACAAATTTTCCACAGGGTTCTAAACAAGTTATTCATTTTATAGGGTAAAAAGCCCTATTTTTCGCGATTTTGGGGGTATTGACAGCTTTTTTAGCGAGAGTAATATAGTGAGTACCGATAGAGAGCGAAAGCACCTAACATCACAGTGACATCCGTAGCCTAACCCGTTTCCTAAGTACCTAAAAAATACTTAGAAGAACGGGAACCCAGGCAAGAACCCGACCGATAGGTCTAAGGTCCGAACCTGGCTGAATCTTGATTAAGCGCCGCTACCCATAGCGCAACAACGCCCAAAAGCCAAAGCCGAAAGGCTAAAGCTAAAAGCGCCACGCTATGCGGCTCCAAGGAGCAACCCTCCGGGTTAAACCTTGAAGCAGCTTTGGAAGCGACGTGCGAAATAGGGTAAAAGGAAGCATGCTAGCAGAATTACCCAATCGCAGATCAAGATAAAGGCGGCCCATCCGTCAGCAGCGGAGCAAGGGCAAATGCTTGGTGTGAATCTTGTTGTAAATCCGAAGGGAGTAGCAACAGGATTAATCCGAGCCGGAATCACAGGGCCTTAAATCCAGCACAACACGCTGGACACCTCAAAAATAAAAACCAAGAGCTACCACCGTCGTCTCTTCGGAGATGACAGAGTAATCGGCAACGTGTACATGCTCCGATAGAATCTTGGGCGAACTATGAGGGTCTTGCAACCGCAAGATGAGTGCATCCCTATCACAAAAGCCGGGAGGAGAGCTTTGCGCGCATCCTACCCGGCTATTATTTTTATAATAGACAAACAAAATATTTTTATATACGATTCAATGCGTAAGGTCTCATCGTCTAACGGCTAGGACAGCGCCCTTTCACGGCGCAAATAGGGGTTCGATTCCCCTTGGGACTACTGAAATATAGAAACTTCACATAATTGTGAAGTTTCTATATTTATAGGGAATCGAACTGGGAAGGGATCGGGAAACGGGAGTTTCCCGCTTGCCCCGACGTAGCGTCGGGGTGAATAGGAAATTATTCAAAACCGGATTTCTGTTGTGTTTTTTAGATTGTTATTAAATAGCGCGTGGTATAATTTTTTTGTGTATTCTACTATGGACTTTCTTAAATTAATTTTTGATGGTTCTGTTTTTGAACCTCATAGAGCACACTTTTTTGATACTCCGATTGCAATGGATCTGTCGGTGTATGGGAATGCCTTCAGTTTCTTGGCTTATCTCTTAATCCCGGTTGTAATCATATATTTCGTTAGAAAAAGAAGGGATTTGTATCTGAACTGGATGGTTTTGCTTTTCGGGGCTTTTATCTTCTTATGCGGCCTTACCCATTTAATGCATGTTCTTATCTTCTGGTATCCGGCATATTATCTGCAGGCGATAATCAGCGTCGTAACTTTTTTGGTTTCGGCCGCGACCGCGGTAGCTATGCTTTACTTCTTGCCTATCATTGTTAGTTTGGTAAGCCCGGAACAAATGCAGCAAGCCAACAAATCTCTCTCTGATGAAATTAAAAGTCGAGAGTCTAAATTAGGAGAACTTGCGGTAAAGAAAGAAGAGCTCAAAAAAGCCAGCGAGAATTTGATATTGAAAAACGAGGAATTGGAAAATTTTAATAGAATCATGGCGAATCGCGATAGCGCCGTCAAAGAATTAGAAGCCCAATTGGTTGATATAGACAACAAACATGCTTGATTTTATTAATCTAATATTAAACTCCGGCGGGTTCGAGCCTCACAGTGCGCATTTTATTCCAAATAATATCGGGCTGATGTGGACGCTTATAATTGCCAATATTTTAATCGGCATCACTTATCTTGTTATTCCAGCCGAGCTTTTTTATATCTATATCAAAAGGAAGGATTTCTCTTTTAGATGGGTCTTTTTGGTTATTACCGTCTTTGGGGTTTGGTGCAGCACCAGCCATTTTATTAACGCCTTAGTATTTTTTTATCCGGCGTATTATCTCGCCGGTACGATTGATCTCGGCACGGGTCTTATATCTTTTGCATCATTTGTCGCATATGCGGTTGCCGTTCCTTCTATGTTAAAACTAATTAGTCCTACAAAACTCAGAGAAATAAACAAAGAGCTTTCTAGGCAAGTTGATGGCGTTAAGAAAATAGAAAAAGAATTAGTCACAGAAACCTTATCTTTAGAGACTGTTTATAAGGAAATTTCTATGAAAAATAGCAAGTTGAAGGAGTTCAATAAAAATATGATCACCAGGGAGTTGAGAATAGCGGATCTTAAAAAGAGAATCGCAGATAAACAATCTAGTCTATAACGTTATCTATTTAGAATATTTCATCAAATACAAAACAAAAATTGCTCTAGTGAATTTCACTAGAGCTTTTTGCCTGCCCGTTGCGGCTAAATTGCTGCCATTGTTCCGGCAGTCTCGTTTGCATGTTCTGAAAAGCGAAGCCGAAAGCAGTAAAGAGTTGTGGCCTTTCTGCATAATCAGTTCGGCTGCGTTCTTCGTCTTCTTCCAAAAAAGCGTTTACCTTTCCATCTGGAAAGTTTGCATCAATGTGGAAGAAGTTTAATGTGCCGTCTTTTTTTGCTCGCACAACATAAGCGTTGCTGCGCTTAAGCTGCGCTATCCATTTGCGGGTTCCGTTGTGGTGTAAACAAAGTGCCTGGATATACTCAAACGGAATCCTGTATACGGCTGCAAGGCCGATTCCGTAATTTTCGTCCGGGTCTTTGCTTCTCACTAGCTCTAAGATTACGCCCAGCTTCCACGAATTGTCTTTCTGCAATCCATGTGCATCTATGCCGTTTAAGAGCGTAACTCTTATAGCTCTGCCTTTTTTGGTTTCGGCAACTTTAACGGCGGTATCTGGTACACCGGCATCTTCTAGATGCCTTAGGTTTTGGTGCAGTTCTTCTTGCCCAAGTGTGTCTTTTTGGAACTGCACTCCAACCGGCTTTAAAACCGGCAGTGTTCTCACGAGTTCCATTCCATTCATCTACAACAGACTCCCTATCTTTTGGAGTACTGCTTATTTTTTAGCATAAATATATTATATTGTCAATATATATAATATTTGGATAAAAAAAGTGCCCAAACAGACGAATCTGTTTGGGCGGGAAAAGAGTGGGTAGAGAGTTCGAAGGTCTTAGCGGTGCTGGTGGCCGTTGCGGAAGTGGTTGCTCCCGTTCCGGCCGATCCTGTTCTGCCTGTCTCGCTCTTGCCAGAATTCCACGTCACGCGTTGCTTCGTCGTATGCGTGGTCCATGGCAGGCTTCAGACCCAGAAGTTCTCGGGGAACCATCTGGAACTGGGCGAGTTTGCGAGCCGTGATGCTGACCGCGCCGTCCTTCGTGGAGACGGTGAAGGTGTACTCCGTGATGATACACCCTCCATCGGTGTTGACCTCGGACACGACAAGCTCGGTTTTCGCTGGCGCCTGAACCTTGCCATGTCCTTCCGACATGCACCGCACCTCGTCTTCACCAGCGGAGTTGTTGTAGCGCGTGCGCTTGGTCGGAGCAAAGGTCTTCTCCCTGAAGTCCCTCTGCGACACGGCGAAGCGAGTGTAGGTGCTTCGGAGTTCTTTCGGCCCCATGAACTCAAGGATCGTGGGGCGAGCTCCTCCGGTTGCAACCGCGCTCTCCAGGACGAGGGGAACTTTCTCTCCATCCTTGAACGCAGCGAGCACATGCCCGTCGCTTTCAAGGTCGGGGATCAGTTTGATGCCCTTCTCCTTGAGCTCATCGAGAAGCCTTGCGGAACTCTTCGCAAGGCGTACCGTGATGCACGGCATCACGCTCGCCTTCTTTGCTTCCGCCCGCTCCAGAGCTTCCTTCGTTCGCTGGTCGTCGTTCTTTACGGTTATTCCGTTTTGCAGTTTTTGCATTTCCCTTCTCTCCTTCATTTTTCCGGCTTTACCGGTCTCTTTTTCTTTTGTCTAGGTACTGTTAGTTGGAAGACCCTCTTCCAACTCTGCTTCTAATGTTAGCATAAAGCTTGTTCTATGTCAAGTCACCATATGTGGATAAAAAAATGGGGCACATTGGCGATTGCCTTTGTGCCCCTAGTTGGGGAGAGATACCGCTAGCTCGGACCTACAGCATGTATCGCGGTTTTGTCCGCGTAGATGCTAAGATCGTGGGAGATCGCGGTTTTGTGGGTTTTTAGCCCGTTTTGGTCCCGAACCCATACTTCGCGGCGGACGTTCTTTTCATCGAAGATCCGTTCCGGCACGCCGAGGTTCACCGACATTGTGCGCGCTTCTTCAACTTCTTCGCCCGTTTCCGGACTGTAGAAGGGGTTGCGGTATACCCGCAACTGCTTCCAGAAGTTGGTTGTAAGCATTCGCTCAAGTTCGGAGAGCACACCCTCTCGCACAGACAGAAAGTCTGTGGAGGGTTTTGCATGCTCACTCCTCGTAAACCAGAACCGCACCATGTGGTAGGTTCGGTTTTGGTTGCGCTGGTCTTGCCGGGGTTCGTAGTGCGCGTCTGTTAGCTCGTAGCCGGCGTTTTTCAGGCCTTCGGCGAGAGTTTCTGCCGACACCAGAATATCCCGGATGTCTACGAGTTGCGCGCCGCTTCGTCTGCTTTTACGGGTTGCGAACTGTTGCTTCTTCTCGCGCTGGAGTTTTTTAATAATGAGAGGCACAAGCTCCTCATTAGTAAAATCCATCTGCACGAGAGCCATTCGTACTGCAGGACCAAGCTGGTTGGTTTTCTCTACTGTTTGGTTCGTACAACATTCCTCCTTTAATTAAAGGGACTGCCACTAGTATGGCATATTTAACCTAAATTGTCAAGTGTGCCCCCGGAGAGAATCGCCTACAAGTCGCTCCTCGCCGTCGCTCGTCGCGCTCGCAGGCCGCCCCTCGCCGATTTTTGAAGCTTAAAAATCGGCTGCGGTCTTCGATTCGCTAAAACATATCAAACAAAGACAAACCCACTTTTATTGGGTTTGTTTTTGTTTGTGTGCCCCCGGAGAGAATCGAACTCCCATCCACTGGTTCGAAGCCAGTTATCCTATCCGTTGAACGACAGGGGCAAGTTTTTTACTTTCAAGAACAGGTTATAATTAAAACACATGAAATTCAACATTCCAAAAGAAGTTTCAGTAATTGCAGAAAAGCTCGCGAAAAATAATTTTTCGGCATATTTAGTAGGCGGTTGTTTGCGCGACTTACTAATTAACCGCACTCCCAGTGATTGGGACATAGCTACGGATGCTAGGCCGGAAGAAATACAAAAAGTTTTTTCAGATAGCGTTTACGAAAACAAGTTCGGCACAGTTGGCATAAAAACCGACTCCGATGACGAAATACTTAAAGTTGTAGAAGTTACAACCTTTCGCAAAGAAAGCAGCTATTCTGATGCGCGCCATCCAGACAAAGTTGAGTTTGCCAAGACTATAGAAGAAGATCTTTCTCGCAGAGATTTTACAATCAATGCCATAGCTTTTAACTTATCTAACGAGTTAAACGGTGTTATGACACATCATAACACCGTTAAAGGGCTAATTTTGGTTGATCCATATAATGGCTTGAAAGACCTCAAAGATAAAATAATCCGTGCTGTGGGCAATGCAGAAGAACGGTTTAGCGAAGACGCACTGCGGCTGATGCGTGCGGTACGTTTTGCTACTCAATTTAGTTTTAGTATAGAGTCCCAAACACAGTTTGCTATAAACAATAATTCTGATTTATTAGAGAAAATTGCCAAAGAGCGTATTAGAGATGAGTTTGCAAAACTTATTATGGCAGAAAATGCTCGTGCGGGAGTTGAATTATTAGAGGTCTCCGGACTTTTGAAACACATTATTCCGGAACTTCGAGATGGAATTGGCGTTGGGCAGAACAAACACCATATCTATACGGTTTTCGAGCACAATGTTAAGTCGCTAGAGTATTCTGCAAAAAAGGGCTATTCGTTGGAAGTCCGAATTGCTTCGCTGTTACACGATGTTGGCAAGCCCAAGAGTAAAAGAGGCGAGGGGCCAGACTGCACTTTTTACGGCCACCAGGTTGTGGGTGAGCGAATGGCGAAGAAAATCTTGGAGCGCCTAAAATTTTCGCGCGAGATTGTAGATAAAGTGTCTTTATTGGTGCGCGAGCATATGTTTGTTTACGACCCAGAGGTTGTAACTCCGGCTGGAGTGCGCAGACTTATAAAGCGTGTTGGCGAAGAAAATGTAGGCGATTTAATAAAAGTGCGCGAGGCAGACCGCATTGGTTCCGGCGTTCCAAAAGCCCAGCCATACAGATTGCGTGCGCTCCAAGCAATGATAGAGAAAGTTAAGTCCGACCCGATTAGCCCTAAGATGCTAAAAATTAACGGCAACGATTTAATAAAAGAAATTAAAATTGAGGCAGGACCGCGGCTAGGCCAAATTATCACTATTCTCTTAGAAGAAGTTTTAGCAGAGCCCAAGGAAAACACTAAAACAAAGCTTTTAGAAAAAGCTGCGGAACTAAACAAGTTAAGCGATAAGGAATTAAACAAACTTTCAGCGGGCGCAAAGAAAAGTGCCGAAGAGGCGCAAAACAGAATTGACGAGGAAATAAAAACGAAATATTTTATTAAGTAATGGCAGACATTATTCTTAACCAAGGAAGATTCTGGAGGCGGCTTACCAATTTTTGGACTTTCGTTATGCTCAGCTTTATCGTGTGGAATTTTATAAACCACAACGCATACAACTTTTTAGTTGTGCCGCTTAGTATGCTATATACCGGCGTATTAGGTTTGTATGTTACGACAAAAGAGTTTGAAAGGTGGTATGAACATCATGAATCGCGCCATCCGGGAGAGTTATTCGTGATACTCTGGACCGTTGTGATGGTTGCTATTCTTGCCGCTGCCTTTATCTTAGGCGAGGATTATCATATTCCATCCGATGTAATTGTCGGTGTCTACTTAGGCGTGCTGACGCTTTTTGCGATTACTCAAAAATCAAAAGAGCTTCACAAAAAGAAGGATCGAGCATAATATTTGAGCCACGGGCTGTAGTATACCGGTAGTACGTGCGCTTCGGGTGCGTAAAGACTGGGTTCAATTCCCAGCAGCCCGACCAAACTAAAATAGATGTGCTATAATCTATAATAATATGGCTATGCCCGCAAAAACTAAGGGGTGGAATATATATTACACGATACTTGTTCTCTGGATACTGGTCTATTCAACACTTATACTTAACACACCTGTAAACCCGCAATCCGCGGCTTTGTACAATATTTCCGAACAAGGGTTATTTATAATAAGAGTTACCCTCGCAATACCAATGTTTATTATCTGGTTCGCTGGGGTTTTCGCTTTTTCAGCTTTAAAGCGTTATGTAAATTTAATACGTGACACCAAAGAAGAACCAGCATTCCGCGATATGCTAAAAGGTGTTGGTTTTATTGTTTGGTTGGGAATATTATCTTCTATTATTTCAACAACAAGTTCTTATTTTGCCCAAGGTGCTTCTGATTTTTCTTGGAGACCAATTACCTCAACTTTAAGCCAATATTTCTTTGTTATACCTTATCTTATAGGGTTTAGTTATTTTCTGCGTTCATCGATGCGTTTTTTTAACCTGCATGGTAAAACGTTGAAGTTTACCAAGAAATTTATCATTGCTGCATCAGTATTCATTAGTCTTCTGGGTTATATTTTTCTTACTTTAATTTTCTCGCACGAAGCTTCTTTTCAACAAGTTGGAGATATTAGGCCGACATATTATATAGGTCCAGCTGCGGCGACACTAACTCTTATTGTGCCAACTTTTATTGCGTGGTTTTTGGGTATTGCTTCAATTCAAGGTTTCTCCAGGTATGTTAAAGAAGCTACAGGAATAATTTACAAAAGTATGTTTAATTGGATCTCTTTAGGAATAGTTTTTCTTGTATTTTTGTCGATTTTCTTGGAAGGATTAAGGTCGATAGGTTCAGCAGCTATTTTGCAACTTGGCTTATGGCAGATTCTGGCCCTTATTTACATTTTAATATTTATTATTGCAGTCGCATACATATCACTTGCAATTGGCGTTAGAAAGCTAACAAAAATTGAGTCAGTATAATACAAATCATGGTTTCAACAGTTATGTTATATGATGAAGTTGTAAAAGTTGCCGATGACTTCTTGGGCCCTGCCTCTGGCAGGTTTATAGACAGGCAAATTAGAACCCATTTGCATAAAGCTCCGTCGGAGATGACAACAGAAGATTTATTAAAACTTATAGATTGGATGAAAGTTTCGGTTGCTTTGCTTACTAATGACCCAGAGGTAGTAAATAAATTCACCTCCAGACTTATAAGCCTTACTCGTTGATAAAAAATGGTTAAAAATACAGATGAGAACGCGAAAATTACAGAAGAGCGTTTGCGTCTTGAGGCGACAATAGAAAGTATTGGCGACGGCTTTATTGCAATAGACGAGAGCGGGAAAATTAATAAAGTAAATAAACCCGCCCTTAGTTTCCTTGGATGCGAAGAAAGCGACCTTTTAGGCAAGTGGTTTCCGGATGTGGTTAAAGATATAGATAATGACGGCAGACCGGTGCCGGCTACAGATAGATTGGTTACTAAATCTTTGCAAACGGGGGAGTCTGTAAGCGGCACATCAAACTATGTTAGAAAAGACGGCAGTGTTTTCCCGGTCTTTATAACCGCCTCGCCGATTATTTTAGATAATAAGCCAATTGGCTCTATAGAGATTTTTAGAGACATAACAAAAGAGGTGGAAAGTCAGAAAGAAGCCGAGCGTCACACAAAAGAGATTGAGAGAATGAATAAATTTATGGTTGGCAGAGAGCTCAAGATGGTTGAGCTGAAAAAAAAGATAAAGAGCTTAAAGTAAGGGTATTAGATGTGCTAAAATTACTCTAACGTGAAGTTAATTAAGTTTTTTATATTTATTATTGCTATTGTTGTTTTGTTTGGGTTTTTTGATGGCACATCTCTGGTTTTGGCAGACACGCTAAACGCTGTGCCTAATGCAAAGCATGCCAACGACAACACAGGCGAAGCGCTTAGTGAAATTACAACCGATAATTCATCTGTAGACCCAGACACACTTTCTGCGGTTGTTGCAAGCGATGGGGTTTACACTGTAGATAAAGGCGCTGTTATGCAGTTTATAACTTTTGATGTTTCGTCGATTCCAGTTGGCTCTACTATTACTGCTGTGTCTCTCCGTTTGCAGTTCGGCGCTGAAGATGGGTATAACGGCACAAATTCTGTGCGTTATGACAACGGCGGAGGGCTAACAAACACAACAATTACTCCAACCGACATCACTGGTTTTAGCGCGGAGCAGAGCTACAATCTTTTCTCGGCTGGTGTTGATACCTTGAGCGAAATACAAAATATTGATATTGAGTTTACCTCGAACGACGGCGGAGCAGCCGACGCCATTCATTTTGATTACTTATGGATAACAGTTACATATACTCCTCCCGCGGCGACAACGACCATCGGCAACGGCACGAATCCCTCAAATTCCTCTATCGCCCCAGGCGCTTCTGCCACCGAACTTGATACATTTACTCTCCAAACTTCAACCGGCACAGACACAGTTACAGCGGCGACTGCAACCTTAGCATCAGGCGTTTCCGGCGGTCTCTCGCTTGTTGAGATAACAAATAACGCTGGTTCTACTACGTATTGTTCGCAGGTCGACCCAGCCTCAAGCACCGTCTCGCTTACAAGCTGCGGGATTCCTGTCACAACAACTCTCACCTCATTCAAAATTCGTATCACTCCAAAATCACACGCCGACATGCCCGCGCCTTCTGGCTCAACTTATTCTGTGACCGGCACAATTACCGCTTTCACAAGCACCAACACACAAGCAGGAACCGACACCAACTCCGCCACAGTCACAATCGACAACGAGTCGCCGGCAAATGTCACGGGCGCAACTGGCACGGCAGGTGACGCGCAGGTTTCTCTTTCTTGGACTAACCCGGCCGATTCCGACTATACAAGCACGATTATCTTGCGCAGAGCCGGCGCCGCCACCTCCGATACTCCAACCGAGGGGACAACATATGTAGTCGGCAATACCATCGGTTCCTCAACTGTTGCCTGCGTGACATCGTCTACATCGTGCACGGATACAGGCCTTACAAACGGCACCGCGTACCATTACCGCATCTACACCCGCGACGATGATGTGAACTATTCCGCTACCGGCGTTGTACCGACTGGAAGCCCATTTACACCTGCTGCAGCGGGGGACACTACCGCGCCGGCAGCAGTAAGTGATTTAGCCACCGGCTCGGTTACGTCTTCGTCTATTGTAGTTACATGGACGGCTCCAGGGGACGACGGAAACACGGGAACTGCCACTACTTATGATTTGCGTTATTCTACTTCAACTATAACCGACGGCAATTTTTCTTCTGCTACACAAGTTTCTGGAGAACCTACTCCTTCTGTCGCTGGTTCGTCAGAATCAAAAACAGTGACGGGGCTCTCTGCGAGTACCACATACTTCTTTGCGCTCAAAACATCTGACGAAGTGCCAAATACTTCTGCTATTTCCAATATTCCAAGTGGCACCACTTCCGCATCTGCCGACACAACCGCGCCTGCGGCAGTAAGCGATCTAGCGGCTTCAAACCCGTCGTCATCTACACTTGATCTCGACTGGACTGCGCCGGGGGACGATGGAAGTACGGGGACTGCCACAAGTTATGATATAAGGTATTCAACCTCTACCATAACTGACGGCAATTTTTCTTCCGCAACTGCTGTAAGCGGCGAGCCTACGCCATCTGTAGCTGGCAGTTCCGAGTCTATGACTGTTACAGGGCTTTCCGAGAGCACTACATACTTTTTTGCGCTTAAAACTTCAGATGAAGTGCCGAATGTTTCCGCTATTTCAAATGTGCCGAGCGGAACTACTAATACCTCTCCGCCACCTCCACCTCCGCCTCCAGGACCGCCACCTCCGCCACCACCGCCTCCGCCTCCGCCACCACCTCCGCCAGGCGGGGCGACTCCTATCGGCAGACTTTATTTTCATGGCAAAGCATATCCAGACGCCTCGCTATCGTTGCTTGCTCGCGGCGGAAGTACTTTTGCTCCGACTTACGAAGTTGATAGCAATATTCCGGTGCAAACTTCGGGCTTTTTCTATATTGAATTTACGAGCACCCAGCCGGATGTTTTTTATTACGCAATTAGGGCCACAGACAAGTTTGGGGCATCTGCACAGTCCACTTTTTATGAAGTAAACATTCAAAGAGGTTTAACATCGGTAGAAAACATATTTTTACCTCCAACAATATTGCTCTCGCGGGCTACTGTGCGCAAGGGAGATTTCTTGGCGGTTAGCGGCTCTAAATTTGTAACTTCAAGCATTAAATACGAAATTGACGGCGTGGAGGGTGGTGTAGATCCGGAATATCCGGATACTGGCTCGTATAAACTGCTGGTGAATACTGCAGATCTGGGCGTTGGCACCCACGCTATAAGCGTTTGGCAACAAGACAGAAATCTCGGACCCAGATCGCCTAAATCCATTGTTAAGAGTTTTATTATCTCCACTTTACTAGTGCCGGCAACCGACTTAAACGGCGACGGCAAAGCCAATATCAGCGATTGGAGCATATTTTTGTTCCGTTGGGCATCAACCGACACCTCTTTGCGCGGTACGCTAGATCTCAACCAAGACGGCAAAACCGACATTTCGGACTTTTCCATATTTATACGAGGATTAAGAAGATGATATACTTAATATTAGAATTATGAATAAATTTTTAAGACTAGTTTTGGTAGCGGCAACGTTTACAGTGTTTTTTGGAGTAAATACTGCAAGCGCGGCTATTTTAAAGCTTTCATCTGACAAAGAAACAGCAGCTATTGGGGATACAATAACAGTTGATGTCCAGATAAATTCAGAAGGGATTGGCGTGAACGCTGCCGAAGCTGCAATAAGTTTTCCTACGAGTATTTTAGAGGTAACAAGTCTGAGTAAAACCGATTCTATTTTTAATTTTTGGTTAGAGGAGCCTGCATTTGATAACACTGAAGGCAGAGTCACTTTCGTTGGCGGGGCAACTTCTGGCAAATCCGGCCAGTCACTTCAGGTTTTAAATATTACATTTAGGGTTAAGGGCGGCGGAGAAGGCAATATTACCTTTCTAGATGGTGCCGTAACTGCCTCGGATGGCAGTGGCACCAATGTGCTCCGCGAATTTCAGGGTGTAACAGTTAATATTTTAGCCGGTTCACAAGTTGTGCCGGGCGTAACACCCTCTCCGGTTGCTCCGCCTGTGCAAATTGAGCGCCCCGCTGTGCCAACAGGCAATCTGCCTGTTAAACCGGAAGTTCAGGTGCCGCTTTATCCCGACCCCGAGGGCTGGTTTAATATAAAATCAAAGTTTTCCGCAATTTGGAGCTTACCAGATGATGTAACAAATGTAGATACGCTGATAAACAAAATACCTACATCAAGCCCTGTAACCTCCGAAGGCCTTTTTGAAGCGCGCGAATTTGTGCCGCTTGATGACGGCATTTGGTATCTCCATGTGCGCTTTCGCAATAATATTGGCTGGGGCCCCACAACACACTATAGAATAGCAATAGATACGGCACCACCTGTAGAATTCAATATTAGTTCAGATGTCGATGGTGTAACAGACAACCCATCGCCAACACTCACTTATCAATCTGGCGACGATTTGTCGGGATTAGAACACTATGCAATCCGTGCGATAGGCGGCGAAGTGGAATACACCAACGAAACAACTTATAAAATTAAACCTCTTCCGCCCGGGGCGCACACGATAGTTGTTGCCGCGGTTGATAACGCAGGCAATAGAACAGAAGCAAGTTTGGATATAGAAATTTTGCCGATTGAGTCTCCTGTTATTACGTTTTTTAGTGAGAGAGTAATTTTAGATGAGCAGAATATTAGCATTGCTGGCACTGCGCTTGCCGAAGAGAAAGTGCGCCTTGTCCTGCGCTCGGAACGCGGAGATGTAGCGGCGCAAAAAGATGTAGCTGTTGACCCGCTCGGAAATTGGAGCGGCGAATTTAGCGAGGCCTCAATTAGGCGCGGCAATTATGTGATACTTGCAACCACAGTTGATTCCCGCGGTGCGCAGAGCTTGCCTGCAGAAACAAGTAAGATAACTGTTAAAGACAAGCCTCTCTTATCTCTCTTTGGCATAGACATTTCAAAAACTTGGTTTTTTGTTCTTGCTATAATTTTCCTTGCTGGGGCATTTGCAGGCGGCTTTTGGTTTGAAAAAAAGCTCTCTGAAAAAAGATCAAGAGATTTGTTTATTACCCGCCGCGATGTGGTAAATGCCTTTAAGAATGTTGAAAAAGAAATTGACGCTATTATGGTAAAATATGCCGACCAAAAGATTGACGAGCGCGAAGCACGCGAAATTAAAACCATGCTTTTGCGCCTTAAAGAAAACACGGCAAATTCTGCCAAATATATAGGCGAACAAATTGGTGAAATTGAAAAGTAAAAGTAAAATTAAAATCTAAATATGGCGAAAGTTCTTATTGTAGAAGATGAGGTTGCGCTCGCCGAAGCTTTACGCGATAAATTTATAACAAGTGGTTTTGAGGCTGAAATTGCGCAAAATGGCGGCGAGGCTGTAGATATTGCAAGGCGTTTTTTGCCAGATGTTATATTGCTGGATATTCTGTTGCCGATAAAAGACGGTTTTGAAGTTTTACAAGAACTAAAAAGAGACAACGAGCTTAAGAAAGCCGATGTAATAATGCTCTCAAACCTCGGCAACGATGAAGATATTAAACGCGCCTTGCGGTTGGGCGCTGTGGATTATTTTGTTAAAGCTAGCCATCCGTTGAAAGAAGTTGTAGAGAAAGCTAGTGAAATAATGGAGCGCGCCGGGGTGCAGCTGCCAACTACTGCCGATATTGAAGATGCGAAAACTGCGCTAGAGGTAAAACGCCATAAAGAGGAAGAAGCTGCGCACGAAAAAGAAAAGGCCCAAGCTCGCGAAGCACTTGATGCAGAGCGAAAGCATGCAGCAAAGGCGCTTGCAGAAGAGAGAAGAAAGAGAGAAGCAGCACATGAAGCCGAGAGGGCAAGGGCGGCCGAGGCTTCAGCAAAAGAGCGCGAGAGAGCAGAAGCAGAGAGAGAAGTAGAACACAAAAAAATAGAAGAAGAAGCTAAGCGCAAAGAAGAAGCGCTTGAAAAAGAGCATAAGCGCGCAGAAGAAGCCCTTAAAGAAGAGCGCAGACGGGCTGAAGCGGCGCTTGTTGAAGAGAGAAAAAGAACTACTGCTTCTATTGCCATTGAGAAAAAGCGCGCAGAGGAGAAAGCGGTAAAGGCAACTTCGACCGAAGAAGTGCTTGGGGAAAAGGTTAAACTTCAAGAAGCGCTTTTACGCGAGAAGAAAAAATCCAAAGCCGCGGCTGCAGAGATAGAAAAAGCTCGCAAGGCCCTAGTGGAGGCTAAAAAGAAAGCAGAGGAGGCAGAGCGTGCAAAGCAAATGGCAGAGGCGGCGCTTGTTGAGAAAAAGGTAGCTGAAGAAAAGCTTGCAATTGAACGCGAACGCGCAGAAACCGCGCTCGCAGACGAAAGAAGGCGCGCAGAAGAGACGCTTGCAAAACTAAAGAAAGATGCAGAAGAGGCAATATTTGAAGAGAAGAGAAAAGCGGAAGCGGCAGCGCTTTCTGCAGAAGAAAAACTTGCCGAATCTACGCATGTTGAGCGCGACCTGCGCGACTCTTCGCTTATTGAAGCTAAAAAAGCTGCCGAGCAGGCAGAGAAAGAGAAAGAAGAGGCGGAACTTGCGCTTGCAAAAGAGCATGAAAGGGTTAAAAAACTTCTCGCGGAAAAAACCAAAGAAAAGCAAAAAAGTATTGCAGAGGCAAGGCATAAAGCAAAAGCCGCGATTAGAGATGCGCGCGAGCGCGCGAGGGAGGCGATTAAAACGCTAGAGAAAGAGTCAAAGTTGATTGCAAGCCAAAAAGAGAGAGCCAAGACAAAAATTGCTGCGCTAAAGAAAAAAATCAAACTAAGCGGAGTAAATAAAGCAACCAAATTCGCTTTAATGGAAGAGAAAAAGAAAGAAAGAGATATCTTAAAAGAGCTCGCAAAAGTTAAACTGGAATTAACCCGCCTAAAGAATCAAAAAGCAAAGCGTATAGCTGCTCACAAGAAGTTAGAAGAAGCGCGCCTAAAAGCTGTAAAGAGCAAGGCCGAAGGCGAAATTAAAGCAGAGAAAGAAAGAGCAAAGGCTGCACTCGCACGCGCACGAAAAACAGAAAAACTTTTAAGGAGTGTACGCGAGAGGGCGCATGAGGCAGTGCATGCGGCGAAAATCCGTGTTGCATCTGCGGTTGCAAAAGAACGCGCAAAGGCGTCTGCGGCTCTTCGTGTAGAACGCACAAAAACGCGGGCAATACTTGCTGAAGATGAAGTGCGCGATCAAGCGAAACTTAGAGCCGAGAAAGAAAAGATATTTAAAGCAGAGCGTAAAAAGGCAGCGCAAAAAATCACAGAAGAGCGAACTAAAGCTAGAGACCAAATTACTAAAGATATTATCAAAAAAATACGGCGGCAGACAGACGTTTAGGCGCGTGCTATAATAAACCCCATGAAGATATTTATAGTTGAAGATGAGGCGGCTTTAGCCGATGCCTTAGACGATAAGTTTAAGCACGAAGGTTATCAGACAAAAGTTGTCTACGAAGGAGGCTCTGCGTTTAAAGCTGCCAAAGAATTTAAGCCGGATATCGTGCTCTTAGATCTTTTACTCCCCAAAAAAGGAGGGTACGAAGTGTTAAAAGAAATAAAAGACGATGAAGAGTTAAAATCGGTGCCGGTTATAATACTTTCAAACTTAGATACCGACGAAGATATTAAAAAATCAATGGCTCTTGGTGCAGCGGACTATTTTGTAAAGTCTAACCACCCGCTGAAAGAAGTTATAGAAAAGGTAAAAACACAGCTTTTAAAAGCAAAATAGAGGAATATGCAAATTTTGCTATTTGTATTGCTTAATTTAGCCGCTTTTGCGGGGATTTTATCCTTTTTTTGGAGAAGTAGAAATAAGCTAAAAGAAAAGCTAGAGAGGTTGGGCGCTGAAGCAAGAACTTTTGAAAAGTCTATGGCAGAAATTAAAGAGGCGAGACAGGCAGTCTACGAAAGAAATCAAGCTCTGATTAGCGCAAACAAAGATTTAGAAGATACGAAAGTTGCAGCTTTAAATATTTTAGAAGATCTAGACATCACGAAAGTTGAGCTGGAAACAATTAACACCAGAATAAAATCAATCTTGGCGAGTATAGGAGAAGGCGTTGTTGCAATAGATGAAAATAATAATGTGATTGAAGTAAATGAGACAGCTGAAACATTGTTGGGTTTTATGCATAATGAGATGATTGGCAAAAATTGGCTATCTATAACAAATATATATAATGCAGACGGTAAAGAATTACCCAAAAAAGAGAGGCTAATCAGCAAGGCCTTTAGTTTAAAAAAAATGGTTTCTTCTGGCCCAGTTTCGGTAAAAACCACTTTATATTTAAAAAAGAGAAATGGAGATAAGTTTCCCGTATATATGGCCGTATCGCCGATATTTCTAAGCGGCAAAATAATAGGAGCTGTCTTGGTATTTAGAGATATTACAGAAGAACTTCAGCTTGAGAAAGTAAAGGCAGATTTTATAGCTATAGCATCGCATCAATTAAGGACCCCGCTTACGGCAATAAGCTGGTATACAGAAATGCTTCTCTCCGGCGACGTTGGCAAAATAACAATCAGCCAGAAGAAATATCTAGAAGAAGTAAATGAAGGCAACAGGCGCATGATTGAGCTTGTAAACGCACTTCTAAATGTGTCGCGGTTGGAAGTAGGTTCTTTTACTGTGGAGCCGGAACAATTAGATATTAAAGATTTTGCAAAAGGTGTTTGCAGTGGAATAAGAATAGATGCGAAGAAGAAAAATATTGAGCTTATAGAAAATTATGGTGCAAAGATTCCTAAGATTACCGCAGACAAAGATTTAGTGCTCATAATCTTACAAAACCTATTATCTAACGCCGTTAAATACACTCCAGAAGGCGGTAAAGTTAATATTGATATTTCTTTGAGCGGCAAAAAAGAACTTTTAATAAAGGTATCGGACACGGGCATAGGCATTCCAGAGGCTCAAAAAAATAAAATATTTCAAAAACTTTTTAGAGCGGACAATGCACGTGTTATTGACTCTGGCGGAACTGGCTTGGGTTTGTATATAATAAAATCAGTTCTTGACCAAACCACCGGCAGAATTTGGTTTGAGTCTGTCGAAAACAAAGGCACTACATTTTATATATCTGCGCCGGTCAACTGGATGGAGAAAAAATCTGGCACCAGAAAACTTTCGCCGGAGGGGGGGGTTTGATATAATTAACTTATGAACAAAACTATTTTAATAGTAGAAGACGAGCTACCTCTTTTAAACGTTTTATACGAGAAGTTTGGACGAGAGGGCTTTAATGTGCTAAAGGCCGTAAACGGCGAAGAGGGTTTAAAAAATGCGCTGTCAAATAAGCCAGATCTAATACTTTTAGATATTATAATGCCAAAAATGGACGGCATAACAATGCTAAGGGAACTAAGAAAAGATGAATGGGGTAAAAGCGCTAAAGTGGTGATTCTTACTAACCTTTCTTCTGCGACAAGTGTGGACGAAGGCATTAGGCATGGTGTATTTACCTTTTTGGTAAAAACAAATTGGAAGCTTGAAGAGGTTGTCTCAAAAGTTAAAACGTTGTTGGGTATTAATTAATTATGCGGCAATACTTAGATTTAGTTGAGCATGTTCTAAAAAACGGCACTAAGAAAACCGACCCACAGGGTGTGGGTAACATCGGTGTATGTGGCTACCAGATGCGCTTTAATTTAGATGATGGTTTTCCATTAATTACAACGCGCTCTATGAAGGGTTCTTGGAAAGCGATGGTTTATGAGCTCCTTTGGTTTTTATCCGGTTCCACTAAGGTGGCAGATTTAAACAAACACGGTGTAAAACTTTGGGACATATGGGCAACCCCGGAGATTTGCAAACAAATGGGGCTACCGCCCGGCGAACTTGGGCCGATTTACGGCAAACAGTGGAGGGCATTTGATGGCGGGGGAGATAAACCTATTGACCAAATCTCTTTGGTTATAGATGGGCTCAAGAAAAATCCGGATTCTCGCAGATGGATTGTAAGCTCTTGGAACCCTGTGGATGTAGAGAAAGTTTTTGTCGCACCATGCCACTGCTTTTTCCAGTTTTTCCACTCAAACGGCAATTTGAGCCTGCATCTTTTCCAGAGATCAGCAGATGTGCCTATAGGCGTGCCATTTAATATTGCAGAGTATACGCTTCTTTTGATGATGGTAGCGCAGGCTACGGGTCTAAAACCAAAAGAATTTATTCATACATTGTCCGATACGCATATATATTTGGACCAAATTGAACCAGTTAAGCAGTTGCTTACACGCGAGCCCCGCAAACTGCCGCGCGTAAAGATTAACCCCGACGTTAAAAATATTTTTGACTTTAAATTTGAAGACTTTGAGCTTTTAGACTACGACCCGCACCCGCCTATAAAAATTCCGGTTGCGCTATAATTTAATAGCTGATGGCCAACAAGTTTATAGACAAGCGTTACGCAAAAAGCGAATATTACAAAGAAGTACTAACAGAGATTAATGAATCTCGTGTTTGCCCTTTTTGTCCAAAACATTTTAAGTGGCATAAAAAGCCGATATTGCGCGTGCGCGGCGGCTGGATTATTACCGAGAGCATGCAACCATATAAAAATAGCAAATATCACTTTATTATGGTTGCGCCGAAACATAAGGAGCAATTTAAAGAGGTGACTGCGAATGATTGGCGGTATATTTCTTATTTAGTTAAGTGGGTTATAAAAGAATTTTCGATTAAAGGCGGGGGGTTTATTATGCGCTTTGGGGACTCAACACACACAGGCGCTACCGTTCGCCATCTCCACGCTCACTTAATTGTGCCAAAAGTTTCGCGCGGCAGAGCTAAAGCAGTATATTTCCCGATAGGATAAAAAAATGGGGCGGAATCTTACGATTCATCGCCCCTTGTTCCGTGAGAGACAACGATTGCATTCGGTTTGCCCCTCCGGCGGCTTACAGACAAGGTCTCTACAGGTCGGGCACTCCACCATTGCTATTTGTTGTACAACCTGCATGCAAGATCTACTTGAATTCTAACATAATAATTAGTATTTTGTTAGCAGCTCTATATAAGGAGGAATAAACACGGGAGACGAACCAGTAGTTGCCAACGTTCAGTACGGCGGAGAGTACGCCGAGAAGCTTCAGGAAGCGCAAAAAACAGGCGAGTGCCCATTCTGTAAGCCGGAGTTTCAAGCTCCAGAACGTGTTATTGCAGAACACGGTGGTTGGATCGCAGTACAAAACCAGTACCCGACAAAGGACTGGAGTGGTAATTCGCCGCAGTATCATTTCCTTATTATGCCGCGTTGGCATGCGACGGGTGACATACAGGAAAGGGATGTGTTGGATATGTTCGGCGTTGCCGGTGCGCTACGCGAGAAATTAAATATAACCGGCGGGGGCTTGTGTATGCGCTTTGGTGATCCAAGACTCTCCGGCGCCACAATTATGCACCCTCACGTGCATTTAATCGTGCCGCGCATTCCGGGGGAAGACGAAAAGCCAACACTGCTTGTTGATGTAGACGGTAGCAGACGAAAGTTCTACCCAGCTGCTGTCTACTTCCCGATTGGGTAGTAAAATGGCAAGCCTCTCAAACGAGAGGCCTTTTATTTTACTTGTATAATTTCTACGCCCTTTAATTTTAAAATTCTCTCGCCGTCTAGGTTTGCCCAGCCCTCGCGGAAGTAGCACTTTTTTACGCCAGCGTAAGCTATAGCTTTTGCGCAAAGTGCGCACGGGAATGTTGTTATATAGAGCGACGCGCCTTTAAGGCTTATTCCGCGGTTTGCCGCCTCCGAAACAAGGCCCTGCTCGGCGTGCAGTACAGTTGTAATGTCGGTTGATTTGCCCGCTTCTATGAAATCCCGCGGGTCTCCGTCTATATACGGCATATCTTGAGACGGCACATGTTTGTTAAAAGATTCTAATATCACCTTTCCATTTTTTACGATAAGTGCCCCGACTTGCCTCCACCAGTCGGAGCTGGATTCGGCTATTTTTGCAGCCCGAGCAATCATTCTTTTATCAAAAGCAGTTGTTCCGCCTTTTGTTTTTGGAGAAAATGTTACCCTTACTTTTGATTTGTCCCAGCGCAGAAATACTGAATCAAACTCGTGTTCTTGTTTTTTCAGATATTTTGCGGCAAATTCACGTGATATATCTTCGTCGGGGAGCAGTACTCTGCTGTATCTTTTAATTTCCATAAGATTTTGGGGGGTGAGCACAGCAACTTTATCAAAAATACCCAGAGAATCTACGAATTTCTTTGTAATCTCTGGATCTACAGCTCTTATTTCTTTATGAAGTTTTGCGAATTCGTTTATAAAGTTTTTGCCGAGAATATAAACTACTGATGCTTCTTTTATGTGTTTTTTAAAAAAATTTATATACCCCTCATGTATTACGGGTGCGTAAAGGACGATACAAGATTTCATTAGAGCTAGGGGCTTAGTACTTTACGGTTTTTTTCTGCATTGCAAGGTCGCGCATCGTTTCCAGGTGGGCTTTGACGGTGTTTTGAATCATCTGCGTTGTAGAAGTTTTCTCTGCTTGTCTTGGCAGTACAACAACACGCTTGCAGTATTTTTTAATTTCTTTAAGTTGTTTTGGAGGATAACTGTCTTCGACAGCTATAAAGACGTCTGGTTTTATTTTTTTTATTAAACCGTAGTTCCACTTGCCGCCTTTCTCTACATCGTCCACCATTGTTATTAAATCAACGCAGCTTTGATACGAGAGCATTTCACACCGTTCACCTTCTGGCACAACCGGGCGCAGCGGCCCTTTATACGCGCGCACTGCTTGATCTGTGTCCACACCTACAATTAACACATCACCGTGTGACTTGCCTCTTAGCAAGTACCTAACGTGGCCGATATGCAGCAAATCCCAAGAGCCGATTGTTACAACTATCTTCAAGCCGATTAACCGCAGGCCCTCAACAACTTTTAAAAGCTTGTCATAGTCTCGGACAATTTTGTTGTTGGGCTTATTTTGGGTTGCTATGTGTAAATCCATAACCCTTAAATATTACAAAGTGAGCTTCACTTAGTCAAAGAATCTGGTAATATAATCTCGTTCGGGCCTATGGTCCAGTGGTAAGACGCTACATTCGCATTGTAGAGACGCCAGTTCGATTCTGGCTAGGTCCACAGTATGATTATTAATAATTCGCCTTGGATAAAACAATTAAAGCGCACGCGCCCACCGGCGGAATTGCCAAAAGAGATTAAACCAGATGTTGCTATTATAGGGGGCGGGATTGCTGGCGTTTCTACTGCTTATTTTACGCTGAAAAATAATACAGACAAGAAAGTATTACTCCTTGAAGCAGGCTATGTAGCTCATGGTGCAACAGGCCACAATGCCGGGCAGATTGTGAGTTACTTTGAGCAGCAATTTGCAAGACTTGTAGAAAAATTTGGATTAAAACTTGCTGCGCGCGCACAAGATGATATTGATTCAGCTTGGTTGTTGCTCGAAGAAATTTACAACGAAGCGAGACTTAAAACCCATTTTTCTCAATTTACTGGATACGCTGGCATTAAAGATTTAGAAGAGCTTATAATTCATTTAAAAAACAGAAAATATAGCCTGGATGCTGGCATTAATTTTGAGCATGTGCTTGTTAGTGGCGACACAGTTATTACAGAGAAACTTCCGAATGAATTAAAAGATTTTTGTGTTTTGGTTCCACATAAAGAAATTCTTGCGCGGCTGGAAACGGAGGATAAGAGCTATGTGGCCGCAGTGGCTACCAGGAAGGGAGTTATGAATAGCGCTTCGTTTACCGAAGAGCTTGTAGGGTACTTGATTACAAAATACCCGGGACGTTTTTATTTAGGCGAAAAGGCGCCTGTTTCTCAAATAACGTTAAATAAAAATAATGCAGAGTTAATTTTAGATAACCGGAAAATAATAGTGGGCAAGGTTGTGCTCTGCACTAACGGGTTTGAGAAAATTGATATTGTAAACAACCAAGGCCCAGATATTAATTCCAAGTTTCATAAGAGTGTTGTAGGTGCCGTCGGTTACATGGCGGGCTTTTTAGAGAAACCAAGCAAGCCGCCGACTGCAATCAGTTACTTAAAAACTTCTGAAGATCCAGTATATTACTATCTTACGCGTAGGCCATATGAAGGTGAGAAAGATAATGGACATAATCTTGTTTCTATTGGCGGCCCAGAAGCGGTAATGGAAGATACCCGATTTTATCAACCGCAAAATCATGATTTTCCAAAAGAGATGGAAGACGATATAGACCAGTTTATACATAAAACCTATAAATACGCTCCTAAAAATAACATTGAATACAAATTTAAATGGCACGGACTTATGGGTTACACGCCTTCGGGCCTGCGCATTATCGGTCCCGAGCCGCTAAATCCTGTTCTGATGTATAACTTGGGGTGTAATGGCGTAGGGATTCTCCCGTCAATTTACGGCGGCAAACGTATATCTTTGTTTTTGCAAGGTAAAAAGCTGCCTAAATCAATATTTGATCCAGCCCCGAACCACAAAATAGCCGCGAACGGCGTTTGAGCTAAATTTTAGCTAGTTTAAGGCGCGAGGAGGTGTGTTTATTTTGTGGTTCGGGGCAAAATAGCGCTTTTTAGTTATCCACACTTAAAAACCCGTTTTTTGGGCATTTTTTGCTATAATTTAAACCGTTATAATCAAAAAGGTCGAAACAAAATTCTAGAATATAAAATATAGATTATGGTTACAACGTCATTTCAGGACTGGACAGAAGCTGTATCGGCCTCTTTATTGGAAGTTTGGCAGATAATTGCTATGTATGTTCCTGTGCTTTTTGGAGGCCTTTTAATTTTCATTGTAGGTTTAATAGTTGCTTCTGGTTTAGGCCACTTGGTTGAAAGAGTGTTGGTTGCCACAAAAGTTGATTCTATAGTAGGGAGAACTGGGTTAGATAAAGAGTTTGAAAGGTCTGGTTTGCGCCTTAGCATTTCCAGATTTTTTGGACGATTAACTTACTGGTTCTTCGTCATCGTAACAGTTTTGGCGGTTACCGACATTTTGTTCGGCAGCGGCACAGTCTCTGCGTTAGTTGCACCTCTTCTTACGTATATCCCAAGAGTTGTAGCGGCAGTTATAATTCTTCTTGGAGCAGTCCTTTTGGGCAGCTTCTTGAAGGGAATTATTCAAGCTTCTGTAATGGGAGCAAAACTGCAGGCAGGCAAAACTTTGGGTTCGGTTGCGTGGTGGGCTATTATAATCACCGGTATTGGAGCTGCTTTAATACAGCTTGGTATCGCTGTTGAGATAATACAGACCCTAGTGACCGGCGTAATAGCTATGTTAGCTTTGGCAGGAGGTATAGCATTTGGTTTGGGCGGCAAAGAATATGCTGCTCACTTGCTCTCTAGGTTTAGAGACCAAATGGAATCAAAAAGATAGCCTCTCCCGCAGTGCGGGGTGTGCTATAATGTTTCATGTAAAAAGTTCCGTTTCTGTTTTGCTAAGCAGTGAGGGCTTAGCAAGACAGGACGGGGCTTTTTGTTTTTGGCTTGCATACCTCTTGACATTAAAACTCTATCTTTTATAATGACAATACAACTGGAGATGATATTTGTAACAAAAACACTTAAGGCGGGGATCTGAGGCGCGTTTTTTCGCGTCTTTTAGAGCCCCTACTCTAGGGGTTTTTTAAATTCCTGGAAGACTGATTATTAAAAACCTGGACCTACCCTGAAAATATAGTTAGCCGCGATACATTAATTATATTTTCAGGGGAGGTCCTATATAGCTCGATTCTAATTAAGATTAAGGGTCTTTGTGGAATCGAGGCAGAACAAGCATTGTAATGATCAGTTTCTCATAGTCCCGCTTTGGCGGGACAAATTAAGGGCGTATGGTGGATGCCTTGACACAATTAAGCGATGAAGGACGTGGCGTAGCAGCGATATGCCTCGGGGAGGTGCGTAGCAACCTGTGATCCGGGGATTTCCGAATAGGAAAACCTAATTGCGCAAAACGCAATTGCTCCTGCACTTGATGCAGGAGTGCACACCCGCTGAAGTGAAACATCTCAGTAAGCGGAGGAAAAGAAATTGAAAAGATTCCCTCAGTAGCGGCGAGCGAAAAGGGAAGAGCCCAAACTGTAAAGTTTTTAATTTTACAGGGTAGTAAGATAAGAACATTTTCATTAATCCAAGGTCTTTTAGATCTTGGATTGATGGAAGAGAAGTTACAAATTGAAGTGTTAGCGGAATCGGCTGGAAAGCCGAACTAAAGAGGGTGATAGTCCCGTAGGCGAAAACTCTTCAACTTCTTGTTTTTAATCTTGAGTAACCCGGGGCATGATAACCCTGGGTGAAGCATCCCGAACTATCGGGAAAGGCTAAATATTAATTGTGATCGATAGTGAACAAGTACCGTGAGGGAAAGGTGAAAAGCAGTCCGACAAGGACGGTGAAATAGACCTGAAACCATATGCTTACAAGGAGCCGAAGGTTTAACCCTGCAGCAATGCGGGGCGACTGACGGCGTGCCTATTGAAGAATGATCCAACGACTTTACGTGTGTCGCAAGTCTAAGCTCCATTTGTGAGCGAAGGCACAGCGAAAGCAAGTGTTAATAGCGCGCGCTCCGCAAGGAGCATAGCGGCCCGCGTAAGACCCGAAGCCGGATGAGCTTGCCCTGACCAGGATGAACTCCGACGAAAGTCGGAGGGAGGTCCGAACTGGTGAGTTGTTCAACACTCTCGGATGAGTTAGGGTAAGGAGTGAAAAGCTAATCGAATTCGGTAATAGCTGGTTCTCTCCGAAATATGTTTTCGCATAGCGCCAAGTGTTTCCTTTTGGGGGTAGAGCACTGGATGGTCTGTAATGGGGGAAACCCCGACATACCAATCAAACTCCGAATACCAGAAGGTAAAAGCTTGGCAGTCAGACTGTGGGGGCTAAGCTCCATGGTCGCGAGGGAAAAAGCCCAGATCGTCGTCTAAGGTCCCCAAATTTTTGCTAAGTGTATGGAAGGTAGTCATTTGCCTTTGACAGATAGGAGGTTGGCTCAGAGGTAGCCATCCTTTAAAGAGTGTGTAACAACTCACTATTCGACGGCAAGTGGCGCCGAAAATGTAACGGGGCTAAGCAAAGTACCGAAGACACGAATTTCTCCGACTTAGGTCGGAGGAGTGGTAGGAGAGCGTTTCCATTGCGTTGAAGCCGGACCCGCGAGGGCTGGTGGAGCGATGGGAAGTGAGAATGTTGGAATGAGTAGTCCGCTAGTTCAGTGAGAAACTGAACCCCCGAAAATCCAAGGTTTCCGCGGCAATGGCAATCAACCGCGGGTTAGGCGGTCCTAAGGCAATGGCGAAAGCCGCAGCTGATGGGCAGACGGTTAATATTCCGTCCCGCCGGCGTTTTTGTGATGGAGTGACAGATCAAAAAAGGAAGAGTGGATTAATGGTTTTCCATTGGTGGCTAGAGAGTTGTTACATAGGCAAATCCGTGTAACTCACTTTAATGTGGTGCTCCGAGCAGCCATTAGGTAGGTTTTTTAACCTGCCAAGTCTTTCGAAGAGGGTCTCTAGAAAAACTTCTAAACTATAAAAGCGTCGGCTCCGTACCGGAAACCGACACAGGTGGATAGGGCGAGAAGCCCAAGGGGTACGAGTGATTTCTCTCTAAGGAACTCGGCAAAAAAGCGGCCGTAAGTTAGCGATAAGGCCTGCCCGACGCAAGTCGGGCCGCAGCGAAAGTTTCTCTGGCGACTGTTTACCAAAAACACAGCTCCCTGCGAACTCGATAAGAGTATGTATAGGGGGTGAGACCTGACCGATGCGAGAAGGTTAAGCTTGGCGGTGCTCTGGCTTCGGCTGGAATGCTGACTGAGTCAAGCCCTCGTCAATGTCGGCGGTAACTATAACCGTCCAAAGGTAGCGCAATTCCTTTTCAGGTAAGTTCTGAAGCGCATGAATGGTATAACGACTGGAGAACTGTCTCAGAGAGAAGCTCGACGAAAATGCGATCCCCGTGAAGACGCGGGGTTCCTGCAGCAAGACGAAAAGACCCTGGAAGCTTTACTGCAGCCTGGTATTGGCTCTATGGTTTTAATGCGTAGCGTAGTGGGGAGGCTTTGAAAGTCCGATTTCGGTTGGACTGGAGCCGCCAATGAAACACCCATCTTTGAAACTTTAGAATCTAACCTCATAGGAAAAACTTATGGGAGACAGTGCTTGGTGGGTAGTTTAAATGGGGCGTTTTCCTCCTAAAGAGTAACGGAGGAGTTTATTAAGGTCGGCTTAGCCCGGATGGAAATCGGGCTGGACGTGTAAAGGCACAAGCCGGCTTAACTGCAAGACCTACAAGTCGCGCAGATGCGAAAGCAGAACTTAGTGACCCGACGGCAATGTTATGTGTATTTACTTATATATAACTCTTTATAGAACGGCCGGAGACAACGGATAAAAGCTACTCCAGGGATAACAGGCTGGTGTTGTCCGAGAGTCCCTATCGACGACAACGCTCGGCACCTCGATGTCGGCTCGCCCTAGCGCCCTGCTGGAGAAGGTGGGAAGCGTATGGCTGTTCGCCATTTAAAAGGGCACGTGAGCTGGGTTCAGACCGTCGTGAGACAGGTTGGTCTCTATCTGTTGTAGGCGTTAGCACTTGAGGGCAGTCGTCCCTAGTACGAGAGGACCGGGATGAACAAACCTCTGGTCTACCGGCTTTGGCACCAGCTGAAGCGCCGGGTAGCTATGTTTGGCAGGGATAAGCGCTGAAAGCATATAAGCGCGAAGCCTAGCCCGAGATTAGGTGCAGGTTCCGTGGAAGACCACCACGTTGATAGGCTCTAGGTGTAAGCACGGTAACGTGTGTTGCCGGCAAGGTTGATGGTTTATACCGCAAGGTATGAACTGGATGCTAAGCTGGTTAGCCGAGGAGTACTAATAGAACCGTTCCCCGAAAGGGGAGTGAGAAACTGGTCATTACAATGTTTGTTCTAAATTTGGAAATCTTTGATTTGCTGGTGATTTAACGCAATATGGCCCACCTCTTCCCATTCCGAACAGAGAAGTGAAAGTGTTGCGTGCCGATGATAGTTGTTTATCGGCGAAAGTAGGTTTTGCCAGCAATTCAAAGATTTTCGTAAAAGTGCCGTCTGCACTAACTCTTACAGTAGTGTTTGTAATTTACTTCTGTAGATTCGCAAATGTTTTTTGCTTTTTCTGCGGCATACCATCCGTGTATATTAGATAAAACATATTTAAAACATACCTCTCTTTCGTTTAGGCTCATTAATTCGGCTTTGCAAAAACTAAAAGCATCTTTATATTCAAGCCCGGGAGTTCCATGTTCTAAAAATCCGTGCGCAAAGCCTTCTATGCAAGATTTGTAGAGCCTTTCTTGCGTTGCTCTGCAGGCAGTTATGGCTTGGTCGTAGTTGTTTGAAAACTTTAGAGCAGCGAGCCCTGCCAAATATCTGGCGGATGGTATTGCATACAAATCATTTTTAATATTTTCCACAAACTTTATAGCGTCACTAAATTCATTGCCGGCAGCCCACAACATTACGGAGTTCATATTTCCATAACAGCTTTCTTTATATGTATCCGGCTGTTTATCGCAAACCCATGCAGGATTTTTTTTGTTCGCAGATAATCCGTGCTCGCCGGTAATGTAAAAGTTAGCTATACCGTTAAAAATTCCAGATGAACATCTATACAACTGTTCTTCAGAATCCGAAGTTTTTTCGCAAAGCCTTAAAGCCGGTTCTATGAGTGATTCTTCGCTTTTATCCACAGCAGACAATATTGCAATGTCCATCGCGCCGTGGCCGATGCCATGATAGCATTGAAGCGCCGCGTCAGGCGCAGATACACTCAATCTTTCATCTATATAAGCGCAGAATTCTTTTGCAGCTATTGGATCTCTATTAGCAGTTAAAAGCGCTTCCATAAAACCGTGGTAAAATCCGCTTGCACAAAAAGCGGTTTTAGGGGTTATAACAGCATCTTTGTCTTTAAGAAAGTTTTTATATGCAACTATTCCCATATTGTGTGTAACGGTGTGGCACGACCCTGGGAATTCAGGGTTTTGATCGTATATCCGAGCAAGCAAATCAAAAGCAGGCTCCAGCCCCTTTGCTCTTATAGTAGAGAGTATTAATTTTTCCGAGCAGTCCAAAGAATTTGAGTTCTCCGCGCAAGGGTCGCTTTTACTAGACTCACTTTCAGCTTTTACATGTATAACGCCGGTAAAATATGGCGCTAGATGGTCGTGGAGAGCCCAATCTCCGGCTTGAGTAAACTTAAACGACCAGCTGCCAAACGGAGGTAGCGGTTCTTTGGGGTCAAATTCCGGGTATTTAAGGTGTGTTGGGTGCATGTCGGAGGCCGGCCAAAAAGCCCTGTCAATTTTCCCGACAAAAGTAACACTTTCGCCGAGCTTTATCATTAGCTCGTTGGGGGAAAAGCCGTCTTCACGGAACTCAATCACGCGCTCTCCTTGCTTTAGAGATTGAATGTCGGTTGCGTATATTCCCGCAACTGTAATCGCTATTAAACCCGCAATTACAAATATAGCTTTAGTTTTCATTTGCTGTGTTGCAATACTCTTTATATTTGTCGTCTAGAGAGCATATCGTCTGGAATTTTCCCGGGGCATAAACTGCCTTGAATCTGGAAAAGCTTTCTGTATAGCAGAAGTTTTCTTCAACTTTTGTCATCGGTGATTCGCAGAATTTCAATAGTTTTATGTACTCTTGTTCGGGTAATCCGTGCATCATAAATCCCCAAACAATACCCTTAAGGCAAATAATGCGTAGGTCTTCTGGAAATGTTCTACAGCCTAGAATATAAGCTGTATGATCTTTTTTAGCTACGTCCCTTTGCATCATTGCTCCAACTGCTCCTCTTATTACTATTTCTTTAGTGTATACATCCTCTAGTTCGCCTATAAAGCTTGGCACTTTTGAAACATCCCAGTTTGTTATTAAGTCTAATTTTGGAGCAAATTCTCCATGGCATGCAACTTCATATTTTTTGGGTTGTGTTCTGCAAAATTTAAACGGGTCGTGGTGATCCAGCTTCTCCAACCCATAGAGCCCTTCTTCTATAAAATGGGCGACAACAGTGTATACGCCAGTTGCGCAAGTTTCCAAATACCTCTGGGAAACTTTTTCAAATAAACCTTCGCAAACGCTTAAGCCCGGCCTCGCCATTAGGTTCGCGTTCCCAAAAGTCTCCGCTGGCGGCGGGTCTTCGCTAAAGCCGTGGCCGATGCCATGGTAGCAGTTGTTTCTGCCGTCGTCTCCCAATTGCCGCGCTACTTCTTCGCAAAAATCAATGGCAAGCTTTGTATCTGGATTTTTACGGAGCAACGGCTCCATAAAGCCGTGGTAAAAGCCATACCCGCAATAAGATGTTGCGTTCGTAATTTGGAACCTTTCGCCTTCTATAAATTTCTTAAAAGCTTCTTCTCCAATTAAGTGCGATGTCCAGTGGCAGCCTAGGGGAGCTCCCTCTGCATAAACTTTTGTAAATAATGAAAATGCTGCGTCAATACTCTGATTTTTCGCCTTATCTTTAATGGCTTCGTACCAGCAATATGCTTTCTTATTCTCGTCTGTTACGGATTCGCAATCTTCTGTAAGCGAAGTTTCTTGTTGCGAAGAATTACTCACAACATTTATAGTCCCTTTAAATGATACGTGGATGTGGTCATGGTAGTTCCAAGATCCGGTTTCATTGAAAGTGTAAGCCCAGCTTTCACCGCGTTCAATTGCAGTTTCTGGGTCAAAGCCGCCTAAAAACTCGTGGGTTGGGTGCGGGTCGCTTGCAGGCCAGAAATAATCGTATGCATCACTTATAAATTTTACCGAGTCGCCCTTTTGTACAGTAATCTCCATTGGGTAAAATCCATCATCTTTAAGCTCTACTATATAAACATTATTGGTTAGGTTGGTCTTGTTTTCTGGATCGGGCATTGCCAAGAATCCTATTCCTATTATTGCCGGTACAAATATAGCGGCTATTAATTTAATTGGCATAATTAGCGTTTGGGTTGTTTAAACACTTACTACTCCAAGGTTCTGGCATAGCGTTGCATATTTTAAAGAATTGTTCAGATCCGGCATGGAAATTAAATGTTGAATATTTAATAAGTTCTTGGAAGCACTCACCATCTTTATCAAATAGCGCTGCTTCGCTGCAGAGTTGTACCGCTAAGTCTATGTTCCTGTAGTCAGTTTCTATCATTCGTGACGAAGCGTTTGCAAAACAGAGTTCTCTCGTGCCTGCAGGAAGGCCAGAGCAGTAGTTTTTAATGCGTTCCGAATCAAAACTGAATTGTGCAGTTAGAACATAAACAAGCGCATTGTAGCATCTCTGTCGTTCAGCCAGATCTGATTTCTCACAGTGCGCCACAAGGCCTTCCGGTTTTTGCAGTTCCTCTCTAAATAAAGGCCAAGTCTCACTCCAGCACGAACCTCTTTGCTGTCCTGTAAACTTGCTGCAAAAAGAATATACTTCTTCTTTCGCCGGCTCTTTGCCCTCAACAAGCGCAAAATCTTCCGGTTCCAACGGCTGAAAGATCTGCATAAATGCCCCGTCAAAGCAAAGTTGCTGATAATCTCTACCGTCGGGTTTTAGCGCCATCTCTTTGCAAAGATCTAGAGATTTATAAATATCAGCCTTTGTAAGATACATAGATAAGTGCCCGAGGGCATGGTAGCAAGACGCTTGCTCAAGGCCGGTAGGGTTCCAGTTTTCTTTTTTCTCACAAATGTTGAAGAGGTCCGGCTTTAGAGCTACCAATTCTTCTTCTGTTGGGTATTCACCGCGGAATTTTTCCTGCAAGCCGCCGTGTAAACATCCGTTTGAGCAAACTCCACTGGGGCATCGCGCTAAGACTTCTTTCCAGTTGGATGGGTCTTTTTGTACTTCTCTTGCACTTAAGTTATGCCCAAGTACGTGGCAGTACGGGTATGATGTGTCTTTTTGCTGAATAATTACAGTAACTTTAAAAGCATCTTCCATAGATATATTGTCCATCAGCTTTGGTATCTCTTTGTCATAGCAAGACGGCCTGTAAGAATCATTCGTACATATTTCTATCACTTCGTTGGCATAAGCTTCAAGCTGTAAAGGGCTTACAACATAAGCCGTGCCTCCATTTTGGTAAGACAAAAATCCAATTAAACTGATTGGTATTATTAAGAGGCCGGTTATAAGGTAACGTTTTAGCATTTTATTTATGTTCTTCCAACTCCAATAAGGTCGGCTTTTTGCGCGCACCTGTGTGTTTCTGCGCTTACCAAACCTTCGCAAAGTTTAGGGGATAGTTGCCTCTGCTCGGGCACTGCAAAGAAACTCCAAGATGCCCCTGCCCTACATAAGAGTTTTGCATCTTCATTTGGCATAAGAAGACATGTATTTATAGTTTCTTGTACATTATATTCATTTGACGGCGCGGCAACATTGCCTATACCTAAATAACACGGTTCTCTGTATTCAGATTGCGCTTCTTCGCATAAGAGTCCAATGTGTTTGTAATCTTTATTAAAAACTTTATCCCACCATTGGCCCATTTCGTAGTAGCAAGATTCTCTGAATTTCTCCGGCACAATTGTATTACACGGCTCGTGCGGATTTGCGGCATTAAGTTCTCTAATTTCTGTTTTCGCAGTTGGGCCATCAAACACAATTGGCACGTTGTATTCCATAAATACGCCAGATGTGCAGCCAAAGAGCTTTTTTACCTGCGTTGTAAGCGTACAAGCCTCAAGTGCTTTAATTAATTGTTGGTGGCCAAAATATTCCACCAGCCCGTGGCCTATGCCGTGCGTGCATCCTGTGCCAAGCGGGCCGTATGCTTGAATGCATGCCTCATCAAGTTTTTTAATTATACTCAATCCATTTACTGCAAGAGCTTTGCCAAAAAAGCTGTGGTAGCACCCGAATGCAAAAGTGGAGTCGCAAACCGTTACTCCATCTACGCCAAGTTTGTCGTACAGTAATTCTCCAACCAAGTGCGCGGCGGCGTGCTGAATTCCAAAGTGGGTAGGTGCATATTCTTTTTTAAATTCGGCGTATGCATACTCCGGCCCAAATTTATCAATAAGCCCTGCCCACTTATTGCGTTCTTCTACCGGGTTCATCGCTCCATTAGAACTTGCCGTACCGGAAGATAAGGGGTATTTATCGTGAGAGTTTGTGCTAAAATTTATAACTGCAAAAAAACCTAAAATTATAAAAACCACTGCTCCAGCTATTCCTAATATTTTATATGCTTTCATATCTCTAGTTTACTAATTTTTCTTCGCAAGTGCCTTTATAATTATTCGGTACTTTTGCACAAAAATTTTCTAAATAAGCAAGGTCATTTATGTAATACTTTACGGAATTAAAGAGGTTCGCAAAACATTCTTGCTGTATAGAAGTGTCCTCCACAATACTGCAAAATTTAATAACAGCAACAGGTTCATTTTCGCCGCCCCAAAATATTGAAGCCGCGGATGTATTAATACACGCGTTTATACCCTCGCTATGCGGCGCTAAACTGCACCATTCGTACACCTTCGCAAGTTCTTCGTCTGTCATATTGCCAATTTGGCGAACATCTCGCGCTTTTGCGAGCACAACGAATTCCTTGCCAAATCCACCATAGCAACTTGCCCTTAAAGAAGCTTCACTCTTTGGTATGCCTTCGCAATATACAAACGCGCGCTCATAAACATCGGGAGTTAAATTACTTAAACTGCCGCCAGCGCGTTTAAAAAGATGCGGAGTTAAATATGTATAACACTGTGCTTGCGCTATTTCGGGCATTATTTCTTTTGAGCATAGATAAAGCGGGTCAGACACACTTAAATATTCATCCGATTTTTTTTGCCACAATTCTTGGTTATGGAATCCGCCGCCGACAATTTCCATAACTGTTCCGCCAACGCACTCAATATATTCTCTTTGGAGATATTCCTTTGTGCCGGTTGTTGCGCAAAGCTCAACAGCATCCTGCATGTCATAGTCGCTGTAGGCAAGCACGCCATGGCCCAAACCGTGGAAGCACATAGTGTATGCGCCCCTGCCCCCGGGCGCAAGGCGGCACGCTTCGGATATTTCGTCCATTGCGGAATCGCCTTTTTCTAGTAATAACCCAACCACGATTGAGTGCGAGCATGCATTTCTAAAGTCCGGCGTACAAATTTTTATGCCCTCGCTGCCTTTTTGTTTGTATAATTCATCGCTAACAACATGCCCAAGGAGGTGCATATCCGTATTTGGTGGGATTGGCGCAATTTTTAATAGATTATAGGCATATTCTGCGCCTTCTTCATTAGAGATTTTTGTAAAATATTTTGCAAGTTCGTAAAAAGAGAGATTGTTATCTTCTAAATATTTAATTTCCGAAGCATAGAGAGTTGCAGTGTCAAAAAAGGGAATAGGTATTTTAAACCCCAAAAGCATCCAGACTTCTGCAAGAATTATTATGCTTACAGAAGATATAAGAAGCGACATTGCCGTTGCCCCGCTTTTATTCTTTTGCGATGGGTTCGGCATATCCAAAGATATTTTTTAGAAAGTTACCAAAAAAAGCCCTATTGCGCCGGTGGATCCATCACATCCATAACCATAGAGCCCAACTCCATGCCCAAAGTCTGCTTTAAGCCCAGTCGTAGAGTTTGCCTCTACTGTAAACTCTATTTCGTCGCTTATTCTCAAAACGTGTGGGACAATATCATCATTTTTTACTCCAAAAGTTTCTTGGTCTGTAAGTTTAAGTACAACTGGGTCTGCTTTGCAGCCAGTAATATCAAGCAAATCTGCTTCTTCTGCCAACATTGCGGCGAGTTCAAAATGTTGCCGCCTTTCCTCGTCGGTTGCGTCTTGCCCGGGAGTATTTAATACATCTGTTACTTTGGGGCCGTCGGATGTGTTGTTATTTAAAGCCGGTCCAATTGTGATAAAAAGCCCTAGAAAAATTGCGATGAGCGCCAAACCTGAAAATATTAATAATTTGTTTTTCATTTTTGATTTTTAAATAGTATCACCCTAAAAAAAATCGGTCAATACTTTGACAAAACACATGTAATGTGCTAGCCTATACTTAGTTTTCTTAACAAGGGTGAAACCTGAATGAACCAGAAAAACATTTGTGCGGTGGTCTTTGCGGTTTTTCTTGCACAGGCGCTCTTGAGCGGTTGTGTGGGAAGCAAACCCGAAATCATTGTCACAGAGAAGACAGAAACTGCAGAACCTGTATTGCCACCGGAGGAGCCGGAAGAACAGATTACGAAGCCGCCTCCCGATACACCGGAGGTAGAAACACCCAAGACGCCAGAAAGTGTACCGGTAGTGCAACCGCTAGTCTTAAATCTAGCGGTCATCGGAACTGATATCATGCGCGATATCGACGGATACACCGCATTGCAGGGGAAAAATGTGCTGTTCCGAGCCGAAACCTTATCGTCGAAGATAACGACAATTCGATGGAACTTCGGCGACGGAGAAACCGCGACCGACAAGGAGCCGACGTATACCTATGCAGAGGCGGGTGACTACATCGTACAAGTCTCAGCAGAAGATGAATTTGATCAAACCGCAAACGCGGAGATCAAAATCAAGATTCTGTCGCCCGAGACACACTGGTACATGTGGGGCTACAAAATCCCCGTGCAACCGGTTGGTCTGAAGGTTGTCATCTTGCCCCCCGCATATTTTTCGGTCCGAGCAATGGTCCAAAACCAGAGCTGGATCGGACCGGATGCGACCTATCGGCACCCCGCGGTTCAAGCCGCCATGGAAGCGGCGGAATACTGGGAATGGTTCCTGGCTGAAAACTCCCAGCAATTCACCCAGCTCTCCGGCCTTTCCTGGACAATCAAGGTTGCCGGATACAACGCTGGGCCGGAAGAGGTGAGGACCGCCGACATTCTAATCGCTATCGCGATGGTCGGAGATCCAATCCCTTTCGTAAAACATAGCGGGGAAGCGCGCTGGGAAAGCAACCCTCTGAATTCCGGAAAACCAGTCTGCATCACCAAACACGAGGGTATCGGCGAGTACCAAAACAGCCAACAGCCGGTGGATCTACGCAACTTGGTTCTCCATGAATTCGGCCACTGCATCGGCGCCGGACACTCTGGAGCTTGGCCTGAAACCACCCACTGCTCTCCGCGCTATGGCTGTTTCAAAAACCAACCGGACGACGTAATGACCGGCCACAAGTGGAATGAACGCAATTGCCTGTCGAACCTTGATCTGTTCGCGCTGGCCGAAGCATACGACTGGCGGGAACCGATCAAAAACGACAAGCTGTACGACGACGAAGTCTTCATTCCCAAAACGAGCTGGACATCAACATGTATTCCGGAAGGCATGAAGAGGTTCTAGCCCTATCTACCCATCTGCCCCAATAAAATTATTGGGGCATTTTTTATTAAAAACCGGAAAAACATTTATAAATTAATATACTAAAGAAGTTATCCACATGTGTTTGTTGACCTATATTAAACATTTGGTATAGGCTTACGTTCATAGAGCTTAAAATTTAAGTTTTAACTATTATGAAGCTCAAAAAGAATACAACGCTAATACGATTTGCATTTTTAGGCGTTGTTTCTCTCTCTTTTTTAGCCGCGGTTACAACCGCGGTTAATACTGCTGAGGCGGTTTTAATAGAATGCGATGATAATATAGAGTTTTTAGCCCTTACTACTGATGGTGAAACTGATGGAGATTCAGCAGGTAGAATGTTTGAGCTCGGGTGCGGAGGAGGTGGAGGCGGAGGAGGAGGTGGAGGCGGCTATTCTCAAGGCTACTACGAAGGTCTTTATGAGGGTTATTACCAAGCCCTTTATTACTCCGAAGGCTATTACCAGGGTATCTACTACACCCAAGGCGTTTACTACACCCAAGGCTACTATCAAGGTTATTACCAAGCCCTTTATTACTCCGAGGGTGTTTACTACACGCAGGGCTATTATCAAGGCTATTATCAGGGATACTACCAAGGCTACTATTACTCTCAAGGCTACTATTACTCTCAAGGCTATTATCAGGGCTATTACTATGGCCAAGGCTACTATTACTCTCAAGGCTATTATCAGGGCTATTACTATGGCCAAGGCTACTACTACAGCCAAGGTTATTATCAGGGCTACTACCAAGGCTACTACTACAGCCAAGGCTATTACTATGGCCAAGGCTACTACCAAAGCTACTACGAAGGTTTCTATGAGCCCTCAACATTTATAATTTCGGTTGATCCATCCGGGGAATCTGTTGATCCGGGAGAGAGTGCAGATACAACAGTAACAGTGGCCAAACTCACGGGTGTACCGCAGAGTGTGGCATTTTCATACGAAGTAAGTCCTGTAGAAGCTAGCGTATCTGTTGCATTTGACCCTTCTTCTTGCATGCCGACAATAGAAATACCCTGCACCTCTAACGCGACAGTTTCAACAACAACGCTTACCCCTCCGGGCAACTATGATATTACAATTACTGGCACAGAGGCGACAAGCGGCGAGTACCAGTCTGCAGTCTACACCCTAACCGTCAACAGTTTTGATTTTAGTATTGAAGCTGACCCGTCAACTTCGGAAGTTGGCCAAGGTAGTGATGTAACAAGTAGCGTTGTCGTTACAAGACTGCAAGGGTTACCTGCAGCGGTTGGGTTTTCTGCGAACATCTTACCCACTGAACCTACCGTAGGTGTAACATTTAACCCTGTATCGTGCACTCCTAATGATCCACTAGATCCAGCTGTAAATAGTTGCGCATCTATAATGCTTCTTACAACCGAACCAGAAACCCCAGCGGGTTCGTATGACATTACAATTATAGGCACCGATCCGAACGGTAATACGAAAGAGACAACATATGCATTGGTTATTGAACCCGCGACAATAGTTTTAGACTCTAGCCCTTCACACGGTTCAGTTGTGGCAGGCGAGTTTACTGCATCTATCATAGGTGTCCACCAAGTTACAGGGGAGTCTGCGGACGTTTCTCTTACAAGCAGTGTATTGCCTGCAGAATCAACCGTTGCAGTTTCGCTTGCGCCGGTTAGCTGCGACCCAGAGCCTGACTGCACTTCAGATATGGTTGTTGCAACAACACCAGAGACGCCGATGGGTCAGTACACTATTACAATCACCGGAAATGGCGTTGGTGGAACAGACACCGGCAGTACCACTTATACGCTTGCGGTTGTAAGCTCAACTCTTGTCGCAACAGTTGACCCCGTGGCAGGGAATATTGACCAAGGCGGCAGCTCTTCAGCAGAGGTTACTGTTACAAAGCTTACTGGTTCTCCGCAATTAGTTACTTTCTCCGCCGGCGTTTTCCCTGCAGAGCCTTCAATTTCTACAACATTTTCTCCAACAACATGTACGCCTGGTGGGGCAGAGCAGTCATGCGCATCTGCAATTAATATAATTACTTCCGCTCTTACTCCTGCCGGCGCCTACACAATAAAAGTTAGTGCGGTTGAAGCTGGGTCTGGCGCTACGGCAGAAGCGGTATATGAACTTACAGTTAACCCTTCAACTATTGTAATGGCTTCTGTTCCGCCGCTTGCAACGGTTTCCTCCGGTGGAAGCGCTGAAACTTCTGTTACAGTAGCCGAACTTACTGGAGCTCAAGGTCCGGTGGCGCTATCTACACAAGTTAACCCTGCAGAACCTACGATTACAGCGACTCTTTCAGAAACCAGTTGCACGCCTACATGTTCTATTGACCTGAACGTCACAACAACCGCAGCAACCCCTGTTGGCACCTATGCAATTACGGTTCTTGGGTCTGGTGATGCTACACAGAAAGGCGCTGCTACATTTGAGTTGGTTGTATCTTCCGGCATAGTTATATTTGCGGATCCGCCGTCAGACACAATAATGCAGGGTTCATCTACTTCGACTAATCTTACTGTAACAAAAATTACAACAGAGCCTTCGACGGCAAGCTTGTCTGCAACTGTTTCGCCGGCTAACCCGGGCATAACGGTTAGCTTCTCGCCGAATTCAACTTGTTCTCTAGACCCGACGGACCCATGCGCGCGTGAAGTGACCATTAATACAGCGGCAGATGTTTTGCCTGGCACTTACTCTGTTACGTTAAGCGCTACGGAAGCTGGCACTGGCGCAAGCGGGGAAACAACATTTACTCTAGTGGTTTCTTCTAACCTTACTGTTGCGTCAGACCCAGCAATAAAAATTCAAACGACATCTGGCGCGTATCTTACAAACATACATGTAACAAAGCGCACGCTTGGTTTTGTTAATATATCTCTAGCTGGTTCTGTATCGCCCACAGAAGACATCACTGTTTCATTTGGCTCAACTAGCGGTTGTGAGCCATCGCTCTCATCGCCTTGCACTTACACAATGGGAGTTGTTGTAGGCAGCGGCGTTGACTCGGGCGCTTACACAATCTCTATTCAAGCAACTGCCACAGATCCTTCTACAAATGCTGTTGTAGGTAGTACTGCCGGCACGCACGTTCTGGTAATTCCGTAGTATAATATTTAAGTGAGACTTATAAAACAGCTTCTTTATGGCTTATTTTTTGCTGGAGTATTATCTCTTATTGGTTTTGGAATTTACTATACTATTTCTTATGAGAGCCCTTCGTGTTCTGACAATATTAAAAACCAGAAGGAAGTTGATGTTGATTGCGGCGGGCCATGTATTCCATGCGAGCTAAAAAATCTTAAAGTAGAAAGCTCCGAGGTTTTAGCTTTCGCTCTAGGCGAGAGAGATACATTAATTCTTCTTAGAATTTCAAACCCAAGTGAAAATTATGGCTCTAATTTATTGGAGTATAATTTGGAGGTTTTTCATAAATTTGGCCCGCGCCTTACAAACCTAGGTGGTGTTACGTCGCTTTTACCGAGGGCACAGAAATATATTGCTATGCCGCTTTTTAATATCAACAGCGCCGATGTGGGCAGGATTGACTTTACTGTAACTTCACCTAATTGGGTGCCTAAAGATGAGGTAAAACCACAGCCAGAGGTAAATGTTATTAATTTGAATCTTAATAAGAGTGATGCTGGAGCGACTGTTTCCGGAGAAGTAGTAAATATTGAAGCAGTTGCTTATGAGAAATTGCAAATAATAGTGGTTGGGCTAAATGCCGAAGGCATTATTGTCAGCGCTTCAATTTTAGAGCCGCCTACACTTGAAGCTTTTGCGAATTTAGAGTTTAGTATAATACTCCAAGGCCGCGATATAGTTAATATTAATACGGCGGTCGAGGTACCTCCGAGATAAATTTAGTTAGATGAATTTTATTAGGAATTACGACATCTGGCTTTTAGTTTCCTTTCTTTTACTTTTAAGCATTGGGCTTGTAAATCTTCTATCTCTTAATATAGAGCTGTTCCAAAAACAATTAATATCTGCCGCAATTGCCTTTTTTATAGTGCTTACTCTGCCGATTTTTAATCTTAAGGCTATATTGAGCTACAGATGGGTAATATTCGGGGTTTATTTTATAGCGCTTCTCTTATTAATCTCAGCTTATTTTTTTGCGCCAGAGATAGCGGGCACTAAAAGGTGGTTTGCGGTGGGAGACTTTCGTTTGCAACCGTCTGAATTTATGAAGATTGCTCTTATACTTTTGTTCGCTAAATTTTTTGCTTCGCGCCACGTTGCAATAAAACGGCCAAGCATTATTGTAATTTCACTTATATATCTCTTGCCGGCTGTCATATTTACGGCTTTAGGCCCAGACATGGGCACTGCGTTGATGATTCTTGGCATTTGGGCAGGATTTTTGCTTACAAGCGAGATTCCGGCAAAGTTTGTTCTTATTATGCTTGTAGCGTTTTTTATCTTGGGTATTTTTATGTGGAATTTCGGACTTGCTGATTATCAGAAAGACAGAGTAATGGCCCTCTTAAACCCAGAGATTGACCCACTTGGCATAAGCTACAATGTTATACAGTCTAAGATTGCCATAGGTTCTGCGGGTTTTTTTGGCAAAGGTTTTGGGCAGGGGACTCAAGCCCAGCTCGGGTTTTTGCCTAACGCTGCAACCGATTTTCCTTTTGCCGCTTTTGTTGAAGAGTGGGGGATTTTTGGCGCTTTTATTCTAGTGTCGCTTTTTGTTTTCTTTATTTTTAGAATTTTGAAGATTGGCATGGCCTCGGACAATAATTTTTTTAAGTTTATATCTATAGGCACAAGTGTTATGCTTTTAATCCATTTTATAGTTAATATCGGTTCTAATTTAGGTCTTTTGCCGGTTACAGGGATAACTTTGCCGCTTATAAGCTTTGGCGGTTCAAGCCTCTTGACAGTGGCAATCCTCACAGGTATCATACTCCATACTGCCAAAAGACGCGCAGGGTATTGATAATGTCTAAAACCTCTGTTAAACTGGCTGTTCTTTTGGCCACAATTGTTCTTTTACTGCTTTTAGATTTTGGAGTAAGGGGCCCAAGCTTAGCCGCGGTAAAATCTGTACTAATAAGAGAAGGTATGACAGCGCAGGAGATTAACGATCTTCTTATTACAGAGGATGTTCTTCGCGAAGGGGAAGTAATACCCTCCTCTAGTGAAGGCTATCTTTTGCCTGATACCTACGAATTTTATTTATTCTCTACCGCAGAGGTAGTGCTAGCTAGGTTTAAAGAGAATTTTGATAAAAAAGCCGCACCCCTGCTTGCAGAATCAAATGAATACGAAACCCTTATTCTAGCCTCTCTTCTTGAAAAAGAAGTTATAACTTTAGAGGATAAACGGTTGGTTGCAGGCATTCTTTTAGAACGTTTGCGAAGGAATGAGGCTCTGCATGTTGATGCAACAATATGCTATGTTAAGCCCCTCCCATGCCACCCAATTTTGAAAAAGGATTTTGAGATTGATTCACTGTACAACACCTATATGTACAAAGGGTTGCCGCCGACACCCATTGCAAATCCCGGCATTGAATCAATTACGGCTTCTAGTGACCCACTGGAGTCTAATTTTTTATTTTATATTACACACCCAGAAACCAAACGAGCAATTTTTGCAACAACTTTAGATGAACACAATGTAAATGTTTTCAAATACTTAAAATAAATGCCAAAACTACAAGTTAAAAACTTCTCTTCGTATAAAGGGCCGCTTACGCCCCAGCCGGGTTTAGTTGACATTCAACTTGAGTCTTACGAGTGGTTCTTGAAAACCGGTTTAAAAGAGCTTTGCGAAGAAATTTCTGCCATAAAAGACTACGCAGGCCGAAATTTGGAGCTATATTTTACAGATTATTTTTTTGACTCCCCTAAATACTCCGAAGAAGAAGCTGTGTCAAAAGGCATAACATACGAAGCACCACTGCGCGTTAAAGTTAAACTTGTAAATAAACAATCAAAAGACAATAAAGAGCAGGAAATATACTTTGGCGATTTCCCTATTATGACACCGCGCGGAACATTTATTATAAACGGCGTGGAGCGCATTGTTATTTCGCAACTTGTAAGATCTCCAGGTGTTTATTTTGTTGAGAATGTTTACAAAGGCAAAAAATTATTTGGAGCAAAGCTAATACCAAGTCGCGGAGCATGGCTTGAGTTTGAAACGGATTATTCGGGTTTTATAGGGGTTAAAATTGACCGCCACAGAAAAGTTGCAGTAACTTCGCTTCTTCGTGTTTTTGGTTTGAGTGAGGCGGATATAAAGCGCGAGTTTGGTGAGGAGTTACGGCTTACTTTAGAGAAAGATTCAGCAAAAGATGCAGAAAGCGCCTATATTGAGATTTATAAAAGAATTCGCCCCGGAGATTTAGCAACTGCGGAAGATGCTAAAAAACTTATTGACGGCATGCTTTTGTCTGAAGAGAGATATGACTTATCAAAAGTAGGCAGATTTAAATTAAACCAGAGGCTTGGGACAACATCAAAAAACAAAAACCTAGAAGCAGGTGATATTGTAGCAATTATCCGTGAAATAATACGGTTGAATGCAGATACAAAAGCTGAAGCGGATGATATAGACCACTTAGGCAATAGGCGCGTGAGGGCAGTTGGCGAACTTTTACAGTCAAGGCTGCGCCTTGGTTTTTCCAGAATGAGAAGAAATATACAAGATAGAATGTCCACAGCAGATTTAGAATCTGTAACGCCGGTTCAACTAGTAAACTCAAGGCCCTTAATATCTGTTGTAAAAGAATTCTTTTCTTCTTCGCAAATGTCGCAGTTTATGCAACAGGTTAATCCTCTTGATGAATTGGAGCATAAAAGGCGTATTACTTTTTTGGGCCCCGGAGGGCTTACACGTGAGCGGGCGGGTATGGAGGTGCGCGATGTACATACTTCTTACTACGGTAGAATTTGCCCTATTCAGTCTCCAGAGGGTGCAAACATCGGTTTGGTAAACCAGCTTGCTGGCTATGTTAAAGTAAACGAGCTTGGTTTTTTAGTCACCCCATACATTAAAGTAGAAAAGGGCAAATTAACAAAAGATCTGCATTGGCTTGACGCGCTTACAGAACAGAAACATAAAATTGCTATTGCAAATGTAAAAATTGGCGACGATGGCAAGATTTTAGACAAAACCGTTGATGCGAGAATCTACGGTTCTCCTGGTATATGTCCAGCCGAAGAAATTGATTTTATAGACGTTGCGCCAAACCAGTTTACAAGCGTTGCTACATCTTTAATTCCTTTTTTGGAGCACGACGATGCAAACCGTGCGCTTATGGCCTCTAACATGCAGAGGCAAGCTGTGCCTTGTGTAAGGCCAGATGCGCCTTATGTTTCAACCGGTATGGAGAGCGTAGTTGCTAAAAATTCAGGCAGTATTGTAACCGCAAAAAATGCGGGCACAGTAGTAGAGGTGGACGGCTTGCATGTAGTTGTAAAAACCGACTCTGGTAAAAAAGATGAGTACCAACTCTCAAAATTTAAGATGTCTAACCAGTATATGTCTATTTCGCAAAGGCCGATTGTGCGTAAAGGCGACAAAGTTAAGAAGGGAACACCCCTCTCTGATGGCCAGTCTATAGACAACGGCGAATTAGCGCTTGGCCAGAACTTGGTTGTTGCTTTTTTGTCTTTTGAAGGAGCCAACTTTGAGGATGCTATTATTCTTTCGGAGGCTGTGCAGAGAAAAGATTTATTCACTTCTGTGCATATTGAGGAGTTTGAAGTTGACGTCCGCGATACAAAACTTGGTCCAGAGCTTACTACCCCGGATATTCCAAATGTTTCAGAAGAAAAACTGCGCAACTTAGACGAAGAAGGTATAGTCCGCATCGGCGCCGAAGTGCGCGGTGGAGACATACTTGTCGGCAAAATTTCTCCTAAAGGAGAGAGTGAACTTACGGCCGAGGAGAGGCTTTTGCGCGCAATATTCGGCGAGAAAGTCCGTGATGTTAAAGATACATCTCTTGAATTGCCGCACGGCAAGGCGGGGCGTATTGTTGGGGTAAAAATCTTTTCGCGCGACAAAGGAGATAAGTTAGATGCCGGTATAATTTCGCGCATTCAGATACAAGTTGCAGAGCTTCGCAATATTCAAGCGGGAGATAAAATGGCTGGTCGCCACGGCAACAAAGGTGTTGTTTCAACCGTGCGCCCAGTAGAAGATATGCCCTACTTGGAAGACGGCACGCCAGTGGATATAGTTTTAAACCCATTAGGTGTTGTATCTCGTATGAACTTGGGGCAAATATTAGAAACGCACTTGGGTTGGGCTGCAAAGAAATTAGGTTACAGAGCAATAACACCGGTTTTTGCGGGTGCTTCTGAAGAACAAATTAAGGAGGAGTTGAAGAGCGCAGGCTTGCCGGAATCAGGCCAAGTTATTCTTTATGATGGTAGAAGCGGCGAACCTTTTGATAGAGCCGCAACAGTAGGGGTTGTTTATATGATGAAACTTAACCACTTGGTGGTAGATAAAATTAATATGCGCTCAATTGGGCCGTATTCTCTAATTACCCAGCAGCCTCTTGGTGGAAAAGCCCAACAGGGAGGGCAAAGGTTTGGAGAAATGGAGGTCTGGGCTCTGGAAGGCTATGGAGCAGCGCACACTCTGCAGGAAATGCTAACTATTAAATCTGACGATGTTTTGGGCCGCTCGGCAGCGTACGAATCTATAATAAGAGGAGAAAAAATTAAAAGGCCTAACATCCCGGCTTCGTTTAAGGTAATGTTGAATGAATTAAAAGCACTGGGCTTAGTCGTTGAGCCGGTAAAAGACGAGGAAGAACAATAATAAAATGGATACAGATTTTAAAGCGCTCAAAATAAGAATTGCTTCACCTGAGGATATTTTGTCTTGGTCTCATGGCGAGGTTCTAAAACCGGAAACTATAAACTATAGAACTCAAAGGCCGGAAAAAGATGGACTTTTCTCGGAGAGAATATTCGGCCCCACTAAAGACTGGGAGTGTTATTGCGGTAAATACTCTAAAATAAGGTATAAAGGCATTATTTGCGACAAGTGTGGTGTTGAAGTAACGCGCTCAATAGTCCGCAGAGAGCGATTAGGCCACATAAAACTTGCAGCGCCTGTTGTGCATCCGTGGTTTTTAAAAACCCAAATTAGCTTAATATTAGACGCACCGCCATTAAAACTTGAAAAAGTTGCATATTATGCATCTTATATTGTAACTTCTGTTGATTTAGAAAAGATTAAGCATGCTATAGAAGATGTTGATAAAGAATATAAGAGCCGCAATGACGAAAGTCTTAAGGCGACCGCCCAAGAGACAAAAGAATCTTTAAAAAGCCTTGATGTAGGCAAGATTCTGGATGAGGTTGGATACCTACGCCTAGCACAGAGATTTGGCAATGTGTTTACTGCACAGCGCGGCGCCGAGGGAATACGCGCGTGCTTAAAGAATTTAAATTTGGGTAAAATTGCCGAAGATGTAGAGAAAGAATTAGAGAAAGATGGCAATAAATTAAAACTTAAAAAACTTCTGCGCAGATTGAAGCTCGCAAAGTCAATGCAGAAAAATAAAATAAACCCTGAGTGGATGGTTTTGGCCATACTTCCAGTGCTACCTCCTGATCTGCGGCCGATGGTTGCATTAGACGGCGGTAGATACGCTACGTCTGATTTAAACGACTTATATAGAAGAGTTATAAATAGAAACAACCGCTTAAAGAAACTTTTGGAACTACGCGCGCCGGATGTGATTGTTGTAAACGAAAAAAGAATGCTACAAGAGGCGGTTGATGCCCTTATTGATAACCCAGAGAGTAAAACCGCAACCGGCCCTGCTAGGAGAAGAGCATTGCGGTCTTTAGCCGATATGTTAAAAGGCAAACAAGGCAGGTTTAGGCAAAACCTTTTGGGTAAAAGAGTAGACTATTCTGGCCGCTCGGTTATTGTTGTTGGCCCGAATATGAGGCTAAACGAATGCGGTATTCCAAAAAGAATGGCTTTAGAGATTTTTAGGCCCTTTGTAATCTCTAAAGTTATTGAAAGAGGGCTTGCGCACAATATTCGCAATTCCAATAGGCTTATAGAAGAAGCTCCGCCAGAAATTTGGGAAATATTGGAAGAAGTTATAAGAAATAAAGTTATCCTCTTAAACCGCCAGCCAACCTTGCACAGGCTTTCTGTACAGGCGTTTTACCCCGTGCTTGTAGAAGACTTAGTTATTCAGATCCCGCCTATGGTCTGTGCAGCGTTTAACGCTGACTTTGATGGGGACTTGATGGCTGTGCACTTGCCTCTTTCTGAAGAAGCGCAATCGGAGGCAGTGACGCTTATGCTCTCCGGCGAAAATACGCTTTTGAAGCCGGCTTCCGGCGACCCTATTGCAACGCCTTCGCAAGATATAGTACTTGGCTGCTATTACCTTACGCATGTTGAATCTGATGCAACCGGCTCCGGCTCTGTTTTCGCTTCTTACGATGAGGCAATGCTCGCTTACGCTAACCACTTTATCTCTCTAAATGCGCAGATAAAAGTAGGCAAATTAGAAACTACCTACGGCAGAGTCCTTTTTAATGAGGTGCTTCCGCCGGGGATGGATTTTGTAAATGAGACATTAAATAAAAAAGCACTTGCCAAACTAACTGCAAAACTAATTAGCATGTATGGCTCAAAGAAGGCAAAAGATGTTTTAGACAGCATTAAGCTATTAGGGTTTCGCTATGCCACAAAATCAGGGCTTAGTTGGGGTATGGACGACCTTACTATTCCGGCGGAGAGAGAGCGCCATATTGCCGAAGCCGAAAAGAAAGAGGCGCAAATTAAAGAAGAATACAACGAAGGTCTTCTTACAAACGATGAGCGAGAGTCAAGAGTAATTGAGATTTGGGGCGAGGCGCACAAAACAATTGCTAAAACTATTCCGAATACGCTTTCCGAAAAAAGCTCTGTTTATATGATGATTGATTCTGGCGCTCGTGGCAGCTGGGCACAGCCTATGCAAATGATGGGCATGAAAGGATTAGTTGCAAACCCGAAGGGGGAAATTATAGAACTGCCGATAAGGACATCATTAAAAGAAGGCCACTCTGTTTTGGAATACTTTATTTCTACTCACGGTTCCAGAAAAGGATTAGTAGACACTGCTCTAAAGACAGCGGACGCCGGTTACCTAACACGCCGCCTTATTGATACTGCGCAAGATGTAATTATTCGCGAAGAAAATTGCAAAACTAAAGAAGGTATTATAATTTGGCGGCAAGACGGCCTTGATTTTGGGCATGATTTTGCAACAAGGCTTTTCTCAAGAACCGCCTTAAAAGATATTAAGGTTAGCAAAAAGGTGGTTGTAGCAGAAGGCGAGATAATAGGCCACAAAGCGGCAGAAGAGATCCAAGCGTCTGATATCGCTTCTGTTGAAGTCCGCTCTCCGATTAAATGTAAGACTTTATATGGAATATGCGCAATGTGCTATGGGTTAGACCTGGGTAATAACGAGCCCATAAAAGTTGGCGAGGCAGTTGGTATTGTGGCTGCACAATCCATTGGTGAGCCGGGTACACAGCTGACACTCCGCACAAAGCACGCAGGAGGTGCAGCAGGCAGAGACATTACATCCGGTTTGCCGCGTGTTGAAGAGCTCTTGGAGGTAAGGTCTCCGAAAGGTAAAGCGATTATAACAGAAGTTGACGGCGCAGTTGCTAAAATTGAAGACAAAGATCTTCTGCGCACAGTTTACATTACTCCAGCTTCCTCTGAGAAGAAAGCTAAGAAAACTAAGAAAGCCAAAGAAGCAAAATATATTGAGTATCCGGTGACTCGCACTAATTCTTTATATGTAAAAGTCGGCGATGCTGTAAAAGAGGGAGATGTTTTAAGCGCGGGCAGTTTGGATTTACGTGAACTTTTCAGGCTTAAAGGCAAAGAGGAGTGCTATAGGTATATTATCAAAGAGATTCAGCGAGTGTATGTTTCTGAAGGCAGCCCTGTTAACAACAAACATATAGAGATAGTAGTTCGCCAGATGTTTAACAGAGTTATTGTAACTTTGTCCGGCGACTCAGGCTTTGTAGTGGGCGACATAGTAGACAAGTCAAGGTTTACTGAAGTAAATAAAAAAGTTAAGGACGCTCACAAAACCGTGGCTAAGGGTGCGGAAGCCTTGCTTGGGCTAACACGTACGGCGCTTACTGCCGATGGTTTCTTATCCGCTGCGTCTTTCCAAGAAACATCAAGAGTTTTAATTGGTGCTTCAAGCGAGGGCAGAATAGATTATCTGCGCGGACTCAAAGAAAATGTTATTATCGGGAGAGAATTGCCAATTGGTCGCATGGCAAAAGGTTCCGAGGGGGTTGACTCTTCAGATATTATTTGATATCAACTATCTACAATTTCATGTCCGAAGAAATTAAAAAAGAATACGAAATTTCCTTTTTAGCCGCCTCGGAAGACGGTGCTCGGCACATTGGCGATATTCTTTCTAAAATGGATGTAGCGGTTATTGTTGCAAGCCCGGTTTCTTTAATTCAACTTGCTTATCCTATTCTAAAGAGAAACCAAGCTTATTTTGGTTATATTCGGTTTGACTCTAGCGCAGTAAATGCAGTTGAGCTCGATAAAAAACTAAGACTTGATGCAGATATTTTGCGCTATCTTATAATTACTTCTCCCCCAACACAGAGAACTTCTAAATATAAGAGCGCTGCCGCGTCATCTAAAAAGAAAACGGTAAAGGCTGGGCCGCAGCTTTCTAACGAAGCATTACAGGCAGAAATTGCCGCGTTGCAAAACAACAATACAACTGATAAGATATAACCGTGAATTTAAACAAAGTATTTCTGATAGGCAACCTAACAAGAGATCCAGAACTAAAGTCGCTGCCTTCTGGCACATCTGTTGTTTCTTTCGGCCTCGCCACAAATAGAGTTTGGAAAAACCAGCAGGGCGAAAATCAACAAGACACGCAGTTCCATAATATTGTCGCATTTGGCAAGCAGGGAGAGACTATCCACCAATATCTTACAAAGGGCAGTTTGGCTTTAGTTGAAGGCCGCATACAGACTCGCTCTTGGGATGCACAGGATGGCTCTAAAAGGTATTCTACAGAAATTATTGCAGAGCGTGTTCAGTTTGGCCCGAGAAAGAGTCCAGGCGCTGCCGGCGGGCCTGCGCCTAAAGGTAAAGAAGAAATGCCGGTTATAGATTTGAACTCTGAAGAAGTAAAACCAGAAGATTTACCATTTTAATCACCATGGCTTACAAGAAAACTCAATGTTTTTTTTGCTCGCAAAATTTATCCGATATTGATTATAAAGAAGTAGAGCTATTGAAGCGCTTTATTTCTTCACAGGCAAAAATTATTGACCCTTTGCACACTTCAACCTGTGCCAAACATCAGCGCGCTCTAGCTCGAGCTATAAAGCGTGCGCGCTTTATGGGGCTACTGCCTTACGTTAGAAGATAGGTAATGAATCAGACAATCTTTGAATTTATATATATGGTTGGCTCAGCTTCCGCAGCGGGCCGATATTTCTCTATATTTTTTGCTAAATATTTAATCTTTATTCTTATTGGCGTATTTATATGGCTTTTATTTGTACAATCTCTAAGCGGCAAGCATAAATTTTATCTGGTTTCGGCACTCACACTTTCTTTTATATTAGGCTTAGGCATACTTGTGCCTTTAATAAACTCGCTTATTCCAAACGAGAGGCCCTTTCTTGAACTTGGTGTTGAATCTCTAATTGCACACGAAGCAAGTTCCTCTATGCCATCAAGGCATATGATGTTTACTGTCCCTCTTGCGCTATCCGCATTTTATCTTTCAAAAAGGGCAGGGCAGTGGTTTGTAATAGGCGTTGTGCTAATAGGTCTTGGCCGAATTGGAGCTGGGGTCCACTGGCCGCTGGATATTTTGGCAGGCCTCGCTTTGGGTACGTTAACTTTCTACACGTCCGTATTTCTCCTTAAAAAAGGAGGAATAGATGTTAAAAAATCCTAATTTGTGCCGCGGGAGAGACTCGAACTCTCACAGCCTTGCGGCCATTGGATTTTGAGTCCAACGCGTCTGCCATTCCGCCACCGCGGCAACTATCTTACAGTATAAATTTATTTTGCCTGTTTTTCAATTGAAAATAGAGCCTACTAGAGGCATAATTAATTAATAATGGACGATAATAATCTAAAGGAAGGTTCGCACCCGCCGCCGGCTATGCTACATTCCGAGCCTGTTGATACTCCTATACCACAGCAGCAACAGCCTACTCCAGTAGAACAACCACCTATTAAAACAACTCAAGATGTGCAAGCGCGCGCAGGTGAGGCTGTATTCCATATAGAAGTTGATAAAATCGTGCCGAATCCGCACCAACCGAGGCGCGATTTTAACGAAGAAGCCTTAAGGGAATTGGCAAGCTCTATTAGGGAGCACGGCGTTATACAACCCCTTGTTGTATCAAAAATTGAGCGTGAAACAGAAACTGGCCATGTTGTGAACTACGAGCTTATTGCGGGTGAACGAAGGTTAATGGCTTCAAAACTTGCGGGTTTGCGCACAGTACCGGCGGTTGTGCGGCGCGAGGGGGGAGCCCGTGAAAAATTGGAGCTCGCGGTTATTGAAAATATCCAAAGAGAAGATTTAAACCCAATTGAGACTGCTAGGGCATTTGCGCGCCTACAAGACGAATTCGGACTTACGCAAAGGGAAATAGGCGCGCGTTTGGGTAAAAGCCGCGAGGTAGTGGCAAACGCAGTGCGTTTGCTTAACTTGCCTTCGAATATCCAAGCTGCGGTTTCAGAAAGGCGTATTGGCGAGAGTCAAGCGCGAATACTCTTGTCAATTCCAGATATTATGGAACAAGAACGCATGTTTCAAGAAATTTTGCGCGATAATCTAAGTGTACGTGAGCTTAAATTGCGTGTTTTGCGCTCTAAACCAGAGAGTGTTAAAAATAAGGCTCCGCAACCGGTGCAGACACCGATGAACCCGGAGACTTTAGCGATAAAAGAGAAATTAGAGGAGCTTCTTGGCACTAAAGTAGAGCTGCGTGAAGAAGGGGACAGAGGTAGGATTACAATCAACTTTTACTCAAAAGAAGAACTTCAGTCTATTATAGACAAGATAATCAGACAAAACGATAATCTATCTCTTTAATCTCTTTTATTTTTTTAAGTTTTAATATAAGCTTCCACACTTTGTCTTTATCCGCTGTACTGCACTTTATTTTAAGCGCTTGATATTTGCCGCCTCCCATCTGCGATGAAGTAATGCCAGTTATGTTTATATGAGATCTCGAGATTACAGAGCTTATATCTTTTAAGAGCCCTATTCTGTCTTCTATTGTCATTTTTAACTCTGTTTGCATGCGACTTACAATTAAACTGTCGTTTTTTCTGCGTATTGCTTTCTTAATTTGAGATTTTGCGTTGGCTGTAACTACAAAGTCTAACCAGGAGGTAGAGGGTTTTTTATTCTTTCTTGTTATTATTTCTACTATATCTTGCGATTTTAACTTGTAATCTAAGGGCACAATTTTGCCGTTAACTTTTGCTCCGACACATTGATTGCCGATATCCGAATGTATTGCATAGGCGAAATCAATAAGTGTTGCACCCTGCGGCAGGTCTATAACCTCCCCCTTTGGCGTTAATACGAATATCCTGTCTTTGAAAAAATCAATCTTTAGGGCATCCAAAAATTCTTGGGGGTTTTGGTATTCTTTTTGCCAGGCGCGCAGTTTTTCTACCCATGCTATTTCGCTAGGAGCTACTGACTCCGCCCTTCTTTTAATATATTTTTTACTTCCTTTTATTTGCTCGTAAGCCCACTGTGCTGCTGCGCCATTTTCTACGCGCTTGTGCATGTCTCTGGTTCTTATCTGAAATTCTATCGCTTTAAGGTCCGGTCCTATTACTGTGGTGTGTATGCTTTGGTATCCGTTTGCTTTCGGAGAGGCAATATAATCCTTAATTCTGCCCGGCATTGGATGCCAAAGGTTATGTATTGCTCCTAGTGCTTCGTAACATTCTTTTGTGTCGTTTACTATTATCCTAAAGGCGACAAGGTCATATATTTTATCTATATCCATATCGTAGCGTAGAAGTTTTTTATATAAGCTCGCGTATCGCTTTGCCCTAAAATCGATATTCGCGTTTTTTATCCCAACCTTTCTTAATGTCCGAATTACAAGCGGCTTTATTTCTGATAAGTATTTTTCTCTTTCTTCGTAGCGGTCCTGCACATTTTCTAGCAGCCATTTGTGCTCTTCTGGATACAAGTGAGGAAATGATAAATCCTCCAACTCGCCTGCCAAGCGCTGAATACCCAAGCGCTGTGCAAGTGGAGCATAAACCTCCATTGTTTCTTTAGCATGTATTTGTTTTTGCTCTTGGCTTAATTTGCCTAGAGTTTTCATGTTATCCAGTCGAGATACAAGCTTTATAAATATAACCCGCAAGTCTTTTGCCATCGCTATTATCATTTTACGCAAGGTTTCGGCCTGCATATTAGAGCCGTTTGATTTTATTCTTCCAAGTTTTGTTACACCCTCTACTAGGTTTTTTACTTCTTCTCCAAATTCCAACTCTATGTCTTGCAATGTAACAGATGTATCTTCTGTTATGTCGTGCAAAAGCCCTGCAGCTACCGTTGCTTCATCCATATCCCATGCGGCAAGCTGTTCTGCAACTGCAGTATAATGTTTTAAATAAGAGCTTCCGCTGGGGCGCTTTGTCTCCGCACTAATTTTATCTGCTAGTTTTAACGCCCGGCGAACAAGGTCCGACTTGTTTTTTAGTCCTTCCAAAGTTGCCATATTCCGCCGTTATTATAGTAGTGGCTGTAAAGTTATTCAAGTTTGTGTGGGTTATGCATGGGGCATCCTTTATTACTGCAGCGTTCTGGGATTGTTTTTGTTCCCTCCATCATTAATGATCCGCACATATTACATAGTGCTCCAGTTGGACGCGCTTTAATTGCATTTGCGCATTTCGGATAATTTGAACAGCTGTAAAATGGACCGAATTTTCCGCGGCGCTCTACCATTTCTCCGGTGCCGCATTTTGGGCATTTTACGCCCGTTTTCATTTTTGCTTCTTCTTCGGGACTATTCTTTATATATTTGCATTTTGGATAATTTGAGCAGGATATAAATTTACCAAACTTGCCCTCGCGTTCTACTAATTTGCCGCCGCATTCTGGGCAGGTTTCGCCAGTTTCTTTCGGGCCCTCTAATTCTCTGCCATCTATGCGCCTCGCGCCTGTGCATTTTGGGAAGTTTGCGCAGCTTAAGAATTTTCCGTTTTTAGCAAGTTTTACAACCATATCTTTGCCGCAAACAGGGCATTTAAACTCCGGTTCTGCTGGGCCAAGTATAGTAAGTTTCTCGGTTGTTTTAGCCTTGGCTTGAATTTCTTTATGGAAAGGAGTGTAGAATTTTTCTAAGGTCTTTACGTATTCAGCTTTCCCGGAAGCGATATTATCCAATTTATCTTCCATCTCTGCGGTGAAAGAATCGCTTATATACTTTTGGAAGTTTTTTTCCAAAAATGTGCTTACAACATCGCCTGTATCTGTCGGGTGCAGGGCTTTATTTACTTTTAGAACATATCCGCGGTCCACTATTGTCTTTATTATTGTTGCATATGTTGATGGTCTGCCTATGCCGCGTTTTTCCAGTTCTTTTACTAGACCTGCTTCTGTGTATCGTTTTGGTGGTTCTGTTTCTTTCCTTTCATTGTTTATTTGTTTTAGTTCTAAGTTTTCGTTTAGGATTATCTGCGGTAGCTCTATATCTTCGCCACGCGCTCGCGTGTCAACCTTTAACCAGCCGTCAAAAACTATTACACTGCCCGTGGTAGAGAAATTCGGGAAGTCTATACCATTATTAATATTTGCAGATATTTTTGTCCGTATTATTTTTGCATCAGACATTTGCGAACTTAGGGCCCGTTCCCATATAAGAGAATAGAGCTTCTTTTGTTCTACAGAACTACCGGCAGATTCAACTCTAATCTTTGTCGGACGTATGGCTTCGTGTGCCTCTTGGGCTAATTTGCTTTTAGTAGAATATACGCGTGGCTCAAGGTACTCTTTCCCATATTTGCTTGTTATTGTTTTATGTATTTCAGATAGTGCATTTCTATTTATATTTACACTGTCTGTGCGCATGTAGGTTATAGCCCCAAGCTCATATAGTTTTTGGGCAAGAGACATTGTAAATGCCGGCGAGAATCCGAGTCTAGAACTTGCGCTTTGTTGGAGTGTCGAAGTTATATAAGGAGGTTTAGGAGAACGTTTGGTTTTTGTTTCTTTTACCTCTACTGCACGCCACACTCCATTTTTGGCAGTGTTTAATATAAATTCCAGCCTTTCTTTATTTTTAGGCTGTTCATCGCAGGTAAGTTGTATTTTTATTTTTCTTTCGGTCTCAAAATCACCCGTTATAACCCAGTATTCCTCTGGTTTAAACGCGCGTATTTCACGCTCGCGCTCCATAATTATGCGGAGTGCCGGTGATTGTACGCGCCCGGCAGATAAGCCGTAGCGGACCTTTTTCCATATAAGGCCGCTTAAGTCATATCCTACAAGCCTATCTAAAACACGTCGTGCTTCTTGGGCAATTTTAAGTGATATGTCTATATCGCGCGGATGTGTTAGAGCCTCTTTAATCGCTTCTTCTGTAATTTCGTGGAAAACAACCCTTTTAGGGTCCTTTATATCGCAAGCTTCTTTTATATGCCATGCTATCGCTTCACCCTCTCTGTCTGGGTCGGTTGCAAGATAAACCTTATCTGCCTTTGCAGATTTAGATTTTATTTCTTGAATTACTTTTTCCTTTCCTTTTGTTATTTCGTAATGTGGAACAAAGCCGGCGGCAATATCCACGGCTTTCTTGTTGCTTTTGGGTAAGTCCCTTATATGCCCCACACTTGGAACAATTGCAAAACTTTTATCTAGATATTTAGATATTGTTTTCGCTTTAGTCGGGGATTCAACTATCATTAGATTCATAGCTTTAGACTATTACAGTATTTAATGTATCTAGTCAATGATAGTATATTTGCCCGTTTTTTCTGCCACGATATTTTCTATTGTTAAAACCGCAAGGCTAGCGCCCACTATTTGTGGCGAGAGTTTGGTTAACTCTATTATCTCATCTGCATCTGTAGGCCTTCCAATTTTTAAGATTGCTTCAACAATTGTTTTGTCATAGTTTTGCAGATTTTCTAAAATATTTTTTTTGGTTTTGTTCTTAGATTCGGTTATCTCTACGCTATTTAATAATCCAAGATCTTCTAATATATCTTCTGCAGAAGATGCGAGCGTGCCTCCATCGCGAATTAATGCATGTGAGCCTTTATAATTTCTATTGTTTACGGGGCCAGGCACAACAAAAACAGTTCTGCCTTGTTCTGCGGCGCGGCTTGCAGTAATAAGGGCGCCGGACTTCTCTGGAGCTTCTACAACCACGGTTGCAACCGAAAGGCCGCTTATTATTCTATTTCTCGCCGGAAAACTGCCAACATGAGTTTCTACTGAATCGTAGTATTCCGATATAAGAGCGCCTCCGGTTTCTAATATCTTTTCTGCCAACCCGGTGTTTTGTTTAGGGTAAATATCGGTTATTCCACTGCCCAAAACTGCTATTGTTTTACCGCCCCCTTTTAAGGCGCCTCTGTGCGCTGCGGAATCTACCCCCATAGCAAGGCCGCTTACTATAGTTAACCCGCTCCGGGCTAAGCCCTCGGCAATTTGCTCTGCAATAATAAGCCCTAGGGCGCCGGCTTTACGGGTGCCAACTATTGCAACGGAGGGCGCTCGTATATCCATATCGCCAACAACAAAAAGCCTTTTTGGTGGTCCTGGAATTTCTGCCAAAAGGCGCGGATATTCCTTTGTTTCTAAATTTATTTCTCTTATTTTATTTCTCACTTTTTTTACGTGCCTATTTCTTTATTCGTGGTATTATTAGGATAAAGTGGTTCAGAATTTTAAGCAAAAACTAATCTTGAGTGTTTCTGTAAGCTTCGGCATTATTATAGCTTTTACAATAGGTCTAGCTTTTTTGGGCACAGAGATAAGCGGCAAATCAGATACGGTGTTTAATAATCGCACGCAGCTTAATTCTAGTTTAGCAAATATAAGCGAACTATCCCGACTTAAAACAGTTTACCAAGAAGTAAACCCGCTTGTTGGAAAACTAAACTCCGCATTGCCGAGCCGTGACGAAATTCTTCTGCTACAGAGGAGATTTTCTGATCTAGCCTCTAGGCACAGCTTATCTTTAAACTTTAGCTTTGGAGCAGAAAGAACGCTTGCAGAAGATCTAATAGCAATAAGTTTTGATATAAACACGCGTGGAACCTATACTAACACCGTGCGCTTTATAGAAGAGCTTGAGTCCACTTATAAATTACTAAACATTATAAGCGTAGACATTACTGGCCAAGGCGAGGCTTATATCGCAAAGCTCTTGGGTGAGATATTATTCAATGACAGATAATCTTATAAATAGAGTAAATCTAATTCTTCTTGCAAGCGGTTTCGCGCTATTTATCGCGATGTTCTTTGTTGTGTTTTATTCACTTTTCTTTTTAAGTGGCAATCTACTGCATGCTTTTTCGGCGGAAGCAGAAGTTGTGGTGCCAATACAGTTTGACATAGAGGGGTTCAACAAATTAAACCTATAAGTTCTAATTTTTAAACTGTTGATTGTTGCTAGTTATTTAGTTATTATGTTATTCGGTTATTTTGCGCGTGTAGCTCAGTGGTAGAGCGTTTCACTGATAATGAAAAGGTCCCAAGTTCGATCCTTGGCACGCGCACAAAGTTGACTTTATTTTGATTTTATTATATTGTTATTGCGGCTGGGAAAATCCCAGTGTTCGTTAAAAACGAGGTTGAAAAAATGCTGAAAGAAGCACCTATTAAGTCTGGGCCCGCAGACTGGATTGTCGCAAGCTTGCTTCCCGAGCTTAGAGACGCATTCGCTAAGATCCTTGCGGTTCTTCCGCCGGATGAGAAGCATCGGAGCGGAGGATACTTTTGCCTTCGCCCGCTCGGATTGGAATGTGCACCGGTCGTAGTTTCACAAATTGGGACTATAACAGATCCGGTAAAGGCCAGGAAGTACTTTGAGTTAGCGCAAGAAAAAGCGAACCGCCTTGATGCACATATTAAAACAATGGGGCACAAGAGCAGCTGGCAGAGCAGAGACCCCGCTAAAAACCAATGGGGCGGAGCAATCTTCGCAAACGGATGGATTTTTTCCTTCTCTGGTCTGCCTGAGCTTGCAGATGAGGCGGCCATGGTACTTGTTGCTATGAGGTTTGGATTTTTAAATCCTCGTCAAGTGGCAGAGATTACCGCGAAGAGCCTAAATCCATTTGTGGACCTTGTGCTTACCAAAATCATGCAAAGGGCTTAGGCATATCCATACTCCGAACTCGTTCGGAGCTTTTTTATTTGCAAATACATTTACTTTCTCGTTATAATTGCTCGGAATTGCGCGGTTAGCTCAGTGGTAGAGCGTTTCATTGACATTGAAAAGGTCAGAAGTTCGATCCTTCTACCGCGCACAAAGTGGAACCTAAAGTAATATACGAAGACGAGAATATTTTAGCCATAAACAAACCCGCCGGATTAATTGCGCACGAAGTGCGCGGCAAGCATTTTCGCGATGGCACACAGATAAAAGAAGAAACTCTTGTTGATTGGCTTATTCAAAAATACCCGTCAATTAAGAATATTGGTGATAAAAACCTCCAAGACGAAGTGCCCCGCCCGGGGTTAGTGCACCGCCTTGATCGCGAGACTTCCGGTGTAATGTTAATCGCTAAAAACCAAAAAACTTTTGAATATCTTAAAGAGCTTTTTCAGGCTCAAAAAATTAAAAAAACCTATATTACATTAGTCCACGGCAAAGTTAAAGAGAATGGAGTAATAGACAAGCCGATTGGCATAAAAGGCGGCACAGTGCGTCGCACAGTGCATGTGTCGCGCGGCGCGAAAATGGTACGCGAAGCAATTACCGAGTATAAAGTGCAGAAAAGTTTTGGCGATAGATACACCTTAGTCAAATGTTATCCAAAAACTGGCCGTACTCACCAGATCCGTGTTCACTTGGCATCAATTGGCCACCCTGTAGTCGGGGACAAATTATACGGTGGCAAAAAAGACAGTCTAGGGCTAGGTCGTCATTTTCTTCACGCTGATTCTCTTGAGCTGCCGCTTGCATCTGGCAAGCGCGTTACGATATCGGCCGATATGCCCGAAGATTTGTCTAATATTATTGACAGATTAGCTTCTGAATAATATACTTGCCTGCATCCTATGATAGATATAAAAGTTATGCCAAAGCTAAAGCCGGGAGCCAAAGTGCGGGTATACGAGCGCGTTCTTATTGATTTAGAAACCGGTAAGAAAGAGAAAGGTAAGGGTAAAGAAAAAAAGGAATCAAAATCCTCAAAAGAGCGTATAAGCAAATTTGAGGGCATTATTCTTGCCCGCAAACACGGCTCGGAACAAGGCGCAACATTTACGGTGCGGGCGACTGTCGCCGGCGTCGGTGTTGAAAAAGTTTATCCAATACATTCGCCTCTAATTTCTAGAGTTGATATTGTAAGCGCGCCGCAAAGAGTGCGCCGAGCAAAGCTCTATTATTTGCGCAATCTCTCAGCAAAAGGCGCCCGCGCGAAACTTGAGACTAAGTAACTACGTAACGTAGTAACCACGTAACAGTATAATAATCTAATAGAAGTTCCGTTGACCGTTATAAGTTATTTAGTTATTGTGTTATGTAGTTATTCTGCGCGCGGGTGGCGAAACGGCAGACGCACTACCTTGAGGTGGTAGCGCCGAAAGGCGTGGAGGTTCAAATCCTCTCCCGCGCACCACGAAGGTAAATATGACACATGTTATATATGATGTTATATTTTTCTTATGTGTGACGGGATTTGAACGACCGCAGCGAAATTCGCAAGCTCGCGAATGAGCGAGGGGCGGCCTGCGAGCGGGAGGAGCGACGGCGACGAGCGACTTGTAGGTCAAATCCTCTCCCGCGCACCAATTTTGTAAGAAACTTTGACTTTCTACGTCTAATATGTTGAGTAATGACAAAAAAAGCGAATTCCTTGAGGCCTACGAACTGTATGCCGATGCGCTTTATAAGCATTGCTACTTTAGGGTATATGAGAAGTCGCGCGCCGAGGAGCTTACCCAAGAGACTTTTATGCGAGCCTGGCAGTATGTAAGCGAAGGCAAAGAGGTAAAAAATATGCGCGCTTTTTTATACAGGGTCCTTACAAACCTTATTATTGACGATTCGCGTAAGCGCAAGGAACAAAGCTTGGATTACTTAATTGAAGAAGTCGGCTTTAATCTGCCGGATAGGGGAGACAAGAAGGCAGAAGCGGGAGCAGTCTTGTCTGAAATAAAGGACAAGATGCTGCGTCTTAATAAATGGGAGAGAGAGATTATAACCCTGCGTTATCTAGACGGTCTAGAGCCAAAGGATATTGCAGAGGCTCTAGATATTAGCCCGAACAACGTTTCCGTAAAGTTAAACAGGGCAATTAAAAAATTACGCAAGTATATGTAGAATCAAACAAACAAATGAACCTGAATTTTTTTGAAAAATTTAAGAATTTGCCGGAAGCCAAACTCTCTAAAGAGAGTAAATCTCGTATTCGTGAGAATCTGGTTAACTTTATGCAAGGTGATGTAAGGGCTCCCGAAACAAGACGTCTAATAAGTGAAAGGTCGAAGAAGTTTTCACTAGAAGGCTTAATAGGAAGTTTAAGAATAATACCAATGCCAATAATTGCACTATTAATAGCATTATCACTTAGCGGCGGAGTATCCTTTGCCGCAGAGAATTCTTTGCCGGGAGACGCTCTCTATCCAATAAAAGTGGGCGTTAACGAGCAAGTTCGCGGAGCTCTAGCATTTGGCGCTAAAGCAAAGGCAAAGTTAGACACACAGCTTGCAGCACGCAGGCTTGAAGAGGCCGAACAACTTTCTGCAAAAACGCGCATGGATGCTGATGTGCGCGAAAGGATAGAAGCTAACTTTAAAGCCCATGCTGAGCGCGTGGAGGCTCGCATAGCCGAATTTGAAGAGAAAGATGACTTTACCTCCGCTGCTGATATTGCCAGCCGCTTTGAAGCATCACTAAGAGCTCACGAGCAAATCTTAGAAAGATTACAGGCGAGTGTTGATGAGTCAATTAAATTCCATGTAAACACTCTAAAGGGTTCAGTTGAAGCTCGCGGTAAGACTGCTGCGGAAAAGCGCACGAAACTTGAATCCGATGTTGTAAAGAAGGGTGCTGATGAAGACGTAAAAGTTAAGGCAAAAATTGAAGTTGAAGCCCGCGGCGGAATAAATGCTGCAAAAAATGTTATAGCTTCTGTAAAGTCCCAGCTTGAAAGAAAGCAAGATAGCTTAGATGTAGAAGCTATAGCTGACGCAGAGGCGCGCGTCTCGACTGCAGAAAGCTTGGTAGTTCAAGCAGAAGCAAAGCTGGAAGCAGAGGCTAAGGCAGAAGCGTTTAACCTCGCAAACCAAGCGATTAGAGTTGCAAACGAAGCAAGAGCGCTTATAAACGCATCTATAAAGATTGACACACGGGTCCGTTTCTTGGGCCCTCCGGGAATAATTGAGATTAGAATAAATAGTAATAACGGTAAGATCAAAACGGAAGTTAGAACAGAAGGGGAGGCCGAGGTTGAGGTAGATTCTGATGGCGATGCAGAAGTTGAGACTGAAAGCGACACTGAGTTTGAAAGCGAAACAGAAATTGAAATTGAAGCAGAATCCGATACCAGAGGTAAATCTAACAGCGAAGCAAAATCTCAAGCTAAAGCAGAATCTAATAACGAAACTAAAACAGAATCAGATAGCGCAGAAGCTGAAGCTGAAGTCGAAGTTGAAGCAGAGGTCAGTCTCTAAAATAAAAACCCCGCACTGCGGGGTTTTTATTATGTTATAATAAGTTTATGAAATTATTATCAATAATTACATTATTAATTGCGTTATCAGTGGGTGGAGTATCCTTTGCCGCAGAGAATTCTTTGCCGGGAGACGCTCTCTATCCAATAAAAGTGGGCGTTAACGAGCAAGTTCGCGGAGCTCTAGCATTTGGGGCAACATCTAAAGCAAAGTGGGCGACAAGGCTTTTAGAACGCCGCTTGGAAGAGGCCGAACAACTTACAATAGAAAACCGAATGAACGCTGATGCTCGTGCACAGGTAGGTTCTAATTTTGCCGCGCATGCAGATCGTGTAGAAGCGCATATCACCGAGCTTGAAGAGAAGGGTAATGTAACTGCGGCCGCGGATATTGCATCAAACCTTGCTGTGTCACTTATGGCCCACGAACGTATTTTAGACAGGCTACAAGGAGAGGCAGAGGAAGAGGCAAAAGCAGCTGTTTCTGAAATAAGGGGTGCAGTTGCTGCGCGTGCAGAAATTGCAAGACAAAAAAGTACAGAGCTTGGCTCCAAAATTATAGACAGAGGTATTGAAGCAGGAGCAGAATAAGAACACTTTGCGGTAATTTACATCCACCGGCTTTTTATGCTAGTCTCTTTGCAGAACCTCCAAAAATAGGAGTTGAGGAAAACTGCAACGAACCGAAAATCTAGAACCACAAGAGCGCATCATCGTAGCGCTAGACGTTGACCTGCCGTCAAAGGCTGTAAGCATTGTTGAAAAGCTAAAAGACCGTGTCGGCATGTTCAAGATTGGGCTTGAGCTTATGCACAACACCTTGGCGGTGTTTGCTACAGCGCCAAAAGATCAGACTCTACGTGAGCTTGACGCCCTGCGCGAACTAATCGGGCTTACAAAAGAGCAACTCTTTTACGACGGCAAGTTTATGGATATTCCAAATACAGTCGCTGGCGCATCCAAGGCCCCGGTTAAGCTGGGAGCCAAAATGTTCAACGTCCACACGTTGGGCGGGGCCAAGATGCTGGAAGATGCGCTAAAAGTTGCAAAGAAATCCGGCGAGAATTTTCCGCTTGTCCTGGGTGTCACCGCACTTACAAGCCTTTCCCACGACGACTTTGTACAGATGGGCATTTTTGAGCCCATGAACATAGCTAATCCCTCCGAGCTACAAGAAGCTAAAGATCGTGAGTTAAGCACTTTGGTTAAAGATCTGGCTCTCTTTGCTCAAGAGTTTGAAACTTGGGAAGGCGGATACCTTGGTTTGGATGGGGTTATTGCCTCACCGCGCGAACTGCCTATCATCCGCAGATACTGCCAGCCGGAATTTCTTGTGGTAACGCCTGGAGTTAGGCCCGCATGGGCCGCAAAGGGCGACCAGAAGCGTGTTATGACCCCGCGCGAGGCAATCGCGCTTGGCGCCGATTATATTGTAGTCGGCAGGCCGATTACAAATCCGCCACCAGAGATTGGTTCTCCGGAGCGTGCTGTAGATCTTATTGCCGAAGAAATTCGGCAAGGTCTGGAAGATCGCCGCAAACAAGAAGCAGTGGTCGCATAAAAGCACATTTGTCCCGTGAACGCGGGACTTTTATTTTTTGTAATTATATATTAATATCCTCCACAGAAGATTCCGTCGCTTACGGAGTCGCCTTGAAATATATGAGGTGAAAAGCACGAACAACGAAGACATACTCAAAATCTTTGCTCGTACAAAGGCTATACTTAAGGGCAGCCACTTTGTCTATACACAGAAAGATCCGACCAGAGAGTGCCCCAGTGGATGGTTCCACGGCCACACTTACGTCAACAAAGATGCGGTTTATCCGTATACAGAAGAGGTGTCCAGTCTCTGTCGAGAGATTGCTCGGAGGTTTGCGGACAAGAAAGTGGAAGTAGTCATCGCGCCGGAGAAAGGTGGTATTATCCTTTCCCAGTGGGTGGCGCACCATATAGGCCTTAAAACCAATCGTCCCACTCTCGCATTATTTGCCGAAAAAGACGGCGACAGTTTCGTTGTGAAGCGCGGTTACGATAAACTTCTCACCGGCAAGCGCGTGCTCGTAGTAGAAGACATATTAACGAGCGGCGGGTCAGCAAGGAAGACTGTTGAAGTCGCGCAGTCTTTGGGCGGCAAAGTTATCGGACTTGGCGCTCTCTGTAACCGAGGCGGAGTAAAGCCAGAAGACGTTGGTGATGTGCCGATTCTAACGGCTCTCGTGAACTTAAACCTCCGAATATGGCCGGAAGAAATCTGTCCGCTTTGCGAGCAGGGGATTCCGGTTAATGTCGATGTCGGCAAGGGCAAAGAGTTCCTTGCACGGCGCCGGCAAGTCGCGGTCTAAAGATCCGCACGGCCCACCAATTATGGCGGGCCTTTTATTTTGTAGTAAAGCCGCGTTCTGTCAGTCATATCAATTGAATATGACAATTTTAAGGCGTTATTTAATAGTTGCTATATGGCTTGCATTGCCGGTACTTTTTATTTTTCTGCTTTTTAACCGCCCACCGGCGGCATTTGCGGATTCGGTTAAGTTCGGCATGGATATCAACTCAATCGATGTGCAAGAAAGCTCGGGCATAAAACCCGACTATGGCATGTTTTGGATTGGCTCGTGGACATTATCAAGCGGTTGGGGAGGTCCGGATAAGCTTTTAGAAACTGCCGTAAAAAAGGGCGTTTCGCCAGTTATACAGTTTTACTATTGGGGAGATGACATAAGCATAAATTGTGTAGAAAACGGATGTTGGTCTAGCCTCCACAATACTTGGAAAAACAAACAAAACTGGCAAACACTTGCTGTGCAACTTACAGATCACCTAAATAAAAAAATGCGGGGTAAACAAGCTGTTATTATTTTAGAAACAGAATTTAATAAAGGCAATATTACAAACTACGAGCCATTTGACGATTACTTGGCTGAAAAGGCTAGATTTATAAAATCAAAATACCCCGCTGCAAAAGTTGTTGTGGGTTTTGGCAATTGGGGCAGTAGTGACTGGAGTAATTTTGATGAGAGCGTTGGCGCATCAGATATGGTGAGCATCCAGGCTCTCCGTGGTTCAACGCACAATAATATAGAAAGTTACCGCAGCGTTGCGGATTCGACTCTTACCGCGGCAAGAATGTTAAAGAGTATTTTCGGGAAACCTATTCTTATATCAGATGTTGCGTTAAGTAGTTATCCGACGTGGAGCCACGAAAAGCATCAAACAGACGCACTACGCGACTTTTTTGCGAACTTAGATTCTTTTAAAGCTCAAGGTGTTGCAGGGTTAATTTACAGAACTTATAAAGATAATCCGAGCGCAAACACTGCAAATTATTACGGTGAGGGAGAACGTTACTGGGGTCTTGCTAAAGCCGACGGCTCGCCAAAGCCGGCATGGTTTGTTTGGAAGGATGGTATAAAAGCGGAACGCAGCGTTTCTGTGCGCAAAACAAATACGCCTCCACCTGCGCCAGAGCCTGAAACACAACCCGAAGAACAACAAGAGCAAAAACAGCAAACTATGCGGGTAAATTTCGAGCTTTCTCCCAATATAAATAAATGGTGGGCAGAGGTTTGGATGGGCAATAACCCGGGGCCGGTGTGGGTAGATATGCGAATTGAAAATGGACAGTGGTTAAAAATGGATAAAACCAACTGGGGCAGCTGGGCTAAGAATATGTATATAGAGCCGGGGAGTAACGTAACATTTAGAGTAATAAATACTCAAAATAACGAAACAATTTTAACTAGGGAATACAATTGGCTTCAATAGTTTGACAACTATAAGTGCCTATGGCAGGGTGTAGGCGAAGCTCCTTAAGAATTGGGAGTGAGGTGAAAATCTTGGTAAAAGAGATAAAACCACAAAGCCTTAAGATCGGGCAGGAGGTGCAATAGGCTAATGTCGCTTTTATCACCTCCTCCTATTTGCCATTGCGGCGCGACTATGAGAAAACAATGCCATTCGGAATGTTTCAGCTGTCTTAGCTGTGGCTATGACATAAGAAGCAACCAGCCCGGTTGGGGAAGGTTTAGCGGGCATCCATACGGGTGCAGGCTAAAACAAGAAAAAGTCGGAAACTCTCCGCAAACACCGCAAATCGGCAAAATCATTGGCACTAACGGATATAAGAGAATTGAGCCTAATACGCAAATTCCTCAAGTGTCCGTTTAACGGCGATCATTCGCCGTTTTTATTTGGTATAATTATTTGTATGGAAAACATTAATCATTCTCGCAGGGGTGTGGCCCCTATTTTAGTTTTAATTGGCGTGACAATTCTGGTTGCCGGCGGCGCGGTTGCATGGAATTATCTTACCCCGCAGTCGCCGGATAAAATTGTTGCACAGGCCGTTTCTAATTTCTTTAGCGCAAGGTCTTTTGCTTACAATGCAGACTTCTCTAGTGGTGAAGAAAACGTAAGCGCAAATGGTGCAATTGATTATTCTTCTGAATCTCCAAAATTCTTGGGAGTTTTTAGTGTAGATATAAGTTCTACTGTAGGCAGTCTAACAGGGGAATTAGAATCAAGGTTTATTGATGATATTTTATACCTAAACTTAAAGAGTAATTCTCTGCCGCAAGAAGGCATACTTGCTTTGGTTAATTTGTTCGCTAATCAATGGTTAAAGATTGAATTCAGTGATTTGAATAAATTTAACCCAGAGACTGATACTGCAGAAATTGAGAATTATTTAAGTGCAAACAAAGCCATACGAGGCATTATTGGAAAACATTTTAAGAACGGTGAGATTTTTAGAGTTGAAGAGGAGGTTGGGGAAGAAGTTCTGGGTGATGTTACAACTACACACTACAAAGTTTATATAGATAAAGAGCGCCTAGCTAAAGCTGCGCCCGAGATTTATGCAGAAATAGTTAAAGCAAGTTCGGATGAGGCAGTTAAAAAAGAAGCGCAGCCGGAATTTTTAGACAAAATGAGAGACGACATATTGAGCGCGGAATTCCCGAACCTGGATTTATGGGTTGGTAGGCCAGATCATTTACTGTATAAGCTCGAATCTGAAGGTTTGTCTATTGCTTTTTCTAACTACAACAAGCCTGTTGCAATTGATGTTCCGCAGGGCGCAACAAATATTGAAGAGATTTTACAAACGCTTTTTTCTACAGTACCTCAATAAGGGCTGTTTGTTTGCCGAATTTTTTTGCCTCTTTTGTGTTTGCAAACCAAATATCCACGCGGTCAGAGAATCTGCGGTGCATTCTGTCTTTAACAATAAACACTTTGTTTCCGAAGAGCTCGGGAATTCTAATTTCTGCGCCAAACGGCAGCCAGTTTGCGGCTACAATTCCATCGCGTACTCGCTCTCCAGAGGCGGTAATAAAGGGTGTATCATCTGTTTGCCCCGGTGTGCTTGAATATGCTGTTATAACAGCATATTTGGCGCCGGATAGCCCGGGCGAAGCAACGCCCGTAAGCGCCGCGTCATATAGCGTGCTTTCCGGCTCTATTTGAGTCTTATCTTGTGCCTCTCCAACTAATATGCCTATTTTAAGGGCAATAAATAGTGCTAATATGAGGGCGAAAATTGTGTATTTTTTCATAAAAAACACCCCTTTCGGGGTTCATTTATAATGACGTTATAATAACAGAATGGTTACATTTGTCAAGTTAGGGTACAATTAACATTATGGCTGAATATTTTACCCGCGCTGTTGTTCTTAATAGAACACACAAAAAAGAATCAGATGCAAATTTAGTGCTATATACTAGGGACTTTGGTAAAATTTCTGCAAGTGCAAAGGGCTTGCTTAATATACACTCTAAACTTGCAGGCCATTTAGATGTTGGCGATATCGTGGACGTGCGGCTAACAAAAAAAGAAAATTTCCAGGTTTTAGACGCGCTTGCCCAAAAACTGGAAGTAAGTCGCGAAATTATGCAATTCCTAGATTTTATAGAGAGTATGACGCCATACCACAACCCGGACTTGCGGCTTTGGCATGCTATCGAGTTTGTGCTTACCAATCGCCTTTTATGCTCTTCAGGTATTCCGCCGCAGAAAGTTTATAGGCGGTTTTTAGAAATACTTGGTTTGGGGCCTAAATTTGCGAAATGTGCAGACTGCGGTAAGGCACAGGTTGTGTATTTCTCCGCCACAGATATAATGTTTTTATGCTCGGATGCGCCGGGCAAATTTTCTATAAATGCTGAAAAACTGGTTAAAATTTAAAAAACTAAAAAAGATTTCCAGAGAGAGATTAGTAAAATGGTATATCATCCTTATAGTAGGGATTCTTTTGTCCGGCGCGCTTTTTTATCTGCAGGCGAATCTGCGGCAAGTGGGTATAGATTTTACTGCAGAAGTGCTCTCTGAAGAGATTGAAATTGGCAAGCCTTTTGAGGTGAAATTGGAGGTTTTTAATAACACAAACAGTGATATGACCGATGTTAATTTGCACGTTGAAGTTCAAGATGGCATTAGTATTTTAGGCAGAAGCGGCAGAGCTATAGAGGTATTTGAAATTGGCGATATTCGTTCGCAAGGAACTCACACAGAGGTTATAGAATTTGTTGCCATGCCTACAGAAAGGGACACAAGAGATATTCCAATATCCATAAATTATGGTATAGGTTCGCTAAAAACCGTTTTTGAGAAGAGAAGAACCATCAATGTAGATGTTGGTGAAGCCGACCTATCTCTGGAAGTTGTGGCTCCGGAGACTGTTGTTGCCGGCGTTCCGTTTGAGGTATCTGTGCTTTACGAAAACCTAGGCAACGAGGATTTTGAATCTGTAAAACTTAAAATGGATTTTCCGAATAGATTTTCGCTTGTATCTTCTCTGCCGAAACCATCAACTGACAATATTTGGGAACTAAGCCTTACACGGGGGGAGTCGGGCAAAATTGTAATAAATGGCAAGGTGGACTTAAGGCAGGGCGAAGAGTTTGCTATAAAAGCAAGTATTTTAGATGAGTTTTTGGAGGAGGATTATGCTCTAGTAGAATCTACGGCTTCAGTTTTAATGGATATGCCGGTGCTTGCTTTAGATATAGAGCTATCTAATAAGGGCGGAGAGTATCACCCAGGAGACACAATGGAATATGAGCTCGTGTTTAAAAATAACTCCAAAGAAGCCATGGAAGATATTACTGTAAGCGCAAAGTTCTCGGGCGAGATGTATAATTTTGAGACCTTAGATACCGAAGGCGCAGTTTGGAACCCAAGAACAAAAGTTTTGGAATGGAATAGCGAGCTTCGTCCAGATTTAGAGGTTTTAAACCCGGGCGCATCTGGCGTTTTAGATTTTAATATTCAACTTTTAGATTCTTATCCGATAAGGAAATTAAATGATAAGAACTTTGCAGTTAGTGTGGAGGCAAGTGCAAAGAGTAAGAGCACAGCATCAGCATTTTTAGAAACAAAAATAGCAGGGGAAACACAAATTAATGCGTTTGGTTTGTATAGGGATGCAGAGTCTTTTATAGTAAATAGCGGGCCTTGGCCGCCGGAGGTAGATAAAGCCACCGAGTTTACCGTGCATTGGGAAATAACAAATTACAGCACGGATCTCTCAAACGTTGAAGTGCGCGCTCTTCTCCCATTTAGAGCAGAGTTTACAGGTGTTGTAAAAGGCAACAGTTCTTATTTGCCGGAGCATGACGGGTCAACCAATGAAGTGGTTTGGCGTCTGGATAAGGTTTTTGCAACTGCCGGCATTGTCTCCGATGCGCCAAGCGCAGTTTTCCAGATCCGTATAAATCCGCCAGGAGATAACCTGGGCACATATGCACAAATTCTTTTTGAAGCCAAGCTTACTGCAACGGATGACTGGACGGGTTCTGAAATCGAAGTAGTGGCCCCCGGCATAACTACACTCTTGCCGAATGACCGAACAGTGAGTGAAGGAGAAGGGAAAGTTAGACAATAAAATGAACAACAATTTAATGGAAAAAATAGTTTCGCTCTGTAAAAGGCGCGGTTTTGTATATCCGGGATCAGAAATTTATGGCGGGCTTGCAAACTCTTGGGACTACGGCCCGCTTGGCGTAGAGCTAAAAAACAATATCAAAAATCTTTGGTGGAAAAACTTTGTGCAAAGCCGCAAAGATATGGTTGGCATTGATTCCGGTATAATCATGAATCCAAAAGTTTGGGGTGCAAGTGGACACCTGAAGGAATTTACAGATCCACTTGTCGAGTGCAAACATTGTCATGTTCGTTTCAGAGCGGATCAACTTGGATACGAAATAAAGAAAAGTAATCGCGGGTATTCTTGGGGTAGAGGAATTCCTCCAGGGGAAAAGTGTCCGAATTGCAATAAGGATGCTGATTTTACCCCCCCGAAGATGTTTAACCTGATGCTTTATACTGCTTTAGGGCCAGTTGATCCAATTAATGAGATTTATAATGCCTATGCAAAATATTTACACTCTAGAGAAGAAAAAGATCTCAAATCAATCCATGACCTATTCGATAGAGTTAATAAGGAGTTAGTTTACTTCCGCCCCGAAACTGCGCAGGGAATTTTTATAAACTTTAAGAACATTATGGACTCCGCGCGCGTAAAACTGCCTTTCGGAGTTGCGCAAATCGGTAAGGCGTTCCGCAACGAAATTACCCCCGGCAATTTTATTTTTCGCACGCGCGAGTTTGAGCAAATGGAGATTGAGTATTTCTTTGATGCTAAAGAAGGCGATTGGAACGAGCATTTTGAGTATTGGCAAGAAGAAATGCTAAAGTGGCTGGATTTGGTTGGTATTGACCGCAAAAAAGTTAGTCTTACAGAAATTCCAGATGGAGAAAGGGCACACTACTCAAAACGCACGGTGGACTTTGAGTATGACTTTCCTTTCGGTAAAAGCGAACTCTATGGTTTAGCTTACCGCGGCGACTACGATCTTAAAAACCACTTTAAGGGTTTAGAATCTTACCCGCATGTTGTGGAGCCGACATTCGGTGTCGAACGCACGCTTTTAGCAGTTTTGCTTGATAGTTACCACGAAGATGGGGATAGAGTGGTTCTTAAACTAAAACCCGCGCTTGCGCCATATAAGGTTGCAGTATTTCCGCTTCTTGCCAATAAGCCGGAGCTTGTTAAAAAAGCCCAAGAAGTTTACTCACTACTTGCTACTAACTACTCACTGTTGCCCGTTGCGTGGGATGCTCGCGGTAATATTGGTAAGCGGTACTATGCGCAAGACGAAGCAGGCACGCCGTATTGTGTAACGGTGGACTTTGACAGTTTAAAGGATGAGGCTGTTACAGTCCGCGACCGCGACACCGCAAAACAAGAGAGAGTAAAAATTACAGAACTTAAAGAATGGCTTTTAAAAAAACTACGCTAAAAAACGGTCTCCGTATTATTACTGCTCCGCAACCCGGCAGTTTGGCGGTTACGGTTTTAGTTTTGGTTGAAACCGGCTCTAAGTACGAAACCAAAAAAATAAACGGCATTTCTCACTTTTTAGAGCATATGTGCTTTAAGGGCACAAAACGCAGGCCAACAGCGCTCCAAATTGCAACAGAGATGGCAGAAATCGGCTCCGAGCATAATGCTTTCACTGCCGAAGAAGTGACAGGCTATTACATTAAAGCTGCTTCCGAACATATAGATAAAATACTAGACTTACTTTCTGATATTTACATAAATCAGGTTTTTGATGCCAAAGAAATTAATAAAGAACGCGGCGTAATAATAGGCGAGATAGATATGCGAGCGGATAACCCGATGATTCATGTTCAAGACCAGCTTACCGGGCTTTTGTACGGCGACCAGCCGGCTGGGTGGGATATTGCCGGGCCTAAAGAGAATATTATGAACTTAACACGCGAAGATTTTGTGCGTTATAAAGGCGAGCATTATGTTGCTGGAGCAACAAGTGTTGTAATCGCCGGTGGTTTTAACGAAGAAGAAACTATAAAAAAGGTGGAGAAATTTTTTGCGGAAGTTCCAGGTGGCAAGAAAGCAGGCAAGCTTCAAATTATTGAATCACAGACTAAACCCGCCTTTTCTATAGTAGAAAGGCCATTAGACCAAATTCATATTGCGCTTGGTGTGCGAACTTTTGATGTTTTTGATAACCGCAGGTTTGCATTGGAGGTTTTGTCAGAAATAATGGGTGGTGGAATGAGCTCCAGATTATTCCATAAAGTGCGCGAGGAGCTTGGCGCGGCATATTATGTAAAATCCGGAACAGATTTTCTTACAGACCATGGGTATATGACTATTTTTGCCGGTTTAGATAAAGCAAAATTTAGCGAGGCTGTTAAAGTTATTATGGCAGAGCTCCAAAAAGCAAAGAGCGAACTTGTGCTCGGTCCGGAATTGCAAAAAGCGAAAAACAGCTTAGAGGGCAAGTTAATATTAGGGCTTGAAACTTCTGACGAGCTCGCTGCATTTTATGGACTGCAGGAGATTTTAAAGAAAGAGATGTTGACTCCCGAAGAAATTATCCAAAAAGTAAAATCAGTAACAGCAGAAGAAGTAAAAAGCGTCGCGCGCGATATTTTTGTGCCGAAAAAATTAAATCTTTTGGCTCTCGGCGCGCCGCAGAACAAAGACCTAAGCTATCTTTTGCAAATTAGCTAATGACCAAGAACACGCTCTATATTACAACCACTCTGCCCTACGTAAACGCAGACCCGCATATAGGCTTTGCACTGGAGATTGTGGAAGCTGATATTATTGCACGCCACAATCGTTTGCTGGGTAGGGAAGTGTTTTTTAACACCGGCACGGATGAGCACGGGCAAAAGATTTTTGAAGCGGCCCAAAAAGCAGGCAAAGATGTACAGGATTACGTTGACTATTACGCCGCGGAATTTAGAAAGTTGAAAGATATATTAGGTTTATCCAACGACGCATTTATCCGCACAACGGATGCAAACCACAAATTGGCGGCGCAAGAAATTTGGCGGCTGTGCGACAAAGCAGGGGATATTTATAAAAAAGCGTATGAAGGCCTCTATTGCGTCGGGTGTGAAAGGTTTTTATCGGAGAAAGATATAGTTGATGGGAGCTGCGCAATCCATAAAAAACCTCCACAGGTTCTCAAAGAAGAAAATTATTTTTTTAGGTTCTCAAAATATGCCGACAAGTTACTTGAATATTTGGATAACCCCAAAGCAATAATACCCGAGTGGAGAAGAAAAGAAGCAATTGATTTTGTTAAATCCGGCCTAGAAGACTTTAGTATTTCGCGCGAGAAGAGCCGGTTAGCGTGGGGCGTGCCTGTGCCGGGGGATGATACGCAGGTAATGTATGTTTGGTTTGATGCACTTACCAACTATATTTCAACACTTGGTTGGCCGAATGATTCCGAAGGCAAATTTAAGAAATTCTGGGATAAAGGCGAAACAATACAATTTGCCGGCAAAGACCAGGTACGTTTTCAATCTCTTATGTGGCAAGCGATGCTAATGTCGGCTGACATTTCTACAACGAAAAGCGTTTTCTATCACGGCTTTATAACAAGCGGCGGACACAAAATGTCTAAAAGCTTAGGTAATGTAATTAATCCAATTACTATTATTAAAGAATATAGTATTGACGCTCTGCGGTATTACCTAGCGCGCGAGGTTGCTCAATTTGAAGATTTCGATGTTATAATGGACAAATTCAAAGAGTCTTACAACGCAAACCTCGCAAATGGATTAGGAAATTTGGTGAGCCGCGTTCTTAAAATGGCAGTTAGCTACAAAGTAGAAATTCCCGAAAAAGTTAAATTTCTTAAATACCCAAAGAATGAGTTTCTGGACAATTTTGAAATTCAAAAAGCTGCAAATGCTATCTGGGTCTGGATAAGCGAATTAGACGGTTTTATAGAAACTGAACAGCCGTTCAAAAAAATAAAAACTGATACTGTGCAGGCGAAGAAGGATATACAGCAATTATTAAAGGGTGTTTATGAAGTAGCGCTTGCACTACAACCATTTTTACCTGAAACAGCAGATAAAATTTTAGGTGCATTCAGTGGTAATCAGGCTAAAGAAATCGGCGTTCTTTTCCCGCGCAATGAATCCTAGGCTTATTGACGTACATACGCACACACAATTTGCGGCTTACGAAAAAGATAGCCGCGAGGTTATTGTACGTGCGCTGGAGAGCGGTGTATGGATAATAAATGTAGGCACACAAGTAAATACATCCATTCGCGCTATTGATGTTGCAAGAGATTATAAAGAAGGCGTATATGCTGCAATTGGCCTGCACCCGATACACACAGATAAGTCTTACCACGACGAGAAAGAGCTAGGTGGTCCGCCAACTGGCGGATTTACATCTCGCGGTGAAGAATTTGACTACGAGTATTACAAAAAAGTTGGGCAACATTCCAAAGTGGTGGCAATAGGCGAGTGTGGGTTGGATTACTATCGTTCATCGCAAGAAACAAAGAAAAAGCAATTTGCCGCTTTTGAAGCGCAAATTAAATTATCACACGAATTACAAAAGCCGCTTATGATTCACTGCCGCCAAGCCTTCCCTGATTTAATTAAACTACTCACTAATAACTATAAACTACTAACTAATCTGCCGGGCGTTGTTCACTTTTTCTCTGGCACCAAAAACGACGCAAAAGCGCTAATGGAGCTGGGTTTTTCTTTCTCTTTCGGCGGTGTAACTACATTTGCACGGGACTATGACGAGGTTATTAAATATATTGGGTTAGACAGAATTGTTTTGGAGACAGATGCGCCTTATGTTGCCCCTACGCCGCATCGCGGCAAGCGCAACGAGCCAACATATATTGTTTACGTTGCAGAGAAACTTGCAGAAATTTTGGGTGTTGCGACCGACACTGTTGCTAAAATGACAACAGCAAACGCAAGAAGAATTTTCAAAATATAAAAACCTGCGATTTTTCTTGTCGCAGGTTATTTTCTCTTATCTGCACTGTGATTACTCTCATGTCTGGGTGCAGATGGATACTGCTTTTAGTGGTGCCGTTTCGCCCAACGTAGCTGAATCGGAGCATATCTTCGCGTTTTAGGCGCCGCAGCGTGCGGCGCACAACGCGCTTGGTTGCTCCTACAGATTCCGACATTACCTCAAGGGAGTCGGATTCAGACTTTACTAAGTGTTCAGCCAAGCGCCGAATAAGTGGCACTCGCAAAAAACTGATTGCTTTGCGTTTGGGCGGCGGCATCGATTCTAGGAAGTATAGCGTATAGCGCATCCGGCGGATGCGAACTATTTTGCTACTTCGCTTTAATTGCCGAAGGCACTTTGCGGTTTTAAACCGGCCGATACCTAATCGCGCCGCTATCTCCTTTTTGTGCAACCCCGGAGTGTTTTTCAGACACTCCAGAATCTTCTGGTTTGTGTCTGTTTTTTCCGTTGTAATTCCTCCTGTTTTTAAGGAGCGTTTCTGAACCAGACTTTACAATATAAAAGAACGCTTGTCAATTTCATTCTAGAAAAATAAACCCCAAATGGGGTTTTGTTTTAGTGCGCCTTGGTAAGCGCCTTAACAGGTACTTCAACAAGCTGCGGAGCATTTTGCCTAGCCATTGCGGCTTGTCGCAGTTCCATGCGCTTTTTATTTGCAATTGTGGCCACATTGACCTTTTTTGGGTTCTCGGTGCCGTACATCAACTTCCAGAGCATATCAAGCTCTCTGTTTATGGCGCTTTCCAACGCAAGCACGCGGCCGACTATGTAGTTTTTAACGTTCGTGGGCTCCTCTTCTTTTGCAATGGTGTTGTAGAGCGGGGTCCCTTCTTTTAGAGACTCCTCAAACTCATGCACCATTTTCTCCACTACTTCTAGTGCTAACCTCGCATCTTCTTGGTGTCCCATTTAGAACCGGATGATATAATACCATAGTTATGTATCCGTTTAGAAAAATTGAGGCAAAGTGGAGTAAAAAGTGGCAGACATCTAAAGTTTACGAGCCTAATTTAGATAAGGCTAAAAAGCCTTTCTATAACTTGATGATGTTTCCGTATCCCTCGGCAGAAGGTCTGCATGTGGGCAATATGTATGCCTTTACTGGTTCGGATATCTACGGCCGTTTCAAGCGCATGAGTGGGAATGATGTTTTCGAGCCGATGGGCTTGGATGGTTTTGGCATACACTCGGAAAACTATGCGCTTAAAATCGGCAAGCATCCTGCAGAGCAAGCTAAGGTTTCCGAAAAGAATTTTTACAAACAATTACAAATGATAGGTAATGGCTTTGCTTGGAATGAACACTTAGAGACTTACGATCCGGAATATTACAAATGGACACAGTGGCTATTTATTCAAATGTATAAAAACGGTTTAGCTTACCGTAAAAAACAGGCTGTAAACTGGTGCCCCTCTTGCAAAACCGTGCTTGCAGACGAGCAAGTAGAGGGCGGCAAATGCGAGAGGTGCGGGACAATTGTAGTTAAAAAAGATTTAGAGCAATGGTTTTTTAAGATTACAAAATATGCAGACAGGCTACTTAAGAATTTAGATAAACTTGATTGGTCCGAAAAAATAAAGATTGCCCAGCGCAACTGGATAGGAAAATCAACGGGATCGTTGATTCAATTTAAAATTTCAAATTTTAAATTTCAAAACAACATTGAAGTTTTTACAACTCGGCCCGACACTATTTTTGGCGCTACATTTTTGGCTGTTTCTCCCGAGCTTGCGCGTGAGTGGATTTCTGCTGGTTGGAGCGAGAATAAAGAAGTTGTTGAATTTATCAACAAAACCATAAAGGGCAGGGGAGACACCGCCGCCGAGGCGATAAAAGAAAAAGAAGGTATTGATTCTCGCCTAAAAGCAGTTAACCCGGCAACGGGCGAGGAGATTCCTATTTGGGTTGTAAACTACGTTTTACCCGGTGTTGGTACAGGCGCAATTATGGGGGTGCCCGCACACGACGAGCGTGATATGGAGTTTGCGAAGAAATTTAATCTGCCCGTAAGCAACGCCCCGCTTGTAGATGCCGATGTTATTACAAAGAAAGTAAAAGGAAAACGCACAACAAATTATCGCTTGCGAGACTGGCTAATATCCCGCCAGCGCTATTGGGGGCCGCCAATCCCGATGATCTATTGCGATAAATGCGGCTGGCAGCCTGTGCCAGAAAAAGACTTGCCGGTTTTACTCCCAAAAATAAAAGACTTTAGGCCAACCGGCACAGATAAATCTCCACTTGCAACACACAAAGAGTTTTACGAAGTTAAATGCCCAAATTGTAAAGAAAAAGCTCGGCGCGAAACAGATGTTTCAGACACATTCTTAGATTCAGCGTGGTACTACTTGCGCTACCTAGACCCGAAATATAAAAATGGGCTATCTAATCCAAAACGCATAAAACGATGGCTTCCTGTAGATATGTATATAGGCGGGGCGGAACATGCGGTATTGCATTTGTTATATGTTCGCTTTGTGGCGCTCGCTCTGCACGACTGGGGATATGTAGATTTTGAAGAGCCTTTTAAGCAATTTCGCGGACACGGGCTTTTAATGAAAGACGGTGCAAAGATGTCTAAATCAAAAGGCAATGTTATAAACCCGGACGAATACATCAAAAAATTTGGCGCGGATGCCATAAGAATGTATTTAATGTTCCTCTCTCCATTTGAAGATGGTGGAGAGTGGCGAGATGAAGGCCTCACTGGAATCACGCGCTTCTTAGAGCGCGTCTGGAAAATGGGTGACCAAGTAACAGGTAACAAGCAACAAGTAACAAGTAACTGGATTCATGCACACATAAAGAAAATAACAGAGGACATAGAAACTTTACATTACAATACATGTATTTCGGAGCTTATGATTTTCTTAAACAATTTAAGTGAGAAAGGCGGCACTAAAGCGGACTTTAACGTATTTTTAAAACTTCTTGCGCCGTTTGCGCCGTTTATTACAGAAGAGCTTTGGTCAGAATTAGGCAATAAAAAATCTATACATTCTGAATCTTGGCCCGAATTTAATGCAAGGCATATTATGCAAAAATATTTTGATTTAGTAATTCAAGTTAACGGCAAGGTGCGTGCTAAAGTTGCCGCACAAGTTGGTTTAAGTGAGAGTGATGCGCGCAAGCTTGCTCTAAAGAGCGAAAAGATTGGAAACGCGCTTTCCAACAAGGAAGTTAAAAAAGTAATATACGTACAAAATAAACTGATTAACTTTGTAGTTTGACTAGGGTTATAAAAAAGAGCTCCGATGGGTTTCGGAGCTCATGTGCTTTTAGACGGGTGGAGGTCCCCAGGATGCAGTAACGATGTTGCCTGCTGGGCCGGAGAAAGAAACCGGACCTACTAGAACCACTCCTTCTGTGGTTGAGTAGCGGTTTCCATACTGGTCTGTGGCGATGGCCTCAACCGGTGTTGAGAAAGTGTATGCCACTCTCTCGTCCGGTTTCGCGCCAATCCAGTTTGACCAGCCGGTTGTTGGCAAGGTTACTGTGCCGGTGCCCGAGATGGGTAGGGCTTGCCCTCCATCTTGGGCTGCGGGTGGTTGCTGTTGCGGAGCCTGTGGCGGTTCGCCGCCGAAGATCCATACTCCTAATAGTATTCCGACTATTAGAAGTAGAATTACCCCGAGTGTACCTACGCCGGTCTTGATCACAACCTTGCTTCTGTACCAAGGTCGCGACTCCTCCGGAGTTTGTTCAGGAGGTACAGGTATCGGTACTGGAGTCGCCGGCGTCTGTGGAGCCACTGGTGCAGACTGCGTTGCTGGCGGTGCCTGTGCTGGTGGTGCCAATGCAGGCGGCGCTTGAGGGGGTTCCGGTGTTGGAACTGGCCTCGGCTCTGGTGTTGCTCGGCGCGGTCGCGGTACTGCTGGCACGAAAGGCCTTGCCGGTGGTGCAGCTGGTACTGGAACTGGTTCCGGCACTGGAGCTGGTTCCGGAGTTGGCGGTGCCTGCGTAGGTTCCACTCGTTCCTGTCTCGGCACTGGTGGTTCGACGGTAATGTCAAACACCGGCGGCGGAGCAGGGGGTTCTGCTGGCTCCGTAGGTGGCTCAATGGGTTCGGGCTCGGGAATCGGCTCCGGCGGGGCTTGTGTGGGCTCCGCTGGAGGCTCCGGTTCGGGTTCCGGTGGTGCCTCTGCGGGAGGTTCCTCGGGCTCTTCCGGGGTTGGTTCGGCTTCCACCCGCTCTTCAAGATCAAGAACCGGGAATTCCGGTTCCTGTGTTTCCGGCTCGGGTTCTTGCTCGGTTGGTTCTCTAGTTTCTTCAGGTTCTGGTTCCGGTGGCATTTGTGCCTCCTCCGTTTCGGATTCCGGTTTTTCCGGTATGGGTGTGAGGGTTACCTCAACTTCACCGACATGTTTTTTGCTTTCAACAGAAGAGCCCTTCGGACTAACTTCGCCTTTAATAGGCACGAAGGTATCTTTTGTTATAAGCGTGTGTACGGTTTCTGTGTGGTCTTCGTCCGTAACGATCTCCGCTTCGGTGCCCTCTTCAACATCACCCTTAGGTTTGGTCCTTACGATGATGCCGTTGTCGCGCTTCAAGACTTTCACGTTGTGCGTGTCTGGGTGAAAGTCTTCAACCGGAACCTTTACCGTTGTCGCATGCTTTGCGCTTGCATCTCCTGTTTCTTCCACTTCTACCATTTCTTATCATCCCTTTTTAGTTGTTCAGGTGCTGTCGTCTTAAGGCGTAAGCCTGTAAGACTTACACCTAACTTCTCGTCTTTTATAGCATAGATATGGCTGAGATGTCAATTTGACATATCAGTCAAACTCTGCTAATCTTCGCTCACTACATAAAAAGACGAATATGAACAAAACTACTTACAGGGCAGGTATTTCGGCTATTAGCGCAATTATTTTTATTGCAGTATTGGTTGCCTTAGCCATACTTGTCGCCGGCCTTACGGGCAGGCTTGGGGTTGGCACAGTTGGCTTTTTTGGCCAAGACGCCACATTAGACGAGGTTGTAGATGCTATTGTAGAAGATTTGCAGGATATAAAAGCCAAATCTAGAGATGAGGCGAACAATCTTTGGGGCCTATGTTTTAGAAACCCGGTTGGCGGCGATTTTTATGTTAAAACATCAGGTATAGTTTTTCCGGATGCTGCCTGCACAATAAGCGACTCTGTACAAGAAGAAAAAACACAGAATCTTCCAGATAGAATGTTTTTTATAAACCCTGTAGAGGGAGGGACAGAGTCTGTTGTTTTTAGATCCAACGGCAGCGTTATTGCTGCTTCTGATATTGTTATTTCTATTGGCGATGGAGAGAACTCAAGAATAATAACCGTAACGCCAAGCGGGGAAATTATGAAGACAATCCCAGGTGTGGGTGTAGTGGAAGTTATTCCTCCGCCGCCTGTTCCGCCGACAACAGTTGTGTCTCCGCAAATTACTACAACTGTTTCGCAACCCAGCGCGCCAAGATTTCTAACTGTAACCGGTTTTTCAAACAATATTAGATTAGATTGGAGTCCATCTGCATCAGCTGGCAGTTCGCCTATAATTTCTTATGTTATTTTGCGTGGCACAAGTCCTGGCACTGGAACCGCGCTTACAACAGTCGCTGGCAGCCTAAACACATATACGGACTTTAACGTTGTGCAAGGCGTAATTTATTACTACACGGTGCGCGCGACAAACGCTGTTGGCTCTGGGCCTGCATCGAACGAAGTTGCGGCTTCCACAGTGGCTGTAACAACTGCTGTACCCTCAACTGCTGACGCGCAAGCTCCATCTGCGCCGAACTTATCTGTCTTTACAGATGATGACGGCATAGAGTTAAGCTGGTCGCGCGGCTCACAGGGTAGTTCTGCAATTATTGAATATCAGATATACCGCGGCCTTTGCAACGGGTGTGAGGCGTTTTACAGAACGGTTTCTGGCAGTAGAAGGAATTTTACGGATTCTAATGTTTCAGATGGTATTACTTATTACTACAAAATAAGAGCGCGTAATTCACAAGCTACAAGCGGATTTTCAAATTTAGTTGCGGCAACATTCTTTGAAGATACAGTACAAGACCCTATTGTTCGGGCTCCTGCCGCGCCGTCCTTGTCTGCTAGTGGTGAACAAAACCGCATTGCTCTTGCTTGGGGGCAGGGTTCACAGGGTAGTTCAACAGTTCTTGAATTCCAAATATATCGTGGTATTTGTAATGGTTGCGAAATATTCCTCACTTCGGTGCCCGGCAATTCTTCTGCATATAATGATTCTGCGGTTGATAGGGGAGTTACATATTATTACAAAATAAGAGCGCGCAACTCGCAGGCTACGAGCGGGTTTTCTAACACTGTGTCTGCTGCTTTAGCGCCTGCCGCACAACAGCCTCCGGCTCAGCAACCGCCTGCCGAACAGCCGCCTGCGCAACAGCCTCCAGCACAACAGCCTCCGGCTCAGCAACCGCCTGTCGAACAGCCTCCAGCTCAGCAACCGCCTGCGACTGTTCAAATTCCGGGTGAGCCTTCAGGGGTGTCTACAAGCTCTACATCTAGTTCTGTAACTTTAACGTGGAATCCTCCTACAACTGGAGGTGTGCCGACGGAGTACCAGATATTTAAGCTATACAGTGGTTCGTATAAATGGGTTGCTACAATTCTTGCACAAAATCAAAGAACTTATACAAACTCCGGGCTATCTAGCAATACAACTTATAACTACCAGATATTCGCAAAGAATTCCGCTGGCGAAAGTCCACGGGTAAGTGTTAGCGCTACCACATTGGCTCCGCAAGTTAGCGTTCAAGTACCAGGGGCGCCAACAAATATTCAGACTACTAGCACATCAGGTTCTATAAGAGTTTTGTGGGATCCACCGATTTCTGGTGGAGCACCGGATGAATACTTAATATATAAATTAAAAGATGGCTCTTATAAATGGGTTGCTACAATTCTTGCTTCTAACCCGCGAGTTTACGAAAATCTTTGCAGCGGCACTTGCCAATATCAGATATCAGCAAAAAACTCTGCAGGCGAGAGCCAAAGAGTAAACTTCAGCGGCACTACAAAATAAGGGAACACTTACCCCGCCTGTCCATGGACAGGCGGGGTTTTGTTTGCGGAGGCGGAAGGATTCGAACCTTCGATGCCATTGCTGGCATAACTGTTTTCAAGACAGTTCGTTTCAACCACTCACGCACGCCTCCAAACAACTCGCATTCTAACTTTATCCCCGCACCTTTTCAAGGTGAGGGGATTTATTTTTCTATTGTTTTGTTATAGGTTATTTGTTATAAGTTAATAGTTATTAAGGGCCTATAGTATAGTGGTAGAACGCCTCCATGGCATGGAGGAGGTGGCGGTTCGATTCCGCCTAGGTCCACAAAACAAAATAAACCCGCGAGTTATTTTTTACCCGCTTTTATATCCTTATTTATCGCTTGCAAGTCTTCCCTTAACGATTTTATCTGTTGAATAGTTGTTCTGTGCGTTTTGCAAATTATAGTTGTGAATATTACGGCGATTATAACAGGAAAGGCGTGGGCAAATACCGAGAAGTCATTTCGGCCGTAGAAATACACCCATGTCGGGGTCACATAATTCAATATGCCGTGGTGCAAGGCGACAAGTACGAGCATAAACCAGCCCAATCGCCAGTCGGCATAAATCGCTACGAGCGCTATCATGGCGAAGAAAATGAAATGCATCTCTATAGAGCCGCCAGCTATGAAAACCGCGAGATATGCGAAAACAGTGAGTGTCGAGGTTACCAAAATGCGCCAGTAGTAATGGTTTTTAAATTTTCCTATTAAAAGCGTTGGCAAAAGCGCGGCCAAGAAACCAATAATAACGGTGCCCCACGCCTCCGGCGCTGAAATCACCCTCCAAGAAAAGGGCGATGGGTAGTACGAGGCAATTTTTAAAACGGAGTTTGTAATAGCGAATAGCACTATAAAGCCGAAGGACCACCAATGGACGGCAATCATAAACTTGTCGGTTTGGGGATAACCGAGCCCGGCCTCATACCCGCGGTTTATGTCAGATGTTAAATCTAATTTCATACCCGCATATTATATCATTTCCGATTTCTGTTTGATATAAAACTCCAAATGACGAGCACGAGCGCAAGTGCGGCGAGGGCAAAGCCGGATATTTCGGATAATCCGACCGGATACTTGCCTTGAGCCCCGACTCCATCTGCGCCAGGCACCCAAATTGACCACAGCTCTGGGCTGTATACTTTTTCCGGCTCCCCTCCCACCCCGAAACTTAAATACACATTAAATAATCCACTGTGAGGAAATGCATATTTTAGCTCGGCCACGCCGTTTTTTACCCCAAGCGACTGGTTGCTTAAAATCGCCGCGCCGCCTTCGTCGCTTATAGATACAGTGGGGATAATGTCCGACACGCGTTTACCGGTTTTCGCATCATTAAAAAAGAAACGCAAATTCAAATAATCGCTTCCTTCAGGAATAATAGAAAGATAAATGGCATATTTACCTTCGACGATTCTCTCCGGGCCCTCGTGGTCTGCGCGGGCAAGTTGGGCAACCTGCGACAGCAGGGTAAGCGCCGCAGAAAACACTATGAATCTTACGAAATTAAGCCGTTTCATTATTTTATAATTATATACTTTCTGGATTAAAGTTTCTGTCTCGCTCCTTACTAACGATTCTGCGGCAGGGGAGCAATTTACCGAGAAATTGGTAAACCTAACGGAAAAATAGAATGGGTCTTTTTAGTAAAAAGATTATTTCACCTACAATTAATAATAGTTCTGAAGAGAATGCCAGAATCGAGGCCAATTTACCTTAAAGATGTTGCTAGTTTACTGGAGCACGTTTCAATCAAAATCCTTTGGTTTTCAGTGAGTTTCTGTGATAATTCACGCATATATTCCAATAGCGTATAATGACCACAAGTTGCAGTATCTGATAATCTCTGGTATCTTTTCCACACTTCCTCCGCGAAGATTCCGGAGGTTTTTTAATTCCAATGGATATACGTAACATTGCAATAATTGCCCACGTTGACCACGGCAAAACGACCCTTGTGGACGCACTTCTTAAGCAGTCTGAAGATTTTAAAGTAAAGACTGACGCGCCGAGCGAACTAATAATGGATTCAAACGAGCTTGAGAGAGAGCGCGGCATTACTATTTTTGCTAAAAACGCAGCCGTTAAATATAAGGATTACAAGATAAATATTGTAGATACCCCGGGCCACGCCGACTTCGGCGGCGAGGTTGAACGCATAATGCGCATGGTTGATGGTGTGCTTTTATTGGTTGATGCGAAAGAAGGCCCGATGCCGCAGACCAAATTCGTTTTGCGAAAAGCGATTGAAGCCGGCCACAAGATAATTTTGGTAATTAATAAAATTGACAAACCCAACGCGAGGCCAGACTGGACGCTAAACCAAACCTTCGACTTATTTATTGAGCTTGGTGCAACAGATGAGCAGGCGCACTTTCCGGTAATTTATGCCGCAGGTGTTCAAGGTAAGGCTGGCACGGAAGCGGACTTAAATAAGATGAAAGATATCGAGCCGCTTTTCAAAACTATTATTGATTATATTCCAGCTCCAAAAATTGACAGTAATAAACCGCTGCAATTTTTGACTGTTAATCTTGCGCCTGATAATTACAAAGGCAAACTTGCTATCGGTCGGCTCTACTCGGGTAAATTAAAGAAGACAATGCGTGTTGCGCATATTGATAGGAGTGGAAAAATAAATAAAGCCCAAATTACATACATTATGTCTTTTGACGGGCTTAATCGCGTTGAGGTTGATGAGGCGGAGGCTGGCGATATTTTGGCAATTGCTGGGATTCCAGATATTTCAATCGGAGAGACGATTGCGGATGTCGAAAACCCGATAGCGCTGCCAACTATAAAAATTGATGATCCGACAATTAAAATGACCTTTGGTGTAAACACATCTCCTTTCGTCGGTAATGACGGCGAGTTTACAACATCGCGAAACCTAAAAGAGCGTTTGGATCGCGAGCTTGCAACTGACGTTGCTCTTTCTATTACTCCATCTGATAACGACAGCCGTTGGGTTGTCGCCGGACGGGGCGAACTGCACCTGGCAATTTTTATAGAAAAGATGCGGCGCGAGGGTTATGAGCTAGAAGTTTCTAAGCCGCAGGTTATTTTTAAGGAAGTTGACGGTCGCAAACATGAGCCGATGGAGCTCGTATCAATAGAAGTGCCGGAAAAATATCAGGGAGTTGTAATTGAGATGATGGGTAAGCGCCTTGGCGTGATGAGAGACATGAAAGTTGACCGTGGAGTTGCGTTTATGGATTTTGCAATTCCTACTCGCGGACTTATCGGTATTAGAAATGAATTTATGACCTCAACTAAGGGCCTTGGAATTATGAACAGCTTATTTTTAGGTTATGAAGAATATAAAGGAGAATTTACTTCTAATTCTCATGGGTCGCTAATCGCAAGCGAGGGTGGAGAGGCGAACAGCTACGGGCTAATAAACGCGCAATCGCGCGGACAGCTTTTTATCAGTCCAGGTACAAAGGTATATGAAGGAATGGTAGTGGGGCAAAATGCAAAAGCGGAAGATATAAAAGTAAACATTTGCCGCGAGAAACAACTTACAAACTTTAGAACCAAGAATTTTGGCGTCCAGGAAACATTGGATGTTCCTCGCGAAATGGGCTTGGAAGACGCACTTGATTACATAGGGGAAGACGAACTTGTTGAAGTAACGCCGAAAAATATCCGTTTGAGAAAAATGATTCTTTCAGAAAACGAGAGGCGCAAGTTTGAGAAACAAAAATAACTGACCCCTTGGGTCAGTTTTGCTTTACTTGTAGGCTAGCGAATACCTTTCGCGCCTCGGTTTCAAACTGCTTGATGGTGCCGTTGTTTGGAATGTGCTTGTTTGCCTGATCCATAAAGATCGGGGTCTGCTGCTCTGTTTCTTTCTCTTCGTTGGCTTTAAACTGCTCAAGCGTGATGCCCCCTTCACCATTCTTGGTTGCGCGTTTCCAACGAACCTCATCCTCTGCGGTGATTTCTATAAGCGTACCTTTGTACTCTTTGATGAGTGCGAACGTTGTTGAGTGGAGAACACATAGAAGGATTATCAGTCGCTTTTTGCCGATGTTTTCCATCAACTCGGCTTCTACTTTATGGAGAATTATGTCTCCGCCGAATGTGTTCGCGAGTAACACACGATGCCTCTGCAGATTTTCTTTTGTGCGCGGCACTCTCCAGTAGTCAAGAGACCTACCCAGTACTTCACTTGTGCTTATTACATGCACATTCTCTTCGCCATAAACAAGCTTGGCGATTTTACAGAATGTGTTCTTGCCCGCTTGTCTTCTTGCTACCAACCCAACTATGGTTGTTCCGTTCCCAATCCCATCTTGCATTCTTAAGGAACACTCCTTTCAATTAATTATAACACAATGCTAGCGCTTAATACGCTATCCAGATTTGTGAAGCAACGAATACAAGATACACTCCCAAAAGCACCAAAGCTTCTTTTAGTGTTATTTTTTCGCCCGTTTTTACAAAAAGAAAAAATAAAAGCACTGATATTACAATAAAAGCGCGGGCAAAAGCAAGCGGCGAAAAATCCGCTATTCTTATTGGGGTAAGTATTGCGACTATTCCCAAAACAAGCGTTGATGGAACAATAACAGCGCCCATTAAGTTGCCTAAGAGCATAGTTGTCTCATTCTTGCGAGCAGAGATTATTGTAAAGTAGGTTTCCGGCAACGCATTGCCCAGGCCTACAATCAAAAGGCCAATCATTAGTATCGGCACCTCCCAGAATTCCGCGAAAAAAGAAGAAGAAACAACAATGCCCTGCGCCGCGCCAACCAATAGCGCAACTCCAAGCAATACCTTACCGGAGTTTTTTATAAATAATCCAACTTCTTTTATAATTTTTATGCCTTCTGGTTTGTGTTCTTCGTAAATTTGCTGGAATCTTTCTTTCTTAGAAAAAAGCCATACGATATAGAGTAAAAAGAATATTATAAGCGCTATACCGTCTACGCGGCTAATCTGGCCATCTAGTATTAGTATTAACGGCAAGAGTGCTGCTAAAGATGTAAAAATAGAAGTTGTTTGTATCGTTTCACTAGTAGCTGATATTGATTTGCCTCGCGTAAAAAGAATTGCTAACCCGATTACGAGAGTGAGGTCAACAACGTTGCCGCCGGTTATATCTCCAAAAGATAACTCCGGTATTCCACGCAGAGATGATGAAATGCCAACAAGCAAGTTTGGCAGGGAGCCCGCCGCGGCCATAACAAAAAAAGCAACTACAAATTCTTTCCACTGTAAAAATCTTGCTACGCGTGTTAGTCCTTTAACAACAAGCCCGCCAGAAACATATAGAAGATAAACCGAAACTAAAAACAGCAGTAAATGTAGTAAAAACATTATTCTTTTATTTTATCACATTTGGTTTGACTTCACTTGGCGGTTGTATTATAAAGTTGGCGTGGGATATTCTGGAGCTAGTTAGTTCTGCTGGCCCGCAGGTATTCTATCTGCGAAAAGCAGCGGTCGTGAGCATCTCACGGCTGGTAGTTAAGCAGGTGCTTCCGCGCCCTCGAGTTCGGTAGCCCGAAATCCCACATCTTTGTCCTTTCAAAAACCAAAAAAACAGGAGGTGAAAAATTGCAGCTGAAACTAGATGAATTTGTAAACGGGTTGCCTATTCAACCCCTGCCGCCGGAGAGAGACGAATTTCTCTGGTTCAAAAGCCCTACTCCAATTGACGGCCGTTATAGAGAGATTCGCATTCGCAAACCAAAAGGTGGATTTCGAACTCTCTTTGCGCCGTCAAATGAGCTCAAGATTACCCAACAGAAAATTCTTGAGTTTCTTAAGTCGCTTCAATTGCCCATTACGGTTGATATCTATGGTCTTAAAAGTGGATCATATGTCAATCACGCAAATTGGCATGCAAAGGCGCGCTGGATTTTCCAGTTTGACGTGGCAGATGCTTTCCCGTCGGTATCGCGAGAGCGATTAGAGTCTGCCCTTTTCAAGGCTGTGCTCCAAACTTGCAAGGGAGCTCTTACAAAAGCTGAACTTGCTAGGCTGGAACACCCCAATGTAAACCCAGACGACATCCTAAAAGGCAACCTAACACCAGAACTTGAACACGATCTCAAAAGGTATCTGGAATATGGTGTGCCAATAGACCAGGCTCTGCGTATATTGGCGAGACGTTACGGCTATGACGGTGGTAGCATCCCTAATCCACCTCGCTCCAACAAACAGATCTGGCAGCTTATACGCGGTGCAGAGAACGAAGAAGATTTGCATACCATAGCGCGTAAGCTAACAGAAAAGATATTGCGGTTTTGCATCTACAAAGGTGCTTTGCCGCAAGGAGCGCCGACTTCACCCATGCTCTTCTATATTTATCTAGCAGAGCACTTAATAATACGCAGAATGAGCCAAGTTCTCGGCTCGGAGAGGATGCAAAGTTGTAAAGCGGAAATCAGCTGCTATGTCGATGGATTTGTGGTTTCAAGCTTGAAGCCGCTTGCCGCCGACGAGAAAGAAAAACTGCTCACGGTGCTTCGCGAAGCTGGTTTCGAGGTAAACCCTCGGAAGACCCGCGAGCGCGATGTTCGGCACGGGGCGGTACGCATTACCGGACTTCATGTAGATGGGTCCGGCAAGGTGCGCCTTTCCAAACGCGACGTACGCAGGTGGAGGGCCACAATCCACTGTGCAGCGATTTCCGGAGATCCGAAACTGCGTCAGCGAGTTGAAGGATTTATCGCTTCGGCACGCGCTATATATGACGACAATCTCCCACAACAACTTGCAAAGCCATACGCGCTTTTGCAGGCACGCCAACCAATGTGACGGTTGGCTTTTTATTTTCTGGAGAAATCTGTTAGATTTATTTAACTGGCATGAAGATTAAAGAGAGCGTTACACTTGCGCCGCTTACGACTTTAAATGTTGGTGGTCCGGCTAGATATTTTGTAGAAGCTAAGACTATTTCCGATATTGAAGAAGCTATAAAGTTCGCAAAAGATAAAAATCTACCGGTTTTTATTTTAAGCGGAGGCAGTAATATTTTGGTTTCCGACGATGGTTTCGATGGGCTTGTTATATTAAACCGCATTGCGGGGTTTAAAAGTGAAATTCGCGGCGACAAAGTAATTCTTACCATAGGCGCTGGCGAAAACTGGGATGCAACCGTTGCAAAGTCTGTAGAGAATAACTGGGCAGGCTTGGAATTGATGTCTGGAATACCGGGCAGTGTTGGTGCTGCGCCGGTGCAGAATATTGGCGCCTACGGTGCGGAAGTTTCTAGTGTTATTAAAAAGGTTAAAGCCTTTGATCTAAAAACCAACAAGGTTGTTGAATTTAGCAAAGTTGACTGCGAGTTTTCATATAGAAAGAGTATTTTTAATTCAGAAGAGAAGGGCAGATATGTAATCCTTGAATTAATGCTTGAATTAATGCCTGCATTAATTCAGGAGCAGAAGAATTTAAATTATCACGACCTACAAGAATATTTTAAAAACAAACCTAATCCAACTCTTAAAGAGATTCGCCAAGCGGTTATTGAAATTCGGGCTGGCAAGGGCTACGTTATTATGCCAGGGTACAAAAGTTACAAAACCGCCGGCTCGTTTTTTAAGAATCCAGTGGTTTCCCAAAAAGAGTTTGAGGGTATTAAAAATATAATCGGCGAGAATGACAGTAAATGGTTTTGGCCGCAGAATCCGCCAGCCGGTGGAGTTAAAGTTGCCGCGGCAAAACTTATGGAAAAAGCCGGATTCGGCAAGGGCCATAAGGAGGGCAATGTTGGTATTTCTCCCAAACATTCGCTCTCGCTTATAAACCTCGGGCGAGGCACCGCGAAAGATTTGGTGAATCTGGCTGGAAAAATTATTAAAGGAGTATACAATAAATTTCATATTCGTTTAGAAACGGAAGTAATACTAATTGGTTTCACCAAAAATCCATTCAAATCATGAATATAAAGTTTACATTTGCAACTAAAATTCCAAAGGGATTTGTAAGAGTGCGAATTACAGAGAGTTCTGATACCGAGACGGTTATTAAAAACGGTAAAAAAGAAATACTTGTAGGCGCGGGCCCCAAAAAAGAAATGACAGGGCGCAAGCTCCAAATATTGCCGCGCAAAGTTATAGCCGCCGCGAAATCCGCGAAAGTAAAAAACATTACTCTGGATCTAGAGGATTTTGATTTTCCTAGTCTAAAAATTCCCAAAAATGAGATTGCAGAAATTGTGGGCATAAATCTAGATCTAGCTAATTTTGAATTTGTAAAATATAAAACCAAACCAAAAGAGGGCTGGGGGTTTGTTGAGCGCGTTCTAGTGTTAGGCGCCGACAAAGACGAACAAAAATCTATAAAGAGAGGCGTGCTTGTCGCAGATTATGTAAACTTTTGCCGCAAATTAGCTAATACCCCGGGCGGGGAAATGACCCCAGCGCTTTTAGCCAAAGAAATCCAAAAAGCTGCGCAAGGCAGCGGAGTTAAGGCTAGGGTTTTAGGCAGACGTGATATGCAGCGTTTAAAAATGGGCGGGGTTTTAGGAGTTGCGCAGGGTTCTGTAGCAGAGCCTAAGTTTATAATTTTGGAATATTCTGGCGGCAATAAAACAGATAAACCTATAGTTTTTGTAGGCAAAGGCATCACCTTTGATACAGGTGGGTTAAATCTAAAACCAACGAGCGGTATTTACGAAATGCATATGGATATGTCCGGTGGCGCGGCGGTTGCATCAGCTGTACTACTTGCCGCGAAGTTAAAGCTTAAAAAGAACGTTGTTGCCCTTATCCCGGCGGCAGAGAATATGCCTTCTGGTTCTAGCTACAGGCCGGGCGACATTATTAAAACGATGTCGGGCAAAACAATAGAGGTATTAAACACAGACGCGGAAGGGAGAGTTGTGCTATCGGATGCTCTTACTTACGCGGAAAGGTACAACCCGGCGCTTGTTGTTGATGTTGCTACACTCACTGGTGCCGCAGAGGTTGCGCTGGGCCAGAGAGTTTCTGCAGTGTTTAGTAAAGACGATAAAATTACTGCGAAGCTTCAAGGGCTGGGTGATGAAAGTGGGGATTATGTTTGGCCGCTTCCGTTATGGGAAGAATATGAGGCTGATATAAAAGGCACATTCGGAGACTGGGCAAATGATGCGAAAAACAAATTTGGCGGAGCTATAACCGGCGCGATGTTTTTATATCAGTTTGCAAAAAAATATCCTTGGGCGCATATTGATATGGCTCCGAGAATGACCTCAATTGATGGAGACTATTTAGCGAAAGGCGCAACAGGGGAACCCGTAAGATTGCTAATTAAAATTTTAGAAAAATATTAAGGATTGGTGTAGGGGCCTATAGTTAAATGGTATAACTCCTCATTTGCAATGAGGGATTGGCAGTTCGATTCTGCCTAGGTCCACAATTTTAGGCGGTTATGGTATGGTCTGGGGTAGATCCACGGGGTTGGTATGAAACACTATTACGTTTTTTGCCGCTACTGCGGAGAGCGCATAAATAGGCCAAGCCTTAGCCCCGACCGTTCTCTCTGGCTGACAGAATCCGAACACGCGGGCCAAACTCTACGTAAGTGCAGGCACGAGCCTGTTGATAAAAATGCGTAGAGTTTTTTTATTCAATTTTCTGGACTATAATTTAGTTAATGCGTTCTGAATTAGCACGAGTATCCTATTTTAGGAATTTCATTTTTGGGATTGAAGACAGTTTAGTTTCAACTGTCGGGTTGCTCTCTGGCATCGCAATAGTAGGTGTTCCGCGAAGCACTATTTTTATATCCGGAATTGTTCTCATATTTGTTGAAGCTTTTTCAATGGGCGCCGGCAGCGTGCTTTCCGAGCAATCTGCCGAAGGTTTTGAGTCTAAAACAGAAACACTCTCTGTACGTTCGTTAAAATCTGGCGCGATTATGTTCTTCTCATATTTTGCAGCTGGGTTTATTCCACTATTCCCTTATTTAATACTCCCGGCAGCTTCTGCTTTTTATATCTCTATGGGGTTAACTCTTATCGCGCTTTTTATGCTCGGAGTTGTGGGCGGCAGAATTTCCGGCATAAGTGTATTTAAAAATGGTCTTAGAATGTTTTTGATTGGAGGCTTGGCAATTTCTATTGGTGTTATAGTTGGTACTCTAGCAAGTCAATTCATTATTTAGTTTATGTACTACACTTGCCCAATGCACCCCGAGGTTCAGCGCGACATGCCCGGCATTTGCCCGGAATGCGGAATGAATTTAGTGCCTACAAAAAAAGAATTACACAAAAGCGATAAGGAGTTTGATAAACACGCGGGGCATTCTACGAATGTTTTTAAAACAAAGTTTTGGGTAAGTTTACTCCTTACAATTCCTGTAATTGCATATTCGGAAATTTTCATTAAGTGGACCGGTATTGTGCCGCCGCAATTTTTAGGTTCTGAGTATCTGCCGTTAGTTTTGTCCTCAATCATCTTTTTTTACGGCGGATGGATTTTTATTGCTGGCGCTTGGCGTGAGCTAACAAGCCGCTTGCCAGGTATGATGACTTTAATTAGCGTCGCAATCTCGGCTGCATATCTTTGGAGTATCTATGCAATTTTCACTAATGAGGAGCCGCTTTTTTGGGAGCTTACGACTCTTATAACTATTATGCTTCTAGGCCATTGGATGGAAATGCGGGCGGTCTCCGGTGCTCAAGGTGCGCTTAAGGAATTATCAAAGCTTCTCCCAGACACCGCGGAAATTATTAGAGATAATAAAACCGAAGTTGTTCAGCTTGCGTCACTCAAAATCGGCGACAAAGTTATTGTAAAACCTGGTGGCAAAATCCCTGCCGATGGCAAGGTGTTTGAAGGCGAATCAGATGTAAATGAAGCGATGATTACAGGAGAGTCGGCTCTAGTGCGAAAAAAAATTAACGATTTCGTTATAGCGGGCACTATAAACGGTGATGGTATTCTAAAGCTTAATGTCGCAGTTATCGGAGAGAAGACGTTTCTGGCGGGCGTTATGCGGCTTGTCGCCGAAGCGCAAGCGTCAAAATCAAAATTGCAAATACTCTCTGACAAAGCGGCGCTTTACTTAACTGTAATAGCAATATTGGGGGGCATTGCTACGCTCGTTGCGTGGCTATTCACTAATGCTGGGTTAAATTTTGCAGTCGCGCGGTCTGTGGCAGTGCTTGTAATTGCCTGCCCGCACGCACTGGGGCTTGCGGTGCCACTTGTCGCTTCAATCTCTACAACCAAGGCCGCGCAAAACGGATTTTTGGTAAAAAAGCGTTTAGCGCTTGAAGCGGCTCGCGGTATAGATATTGTGCTTTTTGATAAAACTGGCACGCTTACCGAAGGCAAGTTTAGTGTTATAGAGAGTTCTTCGGACGAGGCTCTCGCCCTTGCCGCCGCGGTTGATTTCAGTTCCGAGCACCCAATTGCTAAAGCAATTGTAGAAGAAGCCAGAGAAAAGAAGCTTGAAGTAAAAGAGGCGATAAATTTTAAAAGGATTCCCGGGGTAGGGGGTGAAGCCGAGGTTGACGGTCAGAAAATCTTTGTTGGTCATCGTGGCGGCGCGGATATCGTGGTTGAAGTAAACGGTCGCAAAATCGGTTCTATAAAAGTTGCTGATAAAATTCGCGAAGAATCGCGCGATGCTATAAATAGCTTAAAAAACTTAGGTATTAGAACCGCCATGATAACAGGTGATTCCGAAGATGTTGCCAAACGCGTTGCGGGCGAGCTTGGTATTGACGAATATTTTGCGCGTGTTTTACCTGGCGAGAAATCAAAAAAGGTTAAATTATTACAGGAGAAAGGAATGAGAGTAGCTATGGTAGGCGATGGCATAAATGATGCTCCAGCGCTCACTCAGGCGGATTTGGGTATTGCAATAGGTGCCGGTACAAACGTGGCTATAGAGTCCGCTGGAATAATTCTCGTTAAAAACGACCCGCGAGATATAGTTAAAATTATCCGGCTCTCAAAAATGACTTATACAAAAATGATTCAGAATCTTTTCTGGGCGACTGGCTATAACGTTGTTGCATTACCGCTCGCTGCTGGAGTACTTGCATTTAAGGGAATTATTTTACAGCCGGCACTCGCCGCGCTCTTTATGTCTTTATCAACTGTAATTGTTGCAATAAATGCAATACTGCTCCGCCGCAAAGTGTTATAATTAAACTACTTGCGTAATTTAATAAACAAAATTGACGCCGGAATTATAAAGCATTTACACAAGCTAGAAGTACCGCTCGCGCGCATCGCTATTTTTGTTGTCTATTTCTGGTTTGGGTTATTAAAACTTATTGGAGTTAGCCCGGCTACTCCGCTTGTTGAGACTCTCTTTAACAAGACCATTAGTTTTATGTCGTTTGAGTTTTTTCACACAAGTTTCGCTGTTTTTGAGATGTTAATCGGCATACTCTTTCTTATAAAAGGGTTTGAGCGCCTGGCGATTTTCTTAATTGGATTGCACCTTATAACAACCGTTATGCCGCTAGTGTTTTTGCCGAGCTCTACGTGGCAAGCATTTTTAGTGCCGACATTAGAGGGGCAATATATTATCAAAAATATTCTTATCGCGGCCTCTGCTGTTGTGGTTGGTTCAACTCTTGTGCCTATAGGCCGCTCAATCCAAAAGAAATAATTTAATTGATATAATTATTAGAAGACTAAATGACACAATTTTATAAAGTTTCGTTATTTATCTTACGAGTTTCAACCGGATGGCTGATGTTCTATGCCGGTATCACAAAAATTTTGGATCCACAGTGGTCGGCGGCGGGATACTTGCAAAACGCAAAAACTTTCAGCGGTATTTATGCCTGGTTTGCCAGTCCCGGCATTTTACCGATTATTAATTTTATAAATGAGTGGGGATTAACGCTTCTTGGTGTTTCTCTTATTTTGGGGATTGCGGTGCGCTTGAGTTCGTTGCTCGGAGTTTTATTAATGTTTTTATATTACTTTCCGGTTTTGGAGTTTCCATATATTCCGCCGCACTCATTTATAGTTGATGATCACATAATTAACGCGGCAGTGCTTTTATTTCTTGCCTCTGCGCGCGCTGGCCGAGTGTGGGGCTTAGAGAATTGGTGTACAAATCTGCCAATTTGCCGCAGATATCCAAAATTAGTAAACTGGATTAGATAAGAATATGACTCACGTTTATAAAGAAGATATCGAAAAACTTCAAAAAGAGTTAAGCCCTATAACAAAGGCTTTTGATTTAATACCCGAGCATATAGTTATTACAGATGCAGAAGGAATAATACTTTATGCAAACAAAGGCGTAGAAAAACAGACCGGTTATAGCCGCGAAGAAGTGATAGGCAAAAACCCAGGGCATTTGTGGGGTGGCAAAATGGATAAACTTTTTTATGAAGGCATGTGGAGAAGAATAAAGACTGATAAAAAACCTTTTTTTGGCGAGGTTAAGAATGTTAGAAAAGATGGCACGGAATATTACCAAGAGCTTAGAGTTTATCCGGTGTTGAGCGAGGATGGAGAAATTAGGATATTTATTGGCATTGAACCAAACATAACTGGGCGTAAAGCAGCCGAGGCGGAGTTAAAGAAAAAGTTTGAAGAGATGGATAAACTAAACAAATTTATGACGGGTAGAGAGGTAAGGATGGCGGAGCTTAAGAAAGAAGTTCAAACGCTAAAGGGCAGATTAGAAGAGATAAGTTAATGCAAGCCACATTTGCCGGAGGATGTTTTTGGTGCTCGGATGCGGTTTTTAGAATGTTAAAAGGGGTAAAATCCGTGGTTGCTGGATATTCGGGTGGAGAAGCGGAAAGCCCGACATACGAAGAAGTTTCTGGGGGTGTTACTGGTCATCATGAGGCAATTCAAATAGAGTACGACCCCGATAAAGTAAGCTACAAAGAACTTTTAGATATCTTTTGGGCATCACATAACCCAACGCAATCCGGCGGGCAGGGGAATGATATTGGCTCGCAATACGAAGCGGCAATTTTATATCATAACGAAGAACAAAAACGGCTTGCGGAGAATTCCAAAAAAGCTTTAGGCGAAAGCGGAAAATACAAAGAGAAAATTGTCACAGAAATTCTTCCGTATAAGAATTTCTATAAAGCAGAAGACTACCACCAGAATTATTACTCTAAAAATCCAAGCGCGCCTTATTGTAAAGTTGTTATTGATCCAAAAGTTGCTAAGATTAAAGCCGAATTTGGCGATAAATTAAAATGAAAGATTGGAAGAAAGTATTAACACCCGAGCAATATAGCATTATGCGTGAAAAAGGCACCGAGCCGCCTTTTTCGGGTAAGTATGTACACGAGAAAAATAGGGGAATGTATAAGTGTGCGGCATGCGGAGCGGAGTTATTTTCATCAGACACTAAGTTTGATTCCGGCACGGGCTGGCCAAGTTTCTCGGAACCAGCTAATCTTAAAAACATTGAGTTAAAGTCTGATAAGAGCCATGGGATGAACCGCACAGAAGTACTCTGTAAAAATTGTGGTTCTCACCTAGGGCATGTTTTTGATGATGGCCCAAAAGAGCTGGGAGGTAAAAGATATTGCATCAACTCCGTTTGTCTACTTTTAGAAAAAAACAAGAAATAATATGCCAAACGTAACAATTTACACCACGCCAACTTGTGTTTATTGCAAAATGACTAAAGCGTTCTTTAAGGAGAATAACGTAGAGTACACGGAGAAGAATGTTGCGGGCGACCCGGAGGCGGCAAAAGAGATGGTGGAGAAATCCGGCCAGATGGCAGTGCCTGTGATAGACATAGATGGCGAAATGTTTGTCGGCTTTGACAAAGACTGGCTTAAATCTAAGCTGGGGATTAAATGAAATACGACGTTGTTATTATTGGCGGCGGCATAATTGGCACCGCGCTTTTATACGCGCTTTCGCGCTACACAAACATTCCGCGCATTGCCCTTATCGAAAAATATAAAAATGTTGCCCAAGTTAATTCGCATGAACGAAACAACAGTCAGACGCTACATTTTGGCGATATAGAAACAAATTACAACCTTGAAAAAGCTGTTAAAGTAAAAGAGGCGGCAACTATGCTTGTAAGATATCTGGAATTATATGCAAAAGATTCGTTTATAAAAGGCGGAAAGATGGTTTTGGCGGTTGGCGAAAGAGAGGTTAAAGAAATTGAGCGGAGGTTTGAAGAGTTTCAATTTCTATTCCCGAATATTAAAAAGATTTATAAAGATGAGCTTGCAAAACTAGAGCCTGCTATTGTTAAAGGCAGAAATAACGGGGGTAAACTAGCCGCGCTCTACAGCCCGGATGGCTACACTGTAAATTATAAAAAAGTTTCGGAATCTTTTGTTAGAGAGGCGAAAAAAACAGATAAAACTGTAGATGTTTATCTAGGCACTGAGGTAAAAGAACTACGTAAAGACAAAGATACTTATATTATTAAAACTTCTCGCGGAGATTTTAGTGCAAGTGCAGTTGCGGTTATGGCCGGGCCGCAAAGTCTTGTTTTTGCAAAGCAGCTTGGTTACGGTAAAAACCTAAGTATTCTTCCTATCGCCGGTAGCTTTTATATTACGAAAAACATCCTGAATATGAAGGTCTATAGAGTACAGCTTGAAAAGCTGCCGTTTGCTGCAATACACGGCGATCCGGATATTAATAACCCGCAGCAAACGCGCTTTGGCCCAACAGGCAAGGTTCTTCCTCTTTTAGAGAGGTATAACTACAAATCTATATCTGGTTTCTTGCGCACCTCTGTTTGGAATCTAAGAGGAGTATTAAGTCTATTAAAAATTATTTCTAACAAACCGATTTTCTTTTATATATTTAGAAATTTAACGTATGATATACCTGTATTAGGCAGGTGGCTCTTTTTAAAACATGTTCAGAAAATTGTACCGTCTCTTAAGTATAGAGATTTGCGCTACGGCAAGAAAATAGGCGGCATAAGACCGCAGGTTGTAGATACTAGCGCAAAAAAACTTGAAATGGGCGAGGCAGAAATAGTAGGAGATAAGATTTTGTTTAATATTACACCTTCGCCGGGCGCATCAGTTTCCTTAAAAAACGCCGAGCAAGATGCGTTAAAGATAATAGATTTTTTGAAGCCGGCGTTTTCGTTTGATATAAACAGATGGTGTAGAGATTTTGGATCAACTATGCAAAAGGTCGCAGAATAATATGACAGAATAATATAAAAATTATGTTTCCAGAATTAATAGAATTTAGTGATTATGGCTTGCTAGTTTTGCGCTTGGCGGTTGCGACAATTTTTATCTACCATGCACTTCCTAAATTACAAAACCCAAAAGGTATGGCGCAAGGTGTGGGTATGCCCGCTGGAATGGTATTGATGCTGGGTTTTGTTGAGTTATTGTCCTCAATCGGCTTGATAATAGGGTTTTACACGCAAATTGCCGCGATACTTCTTGCTGTTGTTATGGTGGGCGCGACTTACTTTAAGATGCTAAAGTGGCATATGCCGTTTACAGCGATGGATAAAACCGGTTGGGAGTTTGATTTGATATTGCTCGCCGCAAATATTGCAATTCTTTTAACCGGAGGCGGCATAATAGGGATTCAATAAAGGTCGAAATTAATAAACCAAATAAATAAAAAATAAAATGGCAAAAGTATGTATGGCATGCACTTGCCCCTGCGAAGTGCACAAGGTTCACACGCACGACAGCGCTAAGTCTGCAACTTGTGCAAACTGCGACCACGTACACAAGGCAGACGGCTCGTGCGATTGCGGGTGCAAATAATGAATATAGAAAAACTCTACCAGTGCGGGGAGTGCGGGTTGCACTACAGAGATGAGGAAATAGCAAAAAAGTGCGAGGTTTGGTGTAAAGAACACCACAGCTGTAATATACAAATAACTCAATATTCTATTGAAGAAGAAAAACCTTAATGGAGCTTACGCTTAAAACCGACAAGTTTGGCCCAAAATATGTTTTGCGCGTTTCCGACCCCAAGATTGGAATGGAAGGTTTCTTGGTTATAGACAATTTAGCTTTGGGCCGCGGAAAGGGAGGTATAAGAATGACATCGAATGTTACTGAAGTTGAGGTATTCCGCCTTGCCCGCACTATGACCTGGAAAAATGCACTTGCAGAAATTCCATTTGGCGGAGCAAAAGCCGGCATAGTCTGGAGAGGGGGAGATGATAATCTAAAAAAGAAATTTGTGCAAAGTTTTGCACACGCGCTAAAACCATTTTTGGTTAAGTACTATATTGCAGGCCCAGATGTAAATACCGGAGAGCGCGAGATGCAGTGGTTTGTGGAAGCGGTTGATAATTACCATGCGGCTACAGGCAAACCAGCAAATCTTTGTTTGGAAACTTTCGTTGGCGCAAATGGTAAGGTAAGGCACGCGGAGGGCGCGCGAGGCAAATGCGGATTACCCCATGAGTATGGGAGTACGGGGTTTGGGGTAGCTAAATCAACAGATGTAGCAGTGGAGTTCGCTGGAATTTCGCTCAAGGGCGCGACTGTTGCGATACACGGCTTTGGCAACGTTGGCACATTTGCTTATCAATATTTAATGGATGGTGGCGCTAAAATAGTTGCTTTAGCTGATCATCACGCTGCCCTATACAATAAAGATGGATTAGACGGCAAGGTTCTGAATAAAATTATAAGCGACAAAAGCAAATTAGATGTTTATCCAAAAGAGTTTCGCATAAAATCCGAAGACTTTTGGAAGATTCCGGTGGATATTTTAATTCCTGCATCTGTAACCGATGTTATAAACGACTCAAATAAAAACGACATTAAAGTAAAAATTATTATTGAAGGCGGCAATATCCCGATGAGCGAAGAGATTGAGCTGGGACTCCATAAGAAGGGGATTTTGGTTGTGCCGGATTTTGTTGCAAACGCCGGTGGGGTTATCTCTTCTTATGCCGAGCACCGCGGGTATAACCCCAAGCGGATGTTTGATTTAGTCGAGCGAAAGATTAAGAAAAGTACTAAACTTGTCTTGAAACGTGCGAAAAAAGAAAACAAAAGCCCACGTGAAGTAGCAATGCAAATTGCTATGGAGCGCGTTGAAAAAGCCAGTCAAGAGTGATATTTTAACTTCACGGAGGAGTGGCAGAGTGGCCGAATGCGCCGCATTCGAAATGCGGTATACCGCAAGGTATCGTGAGTTCGAATCTCACCTCCTCCGCCAATGCAAAAGATCGAAATTGAGATTCAGGTTAGGGTTGAGAATGAAAAGCCGCTTTTGGATTTTTTAGGGGGAAACGCGGAGTTTAAGGGCGAAAAACGTCAGATTGACGAGTATTTTACTCCTGCGCACAGGGATTTTATATCGGTGCGCCCGGTTAAAGAATGGCTGCGCCTGCGCGATGGCGGCGGCAAGTGTTCAATAAACTACAAAGATTGGCACTACGATGAAAGCGGCAAAGGAACTCATTGCGATGAGTATGAGACGACCATTGAGAACATAGAAACAGCAAAGAAGATTTTAAAAGCGCTTAACTTTAAGTCGCTTGTGGTTGTAGATAAAATCAGAAAAACTTGGGTTTATAAAGATTATGAAGTTGCAGTTGATTCAGTAAAGAATTTAGGAGATTTCGTAGAAATTGAGTACATCGGCAAAGACGGCGCAGATCCTAAGAAGGTTGCTGAAGATATGGTTAATTTTCTAAAACAAGTTGGGTGCGGCAAGATTGAGCGCAACTTTGTGGGTTATCCGTTCCAGCTTTTATTTGGCGACGAGGTAAAATTTGAAGATCAATAAACCTGTTGTCTATTTGACAACTATCCAAATATGTTATAAACTCACAAACAGTTTCCTTAACAAAGGAAAACAAATGAGGTGAGAAAAGTTGGATGGATACAGATATGGCAACAGAGGCGAGGACGAACACAAGGGCCTTGGGGGATTCATCTGGAATCGCCGCGGCAGTGACGAAATCAGCAAGCCCGCTTTCGTGCGAGCTACGGCGTTCTCAACGCTCCTTATGGCCGTTGTGGTTGCATTTGGAGTTGTCGTAAGCTACGACTGGCCGTTTACGTGGCTGCTTCTAATCGGCACGTTTATCGTGTCAATCGTCGCAATATTCATTTTCGCGCTAAACGACAATCCGTTTATAAGCTTGCTCGGCGTAACCATTATGAGCCTAGCGTTAGGCGTTATGATGGGTCCCGTTGTTGCAACCTACACAAGCGTGGTTGTAGCACAGGCGATTCTAACAACAGCCGCAATAATGGTGCTAATGTCTTGCGTCGGCATTGTCTACCCAAGAGCGTTTAGCGGTTTAGGCCCCTATCTTCTCGGAGCTCTCGGAGTTTTGATCTTGGCTCTGTTTGGCCAGATCATCTTCGGAGTTATGGGCTTTGAGTGGGCGGCGCCTGGGTCTGTACTAGACTGGGTGCTCATCTGGGCAGGGATCCTAATCTTTACGATCTTCGTTGCCTACGACTGGGCTAAGGCAATGGAATTGCCGCTAACATGGGACAACGCAATAGACGCAAGCGGCGGGCTGATCTTGGATGCTGTAAACCTCTTTGTACGGCTCCTCGAGGTTTACGCCAGATCCAGGCGCTGAAGAAAACACAAGGCGCTGAAGCATGCTTCAGCGCCATTTTATTTATCTGCACTTAACTTGATATAATTAAAATCATGGCAGTTTACAGAGAAGGGCACGACCACGTTATAAAAAGAAAGCGAGAACATAAAGAATACCGCACTCAAATAAGATGGAAGAATTTTCTTGACCGCATTATTTATCCTGTTTCGCTTATAGGTCCGGTTATGACGCTCCCCCAATGGTCAAAAATTTGGATAGAAAAAAATGTGGATGGAGTTTCAGCAGTATCATGGGGAGCTTACATGGTAGTATCTGCTTTTTGGATAATTTACGGAATAACCCACAAAACAAAACCATTAGTTTTTATAAATATACTTTGGATGGTTCTACATTTTTCTATAGTTCTAGGAGTATTGATTTATAGGTAGCTATTTCTTATCCACAGTTTTATATTTTTAGATTTAGGTTTATTATAAGGAAAATGAGCCAAGTCTATAGAAATATTTTCTTTACTGGAGCCATAGTAACAGCTGTGGCGCTATCCGGTGTATTAATGGTTTCTGCGCACGGCGGGGAAGAATTCGAAGAATTTGAGCAGGAGAGTGAAGTTAGAAGCGAGACCAGAGATGGTGATGTAAGGGAAGAATCGCGAGAAAGATTTAGAGATGAGTCTGTAGAACTGCGCGAGCGCATACGCATACACCAAGAAGAGGCTAGAGAAGAGCGCCAAGATATGATGGAAGAAGCCAGAGTTGAATTTAGGCAGAAGACAGAAGAAACACGCACAGAGTTTAGAGCTCGCATAGAAGATGAGCGTGTAGAGTTCCGAGAAAGAACCGAGGAGGCGCGCATGATGCACCAAGAGGCTATTGAAGAGCGCAAAGCCGAGTTCAATGAGAGGGTGCAGGTGGTTCGCGATGAGCAAAAACGAATTATCGCGGAGCGTTCTGCGGCACAAATTAATTCAATTAACGGCCGGTTAACGGATGCATATATTCTACACTTAGAAAAAATGGAGATGGTCTTGGACAAGGTAATTGCACGCGCAGATGAGTGGCAAGAGCGATTTGGTTTAGACGATTCTGCGTTAGATTTGTTTGATTCCGCGGTTGACGAAGCACGCGCAGGTATTGCCGCAGCAAAAGAGGCGGTTTTAGCGCAAAAAGAAAAAATATATACAGTTGAGTTTGAATCAGAAGAGAATCTCAGGCAGGGTTTCCAAGATACTATGGCGGAGTTCCGAGCAGACCACGAAGCCCTTAGGAGTGAGTATCTAGAACATGCAAGAAACCTTGTCCGCACCGCATTTGATGCACTCCGAGTTGTGCACACTGAATTTGTACAAGAAGATAAGGACGACGCAGAAGAAGAGGATACAGAAGAGGATGCTGATGAAGATACAGATGAAGATGAGGTCGAAGAAGAAGTAGAAGAATAATATGAAAAAACTTTTAATATTGTTAGTTATAATTGCGGCAATTATCGCTTGGTTTTATTTTGCAAACCCGCAAGTGCCGGAAGTGCCAGAAGAGCTTAAAGACATTCAGACTGATATTGAAAACACAGAACTAAACGATCTAGATTCAGAATTGGGTGAGTTAGAAGCGGATATTGAACAGCTATAATTTTTTCTTTTTTGCCGCCGGTGGGGTTATTATCGCGGCAATTTTAGGCGGAGTAGGTATTACGCCGTTTGGCACAGCTTTGTTAACAACTGTTTTAGCACTTTCCTCTCTTTTTATTAAACAAATTAGAAAGCCTTGGTTTGTGGTGTTTGTAATGTTTACCTTAATCGGGAGTGTTTATTATGCTCTAGATGATTACAAATACCATAAAATCCGCGAGACAGTACTTGTAGAAACAAATTTTACAGGCATTGTTTCTGATATTCCCAACATACGCGGCGAAAGCATTGCAGTGAGAGTTAATCTTACAGAGCCGCCAATAAAAGCAAAAATTTTACTCCGGTTGAATAAGTACACGCCTGTTGCATATGGCGATGTTGTAAGTTTCGGGGGCAGTTTAGAATTCCCTGACGGGCCTTACGGAAATTACCTTACAAAAGAGAGAATCCACGGCGTTGCCGCATTTCCCGAAATTGAAATCACAGGTAATAAGGCGAATCCATTTTTCAAAACTCTATACAGTTTAAGGCTATATATTAAAGAAGTGTTCACGCGCGTTTTTAGCCCGACACAATCAGCGTTATTAACGGGAATTATACTTGGCGACAAAGAAGAAATGCCGCAAGAACTTTTAGACAAACTCGCTATTAGCGGCACATTGCACCTTACAGCCCTTTCTGGTTCGAATATGTCTATCATTATTGTGATTATGGCTCCTCTACTTGCCATGGTTTTTCGTGGCCGGCGACGCGTAGCTTTCAGCGCGCTGTTTTTCATGGTTGCCTTATTTGTTGCGATGACAGGTTTTGAGGTTTCTGCAGTTAGGGCAGCCTTTATGGCGTTTATTGTGGGGTGGGCTAGAGAGTCGGCACATGTAAATTTGCCGCGCAACGCAATCGCTCTCGCTGCGCTCACGCTTGTACTTGTAAATCCAAAACTGCCGGTGTTTGATTTGGGTTTTCAGCTGTCTTTTTTAGCTTTGCTCGGGATTATATATCTTGCGCCGGTTTTAAAGAATCTTAAATTCTTCCAAGAGTCAGGCGCTTTTATGTGGCGCGAGATTTTAGCTATGACTCTATCAGCGCAGGCCGCCGTTGCGCCTATTATAATAGCCAACTTCCAGACTTTTTCGTTTTCTGCAATTCCGGCAAATATCGCAATACTTGCAATAATGCCTTTTGTAATGATTTTTGGATTCGTTGTTATAATTTTATCAGTAATATCTATGCAGTTTGCTTATGTCTTTGCATCTTTACCCGCATTTTTGCTGGACTATATCTACAAAGTTATGGATGTGTTCTATATATTAAGAACTCCATTTAATCCTCAAATTAGCGTTATGACTGTCGCGGTTTATTATCTTTTTTTAGTGTGGCTTTGTGCTAGGTTTTCTCCTGCCGCACAAAAATTCTTTATTCCTACAACTAATAAATGACAAAAGAGAAAACCATACCCCGTATTTTAGTGCTTATCCTCGCTGCATTTACGGTATGGACTTGGTTTGGAATTGTTGCAGAAGTCGTAAGTGGGAGAATAGGGGACACATCAATTTATTTTTTGGACGTAGGCCAAGGCGATTCTGAGCTTATAAAACTAAAACCCACAGGTACTCGTGGTGAGGTTAATATACTTATAGACGGTGGGCGGGGCGGTGAGATTCTCGGCGAGTTGGAGTCTGTAGTAGATAGTAATAAATACATTGACATAGTTGTTTTAACTCACGCTGATATAGACCATTATGGCGGTATAGTGGAGGTTATAAATAGATATAATGTCGGCCTTTTTGTTTGGAATGGCCAAAGTATAGAAGATACATCATTTATGGTGTTGCAAAGTGCGCTTAAAGAGCAAGATGTAAAAACTCTAAAAGTTCAGAAAGGTGATTCAATAAAATATTTGGACTACGTTATCCAAGTTATCTCGCCAGATACAGATATTCTTGCAAAAGCCGACAAGAACGAATCAGGTGTTGTGCTTATGTTTAAAGGTCCTAGAGTATCAGCGCTCTTTACCGGAGACGTAGGCTTTGCAACGGAAATGGTTTTACTTGAATCTGGAACGCCTTTAAAAGCAGATGTGCTAAAAGTTGGCCATCATGGTTCAAAGAATTCCTCTTCGCCACAATTTATCGCTGCGGTTCAGCCAGTTATAGGCGCAATTGGGGTTGGAGTAAACCGCTATGGCCATCCGGCAGAAACAGTTTTGGATACGCTTACGCGTTTTGGTTCCCAGATTTATAGGACAGACATAAATGGGACAATTAAAGTAGTACTGGAAGGCAATGTTCCGTGGACGCCTAAAACCGTAGGCGGTGGTTTGGCGAGTATTTTTACTGGCAGTTATAAGAGCTACCGCGGAGATATATATACTGTTTCTTTATCCGAAGCCAAAGCGGAATGGCGGGCATCCGGTATTGAGGCGTTACTAAATACCAAAGACGGGTGCGCATTATGGCGAGTTGATTTGAATGCCGCTTCTAAAAACGAGTTGATGCAAATTCGCCATATCGGCTCTGCTAGAGCTGACGCGCTTATTTCCGCCCGGCCGTTTACATCGGTTGAAGGCATTAAAGGTAAAGTGCAGGGGATTGGGGAAGCGCGTATGCGAGATATTATTGACCAAGATCTTGCTTGTGTTTCAAATAAGTAGGTCGTTTACGTGTGTTAAACTATTTATATGACTTATGTGGCAAAACCTTATTGGGCTATGCCGGTGGAAGATGTTTTTGTTGCGCTGGGTTCGGGAGAAAACGGTCTTGATGAATCTGCCGCAAAAGAGCGCATAAAAGAGTACGGCAAAAACATTTTGCCAAAAGGGCATAGAGCAACAAAGTTTGAAATTTTAGCAGAACAATTTAAAAGCCCGCTTATTATAGTGCTTTTTTTCGCAGGCGTTGCGGCTTTATTTTTTGGCGACTATAAAGGCGGCGGCTTTATTTTTGCTGCAATTTTTGTAAATACTATTTTAGGGTTTTACCAAGAGAACAAAGCCGAAACTGCGCTTGCAAGTCTGGAATCTTATATAAAAGAAAGAGTAAGAGTTATAAGGGGTGGCAGAGAAATTGAAATTGATTCCGAAGAAGTAGTGCCCGGCGATTTGATTAGGCTTTTTCCCGGCGCTCGCGTGCCTGCTGATGCACGGCTTGTAAAAATAAACGAACTTGGCGTTGACGAAGGGGTACTAACTGGCGAATCTATGCCGGATATGGAGAAAACCGTTGAACCCTGTAGAGAAGACTCTAATCTTTTAGCTAGAAACTCAATGGTGTTCGCTGGCACTCTCGTTGCTGAAGGTTTGGGGCTTGCGGTCGTAACCTTAATAGGGAAAAATACGGAATTCGGCAAAATAGCAGAGGCAGTAACAGCAAAAGAGCATTCAAAAACGCCTCTACAAACCGCAATTCAAAAGTTTACTATGAAAGCAAGCTTGGTTCTTACCTTGCTTACTGCCTTACTTTTTGTAGTAGGGCTTTTTATGGGCTTTGACCTTTTCCAAATGTTTTTAATTGCCATAGCGCTTGCAGTTTTTGCAGTGCCGGAGGGCTTACCCGTAGCTTTAACAGTTATTTTAGCTGTGGGGGTTGAACGGCTTGTGCGCAAGAAGGGAGTTATAAGAAAACTTTTAGCTACAGAAACTTTGGGCAGCACTACGGTTATTATGACCGACAAAACAGGAACGCTTACTGAAGCCAAAATGTCGGTTTCAGAGATTATTTCTAAAAAACCAAAAGACAAAGTTCTGGAACTTGCTCTTTTAAACACAGATGTTGTGGTAGAGAATCCTGATGCGCCGTCCACGGAATGGAGAATAATAGGCAAACCCTTTGAAGAGGCAATACTCCGTGCCGCGCTCACACACCAAGTGCTTTTAGACGGCTTTAGGCCCAAATTAAAAATTCTAGACAGGCACCCTTTTAATTCAACCAATAAGTTTGGCGCAACTCAAATTGAAATTGGCGACAAAAAACTCTGGAATTATATGGGCGCGCCGGAGATATTATTAGCTAAAACCGATTTAAAACGCGAAGAGAAAGATCAACTGCTTCGCCAGGTTGAAGAGCTTGCCTCGTCCGGCAAAAGAGTGTTGTCTATTGTGCTCGGCCATGAGTTTATGGGATTTATTGCCTTTAGCGACCCAGTGCGCGCAACCGTTAAAGACGAAATAGAGCGTGTTGGTGCTGCCGGCGTGCGCACTATTATTGTAACTGGCGACCATAAGGGCACTGCGCTTGCAGTTGCAAAAGAAATAGGCTTACAGGTTAAAGAAGACCAGGTTCTCTTAGGCGAAGAGGTACGTGCTATGAGTGATGATGTTTTACGCAATAGATTGGACTTTGTAAAAATCTACGCGCGCGTGTCTCCAGAAGACAAACTACGAATTTCGCAATTATTTAGAGAAAAAGGCGAGGTTGTTGCAATGGCAGGCGACGGAGTAAACGACGCACCCGCCCTAAAACAGGCCGATATTGGCATAGCAGTCGGCTCCGGCACTGATGTTGCAAAAAGCGCGGCGGATTTGATAATGCTAGACGACAACTTCGGCATAATAGTCGCCGCTATAGAAGAAGGGAGAAGAACTTTGGAGAATATTAAAAAGGTTATTGTTTATATGTTTTCTAATGTTTTAGACGGCATTATTTTGATAGGCGGTTCGCTTTTGCTTGCCTTGCCTCTGCCGATGAATCCTCTGCAAATATTGTGGGTAAATTTTTTTCAGGATAGTTTTCCTGCCATTGCTCTTGCGTTTGAAAACGGCAAAGATCATCTTAAGGACAAGCCATCCAGTCTAAAAGGCGGCCTTTTTGACCCGCTTATGCGGTTTATAGTTATTGTTGTGGGCACTTCAACTTCGGTGGCATTGCTTATAATGTACTTTATGCTTATAACCCTTGGTTTCGAAGAACCGACGGTCCGCACGTTTATATTTACAACATTCTCTATCTACACATTGATTTTTGTTTTCGCACTAAGGAATTTGAATATAAGTATTTTTAGATACAACCCCTTTTCTAATAAGTATTTAAATATAGCCACTTTAATCGGCTTCGGGCTTACGGCCCTCGCGGTGTATTTGCCGGCATTGCAAAAGCTTTTCAACACTGTGCCGCTTGCTCCAATATGGATTTTTGCGGCAATCGGTTTCGGGCTTTTAAGCGTGCTATTTGTAGAGTTTGTAAAGTGGCTCTTTAGAAAAAGAATCGCTTAAAATGTTATAATTACTAATAAGCTAATGAAGCTAACGAAGTTAAAAGCTGTGCCCGGTTTCACTCTTATAGAGACTTTAATTTATATGGGTATTCTTGCCATAGTCGGCACTTTTTTGGTAACTATTTTAACCGTAACGCTTCGCGTGCAGACAACCCAAGTCTCTAAAAACGAAGTAAATTCGCAGACAAATCTTGTTATGACAACCGTACAGAGGTTTATTAGAGACTCCAGTTTAATTGAAAAGGTATACAATGCGGGTGACCCCGAACCTGAGGGACCAGCGGGAACCGACTCAACGTGTACCACTAATACTACAGATTTCTGTACCGTAGTATTAAGAATGCCGGAGAGTTTCGCGGATTGCGGGCTTCTATACCAAAACAAAAACAAATTATGGATTTTTTACGATCTAGATGATATGAAGATAAAAGTACAAGAGTGTGATAAAGACCCACAAGCTCTTACTACAGATGCTGTTACAGTTGATTTTTTTGAACTTACAAAAATTGAAAAAGCCGGCGCGCATAATGTTCTGCAAATTGACTTAGGTATGACATATAACACGAATAATCCTACATTTGGTTTTTCGCGCACTACGCAATCTGCTGTAAGCCGCGTCTCGGCAGCCGAGTTTGATGATAATTTATTGCCAAATACAGATGTTCAATTTGATATTGGCGATTCACAAAATCAATGGAGAAATGGGTATTTTGAGGAAATAAATATTGGAGACGGCAGTCTAGTAGATGTTTATGTGTGTGCTGCACAAGGTGTAGGTGTTAGTGGTTTACCTACTGGTGCGCTTACGATAGATCCTGTTCTGTCCTGTGGGATTACGCCGCCACCGCAAGAAACTGGTATAAGAGTTCTAGACTTGCCATCCCCATAATTAAGCTTTAGCTAGTGTAAAACCAATAATTTTCGCGGGTTTTAGTTTTCTGTTCAGTGTTTTTGCAGCTTCCAGTATTGTAGAGCCGGACGTATATATATCATCCACTATAATTAGCTCACTAATTCGCGCGGTGTTATGATTAATCATAACACCGCTGTGTGTAGTAAAACACCCTTTTATATTTTCCTCGCGTGCCTTTTTGCCGTCCATTTCAATTTGGGGAGCAGTATTCTTAACACGTTCTAATAATCTCTTCTCAACCAGGATGCCGAGTTCTTTTCCTAAAATATCAGCTATTATCTCCGCTTGGTTGAATCCGCGCTTTTTAAGCCTCTTTTTATGCAATGGAATTGGAATTATTATTGAATTCTCTCTACTTATAATTTTCTCCAGATGAGATTTCTTGATATAGTTCTTAACGAGTTTCTCAATAGGTTTCTGTGTTCGCAGGTTTAGATTAAATTTTAAATTATGAATCAGTTCGCGCATTGGAGTGTTTGAATAACTACCAACGGAAAATAAGAGAATACTTGGGTCCGGGCGGTGTATTATCTCGCTTATTTCTATTGAGTTAAAACAGTTGTTACAAAGCAAATTGTCCTTTTCCTCCCAGCTGTGCAGATATTTTACGCAATTCAAACAAACTGCTGGAAAAAACATTTCCAGCGCCAGCAACTTTAACCTTTTAATGTTCTTTGCAATATCCATTTCTTTTATAATACATTATTATATAATTAAAACGCGGTGTTATGATTAATCATAACACCGGGTATAGACCCCACAAGTAAATAAAATTTATAGGCATAAGATATCAAAATATGAAACATATTCCGCCATTAAATAATTTTGGATCTAGAAAGGAATGGGAAGAGGCCTTATGGTCAGAGGTTGTAAAAGATCTATCGCACGCCGGGTCTTTTAATAGTATTAGTAAGATTCTTGATTTATTACTTCCTGATTTTGAAAAGCATCGTATTGGAAGACGCGCGGCTGCTGCATATCTTCTCAATCAAGGCAAGTCTCATCGCGAAATAAGTAAAGAGCTCTGGCTTTCTTTGCAAACCATTTCAACTATTAAGAAAAGCTTTCTGAAACACGGTAAATATATTAGTTATCACTCTGGAGGTTCGCGTTATACTAAAGATCCTAGCAGAAAATCATTTATTAAATCTAAATATCACATTCCTTCTCTATATAAAAGTTCATGGCTGTTGCGCAAGCCTCGGCAGAATAGGCGTAAAGCTGGTTAAGTGGTAAATCAGGGTGTTATAATATCAACTATATGGCTTTTTTAAGTAAATTTTTTGGTGGCGCATCAACGGTTGGAGTGGATATCGGCACTACAACTATTAAGATTGTTGAACTTGCAAAGCGCGGCGATAAGCCGGAGCTTTTAAATTACGGCTCTCTAGAAGGCTATGGCTATTTAGACAGAGTAAACAACGCAATCCAGACAAGCAGTTTAAAACTTGTTGAGTCCGAAACACAAGAACTTTTGCGCGTACTTTTAAAACAGGTAAAAATTAAAGGCAAAAACGTTGTTGCATCTTTGCCGCCGTTTTCCGCGTTTTCTACATTAATTGAAATTCCACAGATGTCCGACCAAGAAACCTCAAAGGTTGTTTACTATCAGGCAAAGGCAGCTGTGCCTATGCCAATTGCTGACGCCACTATAGACTGGACGCGTATTGAAGAGTTTGAGGACGAACGCGGTATAAAGAAGCAACGTATATTTTTAATCGCGGTTGTAAACGAAAACATCCAAAGATATAAAAAAATTTTTAGCGGAGTTGGCTTAAACCTGCAGGTTTTAGAATTGGAGGGTGTAAGCCTTGCAAGGGCATTAACCACCGGCGACCAAAAACTATCAATAATAGCGGATATTGGCGGCAGATCTACTACTATTACTGTTGCAGGCGGTGGGCTTGTACGATACAACACGCAGATAGATTTTGCAGGCAGCTCGCTTACGCAGGCAGTTGCCACAGGGCTAAACATTAATATGAAGCGTGCGGAAGAGCTTAAAAAGCAGAGAGGGCTTATTGGAACAGGCGGCGAATACGAACTATCCACTTTGATGTCGCCATTCCTGGATGTTATACTTTCTGAAGTGAAGAGAGTTAAGTATTTCTACGAGAAGAATTACAAAACTAATATTGAACGGATAATACTCTCTGGCGGGGGAGCAAATTTGAAAGGCATTCAAAAGTACGTTGAAAGAGAGTTTCAACTGCCTGCCGAGATTGCAGACCCGTTCGGTAGAGTGCGTTATTCTCCGAGTATTGCGCCTGCGATAGCTGAAATTGGCCCTGGTTTTTCTGTAGCGATGGGCCTGGCATTAAAATAAGTATATGGCAAGAACAGAAGACGCTTACAAAATGGTTGGAGAAGAGACTAGCCAATTTTCTTGGAGGCTTTTTATGTTTTTGATTCTTATTTTTGCATTAGTGTTTTTGCTTTATATTGGTTTGGAAGTCGGCTACAAGAATTTTCTGCGCGTGAGCATAGAGGAGGCAGATTTGCGGATAAGCGAGTTTTCGCAAAGCCCGGATTTGGCGGAGCACAAAAATCTTGTAAGTTTTTATTCACAAATAACCAATTTAGAAAAAGTTTTAAACTCGCATGTTTGGAGCTCAAACGTTCTTAAATTTCTAGAAGACTACACTACCCCCAAAACCGCTTATTCTACTGTAGAAGTTGCAGTGCCAGAGCGCAGACTAACAATAGATGGCGTTACCTCTTCTTACGCATCTCTTGTTGAACAACTTGTTGCTTACGAGTCTGCCCCGCAGGTTGCAGGCGTAGTGATGGAAGAAAATTCTCTTTTAGGAAATGTAGTGAGATTTAGGGTTAACATCAACCTGTCGCCGGATGTGTTTAAAGAAATCCTTAACTAAAATGCGCGGTTCAACAAAGAGATTAATTTCAATAATGGGGAGCTTCGCAATATTAGTTGTTACAATATATGTCTTTTCCGCTTTTTTGCGGCCAAGTTATGCAGACGTGCAGGTTTTGCGCGGCGAGCGAGATGCGCGGCTTGTAATATTAAGTCAGCAACAAAGTGCAGAGAGCGCCGTGCGTAATTTACTTGCCGCATACCAAGGCGCTGGCGAGCTTGAAGAAGCTTTTACTGATATGTTACCTAAACCCAACGCCAACGTGCCGCAGGTTTTAAACCAATTAAGCGGAATGGCCTCCGCCAATAATATGGTGTTTGAGTCCGCTTCTTTCCAGTATACGCCGATTAAGCAATCTGATTCTTCAATAGTAAGCGGGCTAGGCACATTGCGCATAACGACAAGAATGAACGGCAGATACGACGGGTTAAAAGGTTTTTTGGATATGCTCGAACACAACTTGCGCGTAATGGATATAAATTCGCTTCGTATTGACGGCGGCGCATTACCTGGGAGAGAAATATTTGCTTTCACCATAGTCGTAGACGCATACTATCAAGAAAGATAATATGGCAATTGTTGTAGGAGAAGAAAAAAATAAGTTAAGTTTCGTTGCAATAGGCGGTTTTGTTGTAGTGTTTGCAATTTTAATAACAGCAACTTATTACTTTTTCTTTGCGCCGGCGCCTCTTGCTGAGCGTATCGCGCCCGTGGAATTACAAGAAGCATCCGAACTTTCTAAAGTAACAATAGATGTTACAAAAGTAACTGACCTTATTACGCAGTTGGGTTTGGAGCCGCAGATAGCGCCCGTAAAAGTTGGCGAACTTGGTAGAGAAAATCCATTTTTGACTTTCTAAACCAATGGAAGATAAAAACTTATTAGACGCTTTGGTAAATCAAGGACTCCTTTCGCGCGAATTGGCGGCAAAGCTTTCTGTTGAAGCAAATAGTTTAGGCAAAAGTGTTGAAAGTTTAATTTACGAAAAACGTGCGGTTGACGAAGTGTCTGTTGCGAAAGCAAAAGGCAGCGCGCTCGGGATTCCCTACAAACACATTGATCCAGATACAATTCCAGAAGATGCGGTTAAGTTAATTTCGCTGGATACAATACAGAACTACGGTGTTGTTCCAATTTCAAAACAGGGGAACATGCTTGTTGTTGGAATGTTGAATCCGGATGAAGTGCGCGCACAGGAGGCACTGCGGTTTATAGCAAAGGAGCAAAAACTCTCGCTTGGGGTTTATGTTATAACTCCGTCGGATTTAGAAGCGACGCTAAAGAAATTTGGACTCTATAAGAGCGAAGTTGATCGGGCGATAAAGTCTATTAACGTTAAACCAGGCAAGGGGTTGATGCGCAGCCAGAGAACTATTTCTATTGACGAGAGTGTGGATGTTGCAGAAGAAGCGCCGATTATAAAAATAGTTGCCTCCACTCTTAAGTCCGCGGTTTCCGAAAACGCATCCGACATTCACATAGAACCACAGAGAACAAAAACCCGAATAAGGTTTAGAATAAACGGCAATTTACAGGAAGTTTCTACCTTGCCTATGGAGCTGCATCAGCCTGTAATTTCTAGAGTAAAAGTTTTGTCGGATTTAAAAATTGACGAAACCCGCATTCCGCAAGATGGCAGGTTTAGAACCGTTATATTCGGGCGCGACATAGACTTTAGGGTTGCAACTTTTCCGACTCCGGCCGGCGAAAAGGTTGCCATCCGCGTGCTTGACCCGACAGTTGGCCTAAAAGGAATAGAAAACCTTGGTTTGGAAGAGCAACAATCGCTTGTTGAAGATGCAATAAAAAGGCCCTACGGAATGGTTTTGGTTACCGGCCCTACAGGCAGCGGTAAATCTACCACGCTTTACGCGCTGATGCAGATTATCAATAGTGAAGATGTAAACATTGTAAGCCTTGAAGACCCGGTGGAGTATTACATTGACGGGCTAAACCAGTCGCAGGTTCGACCTGAGATAGGGTATGATTTTTCATCCGGGCTTCGCCAGATATTCAGGCAAGACCCGGACATCATAATGGTGGGTGAGGTAAGAGATAAAGAAACTGCACAGTTGGCAGTGCACGCGGCGCTAACCGGCCACGTTGTTTTAACCACGCTCCACACTAATAATGCTATCGGCGTTATTCCAAGGCTTATAGATATGGGGGTTGATTCTTTCTTAATTCCATCTGCTGTAAGCCTTATGGTTGGCCAAAGGCTGGTTAGCCGACTATGCGAGCATTGTAAAAAGTCTGTGCCGGCGCCAAAGGCGATACAAGATATTATTCAAACAGAGCTTAATAAATTACCCCCCAATATTAAATCCAAAATTAAATACTCCGCGCCATATAAAGTTTACGAGGCCCCAGGATGCAAAAAATGCAACGATAAAGGAATCTCCGGCCGCATTGCGCTCTTTGAAGTTTTAAGTATGACAGACAGCTTGGCCGAAATAGTGAACACAGAAATTACGCAAGCGAAGCTTGTTGCGGAAGCAAAGAAACAGGGAATGATAACACTGCGTATAGATGGCGTGTTAAAAGCACTTAAAGGACTGGTTAGAATAGAAGAAGTTCTCCGCGAAACCTCCGAGTCGTGATATAATTTTTATTATGGATTATAAACAAAAATTAAACGATTTGATGCTTGCAACCGCAAGGCAAAACGCCTCGGATTTGCACATTTCGGTTGGCCGTAAGCCTACGCTTCGGGTAGACGGTATTTTAGTGCCACTACAGAGAGAAGCGGTGCTTACCCCGGAAGATTCGCAAGGCCTTGTTCTTGCAATGCTTTCGCCGGAACGTAAAGAGAAATTTTTAAAGAATGGCGATGTTGACTTTTCTTATGCCTTTGAAGACAAAGCGCGGTTTAGGGTAAACGCTTTTTTCCAAAAAGGGTACATGGCGGCTGCTCTTCGCACAATTAACGCAGAAATAAAAACTGTAGAAGACTTAAATCTGCCGCCGATTTTGCACGAGTTTACAAAGCTTAATCAGGGGTTTGTGCTTGTTGTAGGTCCTGCCGGCCACGGCAAGTCCACTACTTTAGCTGCTCTTTTAGATGAAATTAACCACAAACGCACGGAGCACATAATAACGGTTGAAGACCCTATTGAATATTTGTTTACACAAGACAGGTCTATGGTTTCGCAGAGAGAAATTAAAAGCGACAGCCCGTCTTTTGATATTGCCCTGCGCTCTATATTGCGGCAAGACCCAGACGTGATAATGATTGGAGAAATGCGCGACCCTGCCTCAATTTCAACCGCAATGACAGCGGCAGAAACAGGCCATTTGGTTTTCTCAACACTGCACACAAACTCTGCATCGCAGACTATAGACAGAATAATAGACTCTTTCCCCGCAAACCAGCAAGGCCAGATTACGTCCCAGCTTGCAGCGACCTTGGTTGGCATTGTGTCCCAGCGTCTTGTGCCGAGAGTTGATGGCGGAAGGTTGCCTGCAATTGAGATTATGTTTATGAACTCGGCTATCCGCAACCTTATTCGCGAACGCAAAATTTACCAAATTGATTTGGTAATAGAAACAAGCTTGCAAGACGGCATGGTTACCATGAACCGTTCACTTGCAGAGCTTGTAAAACGCAAAGAGGTTTCGTTAGAAAATGCAGAACTCTACTCATTGAATCCTTCAGAGTTAAGAATACTTTTGGAAAGGATTTAGTAGATGGCAAAGTTTAAGTACAAAGCAAGAACCAAAGAAGGGGAGCTGCAGGTTGGCACTGTGGAAGCCGCTAGCCGAGACGGCGCAGTTGGGCTTTTGCGTGGTCACGAGCTTTTTGTCCTATTTATTGAAGAAGAGGGAAAAGGGCGCTGGTATGAATCCGCATTCGGCTTTTTAAACAGAGTCCGCATAAAAGATATGATGGTTTTTACGCGGCAGTTTGCGGCAATACTTTCGGCAAAAGTGCCGCTAACTGATTCGCTTGTAACTCTGCGTAAGCAAACATCCAACCCTATTTTGCGAGATACTTTAATGGACGTGTCACGCGATGTAGACGCCGGCCTTTCTCTATCGCAGGCTTTAGAAAAATACCCGCAAGTTTTTTCAATCTTCTATGTAAATATGATTCGCGCCGCCGAGCTTACCGGCCGGGTTGAAGAATCTGTAAACTTCTTGGCAGATTATTTGGAAAAAGAACAATCGCTCGAAACCAAAATTAAAAACTCCTTAACTTACCCGGTTATTATGATAATGCTGTTTTTTGGTTTGGCCGGATTTATGGCGACTGTTGTTTTCCCAAAAATTGAGCCGATTTTCCTTGAGGCCGGGGTTGACTTGCCATTTATAACAAGTTTTCTTATAGGAGCTTCTAAGTTTATATCTGCGTGGTGGTGGGCGCTTGCTATTGCATTTGCGGCTTTAGCCGTTCTCGCTGTGGACTATTTTAAAACCCCGGAAGGCAAAGCTGTTTTAGATGAAGTTTTCTTACGCGTGCCGGTTGTGGGCGATCTTATGAAAAAAGTTTACATCGCGCGCTTTACACAGTCTATAAGCATTTTGGTTAAAGGGGGTATTTCAATTCCGCAAGCGGTTGAAGTTGCTGGCTACACAATAGGGAGCGCAACATATAGAGAGCTTTTACATAAAGCGGCCGAAAATATTAGACAGGGCGAGAATTTATCGCAGGCATTTGCAAAAAGCGAGGCTTATTTCCCGCCGCTTGTATCGCAAATGACTGCGATTGGAGAAGAAACCGGTCGGCTGGAAGACATACTTGATAAAATCTCGCGCTTTTACACGCGCGAGGCAGAAGATATGGTCTCAAACTTAGTTGAGCTAATACAGCCTCTTATGATGGTGGTAATAGGCGTGTTTGTGGGCATACTTTTTGCCTCTATTCTTATCCCCATCTTTGAATTGGCGCAAAGATTATAGTTGTATATAATTACAAAAACATGAAGCAAAATAAAGGTTTTACGTTGATTGAACTTTTGGTTGTTATAGCAATTATTTCAATACTCGCAGGAGTGGTGTTGACTGGGGTTACCGGTTTTCAAGCAAACGCCAGAGATACAAAACGAATAGGCGACTTAAAGAATACACAACCATCTCTAGAGCTGTATTTTGTGCGTTGTGGCCACTATCCTGGCACCGCTACTTGTGGGACAGGAACAACCTTACCCACAAACTGGGATACGCTATCTACAGTTCTTTCAGACACAACTGGAGCAAGAATTTCCAACGACCCGCTTGCAGGCCGGAACTATATTTATATAAAAGAACCTAATGGGTTGGGCTATGCTCTTAAGGCTGTGTTGGAAAGAGACAACCGCACGCTTCAAGATAATACAGAATTGGATTCTGTTGATATTCCCAGCACTTGGCAGACAACGAGTGGTGAGAGAAACTGCGACGATACTGCATTAAATTACTGCATTGGTTCTTAGTCCGCTTACAATAGTTTTGCTTGCATTAATTGGAGCTGCCGTAGGCAGCTTCTTAAACGTAGTAATTTTTAGATATAAAGGCGAAGAAACGCTCTTTAAAGGCACAGGCGGCCGTTCGCGGTGTATGAAATGCCACAAAGCACTTGCGTGGTACGAACTTATTCCGATTATAAGCTTTGTTATACAGCTAGGGCGTTGCCGCAGCTGCAAAGCGCGGATTTCGTGGCAATATCCGATTGTAGAGGCCTTATGCGCTTTTATTTTCGCCGCAGTGCCATATGTGCTTATTCCTATAGGAGGCGGGGTCCCATATCTTTTAATTTCAATTTGGGTTGGCACACTTTTGTCATTAGTCTTAATTTCTTTTATTGATATCCGCCTTTGGATTATTCCAAATGGTCTCAATATGTTCGTGGCTCTTTTGGGAGTTTTAAATTTAGCATTGCTCTTAACGCACGGCGGTTTTGGCGATGTGGAGCAGGGAGCACTCTATAAATCTCTCTTTGGCGATTCGCACGTGAAAGTTGTAGGTTCTTTCTTGGGGCCTTCGGCAGAAATGATTATGCTTCCAGATGGGCCGTGGCTTAGCGCCGCAGGCGGGCTTCTATTCGGCGGTTTATTTTTTGGAGCAATATACTATTTAAGCCGCGGCCGCGCTATGGGGTTTGGCGACGTTAAACTTGCGCTTGCCGCCGGGTTATTGCTGGGTATGCCGGATATAGTACTCGCAACAATGCTTGCCTTTATTACCGGCGCGTTTTGGGCTTCTATCCAGATTTTGAGAAAGAAACGTGGGTTAAAAGATATGTTGCCGTTTGGCCCATTTATAGCACTCGGTATTACATTAACGTTCTTTTTCGGTTATGATATTCTAGATGTCTATTTCAAGTTCTTCAGCTTTATCTTCTAAGAGAAAGCGAGCCTTCACTTTAATAGAATTGGCAATTGTTATAGGGGTTATAAGTGTTCTCTCGGGCGTGCTTTTTGGTTATGGCAAGGGAATTGAGCGCAGACTTGACCTTTTGAATATGGAAGCACGGGTTATTAATTTGATTTTACATGCAAAATCTTTGGCGCAGAGTTTTGAATTTACTCCGCAGGCTGGGCAAATAATCTGCGGTTACGGCGTGCATATTGATAAAGATGAACAAGAGATCTTCATTTTTCAGGATACTACAGACGAAGAAGAAGACCCAGACTGTGCTCTAATTGGTGTGGGCGAATATAGCTCTGGGGATGTAAGGCTGGAGGGCGAGAGAGAGAATATTAGTTTTATAAATTCAATTTTACAAATATATGATGGCACAACCGCAGAAGATATTGTGTTTTTTCCTCCAGAACCCACAACTTTAATAAATAACAGAACTGGAACTACATCAGCTTCAGTAATTGTGCATCTTACAACCGATACTACAAATCAATTCGAAGTCGTAATAAACCATTTTGGGCAAGTAACTACAAGATGAAGAATAGAGGAGGGCAGCTTTTAGTTGAGGCAGTTATTGCGCTTACATTGGTAACTATTGGATTACTCGGAATATTCAGCTTACTCTCAAATTCTTTTGGAATGCATCGTGTTGCCACAAACCAATATATTGCATCCACGCTTGCGGCCGAAGGCATTGAAGTTGTTAAAAATATTATAGACAGGAATGCGCTCTTGGACGGAGTGGCGTGGAACTCAGGCATTTCTAACGGTTCTTACGAAGTAGACTACACATCAGAAGAACTTACCGCCGCTTCCGGACAGATTTTAAAATTTGAAGAGGCCAGAGGCTACGGCTACTGGGCGGGCGGTGAAAAAACTATTTTTACTAGAACAGTGGTTGTAGAAAATTTATCTGACGACGAGATAAAAGTAAATTCAATTGTAGAGTGGCGCGACAGATCGAGGTTAGATATGGAGGTTAATGTAGAAGACAGATTTTTTAATTGGAGACAAGAAGAAGAATCAGTATTATGAGCAAGAAGAATAAAAATAGAAGTGGGTTTACGATTGTTGAGCTAATCATTGCAGGTTCGCTATTTATAATAATAATATCTATTGCCTCTGCTTCTTTTGTAGAGTCAATTAAAGTACAAAGGCAGCTTTCTACTTTAGTTGATGCCAACAACAACACCGTACAGGCTCTGGAGCAGATTGCCCGCGAAGTGCGCACCGGCACAGATTTTGAAGAGTCCACTTCTAATGTTTTACATTTCCAGAATTTTAAGAACGAATGGGTTGCATATAAACTGCTAGATAACTCAATAACAAAATGCGTTGGATCCGAAAGAGAGTGCTTATCGGCGCCGGCTGCAAGGTTTATTCCAATTACAGCAGATAATGTAAGTATAGAAAAGCTGGACTTTTTCTATAAAGGCTTAGATCCTGCAGAGAATTGGCCGGTACGGGTTACAATAGGTACACAAGTTGTAAGTATCTTGGAGATAGATGCGAATTTGCAAACTACAATAAGCACCAGAAATCTTAGAGAAGATGAAGAATAATATCACCAAAAAGCGAGGGCAGATGATGCTATTAACCGTTATAATCCTTTCTGGAATTATTATAGGCATAACTTCGCTTGCAGGCATTCTAACCGTTTATCAGATTCGCCACACGGCTGATGTTATAAATTCTACAAAAGCTATCTTTGCGGCAGATGCGGGTATTGAATGTGCTCTTTATCTATTCAGAAGAGGCCCGGTGCGCGATTGCGGCTCTTTAGATGATCCGGAAAACCCGCCTGTTGAACTTACAAACGGCGCATCTTATTATGTGGATTTTAACTATCCAAGCATAAGGTCAATAGGTAAATCTGTTCAGACTGCAAGGTCTTTTGAGGCATTCTTTGGAGAATGACAAAGAGTGAGGCCCAAAAGCGTATAGCTAAGCTAAGACTAGAGATAGATAAATATCGCTATTCTTATCATGTTTTAGATAAATCCCTTGTTTCTGACGCTGTTTTAGATTCTCTAAAAAAAGAACTTTTTGACTTAGAGCAAGAATTTCCAGAACTCGTTACGCCAGATTCACCAACGCATAGAGTCGGCGGCTCGCCATTAAAGAGTTTTAGAAAAGTGCGCCATGAAGTCGCCATGCTATCTTTTAACGACGCTTTTTCGCGCGAAGATATAAATGACTGGATAGAAAGGTTAGAAAATTACTTAAAAAGAAAGCTTACAAACATTGACTTTTATTGCGAGCTTAAAATTGATGGCCTTGCGATAGAGTTAGTTTATGCTAATGGATTTTTGGTTGAAGCTTCAACCCGAGGCGATGGCCTGGTGGGCGAAGACGTTACGCAAAATATCAGAACAATTGAGGCGGTGCCTTTAAAACTACAAACTACCCACTACAAACTACCAACTAGGTTCGTAGTTCGCGGCGAAGTTTTTTTATCTAAGAAAGAGTTTGAACGCATAAATAAAGAGCAAAAGAAAAAAGGAGAGAAAATTTACGCAAATCCCCGTAATATTGCCGCCGGTTCAATACGCCAGCTTGACCCGCAAATTACGGCCTCGCGCCGCTTGGATTCTTTTGCGTACGACATTGTTACTGACGTCAGACAAAAAATACACAGCGAAGAGCATGAAATCTTGCATAAGCTAGGTTTTAAAACCAATCCTCATAACAAACTTGTGCACTCACTGGAAGAAGTTTTCAAATTTAGAGATTACTGGGAGAAGCATCGCGAAAAGATCCCATACGAAATAGATGGTATTGTGGTGCAAATTAACGATAATAAGCTTTTTGAGGAACTTAGTGTTGTGGGTAAGGCGCCTAGAGCTGCTGTTGCATATAAGTTTGCGGCAAAAGAAGCAACAACTATTGTAAAAAACATTAAAGTGCAAGTTGGGCGCACTGGTGCCATAACTCCGGTTGCTGAACTGCAGCCGGTCTCCGTGGGGGGCATCACAATAAGCCACGCCACTTTACATAATTATGATGAGATTAAGCGCTTGGGCTTAAAAATTGGCGATACAGTTGTTGTAAGCCGCGCAGGGGATGTAATACCCAAGATTACTATGGTGTTGCCTAAATTGCGGAGCGGCAAAGAGCGTGAGTTTAAAATGCCTGGTTCTTGCCCTGTTGACGGCTCAAAAATCGTGCAGGATGGAGTTTTTCATCGCTGTTCCAACCGTGCCTGTGGCGCGCGTGTTATGGAATCAATCCGGCACTTTGTTTCTCGCAAAGCGTTTGATATCCGCGGTTTGGGAGACAAAATTATAAATCGCTTTTTAGACGAAGGGCTAATAGGCGACGCAGCAGACATCTTTACTCTTGAAGAGGGTGATATAGAAATATTGGAACGTTTTGGCGAGAAGTCTGCACAAAACTTGGTGCGTGAGATCAAGCAGAAAAAAGAGGTGGACTTACCGCGCTTTATTTATGCACTGGGGATTCTGCATATTGGAGAAGAAACCGCCGCGCTTTTAGCGCGGAATTTAAAATTTAAAATTTCAAATTTAAAATTAAAAATCAGCGATTTTGTAGAAAAGTTTAATCAAGAATCAATAGAAGAATTACAGCGTATTCAAGATGTCGGTCCCAAAGTTGCAGAGAGCATTCATTCTTGGTTTAAAGATCCACATAACATTGCACTTCTAAAGAAACTAGAACGCGTTGGGGTTACAATTACGGTTCCAAAAGCGGCAGCTAAAAGTCAGAAGTTGGCCGGCAAAACTTTTGTGCTAACAGGTACGTTGGAATCAATGGCGCGCGACGAAGCAAAAGAGAAAATCCGTGCCCAGGGTGGTGATGTTTCTGAATCCGTGAGTAAAAAAACAAGTTATATTGTAGTAGGTACCGACCCAGGCAGCAAGGCGGATAAGGCAGAAAAGTTAGGTGTAAAGATACTCTCCGAAAAAGAGTTTATTGACTTGTTGAGTTAGCTATTTTATTCTAGGGGCAGTTCATCACAAGGAGCGTGGCTCTAAGTGGAAGAAACACTAGAAACAGAAGCACAACCTAAACCAAATAAGCCGGAAACCCTCTGGAAGCGGATTCTTGTTGAAGTTAGCCGCTCCGAAGAGTTGGGGCGTGACTTTATTCGCTTGGATAAAAAGACCAAGCAGTATGGCTTAAGAATGGTCGATAAATTTTTTGAGCCGCACTTGGAATTCAGTACTAAAAGGTGGCTGGACGAGAAAATTGATCTGGGCATAGAGTTCAATATCTACAGGGGCCAGCGCGGCAAACTTGTTCTTGAGGTCCATTTCGAATATGTTCCTCGTGCTATCGTGACGAAGAAGCACGAGCTCTGCGATATGGAGATCAGAGTTGATGCCGACGAAGATCCGGATTTTTGCCCAGAAGCACAAGGCGGATGCGGTAGGCGGTGGAACGCCAAGCCCAACCCCGACATTTAGTCGGGTTTTTATTTTTTGTGATAAAATAACCCTATGGATATTAATGTTGAATATTTAGCTAAACTTGCTCGTGTAGAGTTGTCTGAAGAAGAAAAGAGACGGTTTAGTGGCGAACTTGGTAAAATTCTTGACCATTTTAAAGAATTACAGGAACTAGATACAGAAAATGTTGTGCCAATGGCCGGGGGGACAGAGCTTACGAATGTATTCCGTAAAGATGAAGCTAAAGAAAGATTCCCCGAACTAAATAATGCGGCTACAAAAGCGTTTCCAGACACAAAAGACGGACTTTTAAAAGTACCTAAAGTTCTATGACGATAAAGGGTTTTCACGAAGGTCTCGTTGATAAAAAGTTCTCTGCAGTAGAAGCTATAGGTGGGTTTTACAGAACTATTCATGCCAAAGATAAAGATATCCACGCTTTTTTAAGCTTAAATAAAGATAGCGCGCTTCAAACTGCAAAGGTTATAGACGCGCGTATTGCAAAAGGCGAGAAACTTGGTATTCTCGCCGGTATTCCGCTTGCGATAAAAGACAACATCTTAATTTCTGGAGAACCAGCAACAGCAGCATCTAGAATCTTAGAAAAATACTCCGCTGCATATGATGCAACTGTAATCTCAAAACTGCGCGAAGAGGGCGCAATATTTTTAGGCAAAACTAACTTAGACGAGTTTGCTATGGGGAGTTCAACCGAAAACTCTGCTTATGGGCCCACAAAGAATCCGCATGACATTATCCGTGTTCCCGGTGGTTCGTCCGGTGGCTCTGCAGCTGCCGTTGCCGCAGATATGGCGCTTGGTGCGCTAGGTTCAGACACCGGCGGCTCAATCCGCCAGCCAGCTGCATTTTGCGGTGTGGTTGGGCTAAAGCCAACATATGGGGCGGTTTCGCGCTATGGCTTGATTGCAATGGCCTCGTCTTTAGACCAAATAGGTCCGTTTGCAAAAACAGTTGAGGACACAGAGATTTTGTTTAAGGCAATTGTGGGTAAAGATGAATTAGACGCAACCTCGCATCACACTGATTATACCAATGGAAGAAACAAAATAAAGAATCTTAGAGTTGGAATTCCTAAAGAATATTTTGCGGAAGGCCTAGATAGCGAAGTAGGAGATGAAGTGCAAAAGGTTATAGCCGCCTTAAAATCTGCCGGCATTAAGTTTAAGAGTATTAGCTTGCCGCACACAAGATATGCGCTCTCGGTTTATTACATAATAATGCCAGCGGAAGTGAGCACAAACCTCGCCCGCTACGACGGCATTCGTTATGGAGAGAGGCAAAGCGCAGATAATTTGTTTGAATTGTATAAAAAGAACAAGGGTGTTGGATTTGGCGCAGAAACTAAAAGGAGAGTTATTTTGGGGACTTTTGTGCTCTCGGCCGGCTATTACGACGCTTATTATACAAAAGCGCAAAAAGTTCGCACGCTTATAAGCAATGATTTTGATAAAGTCTTTGGAGAAGTTGATATGGTTATTGCCCCTACAACACCTACACTGCCATTTAAACTCGGAGAGAAAACCAAAGACCCATTGCAAATGTATTTGTCCGATATATATACAATCCCAGCGAACCTTGCTGGTTTGCCGGGTGTTTCAATTCCTGTAAAGGGGCGCGATGGTAAACTACCCGTCGGGTTTCAGTTAATTGGCAAAAAATGGCGCGAAGCAGATATTCTTAGTATGGGCAGATTTTACGAAAGTTTAGATTAAAGATTTTACAAAACTTACATATACGTGTTATAAAGGCCGAAGTTGTTTAACCTTAGTTTAAGGTGTTAAAATGCAAGACATGCAAATCGGACTTATAGGAACTGGAAGAATGGGCGGCGCGATGGCGCTTCGCCTCGTTGAAAAGGGGCACAAGGTCCACGTCTACGACGTGAACCCAGATGCGATGAAAGACGCGGTTGATAGTGGCGCGATTGGAGCAAATTCTTTTGAAGATTTTGTTTCCAAACTTACGCCTCCTCGCCTCGTTTGGCTTATGATCCCGAGCAGTCATTTAGAGGAGACGCTTCACAAGTTAAAGCCTCTTCTCGCGCAGGGTGATGTGATTATTGATGGCGGCAACACCTGGTATGAAGACAGCATCCGTCGCGCGAAGGAATGTGAATCGCTCGGTATTCATTTTATGGATGTCGGCGTTTCCGGCGGCCTATCTGGCGCACGCAATGGCGCTTCTATGATGATCGGTGGTCCTCGTGAAATCTTTGAACGGTTGGAGCCGCTCTTTTGCGACATATGCGTAGAGAATGGCTACGGCTATATGGGATTCTCCGGTAGTGGGCATCGCGTTAAGGCAATCCACAACTGGGTTGAATATGTGATGATGGCAGGTATCGCCGAAGGGCTTCAAGCTGTACGCGACGCCAAGGAGTTCAATACAGATCTAGGCGAGGTAATCAAAGCTTGGGGCCACGGCAGTATTGTTGCCGGACGTCTTGTAACCGAGTGGCTTTCAGCTGCTTGGAAGGACGACCCAGGACTCAAGTCTTTCGGCGACAAAGTGCCCTATGGCGAGACAGAGGGCGAGATGGAGAAATTTATGGCGCAATATCCCGCGCCGCTCCTCAAGGCCGCAGTTGAGATGCGTGCGCGTTCGCGCACGAAACCCGGCTTTGATGCTAACGTTATCAACGCCCTTCGCAAGTACTTCGGCGGCCACACTAAAGACACCGCATCAAAGAGAGTTGTCTAGCATACATATTCGACCCGTCTCGTGATAAGAGATCGGGTCTTTTTGTTATAATACCTAACATGGCTGCGCATATTATTTTAATAGCTGATGACGAACCGGGTTTTATAGAGGTTTATAAAAAATGCCTTGAAAAGGAGGGGTATTCGGTTATAACAGCAAAAGACGGCTCGGAGGCTATAGGGCTTTGTAAGAACAGGAAACCAGATCTTATCTTAATGGATGTAAACATGCCGAATATTGACGGCGTTGAGGCGTTTATGAAACTTAGAGAGAACCCCGAGACAAAGGATATTAAAGTTATCTTTATTACGTCTTTTGGCGAGAAGATTAAACCCGCGGAGGACGAAAAACTCGCTAAAGAGATAGGCGCGGTAGATTTTTGGAAGAAGGGAGGGGATTTAAAAGAGTTTGTAGGGATTGTTAAAAAACACTTGAAAGAAAACTAGTTTTCCCGACCCCTTTCCACGGTTCAAATCCGTTTTCGTTACAAAACAAAAATCACCTACATAAGTAGGTAATTTTAGTTCTTTGCGCGGTCGACCGGATTTGAACCGGCGATCTCCTCCGTGACAGGGAGGCGTGTTGGACCGGGCTACACCACGACCGCATTTCACACGCGCTTCATTATAACGTGCATTTAATCTATAATTCAAGCCAAGCTATGGAAAGCCGTGCGGTAAATACCATCTTTACATTTAAGGATTACACGATAGATAAAAAGTCTAATTCTTTTAAGTTTATATATTCCTTAGACAAGTTTGACGAACAATTTACTTTTATAGAAGAACTGGTTTTCCCAAAGAAAATTCAGTGGAGCAAGGTAGATAAAAAAGCATTGGATGCAGCGGTAAAATCCTTGCATCTGATTCTGGGCATAAGCTATTGGAAAACCTTTTGTCCAAAAAGAATTGAAATTGCAGATTACTCGCTAACGCCCGAGCAGGCAAAATTCTGGGATAAAGTTTATAAACTCGGCCTCGGCGAATTTTTCTATCAGAACAGAATAGACTTTCGCGGGCTTATAAATTTTCCCGTTTCTGCACGGAGACCACGCACTACTCACTACAAACTACACACTAGCAACAAGTCATTGTTGTTGTTCGGCGGCGGCAAAGACTCTCTTGTTTCTCTAGAGCTTTTAAAAAAACACAAATTTAATTTTACTCCACTTATCGTGGTTCCTACCGCACGGCTTAAGCTTGCTAAAAAAATTGCACCGCCTAAATCTATGATTGTTCTGCGCCAATTAGATCCTCAGCTTACAGCGTTAAACACTCGCAAAGATGTTTACAACGGCCACGTTCCGGTATCTGCTGTGTTTGCATTTGTTGGCGAACTCACTGCTATTTTATACGGGCTTAGATATGTTATAGCCTCTAACGAGAGAAGCTCTAATTACGGCAATGTTAAATATTTAGGCGAAGAAGCAAACCACCAATGGAGCAAGTCTATAGAGTTTGAAAGAATAATGCAGAATTATGCATCTAAATATATCAACCCTGGCATTACATATTTTTCTCTCTTACGGTCGCTTTACGAAATTAAAATTGCCGAGATTTTTAGCAAATATACAAAATATCTGCGCAAATTCTCTAGCTGCAATCGCGCGATTAAAATTTGGGAGCAAACTGGGAAGCTTAATTGGTGTGGGGTTTGCCCTAAATGTGCGTTTGTTTTTACAATACTTATTCCTTTTGTCTCCAAAAATAAGCTCGTTTCTATATTCGGTAAGAATCTGCTTGCAGACCGCACACTTGTGCCTCTCTACAAAGAACTTTTGGGAATATCTAGGTTTAAGCCGTTTGAGTGTGTTGGCGCTCCCGAGGAGGTAAAATTTGCCTTGCATAAGGCGGTGGAGTCGGGGCATTATGCTAATGACGCGGTTATAAAAGCGTTGCTTAAAGAACCCCGATTTTTAAAGCCGCTTAGCAAGATTCAAGAGAAAGAAATTACTGGAGTTTCTAGTGAACATTTAAGACCATATGAATTTAAAAGAATTAAAGAAATATAAAAGGATTTTAATTTTGGGTTATGGCCTAGAGGGCAAGGCAGTGCACAAATTCTTGGAAAAATATTGTCCTGATTCTAAAATAGGCATTGCCGACCAAAAAGACGACCCGGATTATTTGCTAAAGCAAAATGATTATGATTTGGTTATAAAATCTCCCGGAATTCCGCAAAAACTGGTATCGGCGAAGTATACCACTCCGACAAATATATTTTTTGCAAATGCTAATGGGCCAATCGTCGGCATCACTGGCACAAAAGGCAAGAGTACAGTCGCCTCGTTGACCTATAACATATTAAAAGTTGCAGGTTTTGATGCTTACCTTGTAGGCAATATTGGCAAGCCAGCTACGATGGAGCTAATAAAACCAAAAACTAAAGAAGCTATATATGTTTTTGAGCTCTCTAGCTATCAGTTGTCTGATATAGAATATTCGCCTCATATTGCTGCGGTTTTAAACTTATTTCCGGAGCATATGGATTACCACGGCGGGTTTACAGAATATAAAGCGGCGAAGAAAAGAATTTTACAGTTTGCAAGCGTGGACGACTACTTTGTTTACAATCCAGGCTATCCAGAGCTTATAGAACTTGCTAAAAAAACTAATGCAAAACCAGTGCCATATATAGAAAAGCTGCCTTTTTCGGAAGAGGGTTTGCCTCTTGTAGGCCAGCATAATATAGAGAACATAAAAGCCGCGGTGACTATTGCGAGTATCTTTAAAATTCCTACTAAAACTATAGAAAAAGCAGTTAAGAATTTTAAGCCATTGCCGCATCGCTTGGAATTTGTAGGAACACATAAAGGCATTACTTTTTATGATGATGCTATTTCAACAACGCCGGAGTCTACAATTGAGGCATTAAATTCAATACCTAATGTAGGCACAATTTTTTTGGGCGGCACAGATAGGGGATATGATTTCTCTAAGCTTGCGGAGAAAGTTAGGTTTAGCGGCATAAGAAACGTGGTTCTTTTCCCGGATAGCGGTGCTAGAATTTTAGAAGAGCTTACCCGTCTCGGCAACGATTGGAATATTCTAGAAACCAGAGATATGGAAACTGCTGTTGAGTTTGGATATGCGCATACTCCAAGGGGTTTTGTATGCATGCTATCTTGCGCCTCGCCCAGCTATTCAGTATGGAAGAACTTTGAAGAAAAAGGTGATTTGTTTAAAAAATACGTAAAAAAATATAAAAAATAGACCCATCGCTAAAGCGTGGGTCTTTATATCGGTAGCGTCTAACTTATGCGGTTTACGCAGGAGGCAGAACGTCCGCCGGGCTCAACTTTGCTTGTCCAGCCACAGTAGAGCCAAATCTCGCCTTGTTCGTTCCTCCAGACGTAGAGTGTACTCTCTGGTCCGAATGTTGCGCCGGGCAGATAGATTTTGCGCGGATTTCCCCCCTCTAGAACGTTGAAAAGTTCCGGGAATTGAGTTGCAAGCGCTATTCCTTCCTCCGCTGTAAGTCCGAGTCGTCCTTGGTCTTTGAAAACCTCGGTGCATCTTTCGGGAGTCATGCCCGAAGTTTTTAGCCCTGGTTCAACGTCTACTAGTAGGTAGGGTTTGTTGGGAACTGTTGCCCCGTTTGCATACCCGATTTTTTGAATCGGTAGGCGCACATAACCTCGGATGTTCAGCAAAATGAGATTTTGCATTTGGAGTTTTGGGTTGGCGATTACCGCTGGAACCGCGATAACAAATGGAATGCCGCCCTTCCGCATGGGAATCTGCATATTGCTGATTTTTTGCCTCAATGGTTCTAGATCTGCGGCATCGTAGCCGATGGCCGTAAGTCGTTCAGCTTGCCGAGAGAACTCTTTTAGGAGAGCCCTCTCACTTACATTTCTTACTTCTACTTGTATCTGTTCCAAGCTATCCCTCTTTTTACTCTGCCGATTTCTTACGGCAGCAAAGAAAAGAAGAGGAATTCTCCTCTTTGCTGTCGTAAGTTAACTTGTAAATGAGCTAAAAAACCCATTCTAGACCCCTTTTAATTTGTGTGCAAGCGCGCCAACATCCCCAGCGCCCATCGCTACTATAACTTGGTTTTTACGCGGCCATTTTTTAAAGAATCGCACTGCTGCCGACACAGTCCTTAGATTATCGGCAAGCTTGCCCAGTTTTATTACTTCACGCATTAAATCATTACTTGTTATTTTACCCTTCTTCTCGCGTGCCGAAGAATAAATATCAAGCAAGAATATGTTGTCTGCCAAAATCAGAGCTCTCGCAAATTCTTCCAAAAATTGAACAGTGCGTGTATATGTGTGCGGCTGAAAAACCACAGTTATTTCTTTATTCGGGTATTCATCTCGCAGAGCATTTATTGAAGCTTCTACTTTCTGTGAGTTGTGCGCGTAGTCATCAACTAATATGTTGCCGCGCAATTTGCCGACTACCTCTAACCTACGTTGCGTTCCTTTAAAATTAGCTATTGCTTTTTTAATAATATTATTTTTTACGCCTAAATGTTTGGTTACTGCAACTGCGGCTTTTAAGTTGTATTTATTGTGTTCTCCTGCGATACGGGGATTTGCAGGTAATTTTATCTTTATAAAATTTCTAGGCTCAAATATTCTACCCCCCGGTTTTAGATTTCTTTTAAACTTTTTAAATGAAATTAGATATTTTTTATGTGTTCTAAAATAATCTGGGTGGTCCCAGTCAGTATTTAGTATTACTATTACGTTTGGCCTATAATTTAAAAACGCGTCTTTATATTCGTCCGCTTCAATTACAAATATATTAGACTTGCCGGTTAGAGTATTTGATTTCCAATTAATAACTTCTCCGCCGATTAAAGCGCTTGGACGCATGCCTGCAGTTTTTAAAATGTGTGCGATTGCAGCCGAGGTTGTGGTTTTACCGTGCGTACCCGCTATTGCTATACCGTAGCTTTTGTTGAAGAAATAACTCAAAACTTCCGGGTAGCTGAATATTGGGATTTTGCGCCGCCGCAGTGCTTTTATTTCCGGATTTTCTGAGTCTTTGCTGATATATGCGTTTGAAGCCAGAACCCAATCAATTTTGTGCGGAATATTCTTAGTGCTAAACCCCTCGCGGTAGGGTATGTGCGCTTTCTTCAAAAGCGCATCTGTAAAAAATTTTTCTTTTGTGTCCGAGCCGCTAATCTTGTATCCTCGTCCTTTTAAAAATTGTGCGAGCCCCGCAACTCCTGCACCCTTAATGCCAACAACATACACGTTATTGCCAGAATTGATTATTTTTTCTGTGTCTTTCATAGCTATATGTTATTCTAATCTATATGATTCGCAAAATTGTTCTATCTCACTTCCTATTAATGTTCGGTTATAAGCTGTTCTCGGCTTATTTTGCACTATATCTAGTAGAGAGGGGGTTGGTTTTGTCACAGATAGGTTACTCATATTTTTTTATATACATCGCATTTGTACTTTTCGCACCTGTTGTTGGGATATTGTCTAATAGATTTTCGCCAGTGTTTTTATCTGGTGTTGGGATATCCGGCTATGCACTATACTCTCTGGGAATGATTGCCGTTAGTCCGGGACTGCCTTTTTATTTTTTGCAGGTTATGTTGGGTTGTTCCGCAGCACTTTTCTTTGTATCTTCTCGTGCAATGTTGATTGAATCCGAACTTGTGCACCATGACGCGGCATTTGGTTGGTTTTATTCGGCGCCGATTTATGCAAACTTTATAGCGCCTATTATAGGAGGCATAATTTTATATTTCTTCGGATTCTTTGGCGTATTTATAGCAAGTATTTTAATTTATTTATTGAATATTCTTTTGCGTGCGATTCATAAAGGCGAATATATTGCGAGTCACCACGCCGCGCATGCCCACATCGGCGACTTAAAGAATTATTTATCTATATTTAAACGAATAAAAGAGAGGGGATTATTAAACATTTTAATTCTGAGTTTTGCGATGCTTATTGTAGACGGCTTTTACAGCTCATTTTTTATACTTTTCTTAAAAGATCGCGGGTTAAGCCAGTCCGAGATTATAACCTATGTTGGAGTTTTTTCTGCCGCGCTTGTGCCGATTTCTCTTATAACTGTTAGGTTTTTAAAGAAGGCAATAGTGAGTGGGGGAATATTCTGGGGCGGTTTTATACATGCGGCCTCAACGTTTGTTATTGGTGCTATGGGGTATAAACTGCCTTTGAGCGGATTACTATTTGTTAACACTTCTAAATCTTTCTCTGATTTTATGATGAACTCCCGCAGATCCGGTGCGATTTCTAAAGAATTTCCGGAGCACGCAATTGAGGCGGGAGTGGTAGACACCATCTTCGCACCGCTTGGCGTTGCACTAGGGGCGCTAATCGGCGGCTTTATTGTTTCTACTTTCGGTTTTCAGGTGCTCTTCATCACTGGGGCCGCAATAGTTTTAATTGTTACCTTATTGGTGAGTTTATTTGCAAATAAAAACTCCGACTAAGTCGGAGTGTTTGAGATTGCCCTAATATTCTCTCTAAACTTCTTTAACAAGTTCCCCCCAATGTACTTTTACTTTGCGGGGTTTTTTGGGCGATTGCAGACGCATGTGTTTGAAGGTTTTCGCTATGAATAGATCTTCCTCGTTGCAGAGTTTAATAACAAACACTGCATCATTAGAGAAACGAAGAAAAAATTCGGTAGTATTACCGTAGTGCTCTATCCATTCCGCTTCTGTGAAGTTAGTGCTCAGTACATGCAAGACATCGTCATGGGAAGGTTTTTTCATCTTTTTCAACCACCACCTTTCGACAAATCTTGCATACGAATGCGGGATTAACGATACTTTAATGGTTTGCGTTTTTTTACCCCCTTGTTAAGGAACAGGTTTTGCTAAATTACTATATAAATGCTATGTTGTCAATTCTTTTTATAAAAAAACACCCGAGCTAAATCATGTGCGGGTGCAGAAGAAATTAAAAGTGCTTAATGCGTATCTTACGCGGCTCTTGCGACTCGTCGGTAAGAATCGTCATAGTAAAGTATTCGCGCGGGTGAATAGTCTTTACTAGTTCAAACCCTGCGAGGTTTGTAACGACTCTTGTAGAAGGATCTGCAGTATCAACACCGCCGCGGGATTTGAGAACTTTAGAGCAGCCGTCATCATCTTCGCAATAGAACAAATATACATCACGCGTGCCATCCGGTTTATTATCTGTAATACTGCCCGGCGCTTGATGAGGATAAACCCTACAAGTCTCCTTCCAGCTTTTATCTGGCATTTGAACTTCCAAGATCAGCACTATTTTTCACCTCGTTGTTAAGTAGCTTTGTGCCGGTGGGAAGAATCGAACTTCCATTTAAGGCTTATGAGTCCCTCGTTCTAGCCATTGAACTACACCGGCGGAAAATAACTTGTAACAATTAACATATAACAATTAACAGTTTTTTTGACAAGTCTTGGATAAATCTATAACATAAACCCCATATCGCGGGGTGGAGGAACGGTTACCTCGACAGCCTCATAAGCTGTAGAACCGGGTTCAATTCCCGGCCCCGCAACACGTTTTTAGTGAGTGGTTTTTTGTTTGACAATTCTTTGAGCGTATGTTTTACTGCGGTTAGTTCTTGTCCCGCGGTGCGGGACGGACAACCAAATATGAGGTGAACCAAGTTGACTGAAACAGCAACGCAACAGAAATCGACACGAGGAGTATTCGGAGCAATCGTCCGAATTGAAGAGAACATTCCGCGGATCCTACTGATCCAGCGAGCCGGCACGCCAGATGGTAAGGGTTACCCCAAGCAGTGGGAGCTCACTGGCGGGCGGGCGAACGAGGGCGAGAGCGACGAGGAGTGTCTTGCGAGGCGCGTGCGCGAAGAGACTGGACTCGAAGTCCGATCGCTGGGAGTCGTTTCTCCCGAACTTACGGCTCCTCCTGGAGTTGTAACGCAAGCGAGCGACGAGGCAGTCGTGCACCTTTGTGAGGTCACAGGCGGAGAGCTCACGAGCTTTCCGACGGATTCACATCTGGACGCACGCTTGGTCAGCGTTGCTGATCTTTTCGGCGGCCAGATCCAGGTGCTCACCAACCCCACAAGTAAGGGTTACGTGAGCCGGATGATGACGATGGTCCTCGCCGGTTTCCGGGCTCACCAGGCGCGCCAGTAGGGCGCAAAAGCGCATGTGTGAATCTTTCACACCTCTGCGCTTTTTATTTCGTGTATTATTTTGCTATTATATAAATTCATATGCCCCACAAGGAGATAATTATTGAAGACGATAAGGAAAAACAGCTTTTAGAAGAGGTAAACAAAAAAACAGATGCGGAGGGCAAGCGGCTTGCGCGTTTTCTTGCAATGCCGGACTTGTCGCGTACTAACGGCAGCCCGCTTTACGAAGTGGTGCAACGCACTCTAAAAGTTAAGGGCCTAGAAGATTTCCATATTATAAAAGTGCCGGAGATTGTTTCTACCGATATTCTTTTTGATTTGTTTAATATGCCCCCTGGGCACCCCGCTCGCAGTAAGTCAGATACATATTATGTTAACGACAAATATGTGCTCCGCACGCACGACACAGTGTTTTGGTATTACTACCTAAACCAGCCGGAAATTAAAGAAAGAATAAAAAATAAACAGTCTTTCGGCGCAATTTGTTTTGGCAAGGTTTACAGAAAAGACGAGATAGACCGCAAACACATGAACGTGTTTCACCAAATGGGCGGGCTATATCTTGCTGCCGACGGTAAAGAAACTGTTAAACCAGAAGACTTAAAAGAAATCCTTTCTAAAATCGCACGTGCAATATTTGGAGAGGAAACAAAGTTCCGTTTTTACGACCACAACTTCCCATACACTGATCCGAGTTTTGAGATGGAAGCATTTATCAACGACAATTGGATGGAAATGGTTGGTTCCGGCCAGCCACGCAAAAGCGTTTTAAAAAACTTTGGGTTGGAAGGTTATCATGGCTGGGCATTCGGCTTTGGCTTGGAGCGCTTGGCGATGGCATCAATGGATTTGCCGGATATTCGGCTTTTGTGGTCGGATGATAAGAGGGTCAAGAAGCAACTAAAACTAGGGCATCACTACAAAGAAGTGAGTATTTATCCGCCCATTACACGCGATATATCGTTTGTAGTTTCGGCGGACTTTGTGCCAAACGATTATTTTGATTTAATTCGCGACATAGGCGGTGATTTAGTAGAAGAAGTTCAACTTTTAGATAAATACGAGGACGAAAAAAAATTCGGCAAAGGCAAGCTAAGCTACACTTATAGGGTAATTTACCGTTCCAACGAGCGCACTTTAAAGACCGAAGAAATAGAACCAATACAGGCCAAAATAGAGGCCGAAACCAAAGCGCAATTTAAGGGAGTTATAAGATAATTCAATTTGTTATTTTAGGTGGTTCTTGATATAATTTAAGCGTCCTAAAAAGCAAGCGCTTTTTTATTTTTATGCCCAAAAACAAGGAAAAAAAGAGTCAAAAAACTGCGAGTTATTCGGCCAAAGATATATATGTTTTAGAGGGGCTAGAGCCGGTGCGCAAGCGGCCTGGAATGTACATTGGTTCTACCGGGGTTTCCGGCCTGCATCACCTTATTTGGGAGGTGGTGGATAACTCTGTAGACGAAGCAATGGCAGGGTATGCCAAAAATATTGAAGTACGCTTACTAAAAGGAGGCAAGGTAAGCGTTGCCGATGATGGGCGCGGCATTCCGGTAGATATTCATAAACAGACCAAAGTCTCTGCCCTTGAAACCGTACTCACGACGCTCCACGCTGGAGGAAAATTCGGTGGAGAGTCGTACAAAGTTTCTGGCGGATTGCACGGCGTGGGTGTTTCTGTGGTAAATGCTCTCTCGCAGTGGTTGCGCGTAGAAGTTTGCCGAGATGGCGGCAAATATGTGCAAGAATATGAAAAAGGCAAACCTAAGTTTAAAGTAAGACGCGAGGGCAAGTGTCCCGAAACTGGCACAACGGTTATATTTAGCCCGGACCCACAGATTTTTAGCGAACTTAAATTCAACCTTAAAACTGTCTTAGACCACTTGCGCGAGCAGGCATATCTTACGCGCGGCATAAGAATAGTTGTAATAGACGAGCGCGAAGAAGTCCCGGAATATTACGGTTTTCAGTTCCAGAGCGGCATAAAATCTTTTGTTGATTACCTAAATGAAGGTGGAGACAAACTAGTTCACGACAACCTTTTTTATATTGAGCGCGAGCATACTGGCGTTTCTGTTGAGGTTGCCCTTAACTACAACGAAGGCATAGAAACAAAAGAATTGAGCTTTGCAAATAATATTCATACTGTTGATGGGGGAATGCACCTTACAGGGTTTAGGTCTGCAATTACCCGTGCAATAAACGATTATGCGCGTGCAAACGACTATATAAAAGAAAAAGACGGCAACTTAACCGGCGATGATGTTCGCGAGGGGCTCACCACTGTAGTTTCTATAAAAATACGCGAGCCTCAGTTTGAAGGGCAAACCAAGGCAAAACTCGGCAATCCGGAGGCGCGCACTGCGGTTGAAACAGTAGTTTCAGATTCGTTTAAGGAATATTTAGAAAGGCATGGCGCAGATGGAAGGCGTATAGTTGAAAAGGTTATGCTAGCGGCAAAGGCGCGCGCGGCTGCCAGAGCGGCCAAAGAAACCGTGCTTCGCAAGGGTGCGCTGGAGGGGTTAACACTGCCAGGCAAGCTTGCAGACTGCCAATCGCGCAAAGCCGAAGAATCTGAACTTTTTATAGTAGAGGGAGATTCTGCAGGCGGCAGCGCAAAGATGGGGCGCGACAGGCGTACACAGGCAATATTGCCATTGCGCGGCAAGATTCTAAACGTTGAGAAAGCGCGCATAGACAAAATGCTTTTAAATAAAGAAATCCGTTCACTAGTTATTGCGCTTGGTACTGCGATTTCCGAACAATTTGATGTTTCTAAAATTAGGTACCACAAGATAATTATTATGACAGATGCCGATGTTGACGGTGCCCACATCCGCACGCTGTTATTAACTCTTTTTTACCGCTACTTTTTGCCGGTTATACAAAATGGCTATTTATATATTGCCCAACCTCCGCTTTATAAATTGACTTCTGGTAAAACCGCAAAGTATGCGTATACGGAGAAGGAGAAAGAGAAAGTTTTAAAAGAATTTAAAGATGGAGCTAATGTTAACATCCAGCGCTATAAAGGTTTGGGAGAAATGAACCCCGACCAACTTTGGGAAACTACGATGGATCCGAGCGTGCGCAACTTAAAAGTTGTAACAATTGAAGATGCAAAAGAATCAGACCGTTTGTTTGATATTTTAATGGGCACAGAAGTACAGCCTCGCAAGCAATTTATTCAAATTCACGCCGCCTCCGTTAAGAACCTAGATATATAACCCCTTGTCAAACGCGCGTAAAGCAGGTATATTTAGCCCCACGATATGGCGAAACTTACATCGTTCCTTAGGGAGTCTAAGCAGGAATTTAAAAGGGTAAATTGGCCCAGTCGCAGAGAAACATTTAAGTTGGTTTTTATTGTGATAGTTATATCCGTAGTGATGGCGGTTTTTTTGGGTTTTTGGGATTATCTTTTCCTAGAAGGATTAAAGGTTATTGTTCCTGAACAAGAGCTTCCGATAGAAGCGGGAGGAGTAGAGGCGATAGACAGCGAAGGTAACCCAGTAGAGGTGCAAATTGAAACAAATAATAATGAAGGAAGTCAAAACGGACAAAACTAAATCTAGGGAATGGTATGCGGTGCATACTTATTCTGGCTACGAAGACGCGGTAGCCCGCTACTTAAAAACGCGTGTTGACGCTCTCTCTCTTAACGATAAGATTTTTAGTATTATTGTCCCTAAAGAAAAGAAAATTAAAATAAGAGGCGGCAAGCGTATTGAGGTGGAAGAAAAAATCTACCACGGTTATGTGCTTGTTGATATGGTTATGGAACCCGACACTTGGTATGTGGTGCGCAACACTCCGCGCGTAACAGGTTTTGTGGGCGCTGACCCTACTAACCCTTCACCGCTCTCCAAAGAAGAAATTAATGAGTTGATGTCCAGAATGGGTAAGCGCGACACAAAACATAAGTTTGATTATACAGTTGGCGAAACAGTTCGCATCACTGATGGTCCATTCAGGGACCACGATGGCAAGATTGCAGAAGTTGACGAAGAACGCGGGCGTGTTAAAGTATTGGTTGCAATTTTCGGCAGAGATACAGCCGTAGAATTGGATTCATTGCAAATAAGAAAACTATAAAATTATGGCTAAACCAATTAAAACAGTATTAAAGTTACAGATTCAAGCGGGCAAAGCGAACCCTGCGCCTCCAATAGGCCCGGCACTCGGCCAGCACGGCATTGCTATTGCAGAGTTTTGTAAGCAGTTTAACGACGCTACAAAAACTATGATAGGTGATATTGTGCCTGCGGAGATCACTATTTATGAAGACAGAAGTTTTACTTTTAAGCTTCGCACTCCGCCTGCATCTGCGCTTTTGCGCAAAGCCGCAGGTATAGAAAAAGGTTCCGGTGAGCCTAACAAAAACAAAGTTGGCAAAGTTACCCGCGCACAGGTTAGAGAGATTGCCGAGCGCAAGATGGAAGACCTAAACGCAAACGACATAGACGCCGCGATGAAAATTGTTGAGGGCACAGCGCGGTCTTCTGGGATAGAAATAAAAGAGTAATTTAGTTTCTCACCAAACCCACAGTATCTCGAGTCACCGGCATAAAATTCTTACTGAATTTTCGCCTTCTTCTCGCGCCGTCGCGCTCCGAAAATGACTCTCGACACAATGGGTTTGGTTCGTGTTAAACTTATATTTATATGTACAAACCCACTATCGGTTTAGAGATACACGCTGAGTTGTCTACGAAGAGCAAGATGTTCTGTTCGTGCCCGAATGTGCGCGATGACCGAGAGCCAAATAAAAACGTCTGCGAGATTTGTTTGGGGCATCCTGGGACACTGCCTACAATAAATCGCGAAGCTGTGCGTTCTGTAATAAAGTTAGGGCTTGCATTGGGTGGAAAAATTCCGGAATTCGCAAAGTTTGACCGCAAAAATTATTTTTATCCGGATTTACCAAAAGGATATCAAATATCCCAATATGATATGCCGCTCGTGCAAGGTGGCGAGCTTGTGGGCGTAAAAATAACCCGCGTTCATCTAGAAGAAGACACCGGCAGATTAATACACGATAAAAGTGGCAATAGCTTGGTAGATTTTAACCGCGCCGGCAGGCCGCTTATGGAGCTTGTTACCGAGCCTGTTATTACCTCTGCTGATCAGGCACTTACTTTTGCTAAAGAATTACAACTTATTTTGCGTTATTTAGAAATATCCCATGCAGATATGGAGCATGGCGAGATGCGAGTTGAGGCTAATATTTCTATAAGCAAGGATAAAAAGCGGGGTACAAAAGTTGAAGTTAAAAACCTTAACTCTTTTCGCGCAGTAGCAGGTGCTATTGCATATGAAATAAAACGGCAAGAAGAGGTTTTAGAGAACGGCGGCAAAGTAACGCAAGAAACTCGCGGTTGGGATGATGCAAAACAGGCGACCTACAGCCAGCGCACAAAAGAAGAAGCGCACGATTATCGCTATCTGCCGGAGCCGGATTTACCGCCGCTAAAAATAACCAAAAAAGAAGTTGAAGAAATTAAAGTTGAGCTGCCGGAGCTTCCTGCACAAAAGCGCGAGCGTTTCCAAAAAGAATTCAATTTAAGAGCAGAACGCGCAGAAATATTGGTATCTGACAGATTTTTGGCCAAATATTTTGAAGAGGTAGTTTCCGAATTGGACGAAGAAATGCAGGATGACTCTAAAAACGTAGAGCTTGTTTTTAATTATTTAACTTCTGATTTACTTGGGCTTACAGCATCAACTAACACACCCGTTGAGAAAATAAAAATAACACCAGAGGATTTTGCAGACTTAATAGCGCTTATCGTAAAAGGGGAGCTTGGCAGCCGCGCGGCAAAAGATATTTTAGCAAAAATGTTTGTAAAAGGCGGGGATCCGCGCGAGATTATGAAAGACGAAGGGCTTTCGCAGATAAGCGACGAAGGAGAGCTTAAGAAAGTCGTATCTGGCGTTATCGTAGAATCTGAAAAAGTAGTAGCGGACTATAAAAAGGGCAAAACTGCCGCGCTAGAAGCCCTAGTCGGCCGCGCAATGGGCAAGCTCAAAGGCCGCGGAAACCCAGAAGTATTACGTAAGCTTTTTATTAGTAAATTGACTAGTTGACGTACTATTTTTTTAGTGATATAAAAATCCCAGCACATCGATCCCGAGGTTCGGGGTCAGACATATAGAGGTGAGAAAAATGCGGTTGTTTGAGTTAAAGGCAAGCGGACAAGTTCCGCGCAAAGCCGGAGCAGCTAATATTGAGTGGGTTCTACCCACTCAAGACAAGAAAGATAAAAACAAGCTTATGGTGCAATCTCCGCACTGCAAGGGTCGCACAATTTTCCTGCCATATCTGGATGAGGCAGAATTTTTCCCTCTTCGCGGAGGAGAACAATTTATCCTTATTGTGCCACTAGAGCATGCCAGATGGGTCCTTTTCGGCGGCACCGACGAGGCGTCTGCCTTTGTCGTAAGGATGCAAGATCAGGCGGCTCAAATTCTGCGCCAAGGCGAACAGGCATTCTACGATAGTCTCAAGCCCGAACGGATCAAAGAACTGGAAAAGAACTTTGGCGTTACTGCTCTACGCCAAGGTGACTGGTTCTGTGTTCCGATACCGACTACTTGGGAGAATCTGCGGATCGCGATGATCGCGCTCGGTCACTCCAAGACGGATTTCCAAATCGCTGATCAGAAGAAAGGGATTCCTATTGGAAATACCAGACACAGTCTCTGTGGTGGGCAGGTTCATTCTCCTAATTACGGGAGAGGAACTATCGCCGAGGGGACTCTCCGTGCGCCGGACCACAAAGACCTGGTCCTTAATGGACCGCACATCCTATGGCGCACCGAGATGGTCGACAACCGAAGTGGGGAGTAGATCCCACGCATGCCGATGGTTTATCCGTCGGTTTTTATTTGACAAAGTAAAGATATTTACGCTATAAACCCTTTTAGTACTCCACATAGGGTGGAAAAAATGCTGAAAACTGAAACATTGCTAAAGCAACCAGATCGCAAGGCAAAAACCGGCGAATGTGTGTTTTGTGGCGGTACAGTGGTAGTTTCTGAAACATCCAGCACTGAACCATACCCAACACAATTTAATCCGGTTGGGACAATGCAAGTTATTACCGAAGAAATTCATTGTACACGCTGCGGTTTGAAGTACGCATTTATGCCGCCGACTGATGTAAGGGCAAAATCTATTTCCGTTTAGGGTATCGGAAGTTAAGCAGGCTATTTAGCCTGCTATTTATTTTTCCAGAAATCCAGTGAATGGATTGATCTTTTCTCCACCACGTCATTTGGCGGCGGGCGTATTTCCAACTTTCACGTAGAATCATCTCTTTCATGGTGTTATGATTGATCATATCACGCAGATATCGCGAGACATAGCGATACTCAAGTCCTAAATCATCTAGTCGCTTCCAGCTAACGCCGGATTTATGCAAATTCTCCACCTCTTTAACCATTCCTTGCTTTAGTCTTTTTTCAAGCCGTTTCGTAATATTTTTTTTCAACCGTTCTCGCGGCAGTTTAATGCCGATTTTTAGCGTTTCGTATGGAGACGATGTTTTAATCTTCGGCACCTTACCTAGCTCTTCAATAATTTCTAATGCGCGAATCAATCGCCTGCGGTTTTGTTTTTCAATTGTTTTCGCCCGCTCTGGGTCTAGTTTTTTAATTCGCACAAAGAGTTCTGTGGTTGATAGTTTTTCTAATTTTGCGCGCAGTTTTTTGTTCGGTGGCACGGCGGGGAATTTTTTGTCATATATAAGCGCATCAATATAAAGCCCGGTGCCGCCACAGATTATGGGGAGTTTACCTCGGTGCAAAATATCTTTTATAGCGCGTTTGCCGAGCTTTTGATATTGCGCGACAGTAAAAACCTTTTTTGGAGAGGCGACGTCCAAAAGATAATGACGAACTCCGCGCATCTCGCGTTTTGTTATTTTTCCAGAGCCAATATCTAACCCATTATAAACCTGCCGCGAATCGGCAGAAATCACTTCGCCATTGAGTTTCTTAGCGATATTTACCGCTAAATCAGATTTTCCACTAGCGGTTGGACCTAAGATTATAATAATCCTTGGCTTAAAGAGTCTTTTCTTCAATTTCTTTCTCTAGTCTTTCAATAAACTTATCTACGCCAATTACACCCTCATCTCCTTTGCCGCGTTTACGGAGTGCTATAGTACCGGCGTTCATTTCTTTTTCTCCAACTATTGCAATGTACGGCGCTTTTTGCATTTCGGCACTGCGGATGCGCTTACCTAGGGTTTCGTTGCTATCGTCAACCTCAACACGAATGTCTGCATTAAATAATTTCTCGCGCACTTCCTCCGCATACTTATTAAACTTTTCTGAAATAGGAATTACGACAATCTGAACGGGGGAGAGCCATAACGGAAATACACCGGCGAAGTGTTCTATCAAGATTGACATAAATCTCTCCAATGAGCCCGCAATTGCGCGATGTATCATTACTGGTATTTCTTTTTTCCCGTTTTCGCTTACATACTCCAAACCGAGCCTATCAGGTTGTACAAAGTCTATTTGAATTGTTGCGAGTTGCGTCTCGCGGCCTAGCGCATCTTTAAACATAAAGTCTAATTTCGGCCCGTAGAACGCAGCCTCGCCCTCCATTCGTTTTGCATTTAAGTCCATTCCTAATGCCACCTCTTCCAAAAAATTCTCGGCTTTATTCCAATTTTTATCTTCACCTAGGTATTTCTTTAGGTTTTTAGGGTCGCGCACGGAGAGTGATACCCAGAATGTTACACCTTCTTTCCACATTCCTAATGCGGAGTAGAATTCTTTGATGATTTTTACAATATTTTTTGCCTCGTCTTTTATTTGGTCTGGTGTGCAGAATATGTGGGCGTCATCAACAGTTATAGAACGCACGCGCTCTATGCCTCGAAGTTGCCCTGGCTTTTCGTCTCGGTACATCATTGTCGGCTCATTTAGCCGTATTGGCAGGTCGCGGTAGCTTCGCGGACGCGATGCATAAATTTGTGTATGATGGGGGCAGTTCATCGGTTTCATTACAAAGTCTGCTCCGCTCTGTGCGCCATGCACGTAAAAAAACTCATCTTTAAACTTTGCGGCGTGCCCACTCTTTTCATACAGATCAATTTTTGTTATATGTGGTATAGATACTTTTTGGTATCCATATTTTTTAGATAAACTCCATAAAAAATCAATTAACGCTTCTCGCATTGCAGCTCCACGCGGGGTAAAAAGAGGGAGCCCTGCGCCAATCAAATCAGAGAAAGTAAACAAATCTAATTCTTTGCCTATACGCCTGTGGTCTCGTTTTTCGGCTTCGGCTATGTGCGCAAGATATTCATCAAGTTCGCGCTTAGTCTCAAACGCCGCACCATATATACGTGTTAACATTTTATTTTTCTCATCGCCTTTCCAGTAGGCGCCGGCAAGGTGGGTTAATTTGAATGCATCGGGGTTAATCTCCGAGGTATTTTTAACATGCCCGCCCTTGCATAAATCTTGGAAAACATCGCCAGTCTTATATGTAGTTAGTTGTTTCTTTTCTTTTGAAAAGTCTTTTATCAGTTCCAGTTTAAACGTCTGATTTTTAAAAAGAGTGCGGGCCTTGGCGGGTGTTATTTTTTCTCCGGAAAATACCAAACCTTTTCTAATAAGTTCGCGCATATCTTTTTCAATTTCCGGCAAAACATCCGCCGAGATCGGTTTTGCAAACAAAAAATCATAATAAAAACCGCCCTCTATTGCGGGGCCAATACCAAGCTTTACTTTTGGATACCGTTTTTGCACTACGGCGGCCAAAAGGTGAGCTAGCGAATGCCGAATATTTTCTATTTTATTAGTTTTACTGCTGTGCATATTATCTTCGGTTCTCCGTTTTTGCGGCTAATGCGACCCGCAATTCCTACAATATTTCCTTCTGTCCATATAGATGCATCTTTCTTTAATACATCACTAAAAATCAACGCTTCTATATTGTTGCCTATATCTTCAATTCTAGCAAAAACCATAGGGTCGCCATTCTTCGTGTTGATATATTGTATTTTTGTTATAAGACCGGCAATTTTATGGGTCTTTCTTTCATTTGTCTCTGTTAGTACTCCAGATATCGGCTCGGCTCCTTTAATTTTACTTAAGGCTCCAGTTAGCGGATGGTCTGTAATATATAAGCCTAAAAGCTCTTTTTCCCAATTTAGCCGCTCCATTTTAGCCGCAGGTTTTGCTTCTTTTAATTTTATTTTTATCTCAATTGGTTTGTGTGCAAAAAGTCCTATCTGATTTTCGTTTGCAGATTTGGCGCCATTTTTCAGTTTTAAAATGTTGTCCATATTTTCTAATATGGTATTTCTTTCAATACCAAATGAATCCAGCGCGCCGCTTTTTGCCAAAGATTCCAATGATTTTTTATTGAGGTCTCTGTGGCTTATACGTGATGCGAAATCTTCCAAACTTTTATATGCCCCACCCCTTAACCGCTCTTCTACTATTACGCTTGTTATGTTTTTGCCTACGTTTTTTATGGCAGCTATTCCAAAGCGGATGTTGCTGTCTTCTGGCACGAATTTTTCCGCGCTCATATTAATATCCGGTGGCAAAACTTGTATGCCGATTCTTTTAGCTTCGCTTACCAAAAGGGCAATGCGCTCAACATCTTCTTTAGAATTATTTAAAAGCGCGGTCATAAATTCAACCGGATAATGCGCCTTCAAGTATGCTGTTTGGTAGCCAATAAGCGCATAGCTTACAGCGTGGCTTCTATTGAATCCATATCTTGCAAAAGGTGGGAAGAGTTCCCAAATCTTACGCGCAGTTGTATCGTTTATGCCGTTTTTAACCATGCCGTCAATAAGTTTTTTCTCTTGTTCATCCAAAAGCGACTTTATCTTTTTGCCTATAGCTTTACGCAAGGTGTCGGCTTCCGGCAGTGTAAAGCCTGCCAAGTCTCTTGCAATTTGCATCATTTGCTCTTGGTATACCCCTATGCCGTGGGTGGTTTTTAATATGGGTTCAAGTTTTGGATGAAGGTAGGTTACTTTTTCGCGCCCAAATTTGCGCGCAATAAAAGAGGGGATAAGTTCAATTGGGCCGGGCCTATATAGTGAGACAAGCGCAGTTAAGTCTTCAAGTGTGGTAGGTACAATTTCTTTCATATATCTGCGCATTCCACTGGATTCAAACTGGAACACGCCGGTTGTCTCGCCAGTTTGTAGATATTTATATGTTTTTTTGTCATCCAATGGAATTTCAGTAATATTAATATCCTTGCCTTGCATTTCTTTAAGCAAGCGGAGCGTTTCCTCAATAATTGTTAGCGTGCGCAGCCCCAAAAGATCTATTTTCAAAAGCCCGAGGTCTTCTACGCTGTGCATTTCAAATTGCGTGATTGTTGCCTTCTCATCCTGCGGCGAGCGCTGAAGTGGCATATAGTTTACTAGTGATTCGCGCGATACCACGGTTCCGCATGCATGCACAGATGCATGCCTAACCGTGCCTTCAAGTTCGCGCGCGGCGTTTATTAGTTTTTTAGCGTCTGGGTTTGTTTTGTATTCTTGCCCTAGCTCCGGCACAGCCTCCAGATATTTATCCAAGCGGGTATCAGATTTATTCATATTCGGTTCAAACGGAATTAATTTTGCTATGCGGTCGCAAAAGTCATATTGCATGCCGAGCGCGCGGCCTGCGTCGCGCACAGATGCCCGGGCGGCCATTGTTCCGAAGGTTATAATCTGCGCTACATGGTCTTCGCCATATTTATCTTTAAGGTAACCCAGCACTTCGTCTCGGCGGGTGTCGGCAAAGTCCAAATCAATATCAGGCATTGATATTCTCTCTGGGTTTAAGAATCTCTCAAAAAGAAGGTTATATTTTAAAGGGTCTACATCTGTTATGCCTAAAATATAAGAAATTATGCTCCCCGCCGCAGAACCCCTGCCGGGCCCAACAACAATCCCGCGCTCTTTTGCCCAGTTTACAAAGTCTTGCACTATCAAAAAGTAATCCGCAAAGCCGGTTTTCTCTATTACGCTTAGCTCATACTTTAGCCTGTCTTTTACTTCTTGTGGCGCCTTTGGATAACGGTTGGCGAGTTTCTCCATTAAGAGTTTTTCCAGATATGAATTTGCATCATTACCCTCCGGCACATCGAAGTGGGGGAGTATTGTTTTACCTAGCTGAAACTCAAAATTACATTTATCCGCAATCTTAACCGTGTTTTCTATTGCCTCTGGCAAGTCTTTAAAAAGCTCTGCCATTTCTTCCATCGGCCGCAGTGACGCGTTATATTTTTTAAAACTAAATCTGTCTTCGTCCTCAAATCTTGCGTTTGTCTGAATTGCCAAAAATACTTCGTGCATAGTAGCATCTTCAGGTCTAAGATAGTGCGAGTCTTGCGTTGCAACAAGCGGAATATTTAATTTTTTGGAAATCGCAATAAGCCCTTTATGGAGATTCGGGCTATGAGGCTGTATTTCTATGTAGTAATCGTCTTTGAATATTGTTTTGTATTCTTTTGCAACACGCTCGGCAACTTCCACCTGATTAGCCTGTAAAAGCCTTGCTACTTCGCCGGAAAAGCAGCCGGATAGGCAAATTAACCCCTCGCTATACTCTTTTAAAAGTTCTTTATCAATCCTTGGTTTGTAATAAAAGCCCTCTAAATGAGACTTTGTTATAAGTGTGTTTAAATTCTTGTAGCCAACCCCGTTTTTAACAAGGAGTGTTAGGTGATACCTTGTAGAATCTGTTTTCGAGTCGCGCCCAAAGCGCGAATTTTTGGCAATATAGGTTTCTACGCCAATTATCGGTTTCACACCTTCTTTTTTACATTTTTTGTAGAATTCAACAGCACCGTACATATTGCCGTGGTCGGTAAGTGCTAATGCTGGCATGCCAAGTTCTTTTGCACGCAAAACCAGCTTGTCTATTTTAGACAAGCCGTCTAAGAGGGAGTAGTGGCTGTGGGTATGCAGATGTACGAATTTAGGCATAGTGCGTGCTTATTCTATATTTAAAACATTGAAAATTCAATGAAAATTGGAAATTTAAAATTGAAAATTCTATACTTCACAAAGTGAAGTATGTAATAGGCATAGACGAAGTTGGAAGAGGGGCGCTCGCAGGGCCAATAACTGTTGCGGCAGTAGCCGCGCCAGTCAATTTAAAATTTAAAATTTCAAATTTAAAATTACCGCTTCGGGATTCTAAAAAACTTTTATCTCATCATCGCGAACTTTGGGCAGAATATATCCGCACAAACTTTAGATACGCAGTTGCAAGAGTTTATCCAAACAAGATTGATGGCATAAACATAACCATGGCCGCAAACTTGGCTGCTCACCGCGCGCTAAAAAAATTACTTTTCAACTACTCACTACAATCTATTAACTACTCACTATTTCTGGATGGCGGTTTATATGTTAAACACAAAAAGTATCAGATGCTTAATTTTCCGTGGGCAAAGACAATAATAAAAGGCGACGAGAAAATCAATGCAATAAAATTAGCTTCTATTGTTGCCAAAGTTGCTCGCGACAGATATATGGTTAAATTACATAAAAAATATCCAGAGTATAGCTTTAATCTGCATAAAGGCTATGGAACAAGAATCCACCGCCTAGCAATAAAAAAGCATAGTCATTCCAAAGTTCACCGATTGACCTTCTTGAAGAAATCTACTACACTACTCACTACAAACTATTAACTATTCAAATGGGTGGCGTACCAGTAAAAAGACATTCAAAATCAAAAGTAGGCAGGCGGAGGAGTCATTTAGCAAGAACCCCTTTGTCTTTAATGCCGTGCCCGAAGTGCAAAGCCCCAACAATGCCGCATAAAGCATGCCCAAACTGCGGATTTTACAAAGAAAGAAAAACCCAAAATACATCCGAATCCACGAAATAAATGGCAACTAGGCAACTTGGCAGGTCTTTGGTTTTGCAATCCCTCTACGAATGGGATTTTTATGGGCGAAAGCAAGATCCTAAAACTGTTTTAAAGCGCAACTTGGCAGAGTTCGCGCCAGGGTTCAACGAGCCTGAATTTGTGGAGAAACTCTCTGACGGGGTTATAAATAAAATGTCAGAGTTGGATAAAATAATAGAAACGTCTGCACCAGACTGGCCGCTTACAAAATTGCCGATTGTGGACAGAAACATATTGCGCATTGGGCTTTATGAACTTTTATTTGCAGACCGCAAAGAGGTGCCTCCGCGCGTGGCAATAAACGAGGCGATAGAGTTAGCTAAGAGTTACGGCGGAGACAACTCCGGTAAGTTTGTAAATGGAGTTTTGGGCACGGTATACAGAGAAATGGGAGAGCCAGATAAGAAGAAAGAAGAATGAATTACGAAGAGATTGAAGAAAAGATTGGGGTTGTTTTTGGCAATAGGAATCTCTTAAAAGAAGCACTAACCCATCGTTCATATATGAACGAGGCGAAAGAACCGGGCGCCGCGCATAACGAGCGGCTGGAATTTTTAGGCGACGCAGTTTTGGAACTTATTGTTACAACACACCTTTTTAATTTATTCCCTCAAAAAATGGAGGGAGAACTTACTTTATATAGAGCCGCGCTAGTAAATTCCAGAACTCTTTACCAAGTTGCAGAAGAATTAATGATTATTGATAAAGTGCAGCTGTCTAAAAGTGAGGCCAGAGAGTCGCTAAAAAGCAAAAGCCGCGAGAAAATTGCCGCAAATGCGCTAGAGGCCTTGATTGGCGCCATATATTTAGATAAAGGCTACGATGTAGCCCGCGTATTTGTAGAAAAAAACATAATGTCAAAATTGGATAAAGTAGAACTAGGCGGCAAAGACGCAAAAAGCATTGTACAAGAGCGCGCACAAAGCGAATTTAAAATTACTCCAACATATAAAGTTTTAGAAGAGTCTGGTCCCGCGCATGCGCGCGAGTTTCGAGTTGGCTTGTTTTTCGGCGATAAAAAAGAGGCTGAAGGGGATGGTAAATCTAAGCAAGAAGCGGAACTAAACGCCGCAGCTGCATGGTTGAGCAAGTAAGAAATGTTATAATATTTATATGGCAATGGAATCAAAGGGTAATCTAACAATATTCGCGGCGCTTGGTCTTTTTGCGCTTTTTGCGGTTTTGTTTTTTATACAGGGTTCGAGTGTTTTGCAGGCAAGCGAGCACGAAAACCTTCTAAATGGTTATGCATGGTCTTCAAATGTAGGCTGGATAAGTTTTAGTTGCGCAAATGAAGACCCGCAAACATGCGGCAGCCAGCCGGACTACCAAGTTAAAATCGACCCGCCTACTGGCAAATTTAGCGGCTATGCATGGTCTTCTAATATCGGTTGGATAGATTTTGAACCGCCGGCTCCTTATCCAGAAACTCCAACGATGCCTGCCACGGTCCGTGCTGTTTCTAGTGATGTTTGCGCAAGCGGTTTAGAAGCACAGGGCTGGGTAAGAGCCGACGCTGGCAGCGACGCAAGTGGATGGGACGGTTGGATTAAACTTGCTGGAGAAACCAGTGGCGGAGCACACTACGGAGTTTGTTTAATGGAAGATGGGAATAGCTTTGAAGGATTTGCGTGGGGCAGCGATGTTGTTGGCTGGGTTCAGTTTGAGGATGAAACAAACTGGATTTTCCAACCTCCAACAGCTCCGATACACATTAGAGAAACAAGGCCGCGCTAATGGCAAAGTCAAATATTCTAATTATTACGGCGGTTATAATTGTTTCGGCGTTTGCCGTATGGATGTTTATTGTAAATCGCAGTCGGCCCGACAACCTCACAGAACCTCCATCAACTGAACTTACGGAAGAACAGAAGGAATTATTAGAAAAACTGCGCGGCACGCCAGATACTAAAACTCCGGATTCTACAAAGTCGGCAGGTGATGTCGGGCCAAACTACACAAGTCTCCCAGATAAAGATTTTAATGAGCTCATTCAATCCATGACTGCAGATTAATACTAATATGTTAAAATATTAACTAAGATGAATAAAAAACCATTAATTTTATCCTTGATATTGACAATGGCCTTTGTCTTTGCAGGCATCCAGACTGTATCAGCCTGGAACCGTCCAACGTCCAACCCTCCGGGCAACAATGCTTCTGCGCCTCTCCACACAGGCAGTATAGGCCAGATAAAGGAAGGCGGTCTAACAGTTGGTGAGGGCTCCGGAATCTCCGTCGGCCTCCGAGTAATCAACGGCAATGTAGCAATAGGCCTTGGTTCAACAGGCACACCACAGCAAAAACTCCATGTGGGCGGGAATATCAGAGCCGAC